>NZ_JBVJSQ010000001.1:0-769342 GCF_055606485.1 Streptomyces sp. NPDC037083 | reverse complement strand
TTGACGGAGGCGGGGCCGCTGGTGCTGACCGCGGTGGACGGTGGCAGGGCGAAGCTGGCGGAGCACGGTGTGGTGGCGGCGCCGGACCCGCTGGCCTGACGGTGGGACGGTCCGCCGGGCGGAGGCCGGCGCAGCCGCTCGAAGCTTGTGTGGCGCCCCGGCGCCACACCCGCGAGGGCGGCGTCTGGGATTGGTCGACTGGACGGTCATCACGACCGACGGGACGTGGTCCTCGCACTGGGAGCACTCGGTGGCGTTGACGGAGGCGGGGCCGCTGGTGCTGACCGCGGTGGACGGTGGCAGGGCGAAGCTGGCGGAGCACGGTGTGGTGGCGGCGCCGGACCCGCTGGCCCGAGGTCTCCTCCGGGGGCACGGGCGGGTCTTCTCGCCCCCGCCGCCCCTTCCCGTCCCGTCCCTGGGGGCTGCCGCCCCCAGACCCCCGCTTCGGCCCCGAAAGGGCCTCGTCCTCAAACGCCGGACGGGCTGGGGACGCGGACTGGGGGCTGGGGAGGCGGACTGGGGGCTGTGGCCCCAGACCCCCGCTTCGGCCCCCGAAAGGGCCTCGTCCTCAAACGCCGGACGGGCTGGGGAGGCGGACTGGGGGCTGGGGAGGCGGACTGGGGGCTGTGGCCCCAGACCCCCGCTTCGGTCCTCAATAGGTGCTCGTCCTCAGACGCCGGACGGGCTGGGCGAGGCCTGTGTCGCTTAAGGATCTCCCTCGTGGGGCAGACTTCTCGATTCGTGTTTCTGCGGGGGCTGACGTAGACTGACTCGTCGGCTCTCGTGCACCCGCATGTCCGCATGCGCCCGTAAGGGAAAAGGCGGGGGAGCCGATCAAGGTAGTCGATTCGAAGGGCGAAGCGTGGCCAAGAAGCAAGGTGCCATCGAGATCGAGGGCACTGTCGTCGAGTCTCTTCCGAACGCCATGTTCAAGGTCGAGCTCCAGAACGGCCACCAGGTCCTGGCACACATCAGCGGCAAGATGCGTATGCACTACATCCGCATCCTCCCTGACGACCGGGTCGTGGTGGAGCTGTCTCCGTACGACCTGACGCGTGGCCGGATCGTCTACCGGTACAAGTAGATCTTGCCCAGGTCCTCGTGCGCCCCGCGGGCGTTCGGGGTCGGCGGCAACTGACCCGGAGAACCTCACCCAATGAAGGTCAAGCCGAGCGTCAAGAAGATCTGCGACAAGTGCAGGGTGATCCGCCGTCACGGTCGGGTCATGATCATTTGCGAGAACCCGCGCCACAAGCAGCGCCAGGGCTGATCGCACACGGATCACACCCTCTGCATCGATATCGCAGAGACTTCGCGCGACGCGAGCTGAATATGTTCATACGCAGGGCCCGGGCGGGTTCTCCCGCCTGATACCCCCGGTTCGGAGGCCGGGGACCCAGTCCGTACCAAATCTCCCGTTGCGACGGAAGAGGCCGGCGGCTGGGGGTCGGTTCTGCGGAAGACCTCCGAGGATCAACTGGAGCCATTGAATGGCACGCGTTTCCGGTGTCGACATCCCGCGCGAAAAGCGTGTGGAGGTCGCCCTCACCTACGTGTTCGGCATCGGCCGGACCCTTTCCCAGGAGACGCTGGCAGCGACCGGCGTCGACCCGAACACCCGCGTTCGCGACCTCTCCGAGGAGCAGCTCGTCGCGATCCGCGAGTACGTGGACGCCAACATCAAGACCGAGGGTGACCTTCGTCGCGAGATCCAGGCCGACATTCGCCGCAAGGTCGAGATCGGTTGCTACCAGGGTCTCCGTCACCGTCGTGGTCTGCCGGTCCGCGGTCAGCGCACCAGCACGAACGCTCGTACCCGCAAGGGCCCGCGTCGCGCCATCGCCGGTAAGAAGAAGCCGGGCAAGAAGTAGTCCTCAGCGGACGCTCATCAGCGGTCTTCGCTGTAGGACCGACCACCTCCCGTAGGAGTTAATAGATGCCCCCCAAGGGACGTCAGGGCGCTGCCAAGAAGGTGCGCCGCAAGGAAAAGAAGAACGTCGCGCACGGCCAGGCGCACATCAAGAGCACGTTCAACAACACGATCGTGTCCATCACGGACCCGGCCGGAAACGTGATCTCCTGGGCCTCCGCCGGCCACGTCGGCTTCAAGGGCTCGCGCAAGTCCACGCCGTTCGCCGCGCAGATGGCTGCCGAGTCGGCTGCCCGTCGCGCGCAGGAGCACGGCATGCGCAAGGTCGACGTCTTCGTCAAGGGCCCGGGCGCCGGTCGTGAGACCGCCATCCGTTCCCTGCAGGCCACTGGCCTCGAGGTCGGCTCCATCCAGGACGTCACGCCGACCCCGCACAACGGCTGCCGTCCGCCCAAGCGCCGCCGCGTCTGACGCACGGTCGTCTCAGGTTTTTCCGGGTTTCGGGTGGCACGTCTCGTTGGAGATGTGCCACCCGTACCCTTGCAGTACCGAGTCGGGCGTCAAATAGCGGGCGCCCCTGACTGAAGGATTCATCCATGCTGATCGCTCAGCGTCCCTCTTTGACCGAAGAGGTCGTCGACGAGTTCCGCTCCCGGTTCGTGATCGAGCCGCTGGAGCCGGGCTTCGGTTACACCCTCGGCAACTCCCTGCGCCGGACCCTCCTGTCCTCGATCCCGGGTGCGGCGGTCACGTCCATCCGCATCGACGGTGTCCTGCACGAGTTCACCACCGTGCCGGGCGTCAAGGAGGACGTCACCGACCTGATCCTCAACATCAAGCAGCTGGTCGTGTCGTCCGAGCACGACGAGCCGGTCGTGATGTACCTGCGCAAGCAGGGTCCGGGTCTGGTCACCGCCGCCGACATCGCGCCCCCGGCCGGTGTCGAGGTGCACAACCCCGACCTCGTCCTCGCCACGCTCAACGGCAAGGGCAAGCTGGAGATGGAGCTCACGGTCGAGCGTGGCCGTGGTTACGTCTCCGCCGTGCAGAACAAGCAGGTCGGTCAGGAGATCGGGCGCATCCCGGTCGACTCGATCTACTCGCCGGTTCTGAAGGTCACGTACAAGGTCGAGGCCACGCGTGTCGAGCAGCGCACCGACTTCGACAAGCTGATCGTCGACGTCGAGACCAAGCAGGCGATGCGTCCCCGTGACGCCATGGCCTCCGCGGGCAAGACCCTGGTCGAGCTGTTCGGTCTCGCGCGCGAGCTGAACATCGACGCCGAGGGCATCGACATGGGCCCGTCCCCCACGGACGCCGCCCTCGCCGCCGATCTGGCGCTGCCGATCGAGGAGCTGGAGCTCACCGTTCGGTCGTACAACTGCCTCAAGCGCGAGGGCATCCACTCCGTGGGTGAGCTCGTGGCTCGTTCCGAGGCCGACCTGCTCGACATCCGCAACTTCGGTGCGAAGTCGATCGACGAGGTCAAGGCGAAGCTGGCCGGCATGGGCCTGGCCCTCAAGGACAGCCCGCCCGGATTCGACCCGACCGCCGCCGCCGACGCCTTCGGCGCCGACGACGACGCGGACGCGGGCTTCGTGGAGACCGAGCAGTACTGATCGGTTCCACCTCCGGGGCCCGCGCGAGCGGACCCCGGATCTCCGACAGGCGACCGCCTGCTCGGATACTGACCCCGGTACCTGATACGGCCGGGGCAGACACCTAGGAGAAACACCATGCCGAAGCCCACCAAGGGCGCCCGTATGGGCGGCAGCGCTGCGCACGAGAAGCTCCTCCTCGCGAACCTGGCGAAGGCGCTGTTCGAGCACGGCCGCATCACCACCACCGAGGCGAAGGCGCGCAAGCTGCGCCCGTACGCCGAGCGTCTGGTCACCAAGGCGAAGAAGGGCGACCTTCACAACCGCCGTCAGGTGCTCCAGGTCATCACGGACAAGAGCATCGTGCACACGCTCTTCACCGAGATCGGCCCGCGCTACGAGAACCGCCCGGGTGGCTACACCCGCATCACCAAGATCGGTAACCGCCGTGGCGACAACGCGCCCATGGCTGTCATCGAGCTGGTCGAGGCGCTGACGGTCGCGCAGGAAGCCACTGGCGAGGCCGAGGCCGCGACGAAGCGCGCCGCGAAGGACGCCGAGGCTGCTCCGGCCGCCGAGGAGACCAAGGCCGACGCGGCCGAGGAGTCCAAGGACGCGTAAGCGTTCCGCCGGGGACCGTGCGTTCGCGGCTACGGGTTCGTAGCGGCTTCTCGCGCGGTTCTCCGCGCCCCTTCAGGGCGATTGCGGGTCCGTTCCTCTTCAGGGACGGGCCCGCTTTTCGTGTTGCCGAGAGGATCTCTGTGTGAGTGACGAAGTACAGCCCGGGTTCGTGCGGGTGCGGCTGGACCTTTCCTATGACGGTTCCGAGTTCTCCGGATGGGCCAAGCAGGCCGCGGGACGGCGGACCGTGCAGGGGGAGATCGAGGACGCCCTGCGGACCGTCACCCGGTCCGGGGGGACGACATACGAGCTGACCGTGGCCGGGCGGACCGACGCCGGGGTGCACGCGCGCGGGCAGGTCGCCCACGTCGACCTGCCGGAGGAGGTCTGGCGCGAGCATCACGAGAAGCTGCTGAAGCGGCTCGCCGGGCGGCTGCCGAAGGACGTCCGGGTGTGGGCTCTGCGGGAGGCCCCGCACGGCTTCAACGCGCGGTTCTCGGCGATCTGGCGGCGGTACGCCTACCGGGTCACCGACAACCCCGGCGGGGTCGACCCGCTGCTGCGGGGCCACGTCCTGTGGCACGACTGGCCGCTCGACGTCGACGCCATGAACGAGGCCGCCGGGCGGCTCCTCGGGGAGCACGACTTCGCCGCGTACTGCAAGAAGCGGGAGGGGGCCACCACCATCCGCACGCTTCAGGAGCTGAGCCTGGTCAAGGGCCCCGACGGGATCATCACCGCCACCGTCCGGGCCGACGCCTTCTGCCACAACATGGTGCGCTCGCTGATCGGGGCGCTGCTGTTCGTGGGGGACGGGCACCGGGGGGCCGAGTGGCCGGCAAAGGTGCTCGCCGCGGGCGTACGGGACTCGGCCGTGCACGTCGTACGGCCGCACGGGCTGACGCTGGAGGAGGTCGGCTACCCGGCCGACGAACTCCTTGCCGCGCGCAGCAAGGAGGCGCGCAACAGGCGGACGCTGCCCGGGGCCGGGTGCTGCTGAGCCGGCCCCCCGCGCCCGCCTCGCCCCGCCTCGTGCGGGGCTCGGGCCGGCCCGGTCAGCTGTTGGCCGCTGCCGAGGCCTGGGCCTCGCCGCGGCGGCGGATCTGCTGGAAGGTGAATTCGGCCAGGTCGTCGCCCGTGGTGAAGACGGCCGTGTCCTTCGTCGTGACGTCCTTGCCGTTGGTGAAGCCGGTGATCGTGAAGTAGGCGTACCGGCCGTAGGAGTTGGTCGTCGAGCGGCAGATCGCGCCGTTGCAGAACGCCTTCACGTCCCCGCCGGTGAGGGCCTTGACGATGCTCTTGCTGTCGGCCTGGCTCTTGACCTTGAGGGCCTGGGCCTCGGTGTCGAAGACGGCCACCCCGACCGTGACCGCGATGCCGTCCTTGACATAGGTGACGCGCATGACACGGGTGCAGCCGTTGGCCGTGAGGATCTTGGTCAGCGTGCCGGCGGCGCCGGTGGCGCACGTGGTGCTGTCGGCCTTGGGGCCCTTCTTGTACACGGCCGAGCCCATGGTCAGCTGGGTACCGGGAAAGAGCAGGTCAGGACCGTTGGGGGCGGTGTCCTTGGCCTTGCTGGCGACGAATTCCTTCGGGTCCAGCGGGGGCGGGGCGCTGGTCGGCGCGAAGGACGGGGTGGCGGACGCGCTCGGCAGGTCGGCGGTCCCCGGCAGCGAGGACGTCGGCTGGTTCGCCTTGTCGCTGCCGTTCGCCGACACCACGGCCATGGCCACGGCGACGCCTATGGCGAGCGTGGCGAACGCGCCCCCGCCTATGAAGAGCAGCCGGCGGCGCTTGTTGCGCGTCTCGGACGCCTCGGCGAGCGCGGCCCAGTCCGGGGTCCGCCCGTCATCGCCGGTGGTCCACGGCTGCTGGGAGTTCGGTTTCCACGGATCCCACTGGGACTGAGGTCCCCCCTGCCCATAGCTCATGGGCCGCATCTTAGACGGGGAGCGGGGGGTGCTGTTCCGCCTCAACCGGCGCTGGAGTCCCCGGCATTCGGGGCGGGAGTGCGGGCAAACACGACATCTCCGGGTGGTTGGTACGGCATTCTCCCAGGCCGTCGTGCGGGGTGTGGCGCGGGACACTCCGGGCGGAGGTTTCCGGGCCTCGCTCCTGGCGAGAATGTCATGTTCACGGGTGTCCGTCGGCCCCGTTTTGACCCGACCCCCGGGGCGCGGGTATTCTGCTTCTTCGTTGTGTATTGGCTTGCTCTTCTCACGGGACGGGCCCTTACACCGGTCCACCGGGCCGATGACCAGCGACCAGCACGCGGTTTGCGTCACCGCAGTGCGGTCAGGGCTGTCGTGATCGTCTTCGGTGACCTTGTCAGGACCAATTCACTGAAGAAGCGAAGGCTACGAACCGTGCGTACGTACAGCCCCAAGCCCGGCGATGTGACGCGCCAGTGGCACGTCATCGACGCTCAGGACATCGTCCTGGGCCGTCTCGCCACCACTGCCGCGTCCCTTCTGCGGGGCAAGCACAAGCCGATCTACGCGCCCCACGTCGACACCGGTGACTTCGTCATCATCATCAACGCCGACAAGGTGCACCTCTCCGGCAACAAGCGGACCCAGAAGATGGCCTACCGCCACTCCGGGTACCCGGGCGGTCTGCGCTCCGTGCGCTACGACGACCTGCTCGCGAACAACCCCGAGAAGGCCGTCGAGAAGGCCGTCAAGGGCATGCTCCCCAAGAACACGCTCGGCCGTCAGATGCTCTCGAAGCTGAAGGTCTACAAGGGTGACGTGCACCCGCACGCGGCGCAGCAGCCTGTGCCGTTCGAGATCACCCAGGTCGCGCAGTAAGTCCGGCCACACCACCCCAAGCTGAAGAGAATCTGAGGAGAACCGTGGCCGAGACCACTGCCGAGCAGCCGCTCGAAGAGACCGAGCTCGTCGACATCGACAGCTACACCACCGAGTCCGAGGTCCCCGTCGAGGGTGAGTACACCTCGGAGTCCCTGGCCTCCCGCTTCGGCGAGGCCCAGCCGGCGGCCGGCCTGGGCCGTCGCAAGAACGCCATCGCCCGCGTCCGGATCGTTCCGGGCTCCGGCAAGTGGAAGATCAACGGTCGCACCCTCGAGGACTACTTCCCGAACAAGGTGCACCAGCAGGAAGTCAACGAGCCGTTCAAGGTTCTCGAGCTCGACGGCCGCTACGACGTCATCGCCCGCATCTCGGGTGGCGGCGTCTCCGGTCAGGCCGGTGCGCTCCGTCTCGGTGTCGCCCGCGCGCTGAACGAGGCCGACGTCGACAACAACCGTGGCGTCCTGAAGAAGGCCGGCTTCCTCACGCGTGACGACCGCGCGGTCGAGCGCAAGAAGGCCGGTCTCAAGAAGGCCCGCAAGGCCCCGCAGTACAGCAAGCGCTAAGCTTCGCTGCCTGCTCGTACGTATTCCGGGTCGGGCCGGGTTCGGTCCGCCCGCACGTACTCCGAACGCCCCGGCGGCACGCCACAGTGTCGCCGGGGCGTTCGTTTTCTCGCAGCCGTGGGCGTATAACGGCACAAGGTGCTCAAAGGCTTGTGTGATCGGATGTTCAGGGCATCAAATGCCTGAATGCGGGAGCCGCCGCAGACCGGCAAATGCGTCCGACGCGCCCGCACGGCTTTTGAAACTGACGCTTCCTCAGGAGGACAAGTGGGACGACTCTTCGGCACGGACGGCGTGCGCGGTGTCGCCAACGCGGATCTGACGGCCGAGATGGCCCTCGGCCTCTCGGTCGCGGCGGCGCACGTGCTGGCCGAGGCGGGCACGTTCGAGGGTCACCGGCCGGTGGCCGTCGTCGGACGGGACCCGCGCGCGTCCGGGGAGTTCCTCGAGGCCGCCGTGGTGGCAGGTCTGGCGAGTGCGGGTGTGGACGTGCTGAAGGTCGGCGTGCTGCCGACGCCCGCCGTCGCGTACCTCACCGGCGTGCTCGGCGCCGACCTCGGCGTGATGCTCTCCGCCAGCCACAACGCCATGCCCGACAACGGCGTCAAGTTCTTCGCCCGCGGCGGCCACAAGCTCGCCGACGAGCTCGAGGACAGGATCGAGTCCGTCTACGAGGAGCACCGCACGGGCGCGCCCTGGGACCGGCCCACCGGAGGCGGCGTCGGTCGCGTGCGCTCGTACAGCGAAGGGTTCGACCGCTACGTCGCCCACCTCATCGCCGTCCTGCCGAACCGGCTCGACGGGCTGAAGATCGTCCTGGACGAGGCGCACGGCGCCGCGGCGCGGGTGTCGCCCGAGGCGTTCACCCGGGCCGGCGCGGAGATCGTGACCATCGGCGCCGAGCCGGACGGGCTCAACATCAACGACGGGTGCGGGTCCACCCACCTGGACAAGCTGAAGGCCGCGGTCATCGAGCACGGGGCCGACTTCGGCATCGCGCACGACGGCGACGCGGACCGGTGCCTCGCCGTGGACCACACGGGCGAGGAGATCGACGGCGACCAGATCCTCGCCGTGCTGGCCCTGTCCATGCGGGAGCGGGGCGTGCTGCGCTCGGACACCGTTGTCGCGACGGTCATGTCCAACCTCGGCTTCAAGCTGGCCATGGAGCGCGAGGGGATCCAGCTGGTGCAGGCCGCCGTCGGCGACCGGTATGTGCTGGAGGAGATGAAGCAGCACGGATACGCGCTGGGCGGTGAGCAGTCCGGGCACGTGATCATCCTCGATCACGCGACGACCGGTGACGGCACGCTGACCGGGCTCATGCTGGCGGCTCGGGTCGCCGAGAGCGGGCGGTCGCTGCGGGAGCTGGCCTCCGTGATGGAGCGGCTGCCGCAGGTGCTGATCAATGTGCCGGACGTCGACAGGTCCCGGGTCGGGGACTCGGCCGAGCTCGCCGCCGCCGTCGGTGAGGCGGAGCGGGAACTCGGCTCCACCGGGCGGGTGTTGCTGCGGCCCTCCGGGACCGAGCCGTTGGTTCGGGTGATGGTCGAGGCCGCTGACATCGACCAGGCTCGGGCCGTTGCCGGGCGACTGGCCGATGTGGTGAAGTCCGCGCTGGGTTAGCCCGCGGGGCCGTTCCGAGGTGGGGGGCTGGGCGTCGCGGGCCGTGAGGTCGTCGTGGCTTGTCGTGCAGTTCCCCGCCCCCCTGGCCAGCGGTCCTACGCCTTGCTCGACCGTTGCCGTGGCCAGAGGGCCTTCTGGATCAGCAGGGTCAGCGTGCCCGCCAGGATGATGCCCAAGAGGTTCAGCAGCAGTTGCTCTGTCGAGCCCAAGGTCTGGCGGGTGTCGCCGTAGCTGAGGGCCACAGCGGCGTTGGCGGCCGCCGGGACCGTCGTCACCGAGATCGCGACGCCCACCAGGGCGCCGGATTTCGCCGACGTCAGGGAGAGCGTGCCGGCGGCTCCCGCCAGGACGGCGACGATGAAGGAGAAGGCGTCCGGGGCGTAGACGAAGCCGGTCTGGGGGCGGTCGGCGTCCAGTTGCTCCCTGCTGAACAGGCCGAGCGCGTCCATGAAGAGGCTGAAGCCGACCGTCACCGCGATCGCCGCGGCGAAGCCGACCAGCAGGGCGATCAGCGAGCGCAGGGCCAGGCGGGGAGCCCGCTGCACGATCGACGTCGAGACGCCGGCCAGTGGGCCGAACTCGGGGCCCACCGCCATCGCGCCCACGATGAGCACCGCGTTGTCCAGGACCACACCGCAGGCGGCGATCATCGTGGCGAGCGTGATGAACGCGACGTATGTGACGGAGAGCGTCGACTCCTCGTGGGTGGCGTCCGTGAGGTGCTCCCACAGGACCGCGTCGGCGGCCTCGCCCGGCGCCTCGGCCTCGGCCTTGTCGGCGCGCGCCGAGAGCGACAGGTCGATGTTCTCCACGGCGATCGAGCCGGTCTTGTCGAGGCCCAACTGCTGCAGCCCGGTGAGGAGTTCGTCCCCGGCCTCGCGCGCCACGTCGCACAGGACGACATCGCCGGCCGGGTTGCGGGCGGCGCCCGGCACGACGACGAGGTGGGTGGTTCCGACGGTGTTCTCGATCAGTCGGACCGCGGCGTCGGTGACGTCCGACGGTGTGATCAGGCGCAGGTGCAGCATGGGGGCAGGGTAGCCGTCAGAGTTTGCGCAGACTCAGGCGCTGCACCTTGTGGTCCTGGCCCTTGCGGACCACGAGGGTGGCCCGGCCGCGGGTCGGGGCGATGTTCTCCACCAGGTTGGGCTTGTTGATGGTGCGCCAGAGGCCGCGGGCGTAGTCGAGGGCCTCCTCCTCGGAGACCTGGGTGTACTTCCTGAAGTACGAGTCGGGGTTCTGGAAGGCGGTCAGGCGCAGTTTCCGGAACCGGCTGAGATACCAGCGCTCGATGTCCTCGGCGCTCGCGTCGACGTACACGCTGAAGTCGAAGTAGTCGGCGAGGCCGACGCGGGTGCGGCCGTCCTTGCCGGGGAGCGCGGGCTGCAGGACGTTCAGGCCCTCGACGATGAGGATGTCGGGGCGGCGGACGGTGAGTCGGCGGTCCGGCATGATGTCGTAGATCAGGTGGGAGTAGACGGGCGCTGTGACCTCGGCCTTCCCCGCCTTGATGTCGGCGACGAAGCGGGTCAGCGCGCGGCGGTCGTAGGACTCGGGGAAGCCCTTGCGCGACATCAGGCCGCGGGCTTCCAGCTCCTTGGTGGGGAGCAGGAAGCCGTCCGTGGTGACCAGTTCCACGCGCGGGTGCTCCGGCCAGCGGGACAGCAGGGCCTGCAGGAGACGGGCGACCGTCGACTTGCCCACGGCCACCGAGCCGGCGACCCCTATCACGAACGGCGTCCCGGACTGGGAGCCCTGTTCGCCGAGGAAGGTGTTCAGCGCGCCGCGCAGTCCGTCCGTCGCGCCGACGTAGAGGTTGAGGAGGCGGGACAGCGGAAGGTAGATGTCGCGCACCTCGTCGAGGTCGATGACGTCGCCGAGGCCGCGCAGCTTCTCGACCTCCTCGGCGGTCAGCGGCAGCGGCGTCTTCTCGCGCAGCGCGCTCCACTCGCTTCGGGTGAGGTCGACGTAGGGAGTCGCCTCCGGCCTGTGCCGGTGGGCGCTCCGGGGCATCGGGGGGACCGGGGAGATCACACTCCATTGTTAACGGAGTTTGAACGGGACGGTGGGTGGGCTCCGTCACGGTCCGGAGCACAGGCGGCGGGGCGAGGCGCCGGAGCGAGGGGCCGGGCCGGGGTGTGAGGGTCCGTTCGAGGGCGCGTACAGCCGTGGGAATTTCCGAATTCGGGCACGTGGAGGCTCTTTCGGGACGTGATTTCACCGTACGCTGCCGCTCATGTGCGGAATCGTGGGATACGTGGGGTCTCAGTCGGCGCTCGACGTCGTCATGGCCGGACTGAAGCGGCTGGAGTACCGGGGGTACGACTCGGCGGGCGTCGCCGTGCCGGCCGACGGGGGGCTCGCCGCCGCGAAGAAGGCGGGCAAGCTCGTCAACCTGGAGAAGGAGCTGACGGAACGGCCGCTGCCGGCGGGGACGACGGGCATCGGGCACACCCGGTGGGCCACGCACGGCGCACCCACGGACGTCAACGCCCATCCTCATCTCGACAACGCCGGCCGCGTCGCCGTCGTGCACAACGGGATCATCGAGAACTTCGCCGCGCTGCGGGCCGAACTGGGCGAGCGGGGCCACGAGTTGCCGTCCGAGACCGACACCGAGGTCGTGGCGCACCTGCTCGCCGAGGAGTTCTCGGTGACCGCCGACCTCGCCGAGTCCATGCGGCTGGTGTGCCGGCGGCTGGAGGGGGCGTTCACGCTGGTCGCGGTGCACGCCGACGAGCCGGACGTGGTGGTCGGGGCACGGCGGAACTCGCCGCTCGTGGTGGGCGTCGGGGAGGGCGAGGCCTTTCTCGCCTCGGACGTCGCCGCGTTCATCGCGCACACGCGGTCGGCGATCGAGCTGGGCCAGGACCAGGTGGTGGAGCTGCGCCGGGACGGCGTGACGGTCACCGGCTTCGACGGGTCCGCGGCCGACGTGCGCGAGTACCACGTCGACTGGGACGCCTCGGCCGCGGAGAAGGGCGGCCACGACTACTTCATGCTCAAGGAGATCGCCGAGCAGCCCAAGGCGGTCGCCGACACCCTGCTGGGCCGCATCGACGGCTCCGGGGCGCTGACCCTCGACGAGGTGCGCATCCCGGCCGCCGAGCTGCGGGAGATCGACAAGGTCGTGATCGTCGCGTGCGGCACGGCCTTCCACGCGGGCCTCATCGCCAAGTACGCCATCGAGCACTGGACGCGCATCCCGTGCGAGGTCGAGCTGGCCAGCGAGTTCCGCTACCGGGATCCCATTCTCGACTCGCGGTCACTGGTCATCGCCGTCTCGCAGTCCGGCGAGACCATGGACACGCTGATGGCGCTGCGGCACGCGCGCGAGCAGGGTTCCAAGGTGCTCGCCATCTGCAACACCAACGGGTCGACGATCCCCCGCGAGTCGGACGCCGTGCTCTACACGCACGCCGGGCCCGAGGTGGCCGTCGCGTCCACCAAGGCGTTCCTGACGCAGTTGGTCGCGTGCTACCTGGTCGCCCTGTACCTGGCCCAGGTGCGCGGCGCCAAGCGGGGGGACGAGATCCGGGCCGTCGTGCGGGACCTCGCGCGGATGCCCCGCGAGGTCGAGCGGGTGCTGGAGACCATGGAGCCGGTGCGGGAGCTGGCCCGGTCGCTCGCCGGGAAGGACACGGTGCTGTTCCTCGGGCGGCACGTGGGCCATCCCGTCGCGCTGGAGGGCGCGCTCAAGCTGAAGGAGCTCGCCTACATGCACGCGGAGGGGTTCGCGGCGGGGGAGCTGAAGCACGGGCCCATCGCCCTCATCGAGGAGGACCTGCCGGTCGTCGTCGTGGTGCCCTCGCCGCGCGGACGGTCCGTCCTGCACGACAAGATCGTCTCCAACATCCAGGAGATCCGGGCGCGGGGGGCGCGGACCATCGTGATCGCCGAGGAGGGGGACGACGCGGTGGTGCCGTACGCCGACCATCTCGTGCGGATTCCGGTCACGCCGGTGCTGCTGCAGCCGCTGGTCGCGACGGTGCCGTTGCAGGTGTTCGCGTGTGAGCTGGCCACGGCGCGGGGCAACGAGGTCGATCAGCCGCGAAACCTGGCGAAGTCGGTCACCGTGGAGTAGCTCCGCCCCGCCGGGGCCGCCGGTCTGGCCGGCGGCCTGGCCTCCGGCCCCGGCCAGCCGGGGCCGCGCGCCCGCCCTGCGGAAGCCCGCGCGGCTGGTCCGCCGGTCTGGCCCGCGTGTCTGGTCCGGTGGTCTGGCCCGCGTGCCTGGCCTGCCGGTCTGGCCCGGGCGCCTGGCCTGCGTGTCCGGGCCGCCCCGCTTGGCCCCCGTGCCTGGTCCGCCGGTCCGGCCGACGGGTTTGGTGCGCCTGCCAGGCCGTTCTCGGAGTGCCTCGATGGTGTCCGGGAGCGGCCCAGGCGGGCGTCAGGGGCGCCTGCGCTGCCGTCGTGCGGCGAACACCTTCCAGGTCGCGAAGACCAGCGGCGCCTCCAGGATCCAGACGCCCACGACCGCCTCCCACTCCGGGGCGGCGGCCGAGGCCTCGTCGGCCGTGACCACCGCGCACAGCAGGCCCCAGGCCGCCGCGAGCAGGCCGACGAGCCACAAGGCGGTGGTCCAGCCCCAGGTCGAGCGGCCGCCGGCCGCCGCGGCGGAGGCCCGCGGGCGTGGCTGCGGGATGTGGTCGGGCTCGCGGGCCGGCATCGGCACCCTCGCCCGCGCGGGCACGGCCGCGTCCAGCGCCGCGATCCGGTCCGCCGTGACACCCCGGTAGAGGGTCGGCTCCACGGTGACCGAGAAGCCGTCGTGGCCGGTGAGGACGCGGCCGCCGTCGGGACGGGTGGTCATCGCCGCGCAGGCGTCGTAGCGCACGGTGATCGGGCCCCCGGGGGTCAGCAGGCTCACCCCCTCGGAGCCGATGACCAGGGTGACGTCCTCGGACTCCAGGGACTGGTGGCGGGTGCCGGTGACCGCGGCCGTCGAGACCTGCGGGGCGAGGGTCGGGCCCGCCCACTCGACGCCGTGGCCCGGCACCTGCAGGAGCGCGTTGTCCCAGGCCTCCCGGGCGACCTCGTGCAGATCCCGCGTCGTCACCGCGTTCAGCTCCGCCTTGTGCTGCTCGGGGGTGAGGATGCGGTGCCCGAGCAGCAGGCTCAGCGCGTACGAGGGCAGGGTGGCGGCGCCCAGGTCGGGGGTGTCGTACATCTTGAGGAGCTTGCCGCGGACGGAGTCCAGCTCGGCCTGCTCAATACGGCCGGCGCGCAGCCGGGCGAGGGTGTCGACGAAGCCGCCGACGACCGCGTCCTGCTTCTGCGGAAGGGCGTCGGCGTACGCGGTGAGGGTCGCGAAGCCGGCGTCGCGCGGGGTGTAGTCGGCCTCCGCGGTGTAGGAGAAGCCGCCCTCCTGGCGCAGGTCCTGGAAGAGGGCCCGGCCGAGGACGTCCGCGAAGACGTTGGCCGCGGTGGAGCGGCGCAGCACCGAGGTGAGGACCACGTGACCGTCGTCGCCCCTGATGAACGCGGGGGTGGTGGGCAGGGCGCTGGTCGGGGCCGGCGCGGGGAAGCGGGAGCCCTGCGGGAGGGTGAGGTCCAGGCCGTCGGGGACGTGGTCGCTGGTGATCCACAGCACCGCGTTGTCCCTGGTGAAGCGGGTCTCGGCCCAGTGGCGGACCTGTTCGGGCGTCAGGCTCCAGGTGCCGAGCTCGCTGTAGCTGGACAGACCGTAGCTCTGGGCGCCGTAGCGCCACAGCGGCATCTGGTGCTGGGGTCCGCCGCCGCGGCCGGCGGCCTCCGTGCGCAGGATCTCCTTCTCGGTCTCCAGCCGCTGCATCGGCAGGTCCCGCAGTCCCGCGCACACGCTGTTGAGGTACCTGACGACCTCCTCCTCGCTGCCGGTGACGTGGAACAGGGTGTACGTGTTCGCCGTCGCGCCGTTGTAGTGCAGGTCGGACAGGCCGAGGCGGTGCAGGGCGAGGTGCTCGACGAGGTGGGTGACGCCGGCGGTGGCCAGGGTCTCGTCGGCGCGGCCCACCCGGAAGAAGAGACCGGCGGTGATCTCCTTGCCCGAGGCGGGGGCGTAGAGGGTGGGGATGTGGTCGGTGGTGGTGTGGGAGACCAGACCGCTGAGGGCGGCGAGGCCCTCGATGCCGTCGAGGCCGTCCTGCTCGTGGAGGTTCGTGGTCATCGGTGGGCGCCTCCTCGGGCTTCCAGAGCCACCTTGCGGGTCTTGAGGAACGCCGTCGTCCTGTCGGGCAGGTACTGCCAGGGGAACTCCGACGCGCGGTCGCCGAGGAAGGCGAAGTGCGGGGCCGCGTCCTGCCAGTGGTTGCCGAGCGAGAAGGCGAACGCGAACGCGTTGTGCGCGCCGATCGTGTTCCAGTCGGGCCGGTGATCGGCGTGCAGCACGGACACCTGGGCGGCGTGGCGCAGGTCGTCGCGGACCGGCAGGCCCCGCATGTAGGCCGCGTCCTCGCCGCTGTCCAGCTCCAGCCAGTGCTCGATGTGCGCGAGAGCGACCAGGGAGCCGGAGACCGACCCGTCGGGCGCGGCGGTCGCGCACTCCCGCGCGAAGCCGTGCGCCGCCTCCCAGGAGCCGCCCCACTTCGGGCACAGCTGCTGGAGCAGCTGCGTCTGGGCGCGGTAGTGGTGGGGGTGGTGGGCGGACAGCCGGTCGTAGCGGCGGCGCGCCTCGGCCTGCCCCAGCTGCAGACCGCGCGCGGTCAGCAGCCGGGCGGTCCAGGCGGGCGCGTACGCGGGCTGCTCGGCGCACACCTCGATCAGCAGCAGCTCGGCCCGGCGCAGCCAGTCGTGGAACTGGGCGAACTGGTCGCGGGAGACGTGCTGGGCGCGGGCGCCGCTGCGGATGTCCCAGCCGATGTGGATGTACCGCTCGGCGAGCAGCGTCCGCGGCAGCGGGTCGCCGGGCAGCTCGGCGGCCGCTCGCTCCAGGAAGTTCTCGACGCCCGGGATGTCGGCGAGGAGGCCGGCGGCCGTGGTGAGCCGGTCGGCCGAGCCGAGCCCGGCGAAGTAGGCCCGGACGGCCGGCCAGTCCCCGGCCTGCGCGGCGGTGCGCAGCGGCACCAGCTCGGGCGTGTTGTCGTACGGGTCGAAGGTCGGCCCCGAAGAGCCCGGCGGTCTGCCGTTGGTCGTGCCGCTGGTCGTGCTGGTCATGCCCCCGCCCCCTGGCGTCGCCCGTCCGCGGCGCGCGGGCTGGCCCCCCAGGGCGCGCGGCGGTGGAAGTCTGTTTCCGACGTGCTTCCGACTTGACGTGATCAAGTCGCCGCAGGCTAGCAGGGGGCTGTGACGGCGCGGCCTTAGGGTGCTCGGCATGAGCATCATCGGGGTCGGTATCGACGTGGCCGAGATCGAGCGGTTCGCGGCGTCGCTGGAACGGACGCCGGGACTCGCCCAGCGGCTGTTCGTGCAGAGCGAGCTGCTGCTGCCCAGCGGGGAGCGCCGGGGGGTCGCCTCGCTGGCGGCGCGGTTCGCGGCGAAGGAGGCGCTCGCCAAGGCGTTGGGGGCGCCGCCCGGGCTGCTGTGGACCGACGCGGAGGTGTACGTCGAGGACAGCGGGCGGCCTCGGCTGCGGGTGCGCGGCAGCGTCGCCGCGCGGGCGGCCGAACTGGGCGTCACGGGATGGCATGTGTCGTTGAGTCATGATGCGGGCGTCGCCTCGGCGGTGGTGGTCGCCGAGGGGTGAGCCGACCGCGTGCGGCGGCGGGGCGGGCCGGGGCAGACTCGACGTATGCGTACTGCCTACTGCGTCGAGACCGTCCGCCGTGCCGAGCGGGAGCTGATGGCCCGGGTCCCTGAAGGGGCCCTCATGCAGCGGGCCGCCGCCGGGCTCGCCGCCGCCTGCGCGGACCTGTTGGGCCGGGTGTACGGGCGGCGGGTCGTCCTGCTGGTCGGCAGCGGGGACAACGGGGGCGACGCCCTGTACGCCGGCGCGCGCCTCGCCCGGCGCGGCGCGGGGGTCACCGCGGTGCTGCTGGCGCCGGAGCGGACCCACGGCGCGGGACTGGCCGCCCTGTTGCGCGCGGGCGGACGCACGGTCGTCCCGGGCGGCGCCGGAGACGTCGTGCGGCGGGCCGACCTCGTGCTCGACGGCATCGTCGGGATCGGCGGCAAGGGCGGCCTGCGGCCGGAGGCGGCCGCACTGGCCGACCTCGTCGACGACGTACGGGCCGCCGTCGTCGCCGTCGATCTGCCCAGCGGCGTCGACGCCGACACCGGAGAGGTCCACGGGAGCGCGATCCGCGCCGACCTGACCGTCACCTTCGGCGTCCACAAGCCGGGGCTGCTCGTCGACCCCGCACGCGAGTACGCGGGCTCGGTGCGACTCGTCGACATCGGGCTCGGCGGCGAACTGCCCGCCGTGCCCGAGCTGGAGGCCCTGCAGCACGCGGACGTGGCCGCCCTGCTGCCGACGCCGGGCGGCGAGAGCGACAAGTACCGGCGGGGCGTCGTGGGGATCGCCGCCGGGTCCGCCCGCTATCCGGGGGCCGCCGTGCTGGCCGTCGCCGGGGCGCTGCGCGGCGGGGCGGGGGCCGTGCGGTACGTCGGTCCGGCCGGGGACGCGGTCGTCGCGCGGTTCCCCGAGACGCTCGTGTCCGACCAGGGGCCGAAGCAGGCCGGGCGGGTGCAGGCGTGGGTCGTCGGGCCGGGCGCCGGGGACGACGCGGCGACGGTGGCCGAGGTGCTGGCCGCCGAGGTGCCGGTGCTCGTCGACGCCGACGGGCTGCGGCTGGCGGACGCCGCAGCGGTGCGGGGGCGTACCGCGCCGACGCTGATGACGCCGCACGCCGGGGAGGCGGCCGCACTGCTGGGGGTGGCGCGCGAGGAGGTCGAGGGGGCCCGGCTGGCCGCGGCGCGGGAGCTGGCGGCGCGGTACCGGGCGACCGTGCTGCTGAAGGGATCGACGACGCTGGTCGCCGACGCGGGGGGCGCGGGCGTGGTCCGGGTCAACGCCACCGGAACGGCCTGGTTGGCCACCGCCGGGAGCGGGGACGTCCTGTCGGGGCTCGCGGGCTCGTTGCTGGCGGCCGGGCTGAGCGCGCTGGACGCGGGGAGCGCGGGCGCGTACCTGCACGGCCTCGCCGGACGCTTCGCCGCACACGGCGCGCCGGTGGGCGCCCATGACGTGGCCGAGGCGATCCAGCAGGCCTGGAGGGACGTACGGGACTGACGGGGCGTGAGGGAGCGGGCGGCGGCAGGCCGAGGCGCCGGGCTCGGTCGGTCCGGCGCCTCGCCAGGGCCTCCCTCGCCTCGCGAAGCCCGTGGCCGACGACCGGGACGAGGACCGGGAAGCACCTGTCACGTGCGGTGCCGGGGACATCACGAGGTCGGTCAGGGCGTTCGAGGCGAGGACGGCGAGCCCGAAGACCGGCGCGTCGGCCCCGATTCTCTTCCGTCGGAAGGCCCGCGGGGCCGGGGGCGTCCGAAGAAGGGCGACCGGGTCTGCGGGCGGGGGCAGTGGCCCGGCAGCGGAAGGGTTGTCCGGGCGCTCTGAGACACTGGGCGCGATGAGTGAGACTGCCGACCTGCCCGCCGCCCCGTCGCGTGCCCGTGCCGAGATCGACCTGGCCGCGCTGCGGGCCAATGTGCGGACCCTGCGTGCCAAGGCGCCGGGGGCGGCGTTCATGGCCGTGGTGAAGGCCGACGGGTACGGACACGGGGCTGTGCCGTGCGCCCGCGCGGCCGTCGAGGCAGGCGCCACCTGGGTGGGCACCGCCACGCCCGAGGAGGCCCTGGCCCTGCGCGCGGACGGCGGACTGCCGGCCGACGTCAGGATCATGTGCTGGCTGTGGACTCCGGGCGGCCCCTGGCGGGAGGCCGTCGAAGCCGGCCTCGACGTGTCCGTGAGCGGGCTCTGGGCGCTGCGGGAGGTCGAGGAGGCGGCGCGGGCCGCGGGCCGGACCGCCCGGGTGCAGCTCAAGGCCGACACCGGACTCGGACGCAACGGGTGCCAGCCCGGCGACTGGCCCGAGCTGGTGGCGCAGGCCCTGCGCGCCGAGGGCGAGGGGCTGCTCCGGGTCACCGGCCTGTGGTCGCACTTCGCCTGCGCCGACGAGCCCGGGCACCCCTCCATCGCCGCTCAGCTCGGCCGTTTCCAGGAGATGGTGGCGCACGCCGAGGAACGGGGCGTGCGGCCCGAGGTGCGGCACATCGCCAACTCCCCGGCCACGCTCACGCTCCCGCAGACCCACTTCGACCTCGTCCGCCCGGGCATCGCGATGTACGGCGTCTCGCCCAGCCCCGAGCTGGGCTCCTCCGCCGACCTCGGGCTGCGCCCGGTGATGACCCTCGCGGCCTCGCTGGCCCTGGTGAAGCACGTCCCGGGCGGCCACGGCGTGAGCTACGGCCACCACTACGTCACCCCGGGGGAGACGACGCTCGGGCTGGTGCCCCTCGGGTACGCCGACGGTGTGCCGCGGCACGCCTCCGGCACCGGCCCGGTGCTGGTCGGCGGCAAGTGGCGGACGGCCGCCGGCCGCATCGCGATGGACCAGTTCGTCGTCGACCTCGGCGGCGACGAGCCCGGACCCGGCGCGGAGGCGATCCTCTTCGGCCCCGGCGACCGCGGCGAGCCCACGGCGGAGGACTGGGCGCAGGCGGCCGGAACCATCGGATACGAGATCGTCACGCGCATCGGAGTGCGGGTTCCCCGCGTCTATGTGAATGAATGACGCGTCCAGCACCCGTCTCAGGTGAATGAGCAACAAGACGGGTAACCGGGCAGTCAGGTGACGGACTTCGGCCGAAGAGGAGCGGTACGTGAGCGAGAGCAGCGCGGAGGTGGTGGCGAGCGCCGCCACGGCGGTCGTCGCCGCCTCCGCCACGGGGGCGGCCGGAGGCTGGCGCCGGGCGACCGGCATCGCCGGCGCCGCGATAGGCGTGATCGCCGCGGGCGCCGCGGCCGGAGTAGCACTGGAACGGATGACCGTCGGGCGGGACATACGGGCGAAGGCCCGGCTCGCACTCGACTCGGCGGGGCCGTACGGCGGGCTCCGCGGCACTCCGGGCAAGGCGTACGCCGACGACGGCACCGAGCTGTACTACGAGGTCGACGACGTCGAGCCGCAGGGCGGGCCGGCGAACCGGCGGCGCAGGCTCTTCGGCCGCAAGGCCCCGCTCCCCGTCACCGTGGTCTTCAGCCACGGTTACTGCCTGAACCAGGACTCCTGGCACTTCCAGCGGGCGGCCCTGCGGGGCGTCGTACGGACCGTGCACTGGGACCAGCGCAGCCACGGCCGGTCCGGGCGCGGCAACGCCCAGGTCCAGGACGGCGTGCCGGTCACCATCGACCAGCTGGGGCGCGATCTGAAGGCCGTCCTCGACGCGGCCGTGCCGGAGGGGCCGATCGTGCTCGTCGGGCACTCGATGGGCGGGATGACGGTGATGGCCCTGGCCGCGCTGTACCCCGAGCTGATCCGCGAGCGGGTCGTGGCCACCGCCTTCGTCGGGACCTCGTCCGGGCGGCTCGGCGAGGTGAACTTCGGGCTGCCGGTCGCGGGCGTGAACGCGGTACGGCGGGTGCTGCCGGGGGTGCTGAAGGCCCTCGGGCAGCAGGCGGCCCTGGTGGAGAAGGGGCGGCGGGCCACCGCCGACCTGTTCGCCGGGATCATCAAGCGGTACTCGTTCGCCTCGCGGGACGTGGACCCGGCGGTGGCGCGGTTCGCCGAGCGGATGATCGAGGGCACGCCGATCGACGTGGTCGCCGAGTTCTACCCGGCCTTCACCGACCACGACAAGACCGAGGCGCTCGCCGCCTTCACGGACATGCCGGTGCTGGTGCTGGCCGGAATCGGGGATCTGGTCACGCCGAGCGAGCACAGCGAGGCCATCGCCGACCTGCTGGCGGAGGCGGAGCTGGTGCTCGTGCCGGACGCCGGGCACCTGGTGATGCTGGAACACCCGGAAGTGGTCACCGACCGGCTCGCCGACCTGCTCACCCGTGCGGGCGCCGTGCCCGCAGGGGCTACCGTGAACGGTTATGGAAGCACCAGCAGCACCGCACAACCCGGCTGAGCCCGAGCCGGCCGGGAACCGCGCGCAGATCGTCGTCGACTCCCCCGAGCAGATGGGCGAGCTGGGCCGCCGGCTGGCCGAACTGTTGCGCGCCGGCGACCTCGTGATGCTCAGCGGGGAACTCGGCGCGGGCAAGACGACGCTCACCCGCGGCCTCGGCGAGGGGCTCGGGGTCCGGGGCGCGGTCACCTCCCCGACCTTCGTGATCGCCCGGGTGCACCCCTCCCTGGGCGACGGCCCGTCGCTCGTCCACGTCGACGCGTACCGCCTGGGCGGCGGGCTCGACGAGATGGAGGACCTCGACCTCGACGTGTCGCTGCCCGACTCGGTGGTCGTCGTGGAGTGGGGCGAGGGCAAGGTCGAGGAACTGACCGACGACCGGCTCCACCTCCGCATCCACCGGGCCGCCGGCGACACCGCGGACGAGGTGCGCCATGTGACGGTGACGGGGCTGGGCAAGCGTTGGGCCGCGGCGGACCTGACCGTGCTGTCGGCCTGACGCGGCGGACGCGGGCCCGGCCCGATGCGGCCCGGCCGATGAATGTTCCGACAAGACGTCGGCAAAATGTTGCGTTCGGCGTCTTGTCCGTGGTCACATGGTATCAAGTTCGTAGTTAGGTCTACCTAACTACGCCCCGCCCCCGAACCGCAGGAGGCGTCCATGCCGGCCCCCGAGCCCACCCCCCGGCCCTCCCTGCCGTCCCCGGTCGCCGGTGTGTCGATGCGCGAGCTGCTGGCCTCCTGCGCGGCCGCGGAAGCCGTCTCGACGCCGCCGCGGCTGCCCGACCCGGACGTCGCGCGAAGGCCGGTCGAGCACCCCAGGGCTGCCTGACGCCTCCGCCGGCCCACTCCGGCGGGATCACCCGTGCGGATCACCCGCACCGGATCACCCGCACCGGATCACCCTCCTGCCGGATCACTCCTGCCGGATCACTGGATCACCGGATCGCTCCTACCGGATCACGACGATCCCTCGTCCGATCGTCGCGAACGTCCACATCGCGTCGCCGTCCGCGACGGTCTCCCGGATGCCGCCGGTCTTCACGGCCGGGTCGGGCGAGGGCATCGAGCCGTCCAGTGCGGCGCTGAAGCCGATCGTCACGTCGTTCCTGGTGGTGAAGCGCACGACGTGCTCGATGGGCGTGCCGTCGGTGCCGGTGACCGCGCCCGAGCGCGAGGTGACGACGTAGCTGCCCGGGAGCGGGTCCACGCTGCCGGGCGCGACCTTGAACGTGCGCGTGACCACGCCGTTCCCGCCGACCAGCCAGACCCGGTCGTCGTCCAGCGAGTACACGACCCGCTTGCCCCTGCCGGAGCCGCCCGGCAGCGCGGTCGGGTGCCGCGTGTCCCGGGCGGCCTTCCTCGCGGGGGCGTCGCTGCGCTGACGCTCGCCCGGGTCGGCGGGCGCGCTCGCCGACGCCCGGAAGGCGAGGAACCCGACCGTCGCCAGGGCCGCCGCGGTGAGCCCGGCCACGAAAGTCGAGCTGTTGCTTGGCATCGCCGACTATCCCGTCTGTCCCGTACGTCACGTTTCGCGGTGACGTTAGCAGTGATCGTGCCTTTCGACCGGCGCGGCCGTGGCCGAGGCGCGGGAGCCGTAGGCTGTTTGCGTGCTCTTGCTCGCTCTGGATACCGCCACCCCCGCCGTCACCGTCGCGCTGCACGACGGCACGGACGTCATCGCCTCCTCGAGCCAGGTGGACGCGCGCCGGCACGGCGAGCTGCTGCTGCCGGCCGTCGACCGGCTGCTCGCCGGGGCCGGGCTCAGGCTCGACGCCGTGACCGGGATCGTCGTCGGCGTCGGCCCCGGCCCCTACACCGGGCTGCGGGTCGGCCTGATGACCGCCGACACCTTCGGGCTCGCGCTCGGTGTCCCCGTGTACGGCCTGTGCACGCTCGACGGGCTCGCCTACGCCTCCGACCTGGGAGGACCCTTCGTCGTGGCGACCGACGCCCGCCGCAAGGAGGTCTACTGGGCCCGCTACGCCGACTCCCGGACGCGGGTCTCGGGCCCTGCCGTGGACCGGCCCGCCGACATCGCCGAGGAGGTGGCCGGGCTGCCCGCCGTCGGCGCGGGCGCGCTGCTGTACCCGGACACCTTCCCGAACGCGCACGAGCCCGAGCACGTCTCCGCCGCCGCGCTCGCGAGTCTGGCCGCCGAGAGGCTGGCCGCGGGCGAGGAGCTCCCGGCCCCACGACCGCTCTACCTGCGCCGGCCGGACGCCCAGGTGCCGAAGAACTACAAGGTGGTCACCCCCAAGTGACCGACATCGTCAACCCGCCCGGCGAGCCCGTGCTGCGCGAGATGCGCTGGTGGGACATCGAACCCGTGCTGGAGCTCGAGAAGGACCTCTTCCCCGAGGACGCCTGGTCCCGGGGCATGTTCTGGTCCGACCTGGCCCACGCCCGCGGCCCCGAGGCGACCCGGCGCTACGTCGTCGCGGTCGAACCCGGCGCCGAAGGGGATCCCGCCCGCGGCGAGAGGATCGTCGGGTACGCGGGGCTCGCCGCCGCCGGCGACCTCGCCGACGTCCAGACGATCGCCGTCGCCCGCGGCCACTGGGGCACCGGCCTCGGCGGCCGCCTCCTGACGGAGCTGCTGCGCGCGGCCACCGCCTTCGAGTGCGCCGAGGTCATGCTGGAGTGCCGGATCGACAACGTCCGCGCCCAGAAGCTCTACGAGCGCTTCGGCTTCGAGGCCATCGGCTTCCGGCGCGGCTACTACCAGCCGGGGAACGTGGACGCCCTGGTGATGCGCCTGACCGACCCGACGACATCCGTAGCCGGAACACAAGGAACCGAGACCAATGGCTGACGAACCCCTCGTTCTGGGGATCGAGACCTCCTGCGACGAGACCGGCGTCGGCGTCGTCCGCGGCACCACGCTGCTGGCGGACGCGATCGCCTCCAGCGTCGACGAGCACGCCCGCTTCGGCGGGGTCGTGCCCGAGGTGGCGTCCCGGGCGCACCTGGAGGCGATGGTCCCGACCGTCGAGCGGGCGCTGAAGGAAGCGGGGGTGAGCGCGAAGGACCTCGACGGCATCGCGGTCACGGCCGGTCCGGGCCTCGCCGGCGCCCTCCTGGTCGGCGTCTCGGCCGCGAAGGCCTACGCCTACGCCCTCGGCAAGCCCCTCTACGGCGTCAACCACCTCGCCTCCCACATCTGCGTGGACCAGCTCGAACACGGCGCCCTGCCGGAGCCGACGATGGCCCTGCTGGTGTCCGGCGGCCACTCGTCCCTGCTGCTGTCCACCGACATCACCTCCGACGTCCGTCCGATGGGCGCGACCATCGACGACGCGGCGGGCGAGGCCTTCGACAAGATCGCGCGGGTGCTGAACCTGGGCTTCCCGGGCGGCCCGGTCATCGACCGGTACGCGCGCGAGGGCGACCCGGCGGCCATCGCGTTCCCGCGCGGCCTCACCGGCCCGCGCGACCCGGCCTACGACTTCTCCTTCTCCGGACTGAAGACGGCGGTCGCCCGCTGGATCGAGGCGAAGCGCGCGGCGGGCGAGGACGTGCCGGTCCGTGACGTGGCGGCCTCCTTCCAGGAGGCGGTCGTGGACGTGCTGACCCGCAAGGCCGTGCGCGCCTGCAAGGACGAGGGCGTCGACCACCTGATGATCGGCGGCGGCGTGGCCGCCAACTCCCGGCTGCGGGCCCTGGCCCAGGAGCGCTGCGAAGCGGCCGGCATCCGGCTGCGCGTGCCGCGCCCCAAGCTGTGCACGGACAACGGCGCGATGGTGGCGGCCCTGGGCGCGGAGATGGTGGCCCGGGGGCGGGCCGCGTCGAGCTGGGACCTGTCGGCGGACTCGTCCCTGCCGGTGACCGACCCGCATGTGCCTGGCCGCGACCACGGCCACGACCATGTGCACCGGGCCGGCGAGGACAACCTGTACTCATGAGGATCACCGGATGAGCGTCGCGCTGATGTGGGAGGCCCGGGCGGTCGCCGGGCGGGGCGGCGAACTGCTGGCGTGGGCACGGGCGCAGGAGCTGGCCGAACGGCCCCTGCGCCGGGAGACCTTCCGCGGCCCGCAGGACCGCGTACTGGTGATCACCTGGTGGGACGCCGACCACGACGCCGTGCTCCCCGAACTTCCCGATCCTGACGGCGGGTTGGTGACCCGGGCGGTGCACCGGTGGCGGTTCGAGACGGTGGAGGGCGACGACTGAGGGCGCCGGCCGGGAGCCCGGCGGTCAGGGCTCGTCCGTCTCCGCCTCCAGCGAGGCCCGGGTCGCGGGGCCGTAGACGCCGGACTCGTCCTGCAGGACGGCTCGGGTGAGCTGGTAGGCGCCCACCGCGGCCTCGAGCCGGCGGTCGTAGACGCCGTCGGCCTCGCCGCTGTAGGAGCCGGTCTGACGCAGGCGCGCCTGGAGTTCGGCGACCTCGGGGCCGGTGTCGCCCAGACGGAGGACCGGGGGCGCGGACTCCGTCGTGCCGGGCCCGGGGGGCGCGGGGCCGGTCGCGCCGGCGGACGGCTTCGAGGAGGGGCCGGCTGACGGGGAGGCGGGCGCGGAGGCTGTGGCGGAGACGGGAGCGGGGTCGGAGGGGGAGGCGGATCCCGACGGCGTCGACGGCGGCTGCGACCGGGAGGCCTGGGGGGACGACCGTCCGGTCGTCGCCGCGCCCTGGGACGTCACGTCGGGCACCGGCGCCCGGACGCCCTCGGCCAGGGAGCCGTCCCGCGCGGGGCCGTCGTAGACGAGGAAGCCGGCGAGCACGGCCGCGGTCACGGCGATCGCGAGGACGCCTGCGAGAACCAGCAGGTGTACGCGACGGCGTCGGCCGGGGAGCGGTGCGGCGGAGGCATCCGGTCCCGCCCCCGCCCCCTCGCCCACCCCTGCCGAACCGCTTTCCGACAACTCACCGCCGCCGGTGCCGGCCTCGCCGCCCGCGCCGGTGTCGTCGGCCTCGTCGGTCTCGCCGCTCTCGTCCGGTTCTGGGGAGGGCGGCCGTTCGCCGGGGCGCCGGGCGGTCGCCGGTGCGGCCGGACTGCCGGGATCCGCCCCGTCCTGCGGATCCGCCTCGTCCTGCGGATCCGCGTCGTCGCCGAGCACGACGAACGGCCGGATGCGCACCGGATCGAAGTCCTCGGCGGCAGCCGCCTGCGCCGTGCGGTCGCTGCGGTGGGCGTCTGACGCCAGCCGGGCGCAGACGCAAGCGGGGGCGCCGTCCGCGGCCCGGGGTGCACCGCACAACGGGCAGACGCCACGCGGCGGTTCACTCACTCGAGGCCCTTCTCCGGGTGGGCTTCATATCTTATTCAGATCTTCGACACGCCATCTCCCACCCTGCCGCTCCACACCCCGGTGCGGCCCCTACGGCTGGGGCGACGACAGGGCCCACGCGGACGTCAGCAGGGTCGCCCCGCAGAGCGTGAACGCCACCGTGCCGGTCGGCGAGCCGCCGGTCGTCACCAGGCCGACGGCGGTACCGGCGGCGGTGCCGACCGCGGCCGTCACGGCTCCTCGCCACCATGGGGGAGCGGGCCGTACGGCCGTGTCGGCGGGGAGGACGAACGCGTCCCGCAGGTCGGCGCGGACGGCCTCGTGGTCGTCGAAGACGGTGAACGGGGGCCGGTGGTCGCGCAGACGGCCGAGGGGAACCAGCCGGGTGCCGTCGGGCAGGGCGACGACGGCCGGGCGGTCGCCCGTGGTGTGGGCGGTCGCCCCGTGGACGGTGACCTCGAACCCGGCGCCGCCCTCCTCCAGCGCGGGGTGCCACATGACCCGCTGCCAGTGCCGCGTCCCGTCCGGCGCCGTCAGTTCCAGCCAGGTCGTCCTCGGGCCCCGCCACGTCGTCGCCCGGCGGCTGCCGAAGCGGACGCGGGCCGTCGCCGGACGGCCGGGCAGGCGGGCCGTGAGCCGGAAGCGCAGGCCCCGCCGGACCCAGACCAGGGTCAGCAGGAGCGCGACCACCGCGCCCAGGAGGACCGGGACGACCAGATCGTCCTCCGCGGCCGTCTCGTCCGGGTCGGCCGGGAAGCCCCGGGAGTCGCCGGGGGCGTACGCCACGGGAAAGTCCTCGCCCTTGGCGTAGCGGTCGGTGTCGTAGACGCCGAACCGCTGTACGCGGGTGCGGCCCTCGTCGTCCGTCCAGCGCACGCGGATGTCCTCCTCGCCGCCGATGCCGTCCTCCACGACGACGCCGACCGCCGTCTCCGTGGCCCGGTCGAGGGCGTCGGCGTAGAGCCGGGCGTGCACGCCGAGCCAGGCGGCGAACAGGGCGTAGCCGACGAGGGTGACGGCCACGCCGAGCAGGCCGACGCGCAGGGCCGGTCCGGGCCGGGTCATACGGCCCACTCCTTCGGGTCGGCGGACGCCCACAGGGCCCGCACCGGTTCGAGGTCCCCGCTGCGCAGCGCCTCGTACAGCAGTTCGTGCAGGTCGACGACCCTGCCGTCGTCCGGCGCGGTGACGACCGCGGTGAGCCAGCGGCTGGTGTACGTCCAGCCCGTCGTGCACAGCGCCTCCGCGAAGGGCGTGCTGACGGCGGCGGCCACGACGCCGCGGGCGAGCTCCGTACGCGCGTCGGCGGGCACCCGGCGCAGGGCGGGTTCGAGGCGGCGGGCCAGTCGCGGCCAGCTGCCGTCGGCGAGGGCGTCCAGGGCGTGCGCCACGGCCTCGGTCGAGCTGTCCCGGCCGGTCGCGTCCAGGAGGGCGAGACGGGAGTCGAAGCCGAGTTCGCGGAGGCGGTCGTCGGGCAGGTCGAGGACCCGTACCCGGTCCAGTTCGTCGCCCGGCTCCGGTTCGTGGTCCAGCCCCGCGAGCTGCCCGTGGCACCAGGCCTCGACGGCCGCCCCGGTCCGCAGGGTGAGCGGCGTCGCGCCGTACGGCGTCCCGGGGTGGGCCGGCAGCGCCGCCACACGCTGCTCGAGGGGCGGGTGGTCGGCCGTGGCGTACGGGTCGACGGCGTCCTCCTCGGCGGCGGCGCGGGCGGCCCGGCGGGCGACGTGGGGATCGCGCACCGCGGTGTCCAGGGCGTCGTAGAAGTCCTCGGGCCAGGCGTCCTCCTCGGCCAGCGCACCCAGCCAGCGGTCACCCAGCGCCTCGAAGGCGCAGTGCAGCGCCCGGGCCCGGCGCAGCGCCTCGGCGGTGGCCTCGGAGCCCGCGATGCGGGCCGCGTCGGCGTCGGCCGCGGTCTCCGCCTGCCAGAGCCGGGGCCGGGAGGCGCGCAGCAGCGGGGCGGCCGGCGGCGCCAGGAGGCGGATCCGGCCCTCCAGCCGTTCCGCGAGCCGTGCGCGTGCGAACCGCAGCAGCACGTGCCGCCGGTTTCCCAGGTGCCGTCGGTGCCCCAGCTCGTGCGCGATCACGGACGCCAGCTGGGCCTCGGTCAGGTTGCGCAGCAGCGGCAGGCCGAGGAGGAGGACGTGGGTGCGCACACCGCCGGCCTTCGCGCGGCCCAGGGACGCCTGGACGACGGGCACGACGCGGACGAGGAGCGGCTCCCGGAAGTCGAGCCGGTCGGCGACGTCCCGGACCAGCGCGGCCAGTTCGGGCTCGTCCGCGGGCCGTACGGCCCGCCCGGGCAGCGGGCCGTGCACCGCCGTGACGGATCTGGAGACGCCGACCGTCAGCAGGAGCAGCAGCATGGCCGCCGGCCACCTCAGTCCCCAGAGGTACAGCGCGACGACCACGGCAGGCCCGGTGACCGCCCTCGGCAGCCAGGCCAGCACCGCCATGGCGAGGCCGAGCAGCCACTCGCGTGCCCTGTGTTCTTCGGATCCGGATATGGGGGCGTCCATGGTCTTCCCGTCGCGTTCCCGTCCCGTGTCGGACGGTCGGCGGATTCTGACACGGACGCCCCCCGCGGCCGCACCTCAGTTACGCAGAATCTCCACGTCGCAGTGGAGCCGGCGGTCGGCGCCCACCTCGCGCACCGGCCCGGTCAGCCGCACCCGTGCCACCTCCCGCACGTCCGCGCTGGACGCCGCCAGCCGCAGTTCGAGTCTCCCGGGTTCGACGACCCGCCGGCCCTCGCGGTCGGTGAACGCCGACAGGTCCGCGTGGAAGCGGAAGGCGACCCGCGCGGACTCGCCCGCCGCCAGCTCCAGCCGCCGGTAGCCGATCAGCCGGACGTCGGGCCGCGTCACGCTCGCCACCGGGTCGTGCAGATACAGCTGCACGACCTCCGCGCCCGCCAGGTCGCCGGTGTTGCGGACCGTGACGGCCAGGTCGTACGAGCCGTCCGTCGCGATCTCCGCGTCGGGCCCCGTGAAGTCCTCCCAGGCGAACGCCGTGTACGAGCGGCCGTGTCCGAAGGCGTACAGCGGGGTCGGGTCCAGGCTGCTGACCCCGCCCGCCAGGCCCAGCGGAGGCTGGAGGTAGGTCCAGGGCTGTCCGCCCGGCACGCGCGGCACGCTCACCGGGAGGCGGCCCGAGGGGTTCACCCGGCCGGACAGCACTCCCGCCACCGCCGGACCGCCCTCCTCGCCCGGGAAGAACGCCTGGACGACCGCCCCCAGCCGTCCGTGCCAGCGGCCCAGCGCGTACGGGCGGCCGGTGAGCAGCACGAGGACGACCGGGACGCCCGTCGCCACCAGTCCGTCCAGCAGTTCGCCCTGGACGCCCGGCAGGTTCAGGTCGGCCACGTCGCAGCCCTCGCCCGAGGTGCCCCGGCCGAACAGGCCCGCCCGGTCGCCGAGGACGGCCACGCACACGTCCGCCTCCGCGGCGCGCGCGATGGCCTCGGCGATGCCCGACGGGTCCGGGTCCGAGACCCCGCAGCCCTCCGTGAACGTCACCTTCGCGTCGGGCAGTTCGGCGCGCAGGGACTCCAGCAGCGTCGGGATCTCGATGCCCTTCTCCACGCCCGGGTGGTGGGGCAGGACGTGGGAGGGGAAGGAGTAGCAGCCGAGCATCGCCAGCGCGTCCGCCGCCCGCGGGCCGACGACCGCGACCCGGGCGTCGGGGGAGAGGGGCAGCAGGCCGTCGGGGTTGTCCAGCAGCACCACCGACTCCTCGGCCAGCCGGCGGGCCAGGACCCGGTTCGCCGCCGGGTCGAGGTCGACCGACACGGGGGTCTCGGGCCGCCAGTCCTCGTCGAGCAGGCCCAGTTCGCACTTCTGGAGCAGGACGCGGCGGGCCGCCCGGTCGACCAGTTCCTCCGGGACCTCGCCCGCGCGGATCGCGGCGACCAGTGAACCGCCGTAGTACTTCACGGTGGGCAGCTCGACGTCGATGCCGGCAGCCAGGGCGAGGCCCGCCGCCTCCTCGGGGGTGTCCGCGACCCGGTGCAGGGTCTGCAGGAAGCCGATGCCGAAGTAGTCGGCGACGACCGTGCCGGTGAAGCCCCACTCCTCCCGCAGGAGGCGGGTCAGCAGTTCGGGGTCGGCGGAGGCCGGGACGCCGTCGCGTTCGGTGTAGGCCGCCATCACCGAGCGGGCGCCGCCCTCGCGCAGCGCCATCTCGAAGGGGGGCAGCGTGACGTCCGCGAACTCCCGGGTGCCGGCCCGTACCGGGGCCAGGTTGCGGGCGCCCGCCGAGGAGGCGTATCCGGCGAAGTGCTTGAGCGTGGCGACGATCCCGGCCGACTCGAGCCCGCGCACGTAGGCCGTGCCGACCGTGCCCACGAGGTACGGGTCCTCGCCGATCGTCTCCTCGACGCGCCCCCAGCGCGGATCGCGGACGACGTCCAGGACCGGCGCCAGACCCTGGTGGACGCCGACCGCGCGCAGGTCGCGGCCGATCGCCCGGCCCATCTCCTCCACCAGCGTCGGGTCGAAGGCGGCGCCCCAGGCCAGCGGGACCGGATAGGCGGTGGCCCGCCAGGCGGTGAAGCCGGCCAGGCACTCCTCGTGAGCGACCGCGGGGATGCCGAAGCGGCCGGCCGCGGCGATCCGCTGCTGGGCGAGGGCCAGGGCGCGGGCGCCGAGCGCCGGGTCGACGGGCGCGGTGCCGAAGGAACGGGTCAGCTGGCCGAGCCCCCGGGAGATCAGCTCGTCCCAGTCGTAGTCGGCGGTCATCTCGTGCTGGTGCGGGGCGACTCCGTCGCCGTCCGTAGCGGCGCCGACCCAGACGCCGTACAGCTGGGCGGTCTTCTCCTCGAGGGTCATCCGGGAGAGGAGGTCGTCGACGCGGGCGGCGGCGGGCAGGGCGGGGTCACGCCAGGGGGCGGTGGTCATGAAACTCCTGTCAGAGGTCGGTGAGCCACCAGAGGGCCAGTGAACCTGGGGTCCTGTTACGAGCATCCTGTACGAATGTTTCGAGCTGTACTTCGAATGTTCCGGGAACCTATGGCGTCGTACCAGGTTCGTCAAGAGGCCGCGTGGCGATACGATCGCCGCCATGACACCCTCGGAGCCCGTGGAAACGCGGACAGAAGCGCGGCCGACACAGACCGCGACCCTCGCGGAGATCGCCCGCGAGGCCGGCGTATCGGCACCGACTGTTTCGAAGGTCCTCAACGGCCGCGCCGACGTCGCCCCCGCCACCCGGACGCGCGTCGAGGAGTTGCTGCGCGCCCACGGCTACCGGCGCCGCCGCGCCGAGGCGACCCGCTCGCCGCTGATCGACCTCGTCTTCCACGAGCTGGAGAGCGCCTGGGCGATGGAGGTCATCCGGGGTGTGGAGAACGTGGCGCGGGACGCCGGACTGAGCGTGGTGCTCAGCGAGAGCGCGGGGCGGCTCACGCCCGGGCGGACCTGGGCCGACCAGGTCGCCGCCCGCCGCCCGCACGGGGTCGTGCTGGTGCTGTCGGGGCTGGACGAGTCCCAGCGGGCGCTGCTGACCAGCCGGTCCATCCCGTTCGTCGTGATGGACCCGGCCGGCGACCCGGGCGCCGACGTGCCGTCCATCGGGGCGACCAACTGGCAGGGCGGCCTGGCCGCCACCCGGCATCTGGTCGAGCTGGGCCACCGGCGGATCGGGGCGATCAGCGGGCCGCCGCAGATGATGTGCAGCCGGGCCCGGATCGACGGGTACCGGGCCGCGCTGGAGACGGCCGGCCTGCCGGTCGACCAGGCGCTGGTCAAGACCGGCGACTTCCACCACGAGACCGGCTACCGCCTGGGCCGCGAGCTCCTGGACCGCCCCGACCGGCCCACCGCCGTCTTCGCCGGCAACGACCTCCAGGCGCTCGGCTGCTACGAGGCCGCCCGTGAGCTGGGGCTGCGCATCCCCGAGGACGTGAGCGTGGTCGGCTTCGACGATCTGCCGGTGGCCCGCTGGGTGGGCCCGCCGCTGACGACCGTGCGGCAGCCGCTGACGGAGATGGCCGAGGCGGCCGCACGGCTGGTCCTCGAACTGGGGCGGTCGACGTCGCAGGAGGCGCCCACGGCGACCCGGGTGGAGCTGGCGACCAGCCTGGTGGTGCGCACCAGCACCGGGGCGCCGCCGACCGCGTAGGGGAGACCCGCGGCCGGGCGTGGCCGGAAGCCGACGTATTGACGGGTGTCACACACGCCCCCACACTCCTCCGAAGTCAATCGGTTGAACGACCGAAACTTTCGGAGGCACCCGCCATGAGATCCTCCAGAACCTTCTCCCCGAGGTCCGGGCCGGCCGTCCTGGTCACCGGGACCGCCCTCGCCGCCCTGCTCGTCGCCGCTCCCGCGTCCCACGCGGCGGACACCCCGCTGCGCGACCTCGGCGCCGCCAAGGGCAAGGTCGTCGGCACCGCGGTCACCGGCTCCAAGCTCACCGGGACCTACGGCGACATCGCCGCCACACAGTTCTCCTCACTGACCCCCGGCAACGCCATGAAGTGGGCCTCGGTGGAGCCGGCCCAGGGCGCCTTCAACTGGGCGGAGGCCGACCAGATCGTGGCCTTCGCGCAGGCCCACGGCCAGCAGGTGCGCGGCCACACACTGGTCTGGCACAGCCAGAACCCCGGCTGGCTCACCAACGGCAGCTGGACCCCGGCCCAGCTCGGCGGCCTGCTGCGGAACCACATCGACACCGAGGTCGGCCGTTACAAGGGGAAGATCGCCGCCTGGGACGTCGTCAACGAGCCCTTCAACGAGGACGGCACCTACCGCTCCACCCTCTGGTACAACGGCCTCGGCGCCGACTACATCGCGGCCGCCCTGACCCGGGCACGGGCCGCCGACCCGGCCGCCAAGCTCTACGTCAACGACTACAACGTCGAGGGCGTCAACGCCAAGAGCACCGCCCTGTACAACCTCGTCAAGTCGCTGAAGGAGCGAGGCGTCCCGATCGACGGCGTGGGCCTGCAGGCCCATCTGATCGTCGGTCAGGTGCCCGCGACCCTCCAGCAGAACATCCAGCGCTTCGCAGACCTCGGCGTGGACGTGGCCATCACGGAGCTGGACATCCGGATGACGCTGCCCTCGGACGGCGCCAAGTTCGCCCAGCAGAAGGCCGACTACAAGGCGGTCACCGCCGCCTGCGCCGCCGTCGCGCGCTGTGTGAACCTCACCGTCTGGGGCTTCACCGATTCCGACTCCTGGGTGGAGAGCACCTTCCCGGGCCAGGGGGCGGCGACCCCGTACGACGCGAACTACGCGCCGAAACCGGCGTACTACGGCATCGCCGAGGCGCTCGGCGGCACGACCCCGCCGCCGACGGGTGCGTGCACGGCCGCCTACAGCGTGGGCAGCCAGTGGAACACCGGGTTCACCGGCAACGTGACGATCTCCTGCTCGGGTGCCTCGCTGTCGTCCTGGAAGGTGACCTGGACGTACGGCGCGGGCCAGCGGATCACCCAGGCCTGGAACGCCGGCTGCACCCAGTCGGGGGCCGCCGTGACGTGCGTGAACGCCTCGTACAACGGGACGGTCGCGGACGGCGGTTCGGTGACCTTCGGGTTCAACGCCGACTGGAGCGGGAGCAACCCGGCGCCGACGGTGACGCTGGGCTGATCCCGGGCGCGAACCTGAGATTCTCACGAGAAATTCCGCTCGACCTTCGCTTCCTGACAGTTCGCTCATCACTCGGACCTACGGTCCTGCCCGTGACGCGACACGAGGAGCACGGCGAAGACGGCGGCGGAGCGGGCCGGCGGCCGAGAGCGCTGAAGGCCGCCGGCCTCACGCTGGCCGCCGCCCTGGTGCTGGGCATCGGGACGGCGGGCTGGGCCTACTGGCGCCTGGACGACAACATCAGGAGCGTCGACATCGACAACGCGCTCGGCGACGACCGCCCGGCGAAGACGGCCACGACCCCCGCCCCGTCCGGCTCGGCGTCCGCCTCCCCGCTGCCCACCCGGGCCCTGAGCATCCTGGTCCTGGGCTCCGACTCGCGCAGCGGCGCGGAGAACCGGGAACTCGGGGGCGGCGACAGCACCGGCGCCCGCTCCGACACGGCGATGGTCGTGCACGTCGACGCGGGCCGCACGTCCGCCACCGTCGTCAGCATCCCGCGCGACACCTCGTCACCCGCCCCTCCTGCCCGCTGCCCGGCGGCGGCTCGACGGCCGTGGCGCACGGCGCGATGTTCAACACCGCCTACTCGGTCGGCGGTCCGGTCTGCGCCGTCAAGACGGTCGAGTCGATCACCGGCGTCCGGATGGACCACTACGTCGAGGTCGACTTCTCGGGCTTCGCCGAGCTCGTGGACGCGCTCGGCGGGGTCACCGTCACCACCGACGAGGACATCGACGACGACCACAGCCATCTGCACCTCGCGGCCGGCACCCACCGCCTGGACGGCGCCCGGGCCCTCGCCCTGGCCCGCACCCGGCACGGCATCGGCGACGGGAGCGACCTCGGCCGCATAGGCCTCCAGCAGAAACTGGTGAAGGCGCTGCTGGAGCAGATCGCCTCGACGGACCTGCTGACCAGTCCCGCCAGGCTGTACGCCGTCGCCGACGCGGCCACCGCCGCTCTCACCACCGACACCGGCCTGGACTCCCTCTCCGAGCTGGCGGAACTCGGCCGGAGCCTCGAGGGTTTGTCGGCCGACACCGTCACGACGGTCACCATGCCCGTGGCGCCGGCCCCCTCAGATCCCAACCGGGTGGTGGCCCGGGAACCGGCGGCCGGCGAGCTGTGGGAGTCGCTGGGATGAAGTCGCCGCAAAAGAATTCCGGTGACGGTGTCGATCCGGTCCGCTCCCGTTCGACGCAGGGGTGAGAGGCCGGGAAGGACCCGGCCCGACGGACCCGAGGAGTCACCATGCCCCGCTACCTGTCGCTGGTGCGCATCGACGAGAACGACATGCCCGCCGAGGGCCCCAGCCCCGAGCTGATGCAGCGCATGGGGGAGCTGATCGAGGAGATCACCAAGGCCGGCGTGATGCTGGAGACGGCCGGGCTGACCCCGACCGAGCAGGGCACCCGGGTGCGCTACGAGGGCGGCAAGATCTCCGTCACCGACGGACCCTTCACCGAGTCAAAGGAGGCCGTCGGCGGCTACGCGATCATGCAGTGCAAGGACCAGGCCGAGGCCGTCGAGTGGGCCAAGCGGTTCCTGAAGGTCCACGAGGACTTCTGGACGGTGACCTGCGAGGTGCGGGAGATCGCGGAGGGCTGAGCGTCGGGCCGGACGTCCTTGGTCTGAACGCGCGACGGGTGTTCGATGGTGGGCTGTGGAACAACAGCCCGCCTCGGACCCCCGCCACACGTCGTCGCCCCGCCCCGCCCCGGCCCGCCGGACCACGTCGGACGGCCGGACCGCGTCGGACCGCCCCACGACGTCGGACCGCCGCGCCGCCTCGGACCCCCGCGCCGCCATCGAGACCGTCTTCCGTCTGGAGTCCCCCCGCGTCATCGCGGCCGTCGCCCGTGTCGTGCGCGACGTCGGCATCGCCGAGGAGCTGGCGCAGGACGCCCTGGTGGCCGCGCTGGAGCAGTGGCCGCGCGACGGGGTGCCGGACAACCCCGGCGCCTGGCTCACGGCCACCGCCCGGCATCGCGCCGTCGATCTGGTCCGCCGGCGGGAGAACTACGCCCGCAAGCTCCAGGAGATCGGCCGCGACCTGGAGACCACGACCGCCCCGCCCGAGGAGCCCGCCGACCCCGACGGCATCGACGACGACCTGCTCAGGCTCGTCTTCACCGCCTGCCACCCGGTGCTGTCCGCCGAGGCCCGCACCGCCCTCACCCTGCGCCTGCTCGGCGGCCTGAGCACGCCCGAGATCGCCCGCGCCTTCCTGGTCCCCGAAGCGACGGTCGCCCAGCGCATCGTCCGCGCCAAGAAGACGCTGGCCACCAGGAACGTCGCCTTCGAGGTGCCGCACGGGCCCGACCGCGAGGCCCGGCTCGACTCGGTCCTCGACGTGATCTACCTGATCTTCAACGAGGGGTACGCGGCCACCGCCGGCGACGACTGGCTGCGCCCGGCGCTGTGCGAGGACGCGCTGCGGCTGGCCCGGCAGCTGGCGGCCCTGATGCCGAAGGAGCCCGAGGTCCACGGCCTGGCCTCGCTCCTGGAGTTCCAGGCGTCCCGCGCGCCCGCCCGCATCGCCCCCGACGGGACGCCGGTCCTGCTGAAGGACCAGGACCGCCGCCGCTGGAACCGGATGCTCGTCACCCGTGGCATCACCGCCCTGGACCGGGCCCGTGCGGCCGCTGCCGGCGGCCTCCCGGGCCGGTACGCCCTCCAGGCCGCCATCGCCGCATGCCACGCGCACGCGTACCGGTACGAAGACACCGACTGGGCGAGCATCGCCACCCTGTACGGCCTGCTGGCGGCCCGGTTCCCCTCCCCGGTGGTCGAGTTGAACCGCGCGGTCGCCGTGTCGATGACCGAGGGCCCGGCCGCCGCCCTGGCGATCGTCGACACGCTGACCGACGTACCCGCCCTGCAGGACTACCACCTGCTCCCCGGCGTCCGCGCCGACCTGCTGTCCCGCCTCGGCCGTGCGGCGGAGGCACGCGCCGAGTTCGAACGGGCGGCGGCGCTGACGGCCAGCGCGCCCGAACGGCGCCTGCTGCTGCGCAGGGCGACGGAGTCCAACTGACCACTACTGACCGGTCACTTACACCCTGGACCGATCTTGACCGGATGGGCTAACTTTCGCTCCGACCATAAAAATTTCATAGAATTTTCATGATGTGGGGGAACTGAACAATGATGACGCGTGCGCGCATGCGCGGCGTCGGGGGAACCGTTGTGCTCGCGCTGAGTACCGCGCTCGCGGCCGGGCTGCTGCCCGCCGCCGCGGCGGCAGCCGAAGAGGCGAGACCGAACGCACACGGATCACCGAACGCACAGGGGACGCGGACGGACGCCGAGGACGCCCCGCTCACCGAGGCGGAGGCCCGCGACCGGGCCCGGCGGACCGGCCGGAGCGTGGAGATATCCTCGCTCCGCGGCGAGAGCCGCGAGGTCTTCGTGACACCGCAGGGCGACCTGGAGGCGCGGGAGTACCTGCGTCCCGTCCGGGCCAGGGTCGGCGGCGAGTGGAAGCCCGTCGACACGGACCTCGCCAGGACCGCCGAGGGCACGGTCGCCCCCAAGGCGACCACCGTCGGACTGGAGTTCTCCGCCGGCGGCGACAAACCTCTGGTCCGCATGACCAGGGCGGGCAGGGAGCTGGCGCTCTCCTGGCCGGGCCCGCTGCCCGCGCCCGAACTGGACGGCGACACGGCGACCTACCGGAACGTGCTTCCGGACGTCGACCTGCGGATGGGCGCCCAGGAGGACGGCTTCACCCAGTTGCTCGTCGTCAACACCGCCGAGGCCGCGGCGAGTTCCGAACTCGCCCAGCTGCGGCTGAAACTGGCCGCGGACGGCATGGACGTCCGCCAGGAGGCGAGCGGTGGCCTCACCGCGGTCGACAAGGGCGCCGGCAACGCCGTGTTCGAGGCGCCGAAGCCCCTGATGTGGGACTCCAGCGCCGGCAAGGCGGGGAGCGGCACCGCACCGCAGCAGTCCGCCGCCGAATCCGGCACGAAGCCCGCAGCGAATCCGGCGGCGAAGTCCGCCGCGAAGCCGGTTGCGCAGGCCTCGGTGCGGTCCGTGGCCGAGGCGGCCGCTGACCCCGGGTCCGGGCCCGGCGAGGCCGGACCCGGTGAGTCCGGCAAGGTGGCCCCGGTCGGCGTCGGGCTCCCCGCGGGCGGCCGTGAGCTGGTGCTCACCCCCGACCCGGAGGTGCTGAAGGGCAAGGACACCCGGTACCCGGTGTTCATCGACCCGCAGTGGTACTCGCCGCGCGCGGCTGCCTGGACGATGGCGTCGGAGTACTGGGCGTCGTCGCCGCAGTGGAAGTTCAACGGCAAGCCGGACGCCGGTCTGGGCTACTGCCAGTGGGACTACTGCGCCCCGTACGACACCAAGCGGCTCTTCTACCGCGTGCCGACCTCGACCTTCGCGAACCGGACGATCCTGTCGGCGGAGTTCGTGGTCCGCAACACCTGGTCGGCGTCCTGCTCGGCACGCGAGGTGCAGCTGTGGCGCACCAAGGACATCTCCTCGTCCACGACCTGGAACTCGCAGAACGCGTCCGGCTTCTGGGTCAAGAAGCTGGCCACCGAGTCCTTCGCGCACGGCTTCTCGGGCTGCGCCGCCAAGGACGCCGAGTTCGACGTGAAGTCGGCGGTGCAGGAGGCCGCGAACGGCAAGTGGTCGACGATGACCTTCGGTCTGCGGGCGTCGAGCGAGAGCGACCGCTACGGCTGGAAGCGCTTCTCCGACAAGGCGTTCCTGCGCGTGAAGTACAACCGTCCGCCGGGGCAGGTGAAGATGTCGCAGCTTGCCATGGAGTACGGCGGCACCTGCAAGAAGCCGGCGAGCGCGCCCCGGGTGCGCACCCTCGGCAAGATCTACGCGAACAACATCACCGACCCCGACGGCGACAACATCGCGGTCGAGTTCCAGGCCTCCTGGGACTCGGGTGACGGCAAGGGCATGATCGCCCGCTGGAAGCCGGCCCGGACGGGCTACAAGAAGTCCGGCTCGGACTTCGCCATCGCCCTGCCGACCTCGGTGCCGAAGGACAAGCAGGTCAACTGGTACGTCCGTGCCTACGACGGGGCGCAGTACTCGCCCTGGTCGTACGCGGGGGATCCGACGGGCTGCTACTTCGTCTACGACGTCACCGTGCCCAAGGGCCCGTCGATCTCCTCGGGCCACTACCCGGCCTCGGACCCGGAGGACCCGGACGACCCGTGGTACGACGGGGTGGGCCAGTACGGCACGTTCGCCCTCGACTCGGCCTCCTCGGACGTGGTCCGCTACCGCTACGGGTTCAACACCGACCCGTCCGCGGCGCACCAGATCGCCACGACCGGCGGAGCGGGCAAGTCCGTGGAGCTGCTGCCGGCCAAGCCGGGCCTGAACTTCGTCACCGCCCAGGCGTTCGACCAGGCGGGCAACGGCTCGGAGGTCCGCACCTACCAGTTCCGGGTGAAGGCCGGGCAGCCGGAGCGGGCCGTCTGGGGGCTCGACGAGGCGGCCGGCGCCGACCGGTCCGCCGGCACCGCCCCACCGCGGACCGTGCAGCTGCGCGGTGGCGCCGCCCTCGGCGCCGAGGGCCGCACGGGCACCGCGCTGCACCTGGACGGCACGTCCGGGTACGCCGTCTCCGACCTCACCGTCGTGGACACCTCGGAGAGCTTCTCGGTCGCGGCCTGGGTGCGGCTCGACCGGATGCCGGACGCCGCGGCGATCATCGCCGGCCAGCCGGGCAACCACGCGCCGGGCTTCGAGCTGTACTACTCCAAGACCTTTGACCGTTGGGCGTTCAACCAGTACACGTCGGACACCCCCGGGGCGCCCATCGCCCGGGCCATGGCCCCCGCGGCCGGCGACGCCAAGGCGGGCGAGTGGACCCACCTGGTGGGCGTCTACGACGGCAAGGCCAAGCAGCTTCGGCTGCACGTGAACGGCAAGCTGGCCGGATCCACCGCGTACACCACCGCCTGGGAGGCGCGCCGAGGGCTTCAGCTGGGCTCCAGCAGCTACAGCGGCACCCCGGCCTCGTTCTTCCCCGGCACCATCGACGACCTGCGCATCTACGACCGGGCCGTCACCACCGCCGAGGCGGATCGGCTCAACCGGGGCGAGGACCTCACGACGGGGCGCCCGGCACGGGCCGTCTTCCCGATGGACGACGAGGCGGCCGCCACCGAGACCCAGGGTCGCGCGGACGCACAGCCCCTGATCCTGCACGGCGGCGCGACCAGCGGGGCCGACGGCGTCGCCGGCCGGGCCCTGACGCTCAACGGCAGCGACGGCTACGCGGCCACGGACGGCCCGGTGCTCAACACCGCCCGCTCCTACACCGTGTCGGCCTGGGCGAAGCTCCCCGAGGCCGCCGTCACCGGCAACCGCACCGTGCTCAGCCAGAGCGGCACCTACTACAGCCCGTTCTATCTCTCCTACCAGACGTCGGAGAAGACCTGGAGCCTGCGCACCTCCCAGGCGGACGTCCAGGCGGGCAACATCACCGAGCAGCGCGTGGTGGCCAAACAGCCCGCCCGGCCCGGTGAGTGGGCCCATCTGGTGGCCGTCCACGACGCCACCGCCCAGCAGATCCGGCTGTACGTCAACGGCCAGCTCCAGGGCGTCGACGCGGCACCCAAGACCTGGGAGGCCCAGGGCGCCGTTCAGGTCGGCCGGGCCGTCTGGACGGGCAAGTACGTCGACTCCTTCGCCGGCAGCATCGACGAGGTGCGCCTCTTCGACCGTCCGGTCGCCGACGACGAGGTCCGCCAGATGTTCCAGCGGCGGCCCCTGCTCAAGAGCCGGTGGAACATCGAGGACTCCGCCGCGACGGGCTCGCCGACCACGCCGAACTCCGTGTCCGGCGCCGGCCCGCTCACCCTGAGCGGCGGGGCGAAGAGGACGGCCTCCGCCTTCATGGACTCCGGCGCACTGGAGCTGGACGGCGTCGGCGCCTACGCGTCCACCACGTCCGTGCCGGTGGACACGTCCGGCAGCTACACCGTCACCGCCTGGGCCAGCGCGGCGGCGCTCCCACAGAGCGGGGTGTCCCTGGTGAGCGCCGAGGGCGCCTCCCAGAGCGCCTTCTCCGTGCGCTTCGTGCCGGACGCGACGAACCCCGAGGGCCTCGGGCGCTGGGAGCTGGCGGTGCCGGACAAGGACGGTACGGACGCCACGGTCGTCCGCGTCCCGAACAGCGAGTTCTTCGACGCGAGGGAGTGGAACCACCTGGCCGTCGTCTACGACGGGTTCGCCAAGCAGGCCCGGCTGTACGTCAACGGAACACTCCAGACGGTCTCGTGCCGGGACACCGACGGCGACGGCGGATCCGACGAGACGCAGTGCGAGGAACAGGCCTCCTGGGCGGACGACGCGCTGGCCTTCAAGGCCACCAGGTCCTTCCAGATCGGCCGTGCCAAGACCAACGGCGCCTGGGGCGAGTTCTTCCCCGGTCTCGTCGACGACGTCTGGGCCTTCCAGGGCGCGCTGACCGACGCCCAGGTGGAGAAGCTCGCCACGAGCTGGTTCGACGTTCCGACCGAGGTGCCCGGCGTCGGCTGACCGCCGGCGTCCCCCTGTCCATGGCCCGCACGCTCCGTGACGTGGCCTGACCTCCCATGAGGACCTGAACTCGATATGTCCGTCACATCCCGATCGCAACTGCGCAGAGCAGTGCGACGAAGAGTGGCGCTGGCCGTGTCCGCCGTCATGGTGGGCACGGTCCTGCAGACCGCTGCCGCATCCGCCACCCCCAACGCCGGGCACGATCTGCCCGGCCTCCCCTCCGCCGAGAAGCCGGTCAGGGGCGAGGACGCCGCCACCGGCGCACCGCGCGTCCTGGCCAAGGGCCCCCGCACCCCGCAGGCCAGGCCCAGGGCGGCCTGGCCCGAGCCGGGCGAGGCGGTGATCAGCGTGCCGGCCGCCTCGACCGCGGCGGCCGGCCGCCCGGCCAAGGCCGGCTCCCTGCCCCTGACGCTCGCCGCGCCCCGCAGCACGGCCGCGGCGCCCCGGGCCGCCCAGGGCAGCGTCGACGCCCGGGTGCTCGGCCACGCCGCCGCCCGGCGCGCCGGCGTGGACGGGGTGCTCTTCACCCTGGAAGCGGGCGACGGCCGGGGCGACCGGCCCGGAAAGGTCGCCGCCACCGTCGACTACTCCTCCTTCGGCGAGGCGTTCGGCGGCGGCTTCGGCTCCCGGCTCACGCTCGTCGAGCTGCCCGCCTGCGCCCTGGACGCACCGGGCAGGGCCGAGTGCCGCAAGGCGACGCCCGTCGAGACGGTCAACGACACGGAGCGGCACACCCTGACCGCCTCCAAGGTGGCCCTGCGCTCCTCCGGTCCGACCCTCCTCGCCGCCGTCGCCGCGGAGACCGCGGGCAAGGGCGACTACAGCGCCTCCAAGCTGTCCCCGTCCGCGACCTGGGACACCAACCTCAACACCGGCGACTTCACCTGGTCGTACGACATCCCCGTGCCCGACGTCCCCGGCGGCCTCGCCCCCGACCTCGGCCTGTCGTACAACTCGGGGCGGATCGACGGCCAGACCGGCACCACCAACAACCAGTCCTCGTGGGTCGGCGACGGCTTCGACCTGTGGTCCGGCTTCATCGAGCGCCGCTACAAGCCGTGCTACGACGACGGCGTCAAGAACGCCGACGGCAACAAGCCCGGCGATCTGTGCTGGGGCTACGACAACGCGTTCATCACCTTCAACGGCAAGGGCGGCGAACTCGTCCCCGACGGTGACGACACGTTCCGGTTCAAGCAGGACGACGGCAGCCGCATCGAGCGCCTGCGCTCCACCGACCGGGGCAACGGCGACAACGACGGCGAGTACTGGCGCCTGACCGACCCCAACGGCGTGCGCTACTACTTCGGCCACAACCGGCTGCCCGGCTGGACGGACGGCAAGGAGACCACCGACTCCACCTGGACGGTCCCGGTCTTCGGCGACGACTCGGGCGAGCCCTGCCACAAGGCGGCCTTCGCGGACTCCTGGTGCCAGCAGGCCTGGCGCTGGAACCTCGACTACGTCGAGGACCCGCACGGCAACGCCGTCGCCTACTACTACGACCAGGAGAAGAACTCCTACGGCCGCAACCTCAAGGCCAAGGACAACACCCGCTATGTGCGCGGCGGTTCCCTGGACCGCATCGAGTACGGCCTGAAGAGCGGCTCGGTGTACGGCGCCAAGCCGCTCGCCCGGGTCGACTTCACCACCTCCGAGCGCTGCCTGCCGGACTCCAGGACGACCTGCTCGGACATCGAGAAGGACGCCTTCTACTGGTACGACACGCCCTGGGACCTCAACTGCAAGGCCGACAAGGACTGCGACCAGGGCCGTTTCTCGCCGGTGTTCTTCACCCGTGACCGGCTGACCGGCATCACCACCGAGGTCCTCAAGGGCGACACGCCCACCAAGGTGGACTCCTGGACCCTCGGCCACCGCTGGGGCCAGGCCGACGTCGACTACCAGCTGCTGCTGGACTCCGTGCAGCACACCGGGCACACGGCGACCCCGGCGATCACCCTGCCGAAGACCACCTTCACCTACACCCAGCTCGCCAACCGTCTCGACAAGATCGGCGACGGCTACGCCCCGTTCATCAAGGCGCGGCTGTCCACCGTCACCGACGAGTACGGCGGTCAGGTCGACGTCAACTACTCGGCGCCCGCCTGCTCCTTCGACGCCCTGCCGACGCCCGAGAAGAACACCACGCGGTGCTACCCGCAGTTCATCGGCGGCTCCACGGACGACGCGCCCGAACGGCAGTGGTTCAACAAGTACGTCGTCACCTCCACGACCACGACCGACCGCACCGGCGGCGCCCCCGACGGCGTGACGCAGTACGAGTACCTGGGCGGCGCGGCCTGGCACTTCGACGATGACGACGGCCTGACCAAGGAGAAGCACAAGACCTGGTCGCAGTGGCGCGGTTACGGCCAGGTCCGGGTGAAGTCCGGCGGCCAGGGCGGTGACACGGCCATGCGGACCCAGCAGGACAGCTACTTCCTGCGCGGCATGGACGGCGACCGCGAGAACGCCTCGGGCGGCGCCAAGAAGGTCTCCGTCAGCCTCGCCGGCGGCGAGGGCGATCCGATCACCGACCACGAGTCGGCGGCCGGCTTCCTCTACAAGACCGTCGCCTACTCGGGCGTCGGCGGGAAGGCCCTGTCGAAGACGGTGAGCCGGCCCTGGCACCACCAGACCGCCAAGAAGGTCCGGGACTGGGGGACCGTCACCGCCGACTTCACCGGAACCGAGCGCTCCGCGTCCTGGATCTCCGTGGACGGCGGCGCCGGCGAACGCTGGGCGACGACGGCGACCGAGACGTCGTTCGACACCGTGGCCGGCCGCGCCACCCAGGTCGACGAGCTCGGCGACACCTCCACGGCGGCCGACGACCGCTGCACCCGCACCACCTACGCCCCCGGCGCCCTCCTCACCCTCGTCGCACGCGAGGAGACCGTGCTCGGCGCCTGCGCCCGCACCCCGGACCGCGCCAAGGACGTCGTCTCCGACGTGCGCACCGCCTACGACGGCGGCGAGTACGGAGACGCCGCCACCAAGGGCGACGCCACTGGGTCCGCGACGCTCAAGAGCCACAACGGAACCAAGGCCGTCTACCTGGAGTCCCGCGCCACCTTCGACTCCTACGGCAGGCGCCTGACCACCACCGACCTGACCGCCGACGTCGCGGTGACCGGCACGGCGGCGCCCGTGCGCACGGCTCGCAAGGACAGCCGTACGACGACCACCGTCTACAGCCCCACCAGCGGCTTCCCCACCAAGGTCACGGAGACCTCCCCGCCCGCCACCCCGGGCGTCGCGTCGACGGCGCAGGCCACGGTGACCGAGTTCGAGGGGCTGCGCGGCCGTCCGTCGGCGCAGGTCGACCCCAACGGCAAGCGCTCGGAGTTCAGCTACGACGCGCTCGGCCGGTCGAGCAGGATCTGGCTCGCCGACCGGCGCAGCAGCCAGACCCCCAACCACGAGTTCACCTACTTCGTCGAGGAGGGCAAGCCGGTCGCCATCCGCACCCAGACCCTCGACAACAACGGCGATCAGCGTTCCTCGTACGTCCTCTACGACGGCTTCCTGCGCGAGCGTCAGACGCAGGAACCGGGCCCGTCCGGCGGCCGCGTCCTCACGGACGTCTTCTACGACGAGCGCGGTCTGACGGCGAAGTCGTTCGCGCCGTACTACAACGAGGCCGCCCCGGGCCGGACCCTGTTCAAGCCGGCCGACGCGCTCTCCGTGGAGAGCCAGACCCGTCACACCTACGACGGGCTCGGGCGGGAGACCGAGAGCCGGGACATCGCCGGCAACGGTGACGGCGGCGCGGTCCTCGGCATCACCCGGACGATCTACGGCGGCGACCGCACCACCGTGATCCCGCCGGAGGGCGGGACCGCCACCACCGCGATCGCGGACGCCCGCGGTCTCGTCACCGAGCTGCGCCAGCACCACGCCCGCAGCGCCGAGGCCGCCTACGACACCACCCGGTACACGTACACGTCCCGGGGGCAGTTGGAGACCGTCACCGACCCGGCCGGCAACAGCTGGCGCTACGGCTACGACCAGCGCGGCCGCGAGACCAGGGTGGAAGACCCCGACCGGGGCACGACCATCCGCCACTACGACGACCGCGACCTGGTCACCAGCACGGAGGACGCCCGCGGCACCGTTCTCGCCCACCTCTACGACGGCCTCGACCGTCAGACGGAGCTGCGCGAGGGCTCCGCGACGGGCGCGCTGCGCGCGAAGTGGACGTACGACACCGTCAGCGGCGCCAAGGGCCTCCTCGCGGAGTCCACGCGTTACGTCGACGGCGCCGCGTACACCAGCAGGGTCACCCAGTACGACCGCCTCTACCGGCCGATGAAGAGCGAGGTGGTCGTCCCCGAGAAGGAGGGCGCGCTCGCGGGCACCTACGAGACCGGCACCTCCTACCTGCCCTCCGGGCTGGTCAAGGGCGTGAGCTGGTCGGCGGCCGGTTCGCTCCCGGGCGGCGGCGCCTCGTACACCTACGAGCCGGACACGCTGCGGCCGGTCTCCCTGCTGGGCGACGGCTTCACGGCGGAGACCGCCTACTCCAAGACCGGCAAGCCGCTGCAGTACAAGATGGACGGCAACGCCGCCGGGGCCAAGCCGGTCCAGGTCACCAACACCTACGAGTGGGGCACCCAGCGCCTGGAGACCTCGCGGGTTGACCGACAGGACGCGGCCGGGGTCGACCGGTTCAACACCTACCGCTACGACCAGGCCGGCAACATCCTGTCCGTCTCGGACACCTCCCGGACCGGCACCGACACCCAGTGCTTCGGCTACGACCACCTGCAGCGCCTGACCGAGGCATGGACGCAGGACGCCAAGACCTGCGCCGAGGCCCCGGCCGGCGGCGTCGTGGGCGGCCCGGCCCCGTACTGGCAGTCCTTCACCTACGACAAGTCGGGCAACCGTCTCACCGAAACCCTCCACGACCAGTCGGGGGACAGCGCCAAGGACACGAAGCGCGACTACGCGTACCCGCCGGCGGGCGGCCCCCAGCCGCACGGTCTGAAGTCCGTCACGACCAGGAAGCCCGACGGCACGACCGCCACCGCCGACTACGGGTACGACAAGACCGGCAACACCGAGACCCGCGGCAGGCAGAGCCTGCTCTGGGACGCCGAGGGCCATCTGTCCAAGGTCACCGAGCCGGTGGAAGGCGGCGCGCAGAAGGTCACCGAGTACCTCTACGACGCCGACGGACGGCGGCTGATCGGACGGACCGGTTCGGCGACCACGCTCTACCTCGGCCACACCGAGCTCACCCTCGCCAAGGGCGCCGCCAAGGCCAAGGCCACCCGCTACACCGCCCTCGGCGGCGGCAACCAGGCGGTCACCGCCGACGACGGGACCGTCTCCTTCACCCTCGCCGACCACCAGGGCACCGGTCACCTGGCGGTGGAAGCCGCCACCCAGAAGCTCACCCAGCGCCGCACCCTGCCCTTCGGGGGAACGCGGGGCGGGACGCCGGCCGGCTGGGCCGGGAGCAAGGGCTTCGTCGGCGGCACCGACGACACCTCCGACACCGGGCTGACGCACCTGGGCGCCCGCGAGTACGACTCCACGACGGGCCGCTTCCTCAGCGTCGACCCGGTCATGGACCTCACGGACCCGCAGCAGCTCAACGGCTACGCCTACGCCGAGAACTCGCCGGTCACCCACAGCGACTCCACCGGTCAATGGAAGTGGTGGGACGACCTCGTCGGCAAGAGCAAGAAGGTGGGGTCCGGTTTCAAGAACGGCGTCGTCGACGGCTACTACGACCTGGCCGAGGGCTGGTACTCGTTCACCGACACCATGGGGTGGACCGAGGGCAACGCCCAGAAGATCAAGAACGACCGTGCGGGCAAGGGCCTGGTCAGCGTCTACCAGACCGTCCGCGGCCCGGACCAGGGCGGCGCCTGGTACAAGATCTCGTACTGGATCGGGAAGTTCCTCGTCCCGTTCATGCCCGGAGCCGGCGGCACCGGCGCGACCTCGAAGGCGGCGTCGAAGTCCGGCACCGTGGCCAAGGTCGTCAAGGGGGCGCTCGGGAAGCTGTTCTCGGGGGCGGCGAAGAAGGCGGAGCAGCCGAAGGCGGCTCCGAAGATCATCCCGGTGCCTCATGTCAGCACGCGCGGCATCGGCGGCAAGAGCGCGCCCGCCGTGGAGATCCAGAAGGCCCCCGCCGGCTGGACCCACGCCGACCGCATGCAGGACGCGGCGTCCCAGGTCGCGGGCTTCGCCCTCAAGAACTTCTCCAAGCGAAAGAAGGACAAGACCTATGTGGGCGGCTACAACATCGAGACGGGCGACATCGCCCTCGCCCAGTCCGGCGGCTGCAAGCCCGGGCCCAGCTACTGCGCCGAGGGCAATCTCGTGCGCGCCCTGGGCGGTGACCCCTCGAAGGTGCGGTTCACCATCGCCTACACGGTGAAGATCGAGGCCGACGGCCACACCGTCGCCACGATGAAGCCCGTGTGCACGGACTGCCAGTTGGACTACCCCTCACCGTTCCAGTTTCAATTGGGCGCCGTGCCGGAAGAGGGCGGCATCTGGCACAAGCAGCACCGCTGAGGGGAGTGAGCGATGGACGCCATGGAGCTCGAACTGGGCTTGTACGACTGGTCGACACTCCCGTGCCGCAGGTGCGGTTCCGCGGAGCACGTCCCCGCCGAGCTGCGGCGGATCGCCGGTGCGCGGACGCCGCAGGAGGCCGAGCCCAGGGGCATCGAGTCCCACGTGCTGCAGGAGAGCTGGGCGACGCCGACGGTCGTCCCCGTCGCCCGGGTGCTGATGGCCGCTCTCGCGGACCGGAACACCCCGCCCGCCGCCCGCAACCGGTTCCTCGACCTGCTGTGGTCGTTCGTCATCGTGGACGACGACGACCTCGCCGAGGCCTGCAAGGACGCGGTACGGGCCGGAACCTGGTCGCTGTACGAGGAGATCCTGTCCGGCGCGTCGAAGGGCAGCGCCCTCCTCGCCTACTGGCTGGTGAAGGAGGTCGAGACCGAACCGGCTCGGGTGGAGCGGCTCCTGCAGGTGGCAAGGCATCTGCTGCCGGAGGATCTGCACGAGGACGACTGACGCCCTGACCGGTGTCAGACAGTGGCGGGCTTCCCGATCAGCATGGTCGGGGCGCCCGCCACTCGCGTCAGGAACACCGTCGCCGCGTGCGGTCCCTGCGGCCTGGGCAGCGCCTTCCTGCGCAGTTCCTCCGGCTCCACCGCCGACCCCCGCTTCTTCACGGTCAGGACCCCGACCTCCCGCTCCCGCAGCAGCGCCCGCAGCTTCTTGACGTTGAACGGGAGCCGGTCGGTGATCTCGTAGGCGGTGGCGTACGGGGTGGGGCGCAGTTCGTCGGCGGTGACGTAGGCGATGGTCTCGTCGATCAGCCCGCCGTCGAGCTCCCGGGCCACGTCGGCGACCAGATGGGCCCGGATGACGGCGCCGTCCGGCTCGTACAGATACCGCCCGACCGGCCGCACCCGCGGGTCGGGCAGTCCGCCGCCGAGCAGTGAGCGCGGCCCCGGCAGCAGGGTCGCCCGGACGGCTCCCCGCTCGGCGGTCCCGAACCACAGCACCGCCTCCTTCACGTCCCCGCCGTCCGAGATCCACTCGGCCCCGGCCTCGGCCGGGATCGCCTCGTGCGGCACCCCGGGCGCGATCTTCAGGGCGGCCCGCGGGGCGGCGAGGGCGGCGCCGACCGCCCAGGACAGGGGCGGCGAGTAGGCCTCGGGATCGAAGATGCGCCCGCGTCCGCCCCGGCGTGCCGGGTCGACGAACACGGCGTCGTAGCCGCCGGTGTCCACCTCGGTGACGTCCGCCTCGCGCACCTCGATCAACTCGCTCAGCCCCAGCGCGTCGGCGTTCGCGCGTGCCGCCTCCGCCGTGGCCGGATCCCGGTCCACGGCCAGGACCCGGATCCCGGCCCGGGCGAGCGCGATGGCGTCCCCGCCGATCCCGCAGCACAGATCGGCGACGGAGGTGACGCCGAGCGCCCTCATCCGCTCGGCCCGGTAGCCGGCGACGCTCGCCCGCGTCGACTGCTCCACGCCGTTCGGCGTGAAGAACATCCGCTGCGCGTCCTCGGACCCGAACTTCGCCGCCGCCCGCTGTCGCAGCCTGGCCTGGCCGAGGGCCGCGGACACCAGACCGGCGGGGTGTTCGCGGCGCAGCCGGGTGGCGACGGCGAGTTCGTCGGCGGGAGCGGTGTCGCGCACCGCGTCGAGGAGGGCGCGGCCCTCGGGGGTGAGGAGAGGAGCGAGGTCGTTCACCGGGTCATTGTGGGCCAGTCGGTGGATGGTGCGCCTCCGGCGGCGGTGTCGGGCGGAGTCGCGGGGGCGGTGACTGCGAGGATCCGGCGCCATGGGACCTGTCGTACAAAATGATCAGAACGGCACTTCTCGGACACCCTGCTCGCGCCGCCGCAAGGGCACCCGGACCACGCGGTCGCGGACCGCCACAGCCCGGTCCACGGCACTGCGGGCCACCACGGCCGGGGCCACGGCGGTGCGGGTCACGGCCTCGCGGACCGCGACCGTCCGGGCCGCGCTGTTCCGGGCCGCGGTGACGCGGAGTGCGATGACGCGGAGTGCCGTCGCCGTGCTCGTCCTGGCCGCCGTCGCCTCGGGCTGCGCCGGTGGCGGCGCCGGTGGGGCGACCGGGCCCGCGCCGGGCCAGCAGCCCGAGAAGGCCGCGCCCGCCGCGCCGCCGGCCCGCGCCCTGCACGCGTACGCAGGCCGGCTCCGCGCCGCCCACCGGGCCCGGGTCGTCGCGGCGAGGCGCTGGGGCCTGAAGAAGGTCCCGCTGACGCCCCCGGCGCCGCCCGCACACCGGCCGAAGATCTCGACCCGCAAGGGATTCGAGGTGGACGACCACGAGGAACTCGGCCTCCCGCCGGTCTTCACCAAAATCCCGACCACGGACAAGGTCGTCTTCCTCACCATCGACGACGGCGCCGAGAAGGACCCGGCGTTCCTGCGCATGGCGAGCGAGCTGAAGATCCCCTACACCGCCTTCCTCAGCGACTACCTGATCAAGGACGACTACGGCTACTTCAAGAAGATGCAGAACCGCGGCGTGGTCCTGAACAACCACACCCTCCACCACCCCTACCTGCCGGCCCTCTCCTACGCCCGTCAGAAGCGGGAGATCTGCGGCATGCAGGAGGTGATCCGCAAGCGCTACGGCAAGCGCCCCGCCCTCTTCCGGCCACCGTTCGGCAACTACGACCAGGACACCCTGCGCGCCGCGAAGACCTGCGGCGTGCGCTACGCCCCTCTCTGGGCCGAGGAGGTCTTCGTCGACCACTGGGAGTACCGGGAGTGGGACCGCGACCTCCATCCCGGCGACATCGTCCTGAGCCACTTCCGCGGCCGGGGCGACTGGAAGGGAACGATGCCCGACATGATCCGCCGCTTCCTGGACAAGGTCACGGCCAAGGGGTACGCGGTGGCCCGGCTGGAGGACTACCTGTGAGGGCGCGGGGACTGGCGGCCCTCCTGCTGATCCTGACGACCCTGGCCGGCTGCGCCCAGTCCGTCGACCCCATCGAACGCCTGGGCAGGAAGGCCGCCGCGCAGGTGCGGCCACCCGCCCAGGCCGGGCCCCCGCCGTACCGCCGCTGGGGCCTGCCGGCCCCCCTGGCGCCCGCGCCGGACCACCCCTCCCGGGTCCTGGCGGGCAGCCCCGGCTCGGCCCTTCCTCCGGTCGTCGACCACGTCCCGACCACCGACAAGGTCGTCTTCCTCACCTACGACGACGGCGCCGAACGCGACCCCCGGTTCGTCGACATGGTCCGCGAACTGCGCCTCCCCGTGAGCATGTTCCTCACCGACAGCGTGGTGGGCCCGGGCTACGCCCACTTCGCCCGGCTGCAGTCGGTCGGCGCGAACATCCAGAACCACACCCTGGACCACCCGGCCCTGCGCGGCCTGCCCTACGCGGGCCAGCGCGCCGAGATCTGCGGGCAGCAGGACAAGCTCCGGTCCCGCTTCGGTCTGCGCCCGCGCCTCTTCCGCCCGCCCTACGGCGTCTACGACGCCACCACCCGGCGCGCCGCCGCCGACTGCGGCATCGCGGCCGTCGTCCTGTGGCGCGCCGCACTGGGCCCCGACGGCCTCGCCTACACCCGCGGCCCCCACCGCCTCCGCCCCGGCGACGTCATCGCCGTCGCCCCGGACGAGACGACGGCCACGGCCCTGAGGGAACGCACGACGCGACTGCTGCGCCAGGTGCAGGAGCAGGGGCTGACGGTGGGCCGTCTGGAGGACTACGTCTGAGGCGGCTGTGCATCGCCGGCGGGTGCGCCCGTTCCACCTGTCCGGCGTTCGTGGGCGATGCCCGTCCAGGGCCGGAGCGGGGGCCGGGGCCGCGGCAGCCTCCGGTGACGTGCACACGAACACCGGGCGCCGAACACCCCGAGGGGCCACCGAAAACCGGACGACGCGCCGCCGTCATTGGCACTCCGCTTGACCGAGTGCTAATCGCGGTCATAGTCTCGGCTTTGGCACTCCCCACCGGAGAGTGCCAACTACGCGACGGGCAGGTCCGGCACCCGCGACGACGGATCCACCTGGTCGCCACCTCAGACAGTTAACCCCGTGAGATCTCCGAAGGGGGAGGTCGGATCGTGACGACCACCAGCTCCAAGGTTGCCATCAAGCCGCTCGAGGACCGCATCGTGGTCCAGCCGCTCGACGCCGAGCAGACCACCGCCTCTGGCCTGGTCATCCCGGACACCGCGAAGGAGAAGCCCCAGGAGGGCGCCGTCCTCGCCGTGGGCCCGGGTCGCTTCGAGAACGGCGAGCGCCTGCCGCTCGACGTCAAGGTCGGCGATGTCGTCCTGTACAGCAAGTACGGCGGCACCGAGGTGAAGTACAACGGCGAGGAGTACCTCGTCCTCTCGGCTCGCGACGTTCTCGCGATCATCGAGAAGTAATTCACCCAGTTTTGCAGTGAACTGCGCTCCTGGCCCCCGCGACTTTGTGAAGCCGGGCGCTGGGAGCGCAGTTCGTTTCTCCCACGTTTTCCGAGAGGGCTGAACCGCTCCCATGGCGAAGATCCTGAAGTTCGACGAGGACGCCCGTCGCGCCCTCGAGCGCGGCGTCAACAAGCTTGCCGACACGGTCAAGGTGACGATCGGCCCCAAGGGCCGCAACGTCGTCATCGACAAGAAGTTCGGCGCTCCCACCATCACCAACGACGGCGTCACCATCGCCCGCGAGGTCGAGCTCGAGGACCCGTACGAGAACCTCGGCGCGCAGCTCGTGAAGGAGGTGGCGACCAAGACCAACGACATCGCGGGCGACGGTACGACCACCGCCACCGTGCTCGCCCAGGCGCTCGTGCGCGAGGGTCTGCGCAACGTCGCCGCGGGCGCGTCCCCGGCCGCCCTGAAGAAGGGCATCGACGCCGCCGTCAAGGCCATCTCCGACGATCTGCTGGCCACCGCCCGCCCGATCGACGAGAAGTCCGACATCGCCGCCGTCGCCGCGCTGTCCGCCCAGGACCAGCAGGTCGGCGAGCTCATCGCCGAGGCGATGGACAAGGTCGGCAAGGACGGTGTCATCACCGTCGAGGAGTCCAACACCTTCGGTCTGGAGCTGGACTTCACCGAGGGCATGGCCTTCGACAAGGGCTACCTGTCGCCGTACTTCGTGACGGACCAGGAGCGCATGGAGGCCGTCCTCGAGGACCCCTACATCCTCATCAACCAGGGCAAGATCTCCTCGATCTCCGACCTGCTGCCGCTGCTGGAGAAGGTCATCCAGACCAACTCCTCCCGCCCGCTGCTGATCATCGCCGAGGACCTCGAGGGCGAGGCCCTGTCGACCCTCGTCGTGAACAAGATCCGCGGCACCTTCAACGCGGTCGCCGTGAAGGCCCCCGGCTTCGGTGACCGCCGCAAGGCGATGCTCCAGGACCTGGCCGTCCTCACCGGCGCCACCGTCATCTCCGAAGAGGTCGGCCTCAAGCTCGACCAGGTCGGCGTCGACGTGCTCGGCTCCGCCCGCCGCGTCACCGTCACCAAGGACGACACCACGGTCGTCGACGGCGCCGGCGACTCCTCCGAGGTCACCGGCCGCGTCGCGCAGATCAAGGCCGAGATCGAGAACACCGACTCCGACTGGGACCGCGAGAAGCTCCAGGAGCGCCTCGCGAAGCTGGCCGGCGGCGTGTGCGTGATCAAGGTCGGCGCCGCCACCGAGGTGGAGCTGAAGGAGAAGAAGCACCGTCTGGAGGACGCCATCTCCGCGACCCGCGCCGCGGTCGAGGAGGGCATCGTCTCCGGTGGCGGTTCCGCGCTGGTCCACGCCGCCAAGGTGCTGGAGGGCGGCCTGGGCAAGACCGGCGACGAGGCCACCGGTGTCGCCGTCGTCCGCCGCGCCGTCGTCGAGCCGCTGCGCTGGATCGCCGAGAACGCCGGCCTCGAGGGCTACGTCATCACCGCCAAGGTCGCCGAGCTCGACAAGGGCCAGGGCTTCAACGCCGCCACCGGCGAGTACGGCGACCTGGTCAAGGCCGGCGTCATCGACCCGGTCAAGGTCACCCGCTCCGCCCTGGAGAACGCCGCCTCCATCGCCTCCCTCCTCCTGACGACCGAGACCCTGGTCGTCGAGAAGAAGGAAGAGGAAGAGCCGGCCGCCGGCGGTCACAGCCACGGCCACTCGCACTGACCCAGGTCGGTACGCACGGCAGCACCGAGGCCCGGCACCCTGCAGACAAGGGGCGCCGGGCCTCGGCGTCGGTCCGCCGTTCCCGCGGCCGGCGGTGTCGCTACTGCTCCAGGGCGTCCAGCGCGCCCAACTGCCCCATCAGCCCGAGCCGGTCGTACTGCCACCAGGCCTCGACGATCTTCCCGTCCTCCCGGCACCGGAAGATTGTCGTCCCGGTCATGGTGACCTGCTTCCCGGTGGCCGGGATCCCCATGAAGTCGCCCTTGTGGGTGCCGCGCCAGGTCCACCGGTTGCACACGCGGTCCCCCTGCTCGATCTGGTCGTCGAGGGAGAAGGCGAAGTCGAATCCGCCCCGCCACATCTCGACCTCCCGGCGCATCGCGTCCATCCCCATGGTGTCCTGCTCGTTGGCGGGATCGTGGTCGTGGTAGTCCTCGGCGATCAGTCCGTCGAGCGGCGGCAGCTCCCCCCGCGTGCCGACCGTCTCGAAGAACCGCCGCGCCGTCTGCGCGTACAGCTGCTCGTCCCGTACGACGTCGAGATCCGTGAAGGTCGGCATCTCGTCGCACAGGGCCACCAGCTCCCGGAAGACCTTGTCGGTCTCCGGAAGGTTCGAGTTCCGCATCGCCTCCTCGTAGGAGGGGAACTCCACGATCTCGATGAAGTGGGAAGCGTCGGAACGGTCCTTTCCGACCACCGCGTGCGTCGCGGTCCGCTTCCCCCTGGTCTGTTCGACCCATGTGTCCATCAGCCGGTCCATCTCGTCGAACCGGCTGGTCCTGCAGTCGATGAGCTGTACGAACGTCATGACGCCGCCTCCGGCCCCCCTGGGTTCCGGTCCCGTCACGCCCATCTTCCCACCGGAGCGCCGACGTCACCCGCCCACTGCCGCACCCGTCACTGAGGCCCGTACTTCCGTCCCGTCCGCGAGCTGATCCCGCCCAGCAGCGACCGCGGGGTCACCTTCACCAGTCCCATCAGCGCCTTGTAGCGCGGGTCGGGGATCGACAGCGACTTTCCGCGCGCCAGGTCGTGCAGCGCCGACGCGACCAGCTTGTCCGCGTCCAGCCACATCCAGCCGGGGATGTTGTCCGTGCCCATGCCGGCCCGCTGGTGGAACTCCGTGCGCACGAAGCCCGGGCACAGCGCCATCAGCCGCACCCCGCTGCCGGCCAGGTCCTTCGCCGCCCCCTGGGTGAACTGCACGACCCACGCCTTGGAGGCCCCGTACGTCCCGCGCGGCACGAAGGCCGCCACCGACGCCACGTTGACGACCCCGCCGCGCCCGCGCTCCCGCATCGCCGCCGTCGCCGCGGACGTCAGCCGCAGCACGGCCTCGCAGTGCACCTTGAGCATCTTCAGCTCGTCGGCCATGGACACGTCGAGGTAGCGGCCCTTGTTGCCGAAGCCCGCGTTGTTGACCAGCAGGTCGACGGGGTTCTTGCGGTCGCCGAGCCGGGCGGCGACCGCCTCGATGCCCTCGTCCGTCGCCAGGTCGGCGGTCAGCACCTCCGCCTCGATGCCGTGCCGGTCGTGCAACTCCGTCGCCTGCTCGCGCAGCCGCTTGGTGTCCCGTGCCACGAGGACGAGATCGTGCCCGTCCGCCGCCAGTCTGCGCGCGAACGCGGCGCCGATGCCCGCGGTCGAACCCGTAATCAAAGCCGTTGTCATGGCGCAAGGTTAGTGACCCGGAGTGCGGGCGTCCGTTCTCTGCACGCGCCCTCCCGAAGATGAAGGCCCGGTGTGCGTCCGTCCCGTGAGACCGCCTCAGCCTCCGTGCGTCTCGAGGTACTTCCGGGCCGCGGCCAGCGACTCCGGATGCAGGGCCTCGCCCGCCGCGAGCAGCCGGGGCAGCAGTTCCCGGTGCGTGGTGACGGCCTGGAACTGCATCCGGGCCGTCACGTCGTGGTCGGGGACATGGACGATCTCCACCGCGTCCCCCGCGCGGACCTCGCCCGGCGTGATCACCCGCAGGTAGGCGCCGGTCGCCGCCTTCTGCGTGAACCGCTTCACCCACTGCTTCTCACCCACGTGCCCCTGGAAGGTGAGGCACGGTATCCGTCCGGCGCTCACCTCCAGCACCACCTCGGAGCCGATCCGCCAGCGCTCGCCGATGCGGGCGCCCGAGACGTCGAGCCCCGTCGTGGTGAGGTTCTCCCCGAACGCGCCGTTGGCCAGCGTGCGCCCCAGCTCGCGCTCCCACTCGTCGAGGTCCTCGCGCGCGACGGCGTACACCGCCTGGTGGTCGCCGCCGTGATGGCGCAGCTCGCACACCGCGTCCCCGGCCAGACCGCTGGCCCCGACCCCCTTCGGGCCGGGCGCCGAGACCCGCACGGGCCCCTCGACCGGACGCTTGTCGATTCCGGTCAGTCCCTGTGGCTGATCGGTGTACGGCACGGCCTGCGGGCGGCCCAAATTGACAGACAGAAGCCTCATGGCGGCACGGTAGGCGACCCCAGATCAAAGTGTCGAGGCGTTATTCGCGCCGCTGCCCAAGGCTGGCTTATGCTCGCTGGATGATCGAGGCCCGTCATCTCCGCGTGCTGCGCGCCGTCGCCGCCACCGGCTCCTTCTCGGCGGCCGGACGCGAGCTGGGCTGCACCCAGCCGGCCGTCAGCCAGCAGATGAAGGCCCTGGAAGCGTCCGTCGGGACTCCTCTGCTGGTGCGCAGCGGCCGCGAGATGCGTCTGACGCAGGCGGGCGAGGCCCTCGTGCGGCACGCGGTCGGCATCCTGTCCGGGCTGACCGCCGCCGAGGAGGAGGTCGCCGCGATCGCCGGGCTCCGCGCGGGCCGGGTCCGGCTGGTCTCCTTCCCCAGCGGCAGCTCCACCCTCGTCCCCACCGCTCTCGCCGCCCTGCGCGCCGCCCACCCCGGCACCCGGGTCTCCCTGGAGGAGGCCGAGCCGCCGCGGTCGGTCGAGCTGCTCCGGGAGGGCGACTGCGACATCGCCCTCGCCTTCCGCTACGAACGCGCCACGGGCGACGGGGCCGTGACCCGGTCCGGCGAGGGGGAGTGGGACGACCTGGTCGCCCGGCCGCTGCTGACGGACCGGCTGGTCGCCCTCGTGCCCGAGCGGCACCGCCTCGCGCGCGTGGAGTCCGTCGCCATCGGCGATCTCGCCGCCGAGCCGTGGATCGCCGGCTGCCCGCGCTGCCGCGGCCAGCTGGTGCAGGTGTGCGAGCGCGCGGGCTTCACGCCCCGCATCGACTTCGCGACCGACGACTATCCGGCGGTGGTGGGTCTGGTGGGCGCCGGTCTCGGCGTGGCCGTCCTGCCCCAGCTCGCCATCGAGTCGGTTCGGCCCCGGGGCGCCCGCGCGGTCACGCTGGAGCCGGCGGTGCGGCGGGAGATCGTCGCGCTCACCCTGCCCGACCTGGCCCAGGTGCCCGCGGTGACGGCGACGCTGGAGCAACTGGAACGCGCCGCGGCGCGGCAGTGAGAAAGCGGAGGGCACGCGCGCGTGCCCTCCGCTTCAGTCGATCTAGCAGAAACGTTCCTTCATGTGTTCGAGGCGGTGTCCCTCGCGCCCGACGACGCCGACACCAGGCGGTTGCGCGCCCGCCCCATGAGCTCCTCGCGCTCGTCCTCGGTCAATCCGCCCCACACGCCGTACGGCTCGCGTACCGCCAGGGCGTGCGCCGCGCACTGTGCGCGGACCGGGCACCTCATGCAGACCTCCTTGGCCGAGTTCTCTCGAGCGCTCCGAGCCGCCCCGCGCTCACCCTCCGGATGGAAGAAGAGCGAACTGTCCACTCCGCGGCAGGCAGCCAGGAGCTGCCAGTCCCACAGGTCCGCGTTCGGTCCGGGAAGGCGGGAGAAATCTGCCATTGCGTGACCCCTTGTAGCCGTGCTGAGCGGATACGGTGCCCACGACCGTACAACTACGATCTAAGGAGATGAAAATATGACTCATTGCGAATCTAGCCTCAGACACCAGTAAAAGGGAAGAAATAGGGCTAAATGGGGCACGGGTTGTGATGAAAGCTTGAGGGTCCGTGTGGCTGACTCCTCCGTGTCCGGCCCCTCACGTAGAGTGCCGAAGAATGCACGCGGCCCCGTAACTCTTTCGAGTGACCGTCGTTGAGAGTGCGGTGGCGGTTGGAAACACAAAACGCTCGGGCAGGCGTCCGAGACGGTCGACCGCACAGGTGACGATTCGTACCAGCCTGGAGGCACAAGGTGACGCGCATCAGCTGCGGAGGGCGGCCATGACTTCCGTCCTCGTCTGCGACGACTCCCCGCTTGCCCGAGAGGCGCTCCGCCGCGCGGTCGCGACCGTGCCCGGCGTCGAGCGCGTGACGACGGCGGCCAACGGCGAGGAAGTCCTCCGCCGCTGGGGCGCCGACCGCTCGGACCTGATTCTGATGGACGTGCGCATGCCCGGTCTGGGCGGCGTCGAGACCGTACGGCGACTGCTGTCCGCCGACCCCGGCGCACGCATCATCATGCTGACCGTCGCCGAGGACCTCGACGGCGTCGCCCTCGCGGTCGCCGCCGGCGCCCGCGGCTACCTGCACAAGGACGCCTCGCGCGCGGAGCTGCGCGCGACCGTCACCCAGGCCCTCGCGGACCCGACCTGGCGGCTCGCCCCGCGCCGGCTGCGCTCGGCCGAGATGGGCGCGGCGCCCACGCTCACCGCGCGTGAGATCCAGGTCCTCGAAGGCATGAGCCACGGCCGCTCCAACGCGGAGATCGGCCGCGAGCTGTTCCTCTCCGAGGACACCGTCAAGACGCACGCCCGACGGCTGTTCAAGAAGCTCGGCGCCTCGGACCGCGCGCACGCCGTGGCGCTCGGCTTCCGGTGGGGACTGGTCCGTTAGGGGCCGTCCTCGCCTGCCCGGCCCCGCGGCGCCGGACCGGTCCGCGGTGGGACGGGGGCCCTGGGCCGCCCGGCGGATCGGACCGGATTCGCGTGACATCGGTCATTCAGTGAGGGGAGCGGGCTCATGGGCGAACCTCCCTGCTCAGAAGCGGTCTGGAGGCCGGGCGAGAACCCCTCCCGCCGCACGGCGGGCGGGAGCGGCGCGGGGTCCCGGCGGGCGGCCGCTGCTCGTTTCGCCGCGCATGCCGCATCCTTGAGGTGTGGAGTTCCTCGGGGACGAGTCGGTCGAGCGGAAGGGGAGGGCGCAGGGGATGAGTGCCGGCGCACCTGCTCATAACGCTTCGGTGCACAACGACGGGCACGGTGCCGCGGCCGGTCCGGCCGCAGTGCACCATGGACCGATGCGCGATGACGAGGCGGTCACTGCCGTGGGGACGATCGGAGCACTCGTCCATCGCGCCGTGGACGGCGACGAGCAGGCCACTCACGACCTGCTGGCCCACGTCCACCCCCTGGCGCTGCGCTACTGCCGCACCCGGCTGTCCCGGCTGCCCGGCGACGCGCGCCACTTCGTGGAGGACCTCGCCCAGGAGGTCTGCGTGGCGGTCCTGCTCGCGCTTCCCCGCTACCGGGACACCGGCAGACCCTTCGAGGCCTTCGTCTTCGCCATCGCCGCCCACAAGGTCGCCGACCTGCAGCGGGCCGCGATGCGCCATCCGGGCTCGACGGCGGTCCCGTCCGACGAGATGCCCGAACGCCCGGACGACTCGCTCGGCCCCGAAGAACGCGCCCTCCTCAGCAGCGATGCCGAGTGGGCGAAGAAACTTCTGGCCAACCTGCCCGAGAACCAGCGGGAACTGCTCCTGCTGCGCATCGCGGTGGGCCTCACCGCCGAGGAGACCGGCCAGATGTTGGGAATGTCACCCGGAGCGGTCCGAGTGGCCCAGCACCGGGCGCTCAGCAGGCTGCGGGCACTCGCAGAGCAGTAGGGATCCCGGTCACCGGGCCTTCGGTGAACAGGCCGACCGTGCTTTCCGTACGAACATACGAAGCCCGCAGTGATACGCGACCGTGGAATTCGGGCGGTGCGCTTCCCGTTAGCATGGACATCCGCACCGATCAAGGCCATTTGGGGAAGGTGTCATGACTGCCAACGTCGACGGAGTGCCCGCAAAATTCGCGACCCTCGGGCTCACCTACGACGACGTGCTGCTGCTGCCGGGCGCATCCGAGGTGCTCCCCAACGCGGTCGACACCTCGTCCCGCATCTCCCGCAATGTTCGGGTCAACATCCCGCTGCTGTCGGCGGCGATGGACAAGGTGACCGAGTCCCGCATGGCGATCGCGATGGCCCGCCAGGGCGGCGTCGGCGTGCTGCACCGCAACCTGTCCATCGAGGACCAGGTCAACCAGGTCGACCTGGTGAAGCGCTCCGAGTCCGGCATGGTCACCGACCCGATCACGGTGCACCCGGACGCGACGCTGGCCGAGGCCGACGCCCTGTGCGCCAAGTTCCGCATCAGCGGTGTGCCGGTCACCGACGCCGGCGGCAAGCTGCTCGGCATCGTCACCAACCGCGACATGGCCTTCGAGTCCGACCGCTCCCGCCAGGTGCGCGAGGTCATGACCCCGATGCCGCTGGTCACCGGCAAGGTGGGCATCTCCGGCGTCGAGGCCATGGAGCTGCTGCGCAAGCACAAGATCGAGAAGCTTCCGCTGGTCGACGAGGCGGGCCTGCTCAAGGGCCTCATCACGGTCAAGGACTTCGTCAAGGCCGAGAAGTACCCCCGGGCCGCCAAGGACGCCGAGGGCCGGCTGCTCGTCGGCGCGGCCGTCGGCGCCAGCCCCGAGGCGCTGGAGCGCGCCCAGGCCCTCGCCGAGGCCGGCGTGGACTTCCTGGTCGTCGACACCTCCCACGGCCACAACAGCAACGCCCTCAGCTGGATGTCGAAGATCAAGTCGAGCGTCCGCGTCGACGTGATCGGCGGCAACGTCGCCACCCGTGACGGCGCCCAGGCCCTGATCGACGCCGGCGTCGACGGCATCAAGGTCGGCGTCGGACCCGGCTCGATCTGCACCACCCGTGTGGTCGCCGGCATCGGCGTCCCGCAGGTCACGGCCATCTACGAGGCGTCCCTCGCCGCCCGTCCGGCGGGTATCCCGCTGATCGGCGACGGCGGTCTGCAGTACTCCGGCGACATCGGCAAGGCCCTGGCCGCCGGCGCCGACACGGTGATGCTGGGCAGCCTCCTCGCGGGTTGCGAGGAGTCGCCGGGCGAGCTGCAGTTCATCAACGGCAAGCAGTTCAAGTCGTACCGCGGCATGGGCTCGCTGGGCGCCATGCAGTCCCGCGGCCAGGCCAAGTCGTACTCCAAGGACCGCTACTTCCAGGCGGAGGTCGCGGCCGACGACAAGCTCGTGCCCGAGGGCATCGAGGGCCAGGTGCCCTACCGCGGCCCGCTCGGCAACGTGCTGCACCAGCTCGTCGGCGGTCTGCGCCAGACCATGGGCTACGTGGGCGCCGCCACCATCGAGGAGATGGAGACCAAGGGCCGCTTCGTCCGGATCACCTCCGCGGGTCTCAAGGAGAGCCACCCGCACGACATCCAGATGACGGTCGAGGCACCGAACTACAGCAACAAGTAGGCGCCACGCGCGCGTGAGGCACGGCGAGGGCGGCCCCGGAGCATCCGGGGCCGCCCTCGCCGTGCCCGTCGGCGATACTGGAAGACGCTGAACGCATCAGGGAAAGGCCACAGACGTGACTGAGATCGAGATCGGGCGCGGCAAGCGCGGCCGCCGGGCGTATGCCTTCGACGACATCGCCGTCGTCCCCAGCCGCCGTACGCGGGACCCGAAGGAGGTCTCGATCGCCTGGCAGATCGACGCCTACCGCTTCGAGCTGCCGTTCCTGGCGGCTCCCATGGACTCGGTCGTCTCCCCGGCCACCGCGATCCGCATCGGTGAGCTGGGCGGCCTGGGCGTACTGAACCTCGAAGGCCTGTGGACCCGGCACGAGGACCCGCAGCCGCTGCTGGACGAGATCGTCGAGCTGGACGTGGACACGGCGACCCGCCGCCTCCAGGAGATCTACGCGGCCCCCATCAAGGAGGAGCTGATCGGGCAGCGCATCAAGGAAGTGCGCGACTCGGGCGTGGTCACCGCGGCCGCGCTCTCCCCGCAGCGCACGGCCCAGTTCTCCAAGGCCGTCGTCGACGCGGGCGTGGACATCTTCGTCATCCGCGGTACGACGGTCTCCGCGGAGCACGTCTCCGGCTCGCACGAGCCGCTGAACCTGAAGCAGTTCATCTACGAGCTCGACGTCCCGGTGATCGTCGGCGGCTGCGCCACCTACACGGCGGCCCTGCACCTGATGCGCACGGGCGCGGCGGGCGTCCTGGTCGGCTTCGGCGGCGGCGCGGCGCACACCACGCGCAACGTGCTGGGCATCCAGGTCCCGATGGCGACGGCGGTGGCCGACGTGGCCGCCGCCCGCCGCGACTACATGGACGAGTCCGGCGGCCGGTACGTGCACGTGATCGCGGACGGCGGCGTCGGCTGGTCCGGCGACCTGCCCAAGGCGATCGCCTGCGGCGCCGACTCGGTGATGATGGGCTCCCCGCTCGCGCGCGCCACGGACGCGCCGGGCCGAGGCCACCACTGGGGCATGGAGGCCGTCAACGAGGAGCTGCCGCGCGGCAAGAAGGTCGATCTGGGCACGGTCGGCACCATCGAGGAGGTCCTCGCGGGCCCCTCGCACACGCCCGACGGCTCGATGAACTTCTTCGGCGCGCTGCGGCGGGCCATGGCCACGACCGGCTACAGCGAGCTCAAGGAGTTCCAGCGCGTCGAGGTCACGGTGGCGGACTCGGTGCACCGCCGGTAACCCCGGCCGTCCGCAGGATTACGAAAAGGGGCCGGCCGCCTCACCCCGATGAGGCGACCGGCCCCTTTCGCGTGCCCGGGGCACGCATGGGCCGGGGCGTGCGGCGCGGCGGCGCGCGCCCCGGTTCACAGCCGATGCGCCGCCCCCGTGGGGGTGGCCCCCCGGGTGTCCAGCAGCAGCTGCGCCTTCACCGACAGGCCCTGCAGGTCGTACGTCCGGTGCTGCTGGAGGAGGATCGTGAGGTCGGCGTCGGCGGCGGCCTCGTAGAGGGAGTCGGCGCGCGGCACCGGACGGTCCAGGACGTTCCACGACGGGACGTGCGGGTCGTTGTAGCTGACGGCCGCGCCGAGTTCCATCAGACGGATCGCGATCTCGCGCGCGGGGCTGTTCTGCTGGTCGGCGAGGTCCGCCTTGTAGGTGACGCCGAGCAGCAGCACGCGCGCGCCCCGCGCCGACTTGCCGTGCTCGTTGAGGAGGGCGGCGGCGCGCTGGACGACGTAGCGCGGCATGCGGTTGTTGACCTGCTGGGCGAGTTCCACCATGCGCAGCGTGCTGCCGGCGTGGCCGGTGCGGTCCAGGGGCACGGAGTGGCCGCCGACGCCGGGGCCGGGGCGGAAGGCCTCGAAGCCGAAGGGCTTGGTCTCCGCGCAGCGGACGACGTCCCACAGGTCGACGCCCAGGTCGTGGCAGAGGACGGCCATCTCGTTGACGAGGGCGATGTTGACGTGCCGGAAGTTGGTCTCCAGGAGCTGCACCGTCTCCGCTTCCCGCAGGCCACGCGCGCGTACCACCTTGTCGGTGAGACGGCCGTAGAAGGCGGCTGCGGACTCGGTGCAGGCAGGGGTGAGCCCGCCGATCACCTTCGGCGTGGTGGCCGGGGTGAAGGCGCGGCTGCCGGGGTCGACCCGGCTGGGGGAGTGGGCGAGGTGGAAGTCGCGGCCCGCGCGCAGGCCCGACGTCTCCTCCAGGAGCGGCCGCAGGAATTCCTCCGTGGCCCCGGGGTACACGGGTGACTCCAGGATCACGGTGGTGTGCGGGCGCAGGTGTCCGGCCAGGGTGCGGGCGGCTGCCTCCACCTGGCTCAGGTCGAGTCCGCCGTCCGCGTCGCGCGGGGTCGGCGCGCAGATGACGGCGGTGCGCACCCGGCCCAGTTCGGCGGGGTTGGTGGCGGGCCGGAAACCCCCCGAGAGCATCCGGCGCAGTTCGGCGGGGCTGAGCGAGCCGGCCTCGGGGCCGGTGCGGTAACCGATGGTGGGGATGCCTGCGGCCACGGCGGCCTGGGCCAGGGGCAGGCCGAGCGGGCCGAGTCCGATGACGGCGAGATCTGCGGGCATGGCGTATGCCGTCCTTCCCAGTAACCGAGGTGGGACAGGTGCGCAAGCCCTGTGGACAGGATGGGCGAGCGCAATGTCAGACTAGGAGTAAATATGACCGATATGCGGGATTGGTCGACTGTGTTGAACCGGTCGTGTCGGCCGGACCCGTCCGGCCTCCCGGGGCCGGGCCGCGGGCCGGTCCGCGGGCCGGGCCGTGCGGCTCCGCCGGTGTGGGACCGGCGGTGTGGGGCCGGGCGTCCGGGCCCTGGCCGGGCGCGGTGACCGGCTGTGTTTCCCGGGAGGCCGGCTCCGGTTCCGTGAGAGTTGTCCACAGGCTGGGGGCGAGTGGTGGCTGAAGCCGGGCATCAAGGTCAGAATTTGGGCATGGGGGATACGGACGGGGTCTCGCCCTGACAGGGCGCGGCCGGTGACCGACAGCGGGAGGCAGCGGTGAGGACAGCGACACTGGGTCCGGTACAACGAGCCGAGTCACTGGCGGCCATGGCCGAGCGCGAACTGGACGTGTTGGTGGTCGGCAGCGGCGTGGTGGGCGCGGGCACCGCCCTGGACGCCGTGACCCGCGGCCTGTCCACAGGACTGGTCGAGGCGCGGGACTGGGCGTCGGGCACCTCCAGCAGGTCCAGCAAGCTGATCCACGGCGGACTGCGGTACCTGGAGATGCTCGACTTCGCCCTCGTACGGGAGGCGCTCAAGGAGCGCGGCCTGCTGCTGGAACGGCTCGCTCCGCACCTCGTGAAGCCGGTGCCCTTCCTGTACCCGCTCCAGCACAAGGGCTGGGAGCGGCTGTACGCCGGCTCGGGCGTCGCGCTCTACGACGCGATGTCCATGGCGCGCGGCCACGGCCGGGGTCTGCCGATGCACCGTCACCTGAGCCGTCGTCACGCCCTGCGCGTGTCACCCGCCTTGAGGAAGGACGCCCTGGTCGGCGCGTTGCAGTACTACGACGCGCAGATGGACGACGCCCGCTTCGTCGCCACCCTGGTGCGCACCGCCGCGGCCTACGGGGCGAAGGCGGCCAACCGCGCGCGGGTGACGGGCTTCCTGCGTGAGGGCGAACGGGTCGTGGGCGCGCGTGTCCAGGACGTCGAGGCGGGCGGGGAGTACGAGATCCGCGCCCGGCAGGTCGTCAACGCCACGGGCGTGTGGACCGACGACACGCAGGCGATGGTCGGTGAGCGCGGCCAGTTCCACGTCCGCGCCTCCAAGGGCATCCACCTCGTCGTGCCGCGGGACCGCATCAGCTCCACCACGGGGCTGATCCTGCGCACCGAGAAGTCCGTGCTGTTCGTCATCCCCTGGGGCCGGCACTGGATCGTCGGCACGACGGACACCAGCTGGGACCTCGACAAGTCCCACCCGGCCGCCTCCAGCGCCGACATCGACTACCTCCTCGAGCATGTGAACTCGGTGCTCTCGGTGCCGTTGACCAGGGACGACGTCGAGGGCGTGTACGCCGGCCTGCGGCCGCTGCTGGCCGGTGAGTCCGACGCCACCAGCAAGCTGTCGCGGGAGCACACCGTCGCGCACCCGGTACCGGGGCTGGTCGTCGTGGCGGGCGGCAAGTACACGACGTACCGGGTGATGGCGAAGGACGCCGTCGACGAGGCGGTGCGCGGACTCGACCAGCGGGTGGCCGACTGCGTCACGGAGGACGTGCCGCTGCTGGGTGCGGAGGGCTACCGGGCCCTGTGGAACGCGCGGGCGCGGACCGCGGCGCGGACCGGCCTGCACGTGGTGCGGGTCGAGCATCTGCTCAACCGCTTCGGGTCGATGGCGGAGGAACTGCTGGACCTCATCGCCGCGGACCCGTCGCTGGGCGAGCCGCTGCAGTTCGCCGACGACTATCTGCGCGCCGAGATCGTGTACGCCGCCTCCCACGAGGGAGCACGGCACCTGGACGACGTGCTGACGCGCCGCACGCGCATCTCCATCGAGACCTTCGACCGCGGCACCCGCAGCGCCCGCGAGGCCGCCGAACTCATGGCCCCGGTCCTCGGCTGGGACAAGGACCAGGTCGAGCGCGAGGTCCAGCACTACGAGAAGCGGGTCGAGGCCGAGCGTGAGTCGCAGCGCCAGCCCGACGACCAGACGGCCGACGCGGCCCGGCTGGGAGCGCCGGACATCGTGCCGTTCTGAACACCGCCCGCGCGCCGGCGTCCCGAAGGCGGGCGCGCCGGGGTGTTTCACCCGAACGGGTGTCGTGAGGCGGGATCTCCGTTCGGGGCCGGCTCGTTCTACGGGGTGCGAGGACAGAACTCGGCGGCGAGCAGGGCCGGTTCGAGGCCGGGGTCTGCGATCGCCGTCGTGTTCACCCGGAACGTGAGGACACGCCGGCCGCCCGGCACGGCAGCGCTGCGTACGTAACTGCCGGCGATACGGCCGTTGTGCCCCCACACCGTGACGCCGCACGGGAGCTTCGCGGGGAACACGCCCATGCCGTACGAGCCGTGTGCGGCACGGGTGTCGAGCATCTCGCGCAGCCGGCGCGGGGGCAGCAGTTCACCGTCGAGCAGCGCCGCGTAGAAGCGGTCCAGATCGGCGAGCGTGGTCACCAGCTCGCCCGCGGCCCCGGCCACCCGCGGGTCGAGTGCGGTGACGTCGGCCCCGTCCGTGTCGAGGGCGCGGCCGTGCGGGGAGGGCAGAAAGGTGCGGGAGCCGGGAAAGGAGGTGCCGGTCAGACGCAGGGGAGCGATGATCCGCCGCTCGGTCTCGGTGGCGTACGAGTGGCCGGTGACCTGCTCGACGATCAGGCCGAGCAGGACGTAGTTGGTGTTGGAGTAGGCGAAGCGGCCGCGGTCGGCCGGAGGGTGGGTGAGGGCGATTCGGACGGCTTGAACCGCGGTGAGGGGTACGACGCCGCCGGTGTCCCGGGTGAAGTCGTACAGGCCGCTGGTGTGGGTGAGCAGGGAACGCAGGGTCAGCGCGCGCCCGTCGTTTCCCGCCCCGCGCACCAGGCCGGGCAGGTGCGACTCCACCGTGTCGGACAGGGACAGCCGGTGCTCGTCGGCCAGTTGCAGGACGACGGTCGCGAGAAAGGTCTTCGTGATGCTGCCGGCCCGGAAGTGGTCGGACCGTGAGATGCCCGGGCCCGCCTCGGCGTAGCGGGTGCCGCTCTCCTCACGGGCCAGCAGGGCGGCGGCGGGCGCCCTGCCCCGGGTGAGGAGCAGCGGGAGGAGGGCGTCCGCGGGCGATGCGGAGGTCGCCGGTGAGCCGGCTCCGAACGAGCCGAGGAGCGCCAGGGCCACCGGTGCGGCCATCAGGCTCCGAAGCGGCGGCGTCACGGACTCTTCCTTCCTCCCTCTTCTCCTTGCCTTTGGCGCTCATCATCCACGGGCCGGTCCCGCCCACTTCAGGCGGTCCCGGCCCACTCGATCGGCCTTCGTCGCGCTCTTTGGCCGGAGCGTGGTGCACCTTCTGGCCGGAATACTCCACCCCTGGGATGCGGTCCGGATGCCATGAGGGGCACCCTGGGCGTTGGGCACTTGTCGGGTGAGGGACAATGGAGGCTCTGTCAGGGCGGGTTGCATGAGGGGACGCATGTCGGAGGCGGAGCGGGCGGGAACACCCCGTCAGGACAAGAGCGCACGTCTCCTCGCCGGGCGGTACCGGCTGGGAGATGTACTCGGCCGCGGCGGCATGGGGACGGTGTGGCGCGCCGAGGACGAGACCCTCGGGCGCACGGTCGCCGTCAAGGAGCTGCGGTTCCCGGGGAACATCGACGAGGACGAGAAGCGGCGGCTGATCACGCGGACGCTGCGCGAGGCGAAGGCCATCGCGCGGATCCGCAACAACAGCGCGGTGACGGTCTTCGACGTGGTCGAGGAGGACGACCGGCCGTGGATCGTGATGGAGCTCGTCGAGGGCAAGTCGCTCGCCGAGGTCATCCGTGAGGACGGCGTGCTGGAGCCCAAGCGGGCGGCGGAGGTCGGACTGGCGATCCTCGACGTGCTGCGGTCGGCCCACCGCGAGGGCATCCTGCACCGGGACGTGAAGCCGTCGAACGTGCTGATCGCCGAGGACGGCCGGGTCGTGCTCACGGACTTCGGCATCGCCCAGGTGGAGGGCGATCCGTCGATCACCTCCACCGGCATGCTCGTCGGCGCGCCCTCCTACATCTCCCCCGAGCGGGCCCGCGGCCACAAGCCGGGTCCGGCGGCCGACCTGTGGTCGCTCGGCGGTCTGCTGTACGCGTCGGTCGAGGGTTCGCCGCCGTACGACAAGGGCTCCGCGATCGCCACGCTCACCGCGGTGATGACCGAGCAGTTGGAGGAGCCGAAGAACGCGGGTCCGCTGAGGGACGTCATCTACGGCCTGCTCACCAAGGATCCCGCGCGGCGGCTCGACGACGCCGGTGCGCGCGCGATGCTCAACGCGGTGCTGCACGCGCCCGAACCGAGCCACGCCGAGCCGGCCGACGCGACGAAGGTCGTGCCCCTGCCGACGCTGCCGGACAACTCGGGCAAGGGGAGTTCGGCGGGCGCGGAGGCGGGCGAGAAGCTGCGCGGGGCGCTGCGGTCCGTGCGGAAGGCCGCCGTCGCCGCGGGGGCGGCGACCTCGGCGGCCGCGGCCCGCGCCAAGTCGTCGAACGGGACGAGTGCTTCCGGTTCCGTGCGCGCGGACGAGTCTCGGACGGGCGGCGCGGCGCGGAGCTCCGGGGCTCGGGACTCCGGGGCCGCGGCTTCCGCCGCCGCCCCGCCTGCCGTGCCGGCTTCCCCGGCACGGACCGCATCGTCCTCGGCATCGTCCTCGGCGTCGGCTCCTGCGCAGGCGGCCCGTCCGGTGTCCGGGGCGGCCTCCGGATCCGTGTCGTCGTCCGCGTCCGTGCCGGCGGCCCGTTCCGGGAACGGTTCGGGGGGCGGCTCCGCAGCGCGTTCCGGTTCGGGTGCCGCCGTGGGTTCCGGTTCGGGTTCCGGTTCCGGTTCCGGAGGGCACGGCGAGGGTGGCGGGCGCAGTTCCGGGTGGCCCGTCATGACGCCTCCGGACCTGCCGCCGCGGCCCGTGCCCAGGGCCCCGCTGACCGACGTCGTGCCCAAGCGGACGCTGGTGATCATCGCCGTGGTGGTGATGCTCGCGGTGCTCGGCACCGTGCTGGCCCTCACGCTCGGCGGTGACGACGAGGCGAGTGGCGCCAAGGGCGGCGGCGCCGACCGGCCGGTGGCCAGTGACAGCGCCGGCGCCGACACCAAGGAGGACACGAGCGGCGGGACCCGTACGGACGGGGCACAGTCGCAGTCGCAGCCCGCGTCGTCCGGGTCCTCGTCCGGCGGCACGTCCGCGGCCGGGGGCGCCGGATCCGGCGCCCCCGCCACCGGGGACAGCAGGGCGGCGACGACGCACAAGGGCTCGCAGGGCTACTACTCGATCGGGCTGCCCGCGGGGTGGAAGTACAAATCCGCGGACTCCGCGGGCGACCGCTTCGTCGGGCCCGACGGGCAGAAGCTGCTCGTCGCCTGGACGACCACGCCCAAGGACGACCCCGTCGCCGACTGGAAGAACCAGGAGCGCTCCATGAGGCGCTCCCAGTACACGAAGATCCGGATACATCAGGTGGACTACCGCGACTGGAACACGGCCGACTGGGAGTTCACCTACACGGACGGCGGGACGGCGTACCGGACCATCGACCGCGGGTTCGTCGTGAACGACGGTCTCGGCTACGCGCTGATGTACACGGCGAAGGCCGCCGCGTGGGGCAGCGACCTGCGGGAGACCACATGGGCGACGCTGACGGACACCTTCAGGCCGAAGAAGTAGCCGACGCCCGGCAGCGCGGTTCGGGGCGTGAGATCCTGCATCCTCTCTTTGCGGGTTGCCTCCGGCACGTATCGTGAGTGCTTGCGGACCGTACGCATCCAGCTATTCGGCCGGATAAGGCTGTAACGGCACGCAGGACGAACGGAATTGACCGGCCGGGCGGCTGAGGGGGGCAACGTGGACGACTATGCGGGTCGGGTACTCGTCGACCGCTACCGCCTGCCACTGCCGCCCTCCGACGAGTACGAACTCACCGAGTCCCGGGCCTTCGACACCTACAGCGGGCAGGAAGTCCTGGTCCGCCAGGTGCCGTTGCCGGAGGTCGTCGAGGCCGAGGTGCTCGACGCGGAGGGCTTGCCCGAAGGGTTCACCGCACGGGAGCGCGAGGCGCGGCGGCCGGCCGCCCGGGGACCGGGCGCGGGCTCCGGCGCGGGCGCGGGGACACGACGGCCCGCCGACCCCGTCGTACGGCGGGCGATGGAGGCGGCCCAGGCCACGGCGGGCATTCCCGACCATCCGCGGCTCGACCAGGTCTTCGACGTGTTCGCCGAGGGCGGTTCGCTGTGGATAGTGAGCGAACTGGTGGCCGCACGGCCGCTGGCGGCGCTGCTCGCCGAGAAGCCGCTGACGCCGTACCGGGCCGCCGAGGTCGCCTCCGACGTGCTCATGGCGCTGCGGGTGCTGCACGCCCATGGCTGGGTGCACCGGAACATCACCGCCCGCACGGTCCTCGTCTGCGACGACGGCCGGGTCATGCTGACCGGCCTCGCGGTCGGCGCGGCGGAAGAGGCGTTGTGCGGGTACGACCCGGTGCCGGCCGAGGACACGGCGCAGGGCGCGCAAGGGGTGCAGGGCACGCAGGGTGCGCAGGGCGCGGCGGGCCCGAGGGGCACGCAGAGCGGTGGAAACGGTTTCGACGGCGGGGCCGTTGGGCACGGCGGGGCCGCTGGGCACGGTGGCGGTGTCGCGCCTCGGGCTTCCGCGCCCCCGCTCCAGCCGCGCGGCCAGGGCGCCTTCGGCGGGCCGGGCGGTGCGGGCGGTGCGGGCCGGGGCGGGCTCGAGTCCGGGGCGGCGGATCCCGAGGCGGCTCGGCGGGCCGCCATAGAGGCGCGGGCCTCGGGTGCGCTGCCGGTGGCGGCGGGCGAGCCCTCCGGCGGGAGCGGGGCGTCCGGGGCGGTGGCGCGCAGGGCGCCCATGGAGACCGGCGGAGACATCCGCGCCGCGCGGGCCGGAGCGATCGCCGCGTACCGCGCAGGGGCCCGGGCGGCGGCCCGGATACAGGAAGCGCAGGAAGCCCAGCAGAACGGACGGGCGGCCCTGCCCGGCGCCCGCACCCCGGCCGACGGCGAACAGGGCACCGGGGGCGGCAACCCTCCTGGCCGGATCGCCGACCCCTACGGGGTGCAGGGCGCGCCCGTGCCCGCGCCGCACACCCCCTACGTCCCCGGTCAGCCGCCGTACGGCGCGGCCCCGTCGTCGCACGCCGCGCTCACGCCCGTCCCCGGCGCGCCGGTCCCCGTGCCCGGCCCGAGCCAGGGCCAGGGCCCGGGACCGTCGGGCGAGGCGCGGACCGGGGCCGGTTGGGGCGAGCCGACGGCCGGAACTCCCGGGAGCGGCCCCCGGCGTGGGCCCGGCACCGCGCTCGCCGCCGAGCGGGCGAGGCAGGCGAGGATGGCCGTCGTCGGACCGGTCACCGAGCGCTGGGCGCCCGAGCAGGCCGGGCCGGTGCACGAGAACTGGCAGCTGGCCGCTCCGATCGGTCCCGCGACCGACCTGTGGGCCCTGGGCGCGCTGCTCTTCAGGGCCGTGCAGGGGCATGCGCCGTATCCGGAGGAGTCGACGGCCGAGCTGGTGCAGATGGTGTGCGCCGAGCCGCCCGCCTTCGCCGAGGAGTGCGGTCCGCTCCGGCCGGTCGTGGAGTCGCTGCTGCGCCAGGACCCCACCGAGCGCCTCGACTTCGAGGAGCTGCGGGGCTGGCTGCGCTCGCTGGTGCGGTCCGCGCCGGAGCCGGAGGCGGGGACGTATGTCGTGGCCGCCCCGCCCGCCGACCCCCGCCGGCTGCCGATCGTGCGCCGCAGGGGCGAGCTGGTGCGCCGGCGGCGCGCCGGTCTGCCCGCGCCGCACGGGCGGCACAAGCGGGCCCGGCAGGAGACGGGCGGCTCGCCGCGCAGTCTGGGCCGGACCCTGCTCGTGATGATCCTGCTGGTGCTGGCCGCGGCGGTCGCGTACGCCGTGCTGTTCATGCCCAAGGCCGGCGAGGAGGGGGCGGCCGGCCCGGACGCCTCCCCGCGCACCGGGGCCGCCGGGCAGACGACCGGCCAGGCGCCCGAGGCGAGCAGCGAACCCCGGCCCGACCAGACCTCGCCGGGCGCCTCCGCGTCCTCGGAGGCGGAGGCCACCCGCACGCAGACCGGCGGATCCGGTACGGAGGTCGCCGACGGGTTCACCCTCCGCAAGGACGCCGCAGGCTTCCAGGTCGCCGTGGCCGACGGCTGGGACCGCACGCCGAAGAACGGGCGCGGTCAGGTCGTCTACTCGCACGGAAGCTTCGAGCTGATCGTCGTCCCCGGCCGCGACAGCGCGTCGTCCGACGGCAGCGACCCGATGGTCTACCAGCGGGAGAAGGAGAGCGAGCTCCAGCCCTACCGCGACTCCAGCTGGGCCACGGCCTCCGGGCTGCGCACCACGACCGTGGGCACCCGGACCATGGCGGAGGGGCAGTTCACCTGGACCGGCGCCGGCGGCCGTGAGCTGTACGTCCGCAACCTGGCGATCCTGATCGCGGGGCGGTACCACATCGTGCAGGTCAGGGGGCCGGAAGCCGAACGGGACGAGGTCACCCGGCTGTTCGAGCAGGCGTCGTCCACCTACCAGTACACGGGCTGACAACGGGTCGTGGACCTCGCAGGTTGCCTCGTGGGCCCGGAAGCGACAACCGTCACAGTGCTGTCTCCTTGGGACCCCCCTGGTTCCCCGGAAGCGGCCCGGTCCTTACGCTGACCTTGTCAAGAGCATTGCGGGGCAACGTGAATCAGATGCAGGGCCTGCTCCTCGCGGGGCGCTACCGGCTTGCCGACGCCATAGGGAGCGGCGGTATGGGCCGGGTGTGGCGTGCCCACGACGAGGTGCTGCACCGGGCGGTGGCCATCAAGGAGCTGACGGCCGCGCTCTACGTCGCCGAGGGCGACCAGGCGATTTTGCTGGCGCGGACCAGGGCGGAGGCCCGTGCGGCCGCGCGGATCAACCACTCCGCCGTGGTCACCGTCCATGACGTGCTGGAACACGACGGACGCCCGTGGATCGTCATGGAGTTGGTCGAGGGCCGTTCGCTGGCCGACGCCGTCAAGGAGGACGGGCGCGTCGAGCCCACGGAGGCCGCCCGGATCGGCCTGTGGGTGCTGCGGGCCCTGCGCGCCGCGCACTCCGCCGGCGTGCTGCACCGTGACGTCAAGCCGGGCAACGTGCTCCTCTCCCACGACGGCCGCGTCCTGCTCACCGACTTCGGCATCGCCCAGATCGAGGGCGACACCACCATCACGCGGACCGGAGAGGTCGTCGGCTCCGTCGACTATCTGGCCCCCGAGCGGGTGCGCGGCCATGACCCCGGCCCCTCCTCCGACCTGTGGGCGCTGGGCGCGACGCTGTACACGGCGGTGGAGGGGCGGTCGCCGTTCCGCCGCACCTCGCCGCTGAGCACGCTGCAGGCCGTCGTCGAGGAGGAGGCCGCCGAGCCCCGGCACGCCGGTCCGCTCGGCCCGGTCATCACGGCCCTGCTGCGCAAGGATCCCGCCGCACGTCCCGGCACGGGCGAGGCCGAGCAGCTTCTGGCCGAGGCCGCCGAGGGACGGCGTCCCAGCGGTGCGCAGGTCTACGTGCCCACGCAGTTCGCGGGGCCGGACCGGGCCACGGGGGGTCATGCGTCCGCCTCCCACTCCACGGCGCGTTCGGCGTCCCACGCCACGCCCGGCACCTCGTACGTTCCGTTCGCGCCGGAGTCGTCGACGCCGGTGCCCGGCCACCCCACGACCGCCCCGACCGCCGTGGGCCCGACGAACGTCGGACCGAGTCCGGCCGCGCCGTTCCCGCAGGCCGCGCCGGTCGCGCCGACGGGGGCCGCCCAGCCGCCCCGGCGCCGTGGCCGGCTGCGCACCACGGCGCTCGTGGTCGTCGTCGCCGCACTGGTCGGCGGCGGCACGGCGATCGCGCTGCAGAAGTGGGACCAGGGACAGGAGCCGACCACCGGGTCCGGGTCCGGGGCCGGGTCCTCGTCCGCCTCGCCGAGCCCGACGCCCACCGGCGAGCAGGGGACGGCGTCCGACTCCTGGGAGCCGGTCAACGACCCGCTGGGCTTCGGGCTCGCCCTCCCCAAGGGCTGGAAGCGGGAGGTGTACCAGGACGAAGGCGATCTCCAGCAGATCGACTACACGCCCGACGGCGGCAAGCACTTCGTGCGCATCGCCCTCGACAAGTCCCCCGACTTCAGCGACCCCTACGCGCACCAGGTCGACCTCGAACAGCAGCTCAAGCGGCTGGTCGGCTACGAGCGGGTCACCCTGGAGAAGAACGTCTACCGCGACCGGGACGGCTCCGAGTGGGAGTACACCTGGACCGCGCTGGCGAAGGACACGAAATTCCCCGGGCCGCGCCGCGCGATCGAGGAGACGTACGTCTCCCGCGACGGCGCCGAGTACGCGATCTACATGTCCTCGCCCGCCGAGGACTGGGCCACGACCGCCAAGCAGTTCAGGTCCGTGCTGCAGAGCTGGCGCGAGCCGGGTTCCTAGCGTCCGCGGCCGGGGGCGCGGCAGTTGGCCGGACCGCGCCCCGGAGGCCCGGCCTCCGGTGGGGCATGATGGGCCCATGGGGACCGAGGGGGGCGAGGACGCCGTACGGGTCATCGCGGGCCGTTACCGGCTGGAGGCGAGGCTCGGACGCGGCGGCATGGGCGTCGTGTGGCGGGCCACGGACCAGCTGCTGGGACGGCGTGTCGCGGTCAAGGAGCTGATCCAGGACGACACGCTCTCCGCCGAGGAGGCACGCGGCCGCCGCGACCGGACGCTGCGTGAGGCCCGGGCGGTCGCCCAGCTCAGCCATCCGCACATCATCGTGGTGCACGACGTGGTCGAGGACGACGAACGCCCGTACATCGTCATGGAGTTGATCGACGGCGGCTCACTCGCCGACCGGATCGCCGCCGAGGGTCCGCTCGCGCCGAAGGAGGCGGCCCGGATCGCCGTCGCCCTGCTCGGCGCCCTGCGAGCCGCGCACACGGCCGGGGTTCTGCACCGGGACATCAAGCCGGCGAACGTCCTGCTGGAACGCGACAGCGACCGGGTCGTCCTCACCGACTTCGGGATCGCACAGATCGCGGGCGCCACCACGCTCACCGAGACCGGTTCGTTCGTCGGCTCGCCCGAGTACACGGCGCCCGAGCGGATGTCCGGGGCGCGCACCGGCGCGGAGTCCGACCTGTGGTCGCTGGGCGCGCTGCTGTGCACGGCGCTGAGCGGTGAATCCCCCTTCCGGCGCGACTCGTTGGGCGGCATCCTGCACGCCGTCGTGTTCGCCGAGATCCGCACGCCCGCGCAGGCCGCCCCGCTGCTGCCCGTCGTACGGGGGCTGCTGGAGCGCGATCCGGACCGGCGGCTGGGCGCGGCGGAGGCCGAGCGGCTGCTGCGCACCTTCCTGGACACCGGGCGCACGCCGCCACCGGTGTCGTCCGGCTACACCCCGACCCAGGCCGACGTGCCCCGGCCGAGGCCCGACCAGGCCGCCCGGGAGCGCTCGACGCGCGGCGTGCTGGTGGCCGCGCTGCTCGTCGCCGCGATGGCCGGGGCGGGCGTGTCGGCGGCGGCGCTGCTGCTCAACGGGGACGGCGACGGGGGGCGTACGCCCGCGAGTTCGGCGCCGGGTTCGTCGACGAGCGGCACGCCGAGCCGGCCGCAGACGAGCGGCACGCCGAGTCCCTCGCCCTCTCCCAGCGCGTCCCCCACGGCGATCCACGGGACGTACCCGGCCTCGCCGCCCGCTTCCTCCCGCACGTCGGCCCGCGCGCCGTCCGCTCCCTCCGGCTACCGCGTGAGCGACGACCCGGCCGGCTTCGCGCTCGCCGTGCCGGACGACTTCACGCGCGTGCCGCAGGGCGAGCGGGTCTTCTACATGTCGCCGGGTCAGGTCTTCCGCCTCGGCGTCAAGGTCTCCGACGCGCCGTCGGACGGCCCGCTCGCCGTGATGGAGCGGGCCGCCGCCGAGGGCCCGGACACCAACCCGGGCTACCACGACGGCCAGGTCACCGAGACGACCCACGGCGGACGGCCCGCGGCCCTGTGGCAGTTCACCTGGAACGGCTTCAGCGCGGCGGAGGGCCTGCGGCACACGTACGACCTGTGCTGGGAGGAGGGCGGGCGGCTGTACGACGTGTGGGTGTCGGCGCCGGTCGGGAAGGTGCGGGAGGCGCGGGAGTATTTCGACGTCGCGGTCGACACCTTCGTACCCTCGTAAAAAGGAAATAAGGAACGGTGCACGTCACGGGTCTGTGACCGGTGTCCCCGCACAATGGATATCGGCCCGCATGGCGCGATATGGATGGAACCATGAGCCACGACGGGGGAGTCGGCCACGGGCCCGACGAGACGACGAGTTTTGTTCTGCAACCGCCGAACCCGAACCCGAGCGCGAGCGCGAGCCCGAACTCGACCCCGCAACCGCACCCGGGCGTGAACGCGAGCCGGAGCGCGGACCCGGCCGCCGTACCGTCGCCATCGCCTTCGCCATCGCCATCGCCTTCGCCATCGCCATCGCCGTCGCCATCGTCGCCAGAGGCGTCGTCTTGGCCGTCGCCGTCACAGCGGGCACAACCGTCGCCGTCGCCGGTCGGGCCGCCGCCGGAGCCGGGGGTCGGGCGGCTCATCGCCGGGCGGTACCGGCTGCTCGCCAAGCTCGGGCACGGCGGCATGGGCACGGTGTGGCGCGCCAAGGACGAGACGGTGGACCGCGAGGTCGCCGTCAAGGAGCCCCGTGTCCCGGACCAGCTTCCCGAACGCGAACGCGCCAACGCGTTCGAGCGGATGCGCCGCGAGGCACGGGCCGCGGCCCGGCTGGACCATCCGGCGGTCGTCGGCGTGCACGACGTGGCCGTCGTGGACGGACGGCCGTGGATCGTGATGGAGCTGGTGCGCGGGCGCTCGCTCGGCGACGTCCTCCAGGAGGGCACCCTCGGCGCACGCGAGGCGGCCCGGATCGGCCTCGAAGTGCTCGGCGCGCTCGAGGCCGCGCACGCGGCGGGCGTCCTGCACCGGGACGTCAAGCCGGACAACATCCTCCTCGGCCGTCACGGCCGCATCGTCCTCACCGACTTCGGCATCGCCCAGATCGAGGGCGAGACCAACCTGACCGACACCGGCGGCTTCGTCGGCTCGCCCGAGTACATCGCCCCCGAGCGGGTGCTGGGGCAGCGACCGGGTCCGGCCGCCGACCTGTGGTCCCTGGGCGTGGTGCTCTACGCGGCGAGCGAGGGCGTCTCGCCGTTCCGCCGCAGCAACACGCCGGCCACGCTCCAGTCCGTCCTCAACGCGACCCCCGCGCCGCCCGTCGCCGCGCAGGGCCCGCTCGCCGAGGCCGTCAACGGGCTGCTGCAGAAGGATCCGGCGCGCCGCCCGGACGCCGCCCGGGTGCGGGCCCTGCTGGAGGCCGCCGCGAACACGCCCGCGCCCCTGCCCACCCTGGCCGGGGCGCACGCCGAAGTCCCCCGTGCCCGGCGCCGGTTGGGCCGCGCGGCGTGGATCGGGCTCGGCGCGGCCGTCGTCGCGGCGGCGGTGGCGGTGGGCCTGATGATCGCCGACCCGTTCGCGGGGCCGCTGCCGGACGGCTGGAAGACGAGCCACGAGAAGGAGGTCACCGCGACGCTCGCGGTGCCCGACAGCTATGTGCGCGGCGAACCCGCCAAGGACGCCCCGGTCGGCGACCACTGGGTGAGCTACACCGACCCGAGCGGCGCGATCTCGGTCGTCCTGCTGGTCGAACGCAAGGCGCAGGACACCAGCCGGGAGATCAAGGACTCCGCCGCCGCCGAGATGTACGCCGACAACGGCGACTTCAAGGAGTCCGGAAGCTACGAGCTCGACATGCCGAAGGGGCCGCGGACCAGGACGGACGACAACGTGACCTTCCACGGCCGCAAGGCCGCCGGGAACACGGTCGTGTACACCACCACCGACAGTCAGCAGCCCGCTCCGCGGGAGCTCGAGATCCTGTACTACAAGTCCACCGGCGGCGACATGTACAAGCTCATGATCGGCTATCCCGGCAAGGGCGACTTCACCTCGCGGGGCCGCGAGGTGGCCCGCAACGCGATCGCCAACCTGAAGATCGACAAGCTCTAGGCGTGCTGTCCGGGCCGGTCCCCGCTGACTGGCAAGTCCCCGCCGGCCGGCAGGTCCCCGCCGACCGCCGCGGCGCGGTACTTACCCGGTGTGGTGCCGAACTCCCGGCTGAAGGCGTGCGAGAGCGCGTACGGACTGCCGTACCCCGTCTCCCGGGCCACCGCCGCGAGCGGCGCGTCCGTCTCGCGCAGCCGGGCCGCGGCGAGGGTCAGACGCCACCACGTCAGGTACGCCATCGGCGGCCGGCCGACCAGTGCGCCGAAGCGGCGCGCGAGCGTCGCCCGTGAGACGCCCGCCCGGGCCGCCAGGCTGTCACCGGTCCAGGGCGCGGCCGGGTCGGCGTGCAGGGCGCGCAGCGCGGCCGTGGCCACCGGGTCGCCCAGGACGGCCGGCCAGGTACCGGCCGAGGCCCGCGCCAGCCACGCCCGGACCATGTAGAGGAGCAGCAGGTCGAGCAGACCGGTCAGAGCGAGGGAGGAGCCGGGCCGCCGGCCGTCGAGCTCACGGGCCAGCAGGTCGACGGCGGACCGCAGTTCCGGCGGCCGGTCCGCCGTGTCCGCCAGATGCACGACCTGGGGGAGCTCCGCCAGCAGCGGGTGGGCACGGCTGTGGTCCAGGCGGTACTTGCCGCACAGCAGCTCCACTTGGGGTACGCCGCCCGCGTCGTCCGCGCCGCCGGTCACGTCCAGGGGCTCCCTCGGCCCGGCCTCCTCGAACGGCACCGCCCGGGCCGCCGTCGCCGCGTCCACCGGCCGGTCGGCCAGCACATGACCGGCGCCGTGCGGCAGCAGGACGACGTCCCCCGGGCCGAGGGCGATTCCCTCGCCGCCCCGGGGCAGCAGCCAACAGCTCCCCGCGAGGACGACATGGAAGCCCGCGCCCTCGTAGGGGGCGATCCGTGTGCACCAACTGCCGCTCACGCTGAGCCTGTTGGAGTGCGGGCGCCCGGTGCGCACGGAGGAGATCGCGTCGCTCACCACATCCATGGCGCAAGCGTACGTGAGACGTACGCGTATCCGGTTGAGCGATTCGGGCATCGAAACGCTCAACGGTGTCTTCCTAGGCTCCGGTCATGACTGACGAACAGGTGCAGAGTTTCACGGTCGGGGACGTCGAGATCCTCCGAGTGGTCGAGTGGCAGTCCCTCTTCGTGCCCGCGGCCGACCTCGTCCCCGGCGTCGGCCCCGAGGTCTGGAAGGAGCACCGGCACGAACTAGCCCCGGACCACTGGGACCCCGGCAGCGACCGGGTGATGTCGGCGCTGCAGACCTGGGTCGTGCGCAGCGCCGGCCGGACGGTCCTCGTCGACACCGGGGTGGGCAACGGCCGTGAGCGGCCGGGCTTCCCGCACTTCCACCGTCGGCAGGGCGACCTGCCGGGGCGGCTCGCCGCGGCCGGGGTGCGCCCGCAGGACGTCGACGTCGTGGTCAACACGCACATCCACGCCGACCACGTCGGCTGGAACACCGTGGACGTCCAGGGGGAGTGGACGCCGACCTTCCCCCGGGCCCGCTACCTCCTGCCGGCCGCCGACGACGCCCACTTCGGTCCGGCGGGCGGCTACGGCGCGGGACGGCGGGAGGACGACCGCCTGGTCTACGAGGACAGCGTCGCGCCGGTGCACCGGGCCGGGCAGGCCGTGCTCTGGGACGGCCGGTACCGCGTCGACGAGCACCTCACCCTGGAGTCGGCGCCCGGCCACACCCCGGGCTCGTCCGTCCTGCGGGTCGCCTCGCGCGGCGAACGCGCCGTGTTCGTGGGCGACTTGCTGCACAGCCCGGTACAGGTGCTGCGTCCGCGGTGCAGCAGCTGCTTCTGTCTCGATCCGGACCTGGCGGCCGTCCAGCGCGCCAGGATCCTCGAACGCGCCGCATACGAAGGGGAGTTGGTGATTCCTGCACATTTCGCCGGCTCGGGTGCGGTCGAGGTGCGACGGCTCGGCGCGGGACGGTTCGCACTGGGCAGGTGAGGAAGACGTTGATCGTGGTAGTCATGAAGGCATGAGCAACGACGGGGTTCCCGGAGGCGCCGAAGGCCGGACAGTGGACGGCCGCTACCGGCTGCTCGAGCGCATCGGCTCCGGCGCCGTGGGCACCGTCTGGCGGGCCAGGGACGAGCTGGCGGAGCGCGAAGTCGCCGTCAAGGAGCCGCGGTTGCCGGGCGACCCCGAGGACGAGTCCTACCGCCGTGCGGCCCACCGCCTGCAACGCGAGGCCCGGGCCGCCGCCCGCGTCGACCACCCCTCGGCCGTCTCCATCCACGACGTGGTGGTGGAGGAGGGGGCCGACGTCGACGGCGGACTCCCCTGGATCGTCATGGAGCTGATCCGCGGCGAGTCCCTGCACGAGGCGCTGCGGCACGGGCCCCTCGACCCGGCCGAGGCCGCCCGCGTCGGCCTCGCCGTCCTGGGCGCGCTGCGCGCCGCGCACGCCGTGGGCATCGTCCACCGGGACGTGAAGCCCGCCAACGTGCTGCTCGGCACGGACGGCCGCGTCGTCCTCACCGACTTCGGCATCGCGCACACCCCGGGCGAGGAATCCCTCGCCGTGACCGGCCCGTTCGTCGACTCCTCGGAGTTCGTGGCGCCCGAGCGGATGTCCGGACGCGGCGCGGGCCCCGCCTCCGACCTGTGGTCCCTCGGCGTCCTGCTGTACACGGCCGTCGAGGGGCGGCCCCCGTTCCGCGGGACGACCTGGGAGTCCACGCGCGCCGCGATCCTCGCCGCCGACCCGCCCGAGCCGACACGGGCCGGTCCGCTCGGCCCGCTCCTCCTGCGGCTCCTGCGGCGCGCCCCGGACGACCGGCCGACCCCGGAGGAGACCGCGGCCGCCCTGGCGGCGGCAGTGCGTGACCGGCCCGCGCCGCCCCCCGCGGCCGAGGACGCCGAGCCCGGGGACGGGGGTGTGCGGGGACAGGCCCGCGACGAGGCGGAGACGGCGCGGGCGGCGGTGTCCCCCGAAGATCGGGAGCCGCCGGATTCCACCCCGGGCGCCGGGCTCAACGTCCTGATCAGCAGGTTTGTTGCCAGTGAACGCTGGCGTCGTGTGTGCGGTCGGTGAAACCCCATTACCGGCGGGTACCCAAAGTCCTCCGCACGTCATACCCTGCGGCTCATGACGGACTCGCAGGCCCCGGAAAAGGCACCGGCCAAGACCGGTACGAACCCCCTCGCCCCCACTCCCGCCGGCGTGCGCACCGCCGCCGACGTGGTGACCCCGGAGCTGGTCGCCCAGCTCACCAAGGGCGTGACCGGTTCCGGGCGGACGGCCAACCACACGCCGTTCACCGGCGAGAAGCTCGCCGACCTGCCCGAGTCCACCCCCGAGGACGTGCAGAAGGCCTACGAGGCGGCCCGTGCCGCCCAGGCGGTGTGGGCCAGGACGCCCGTACGGGAGCGGGCCGCCGTTCTGCTCCGCTTCCACGACCTGGTGCTCGAGCGCCAGGCCGAGGTGCTCGACCTCATCCAGCTGGAGACCGGCAAGGCGCGCCTGCACGCCCATGAGGAGGTGCAGGCCGTCGCGGTCGCCGCCCGCCACTACGGCCGCAAGGCCCCCGCCTATCTGCGCCCCAAGCGGCACGCGGGCGCCATGCCGACCCTCACGAAGGTCACCGAACTGCGTCACCCGCGCGGTGTCGTGGGTCAGATCGCGCCCTGGAACTACCCGCTGGAGCTGTCGGTCGGCGACGCGCTGCCGGCGTTCGTCGCGGGCAACGCCGTCGTGATGAAGCCGGACACGGAGACCTGCCTGACCGCCCTGTGGGCCCGCGACCTGCTCATCGAGGCCGGCCTGCCCGCCGACGTCTTCCAGGTCGTCCTCGGCGAGGGCCCCGTGGTGGGCCCCGAGGTCGTCCGGCACGCCGACTACGTCTCCTTCACCGGCTCCACCCGCACCGGCCGCGAGGTCGCCCAGGGCGCCGCCGCCCGTCTCGTCGGCGTCTCCCTCGAACTCGGCGGCAAGAACGCCATGCTGGTCCTGGAGGACGCCGACATCGAGAAGGCGGCGGCCGGCGCCGTCCGCGCCTGCTTCTCCTCCGCCGGCCAGCTCTGCATATCCATCGAGCGGCTGTACGTCCACGAGTCGATCGCGGACGCCTTCGTCGAGCGCTTCGCCGCCCGCACCAGGGCCATGCGCCTCGGCACCTCCCTGGCCTACGGCGCGGACATGGGCTCCCTGGTGGGCGAGCGTCAGCTGGAGACCGTGACCCGGCACGTCGAGGAGGCCGTCGCCAAGGGCGCGAAGGTCGTCGCCGGCGGCGTCGCCCGCCCCGACGTCGGCCCGTACTTCTACGAGCCGACCATCCTCGACGGCGTCACCGAGCCCATGTCCGTCTGCTCCGAGGAGACCTTCGGCCCGGTCGTGTCGATCTACCGCTTCACGACCGACGACGAGGCGGTCGGGCACGCCAACTCCACGCCGTACGGCCTGAACGCGTCGGTCTGGACGAAGGACGGCCGGCGCGGCCGGGACGTCGCCTCGCGGCTGCGCTCCGGCACCGTGAACGTCAACGAGGGCTACGCCTCCGCCTACGGCAGCGTCCAGTCCCCGATGGGCGGCATGAAGGACTCCGGTCTGGGCCGCCGCCACGGCTCCGAGGGCATCCTCAAGTACACCGAGGCCCAGACGGTGGCCCAGCAGCGCCTGCTGCCGATGGCGCCCGCGCTCGGCATGGACGACGAGAAGTACGCCCGGTTCATGAGCACCAGCCTGAAGGTGATGAAGACACTCCGGTTGCGCTGAACCACACCCGTTCTCAACGAGGAGAGCCTGTGTCCCAGGATGTCTACGACTACGACGTCATCGTCGTCGGGTCGGGCTTCGGCGGCTCGGTGACCGCCCTGCGCCTCACCGAGAAGGGCTACCGCGTGGGCGTCCTGGAGGCCGGCCGCCGCTTCACCCGGCAGTCGCTCCCCAGGAACTCCTGGGACCTGAAGAACTACCTGTGGGCGCCCAGGCTCGGCATGTACGGCATCCAGCGCATCCATCTGCTGGGCAACGTCATGGTGCTGGCCGGCGCGGGCGTGGGCGGCGGCTCCCTGAACTACGCCAACACCCTCTACGTGCCGCCGAAGCCCTTCTTCGACGATCCCCAGTGGCGTGACATCACCGACTGGGAGGAGGAGCTGAAGCCGTACTACGACCAGGCGCGGCGCATGCTCGGCGTACGGCTCAACCCGACGACGACCCCCTCCGACGTGCACCTGAAGGCGGCCGCGGAGCGGATGGGCGTCGGCGACACCTTCCACCTGGCGCCGGTCGGCGTCTTCTTCGGCGACGGCGAGGACGCGGACGGGACGGCGAAGGCCAGGCCGGGGGAGCAGGTCGCCGACCCCTACTTCGGGGGCGCCGGGCCCGCCCGCAGGGCCTGCACCGAGTGCGGCGAGTGCATGACCGGCTGCCGGCACGGCGCGAAGAACACCCTGAACGAGAACTACCTCCACCTGGCCGAGAAGGCGGGCGCGGTGGTCCACCCCCTGACGACGGTCGTCTCGGTCACGGACGACTCGCAGGGCGGCTACGCCGTCGCCACCCTCCCCACCGACGCACGCCGCAGGGGGAAGGCCAAGGGCAGGGTCTTCAAGGCCCGCCGGGTCGTCCTCGCCGCCGGCACCTACGGCACCCAGACCCTGCTGCACCGGATGAAGGCCAACCGTCAACTCCCCTATTTGTCGGACCGGTTGGGCGAGCTGACCCGCACCAACTCCGAGGCCCTGGTCGGCGCCCAGACCGACGACCGCCGCTACCGCAGGGCGACCGGCCAGGCGAAGGTCGACTTCACCCGCGGCGTCGCCATCACCTCGTCCATCCACCCGGACGAGAACACCCACATCGAGCCGGTCCGCTACGGCAAGGGCTCCAACTCGATGGGCGGTCTGTCGATCCTGCAGGTGCCGTACGCGGAGGGCTCCTCGAGGGTCGCCGGCTGGCTGGCGAACGCGGCCCGCCACCCCCTCCTCGTGCTGCGCTCGCTCTCCAACCGCCGCTGGTCGGAGCGGACCATCATCGGTCTGGTGATGCAGTCCCTGGACAACTCGCTGACGACGTACCTGAAGCCGGCGGGCGTCGGCAAGGGCCTGCTGACGGCACGCCAGGGTCACGGCGCGCCCAACCCCAAGCAGATCAGGGCCGCTTCGGAGGCCGCCTCCGCGATAGCCGCCGACATCAACGGCTTCGCCGGCTCCAACGTGGGCGAGCTCATGGGCACCCCGCTCACCGCCCACTTCCTCGGCGGCTGCCCGATCGGCGACTCGCGCGAGACCGGCGTCATCGACGCGTACCACCGCCTCTACGGCCACCCCGGCATCTCGGTCGTCGACGGCGCCGCGGTCTCGGCGAACCTGGGCGTGAACCCGTCGCTCACCATCACCGCCCAGGCCGAGCGCGCGATGTCGTTCTGGCCGAACAAGGGCGAGGCCGACCCGCGTCCGGCGCAGGGTGCGGCGTACGAACGGCTGAAGCCGGTGGAGCCGGTCAGCCCGGCGGTGCCGGCCGAGGCGTTCGGCGCGCTGCGCCTGCCGTTCCTGGGAATGCCGGCGGTCCCGCCCAAGCAGTAGGACGAAACCGTTCCGGAAAAGGCGAAGGGACCTGCGCCCCCCTCCGAGCGCAGGTCCCCTCGCTGGTCCTGGTGCGCGTTACGCGTGCGTGCCGACCTTGCGGCGACGCGCGACGAACACGGCTCCCGCGCCCGCGACGACGGCGGCGCCGCCGACCAGCCCGATCATCGGGAGCGCGGAGCCGGAACCGGTCGCGGCGAGGCTGCCGCTGATCGGCTTGGCGCCGCCCTGGGGCTTGGCGCCGTCGGTGGGCTTGTCACCGTTCGGCTTGGCGTCGTCGACGCCGTCCGCGTCGCCGCCGGCGGCCAGGATCTCGACGTCGTAGAAGTCCCCGTTGCCGTAGCAGGCGGAGCCCTCGCCGGCGTAGATGGCCTCGCTCAGCGCGAGCGACGAGCCCGCGGGCGCGGACGCCTTGACCTTCACGCGCAGGTCGAGGGACGCGGAGGAGTTCTTCTCCAGGGAGTCGAGCAGCCCCACGAAGGAGCCCGTGACGACCTGCTCACCGTCCTCGTCCTCGTAGGAGTCCTGGTAGCCGCTGGTCCACTTGCCGTCCTCCTTGACCTGGATGACGGCCAGGCCCTCGGACAGCCAGGCGTCGGTGTCGTCGCCGTACTCCAGGAACGCGTCGATGTACACGTTCTTCAGGTCGTGGTCGGAGTCGTTGTCGACGACGAACTCGAAGTCGTGCCATCCGGAACCGGCGACGATCTTGCTCGGCAGGCCCTTGATCTCGGCCGTGAGCTTCTCGTCCAGGTCGAAGGACTTGCAGTCCGTGTACGGGTCGAACGCGTCCTCGCTCTCGCTCGCCGACGGGCTCGCGGAGGCCGTCCCGGAACCGGACGCGGACGGCGAGGCGGTGCCCGTCGCGGTGCCGGTCGGAGTGCCGGTCGCGGTGCCGGTGGCCTGCAGGCTGTCCGACTCCGACGACGAGGAGGCAGACGAGGCGCCGGTCGGCGTCCCGGTGGCGCCCTGGCCGTCCGTGTCGGACGCGGACGCGGTGGAGCCGGCGCTCTCCGTCGAGGACGCGCTCGGGGAGGACGTGCCGTTCCCCTCCGCGACGGCGGGGGGCGCGGACAGCAGGGCGATCGGCGCGACGGCGGCGGTCGCGGCCATGGCGACCATCGTGCGGCGAAGCTTCATGAAGACCTCGGTGGATCCGGTTCGGAGGCCTTCCGCAATGGGGGTGGGGAATGGGCCTTGGTTCGCGAGGTGTGACAGGCGAAGGCCATGAACAGTTGCCCTGTACTCACAGGATCTTTATGTGGTCCGCGTCACGCCGCTCGCGCGGCATGCGGAAGGGCTCATGACGAAGGGCCCATGACGAAGGGCCCCGCGGGACGGATCCGCAGGGCCCTTCTCTATCGTCAGCACCGGCGTCAGGGCAGCGCCGGTGCCGGGGAGCGGCGCCGGGGGGTTGCGCCGCTGGTCTGGACCTCTGGCAGTGGGGGGGCGACGCGTGCAAGGCGTCTGCCCGAAGAGGGACTTGAGGTCGCTCGGGGCTTTCTACGCATCGTGCTGGATGAGCGCGGCCCCCGCAACCGTTTGACCCAGCCCTTGTGCATTTTTGCATTTTCCGCCGGTCGGTCCCGGGCGTCCCCGAGACCGACCGTTCTCTTGGGTGACCGGGCTGCTGTCCCCTGCCGTCCGGTCACTTCCTGGAGCGAGGTCCCACGGCGCACGGCACGAGCCGTACGCCTCATCGCCCCAGCGAGCCACGCGTGGTTCTTCCGGGCCCGCCCCTGGCTGGAGCGGACACCGGGACCAACGACGCCGTCCGGGCTGCGGTCACGCGCCGTACGGGTGAGACGGCGCCCGAACTCACGCCGCCCGAACGCACGCCGTCCGAACGCACGCCCTGGTTCAGACGCGCCCCCGGCACAGTTCGAGCAGCGTCATCGCCAGGGACGTCCCGGGCCTGCCGAGCGCGTCCCGGTAGTGGCCCAGGACCTCCATCTCGCGGGAGAGGTTCACGCGCCGGCCGCCGGAGGTGATCCGCGCCTCCTGGATGACGGCCGAGACGGCCATCCGTTCCTGGATCAGACCGATGATCCGGTCGTCGAGCGCGTCGATGCGCTCACGGGCGCCGGTGATCACGTCGGCGGCCTCGGGGGTACGGGCGCCGGTCACGTCGATGGCGGTCATGGGGGCTCCTGTGTGAGTACGGGCCGCCCCGGAGCGACAGGACCCGGGAGGGAAACGACAGGCGCCCCGGGCCTTGTCGGCCCGGGGCGCCTGGGAAGTCGCTTGTCAGTTGCTCAAGCGGCACGACCATGGCAGCCGGCGGGCCGGGTGCCATAGGTAAAGACGAAGGTCGTGTGCGAGAGCATGCGCCCAGTATGCCGGGCCTCCGGACGGGGTCCAAGACGGTTCGCATGCTGAGACGCGGGGGCGGGCCGGGCGGCGGACGCGGGACGGGCCGGGCGACGGGACGGCGCCACGCCCACTCTCGGTAGAATTGGCCAGCACAGAGACCCCGCCCAAACCGCCGGAAGGCCCCCGTGTCAACAGCGACTCCCGCTGCCGCCGCCCCCGACACCGTCCTGGTCGTCGACTTCGGCGCGCAGTACGCCCAGCTCATCGCCCGTCGAGTCCGCGAGGCGCGGGTCTACAGCGAGATCGTGCCGAGCACCATGCCCGTCGAGGAGATGCTCGCCAAGAACCCGGCGGCGATCATCCTCTCCGGCGGTCCCTCGTCCGTCTACGAGGCGGGCGCCCCCCGCCTCGACCGCGCGATCTTCGAGGCCGGCGTCCCCGTCTTCGGCATGTGCTACGGCTTCCAGCTGATGGCGCAGACCCTCGGCGGCACGGTGGACAACACCGGCGCCCGTGAGTACGGCCGTACCGACCTGCACGTCTCGCGCGCGTCCTCCACCCTCTTCGAGGGCACCCCGGTCGAGCAGGCCGTGTGGATGTCGCACGGCGACGCCTGCTCCGCCGCCCCCGAGGGCTTCACCGTCAGCGCCTCCACGGACGTCGTCCCGGTCGCCGCCTTCGAGAACGACGAGAAGAAGCTGTACGGCGTCCAGTACCACCCGGAGGTCATGCACTCCACGCACGGCCAGCAGGTCCTGGAGCACTTCCTGTACCGCGGCGCGGGCCTCACCCCGGACTGGACCACCGGCAACGTCATCGAGGAGCAGGTCGCGGCCATCCGCGAGCAGGTCGGCGACCGGCGCGCCATCTGCGGCCTGTCCGGCGGCGTGGACTCGGCGGTCGCCGCGGCCCTCGTCCAGAAGGCCATCGGCTCCCAGCTGACCTGCGTGTACGTCGACCACGGCCTGATGCGCAAGGGCGAGACCGAGCAGGTCGAGAAGGACTTCGTCGCCGCCACCGGCGTCCAGTTGAAGGTCGTGGACGCGGAGGAGCGTTTCCTCACCGCGCTCAAGGGAGTCTCGGACCCCGAGGAGAAGCGGAAGATCATCGGCCGCGAGTTCATCCGCGTCTTCGAGCAGGCCCAGGCCGAGATCATCGCGGACGAGGGTCCGGCGGTGGAGTTCCTCGTGCAGGGCACGCTGTACCCGGACGTCGTCGAGTCCGGCGGCGGCACCGGCACCGCGAACATCAAGTCCCACCACAACGTCGGCGGCCTGCCCGAGGACCTCGAGTTTCAGCTCATCGAGCCGCTGCGCAAGCTGTTCAAGGACGAGGTCCGCATGGTCGGACAGGAGCTCGGCCTGCCCGAGGAGATCGTCCAGCGCCAGCCCTTCCCGGGCCCCGGCCTCGGCATCCGCATCGTCGGCGAGGTCACCAAGGACCGCCTCGACCTGCTGCGCGACGCCGACGCCATCGCCCGCGAGGAGCTGACGGCCGCCGGTCTCGACCGTGAGATCTGGCAGTGCCCGGTGGTCCTCCTCGCCGACGTCCGCAGCGTCGGCGTCCAGGGCGACGGCCGCACCTACGGTCACCCGATCGTGCTGCGCCCGGTCTCCTCCGAGGACGCGATGACCGCCGACTGGTCGCGCCTGCCGTACGACGTCCTGGCGAAGATCTCCACCCGGATCACCAACGAGGTCCGTGACGTCAACCGCGTCGTCGTCGACGTGACCTCGAAGCCGCCGGGCACCATCGAGTGGGAGTAGGCCCCCTGCCGGTCTAGGTCCGCTTGAGGGTCCGCACCGGCTCTCCGGGCTTCCAGACCTGGGCGACCAGATAGGTGTCGTCCTCGACGTAGGTCCTGACGACCTCCGTCAGCTCGGTGCGGAAGAGGTGGAACGGCTGCGGCGGTTCCACCTCTTTCACGTACGCGGCCCTCGCCTCGCCCTCCTCCACCTCCACCGCCCGACCGGCGATCCGTACGTCGCCCCCGCCCATCCCGGTGCCCTCGCCGGGGTTGGCCTGGAGACAGAAGCGGGGATCCCGGCGCAGGTCGAGGGCCTTGAGCGAGCCCGGCATCATGCCGAGCCACAGCTCACCGCCGACGAACCGGACCTCGATGCCGCTGGTGCGCGGGGAGCCGTCCTTGCGCAGGGTCGCGAGGACGTGATGGGTGAAGGCCGCGAACCGGTCCTCGGCGGTTCTGGCGAACTCGGGCTCCGCCCCGGCGAAGGCGGCCCAGTTCCGTGCGGTGCCACTCGTAGTCATACGGCGAGTGTGGCTCCGATACCCGACATCCGCTGTCGGTGTTCTCACCCGGGGCGTCAGCCCTGCGGCATTCCCTGCGGCATTCCCTGCGGCATTCCCTCCGGCGTTCCCTGCGCCATTCCGTGCGGCGCCGGACGGACGAACCGCTCGCGGCCCGCCTCGTCCCGCACCGGCGTGCAGCCGGCCGCCGTGAGCTGCCGGGCCAGTTTCGCGCGCCGGTTCGTGTTCACCCGCAGGGCGCCCAGCATGAACGCCGGCATCAGCACGGCGAGCGGCAACAGCACGGCGTACTTGCCGGTCAGCGGGGCCATCAGCAGGAACAGCACCGCCGAACCCCAGCCGAGGGCCAGCATCTGCTTGCGGTTGGCGGCCGCGCCCAGGGCCTCGTGGCGGATGAGCGCCGTGATCACGTCGACGTCCGCCTGCACCTCGGGGACCGGCGTGAGCGAGCCCAGGTACATGCCCGGCACCGGGCGGCCGGGGCCCGGATCGGGGAAGGCCGCCGTATTCGCCGCTGCCCGTTGCCGCGCCCAGGGGCTGGGGTCCCGCACCAGCTGGACGTGCAGGATGCGCTGCTTGCCGACGAGGCGCACGCTCTCGTACCGGAAGCCGTAGCACTCGGCTATGTAGACCAACGCGCCGAACGTCTGCAGCTCCGCGAACGGGTGGACGAGCTCGATGGCGTTGCGCGTCGCGATCTGACGCATGAGGGACGTGATGTGCCGGTCGGCGATGCTCAAGACGTGCTCCGAAGGTGACGGAAATCGTCATCTTTGCATAACGGCTCTGCCCTTTTGCACGGACCGACGGTAACTTCCGCGTCGTAAAGCAACCCAGTGCTGGAGGACCGATGGACGGGCCCACGCCGCCTGCCCCGCTGCCCACCGACCGACTGCGGTTCGCGATGCCGCCGATGCACGAATCGGTGGACGACGAGCGCAGGCACCGCAAGGAACGGCTGGCGGGGGCGGTGCGGATCTTCGGGCGGCTCGGCTTCGAGGACGGCGTCTCGGGGCACATCACCGCCCGTGACCCCGAGTTCAGCGACTGCTTCTGGGTCAATCCGTTCGGCATGCCCTTCAAGCACGTCACCGTCGGCGACCTCGTGCTGGTCAACGCCGACGGGCAGGTCGTCGAGGGCCGCTACCACGTCAACCAGGCGGCCTTCACCGTGCACGCCCAGGTCCACGCCGCTCGCCCCGACGTCGTCGCCGTCGCCCACTGCCACTCCGTCCACGGCCGCGCCCTCGCCGCGCTGGGCGAGCTGCTCGATCCCATCACCCAGGAGAGCTGCGCGTTCTACGAGGACCATGCCCTCTACGACGCCTACACCGGCGTGGCCGTCGACGCGGGGGAGGGGCGGCGCATCGCGGCCGCGCTCGGCTCCCGCAAGGCGCTCGTGCTGCGCAACCACGGGCTGCTGACGGTCGGCGACTCCGTCGACGCGGCCGCCTGGTGGTTCCTGTCGATGGAGCGCTCCAGCCAGGTCCAGCTGACCGCGCGAGCGGCGGGCAGGCCCGTCCTGATCGACCACCGGGCGGCTGTCGCCACCCGGGAACAGCTCGGCGGAGACCTGGTGGCGTGGATCAACTACCAGCCCCTGTGGCAGGACATCAGCCGCAGCGAACCGGACCTGCTGACCTGAACGCGGCACACGAGACCACGCGGCTCGTCATCGCCCGCCCGGTGATCGCCCGCCCCATTGATCGCACGGCTCGTGGTGATGCGGCTCGTGATCGCGCGGGCCGGTGGTGATGCGGCTCGTGATCGCGCGCGCCGTGGTCATGCGGCTCGTCGACGCTCAGAAGCCTCGCAGCACGACGGCCTTCGTCCGGGCGAACTCCTCGTCCGTCAGCACCCCGTCCCGGTGCAGCTCGCCCAGCTCGCGCAGCCGGCGCAGCAGTATGTCGTGGTGGTCGGCCGGGGGTGGGACGGACGCCGTGAGCTGCCGCCCCCGGTCCGCGTCCTGCCGTCCGTCGGCGTGCTCGGGCCGGCGCCCCGGCTCCGTGTGCGCGCGGGTGGAGGGGTGCGGCAGACGCGCGGTGACGGCCGTCGCCACCAGTGCCGTCAGCAGATCGCGGCTCACGTTGCCCCACAGGTCCAGGGCGTACGGGTCCTTCTCGGCGGGCAGCTTCGAGTACACCGTCTCGCGGGTCACGAAGCGCAGGAAGCCGTCCTCGAAACCGGAGTTGGGCAGCCACTCGACCCGCACCACGTCGCCGACGTTGATCACGCGGGGGCCGGTCGCCCGTTTCACCCGGTCGGAGGTGTCCGCCCAGTCGATCCGCACCTGGGTGCCGTCGTAGGAGACCGTGCCGTCGGAGGACCGCACCGAGACCGGCACCGGCGGACCCGGCAGCAGGTAGGCCTTGGTCGGCTCGCCCGGGATCTGGTCCAGCAACAGCGCGTGCCGGATCTCCTCGGCGAGGTACTCGGCGACCCCGGAGCGGTCCACGGCCACGGTGAGCCGGTAGGGATCGGCCGCCTCGGGCAACCGCCCGCCGGTCGCCTGCAACAGCGGATCGGCCCCCTCGCGCAGCCGCATCCGCAGCCGTCCGCGCCTGCGTTCGGGCTCGTAGACGATCCCGGCGACCGCCTCCAGAGGCACGGCGATCTCCCCGTACGTCTGCCGGAACAGCGGCACGGAGCGGTGCAGTCCCGGCGTGATCCTCACCGTCGTGCCGTCGAAGGCCCAGCTCCCGTCACGCTGGATGATCTCGGCCATGGGCAAATTCTCGCAGCCGGGTCAACACTGCCCTCCCCGCTTCACCCGCGCTGACCAGACCTGCCGGGCACACAGGGTGTGTGGTAGGGCACAATTCGCTGTCATCGCAGGGGAGTTGTTCACAGGGTGACGGCCGGGTCCCTCAGGGGGTTCTCCCGGGCCGCCATCCGATCGGGTCGTGGGGAAGGCGGGCGTCGGACGTGGCGGTGCAGGAGGCGAGACAGGGCACGGGCCCCGGCCCGGGAGCGGGCGCGCACGACGGCGGCTGCACCTGCGGGGACTGCCCCCACGGGGCACGCGAGGGACACCGGCGCGCGGTCGCCGCGTTCCTGCTGAAACGGGACGAGTACGCGGCCGGCCAGGGCCTGCCGGCCGCCGTCGCGCACTCCCTTTCCGCCTCCCGCCAGTGGGTCTCCGAAGAGCTCACGCAGTCCGCGGAACTCGTCGCCGAACGCGGCCGCGCCGAGGGCGAGGCCTGGCTGGGCCGTCTGTGGCTGCGCACTGCGGTCACCGTGTGGGCGGCGGTCGTCGTGCTGCTGCTGGTGCAGTCCCTGACCGCCGTCGGCGCGGGCTGGACCGCGGCCCGCACCGCCGCACTCCTCGCCGCACTCGTCGTCGCCGGGGCGCTGACCGCCGCCTCCTGGTTCCACCGGGCACGCGGCGGGGTGCTCGCCCCCGTGATCGGCGAGGACAACCGGCTGTCCACCTCCCGCGCGGTCGCCGCCGCCTGGGTGCTGTTCGTGGCCTACGCGGTGCTGGTCCTGGCGGGCAGGCTCGCGGCCGCCTCCGGCCACGCCGAACGTGACGCGCTGATCGCCGGGCTCGACCTCGCCCGCGGCGCGGGCATCGTGACCGTCCTCGCCGTGGTCTGCGGCATCGCCGTGCTGGTGCGCAGGGTGGTCGGCCTGCGCGTCCTCGGCCAGCGCCTCCAGAAGGTCCGCGCCCACCGCCCCCGCGCCGCCGACCTGCTGACCGACGACTCCGGTCGCGGCGCCTTCGCCGACATCCAGTACGTCGTGATCGGCGCGGTAGCCCTCGCCTTCGCCGCGGTCCGTCTGGCCCGCCGTCCCGACCAACTGCCCGACCTGCCGTGGGGCCTGGCGGTCGTGGTCCTGGTCTCGGCCGCCACCTACCTCGCCGGCAAGTACGCCGAGGGCGGCCGCCCCGTCATCCTCTCCGTCGTCCGTTCCCGCGAGGCCGGTGACCTCGACGCCCCGATCCGCACCGGAGACGACATCGAGATCCGCGGCGCCGGCTTCGTCCCGCCCGGAGCCCAGACGGCCGACCGACTGTGCCGCATGGTCGTCCGTATCGGCCCGGTCCACGTCCATGTGCCCCTCGTCCCGGTCACGGGCGGCTTCAGCAACCCCGGCGACGCCGTCCTCACCGTGCCCGTCCCGGCGGACGTGGAGCCGGGGCGGGTGGAGGTGCAGGTCGTCACGGCGGCCGGGGTGGAGACGAACCGGTACGCCATCGACGTCACCGACTGAACACCGGCCGCCGCCGGACGAACCGCCGAGACACGGAGCCCGTGCGGTCGGCCGGTGGGGCGGAGAGGCCGCGGTCGGCCGGTGGGGCGGAGAGTCCGCGGTCGGCCGGTGGGACGGAGACCCCGTGCGGACGACCGGCGGGGCGGAGAGCCCGTCCCCCCAGTTGAGCACCCGTACCCGTTCGCACAGTTGAGCACCAATAGTTGAGCGCATCCCCCATTTCGTACGTATGGTCTGTCGAGGGGTCCCACCACTCCGGGCGAGAGGCGGCTACGGGCGATGACTCACGGCAGGCGGACGGACACCTACTCCCCCTATCTCGACGGCAGCGGCCGCGACTGGCGGGACACAGCCACCCGCTACGCCCTCGTTCCTCTGCGCATCTTCCTCGGCGTCACCTTCATCTACGCCGGACTCGACAAGCTCACCGACCCCGCCTTCCTGAAGGACAGCGGCGCCGGCTCGATCGGCGAGACCATGCGCGCCGTCCGTGACTCCTCGGCCATCCCGGCCATGGTCGACATGGCCCTGAAGAACCCTGTCGGCTTCGGCTACGCCATGGCCTTCGGCGAACTCGCCGTCGGCGTCGGCGCCCTGCTGGGCATCCTCACCCGGCTCGCCGCACTCGGCGGCGCGCTGATCTCGCTCAGCCTGTGGCTGACGATGAGCTGGGCCTCGGAGCCGTACTACCTGGGCAACGACCTCCCTTACCTGATGGCCTGGCTGCCGCTGGTACTCGCCGGCGCCCCGGTCCTCTCCGTGGACGCCGCCTGGCGCTCCAGGCGGCGGCAGCGGACGGGGAGTCTGGGCTGATCCGCGGCGGTCCGGGCGACACCCGCGAGGGGCGACGCCGCCGGGTCACGGTGCCGCGTTCGTGCCGGCCCCGGTCCTGGCGGTCCGGGGGGACGGCCTGCGTCGCCTGCGTATGCTCCGGGCCACGACGCCCGTCACACCCGCCAGGCAGAGGCCGGCCGTGACGACCGGGATCACCACGAACCACGGCGTTTCCCACAGGCCGCCCGCGTCACCCGCGTAGACGACGCCCGCGAAGGCGAAGAAGGCGCCGGCGACCAGCCTGCCGGGCCGGAACTCATGACGCAGCACGGGCCACCTCCGCCTGTCCCACTCCGACCCGCAGGTCGAGATCGATGGTTCCCGCGTCCGCCGTGCCCGAAGCGGGCCGCAGGGTCACCTCCTTGTGCTTGCCCGGCTCCACGTCCACGTCCTTCTTGTCGTCGCCCGGCAGCTGGACGTCTCCCAGCCCCACGTCGATCCTCACCTTCACGGTCACGTCCGCCGGCACGATCACCAGCAGTCGGCCCGCGCCCACCTCGGCTTCGGTGCCGACCGTCTGTCCCTTGGCCAGACCCAGCCGGGACAGGTCAAGGGTGCCCTCGCCGGTGCCCAGGTCGTAGGCAGGCTGTACGGCGGCCACCGTCGTGGGCTGCCATGTCGTCTCGACCCAGTGCGTGCCGATGTCCTTCGGGAGGGCCGCCGCGCCGGCCAGCAGGCCCGCCGTGACGATCGCCAGGAACACCGACCCCGCCCCCGTCCGTCCCAGGAACGAGCTGACCGCGATGCCTGCGCCGAACACGATCAGCGCGGCAGCCAGACCTGCCTGCAGGGTGGTGCCGAGCGGATGTCCGTCCCAGGAGAGCCCGGTGACGAGGCCGCCGGCCAGGACGGCGAGCAGGAAGATCCAGCCGCCGATCCAGCGCGGGCCGCGCGGTCCGGCGTCCGGCTCGCGGCGGGCGCGTATGTCCTCGGCGGGGCGGATGTGGCCGGTGAGCTCGACGTTGACGGCCGCCGTGATGTCCCGGCCCCGGGAGTCCCAGGGGCCCCACAGATAGCCCGTGCCGCCGTCGTGCGTGCCGTCCTTGACGATGGGGTCGCGCCACCAGGAGGGGTAGGCGGCCGGTACGGGCGGCGCCTGGGCCTCCGGCGGCGCGTCGGCCACCGCCTGCGCGGCCAGCGGGTCGGCGTCGGAGGAGTCCCGGTGCCGTGACCAGTACCCGGCGCCCGCGAGAAGCAGGGAGACGACGACGGCGAAGGCGAGCACGCTGCCGTTGTTCAGCATCGACAGGAATACGCCGCAGCCGACCAGGGCGAACAGCACGGCGGCGAGGGCCTGGCCGTCGACCCGGCCGGTCAGGAGCTTGCGCACCTCGTTCTGCCCGTCGTCGGCGTACGGGACGAAGAGCCAGGCGAAGCCGTAGAAGATGAGGCCGATGCCGCCGGTCGCGGAGAGCACGGCGAGCGTGATCCGGAAGATCACCGGGTCCATGTCGCACTGCCGCCCCAGGCCCGCGCAGACACCCGCGAGCATCTTGTGCTCGCGGTCCCGCCGGAACCTGGACGGGAGACCGGGAGCCGTCGCGCTGTCGTCCCCCCGTCCGGCGCCGGCGGCCGCGCCCGCCGCGCCCCCCGCCGCGGCAGCCGCGCCCCCCGCCGCGGCAGCCGCTGTCGCGGCGGCGACGGCGGCCTCGGCGGCCGTCCTGGCCTCGCCTGCGTCTCTTGCGTCTCTTGCTTCGGCGTCCCTCCGCCCGGACGAACCGGGTTCGTCGCGGGCTCCCTGCTTTCCATGCGCGCGGGGCTTCTCACCTGCGGCACCCGAGGCGCCGGAGGACGGGGCGGCCGCGCCGGGCGCGGCGCCCCCGTCGGGCACGGCGTCCGCGGCGTGCTGGTGATCTGTCATGAGTCCATGGTGGCGGGCGGAGCGCCCTCGCGGCAGTCGGAACGACCCTGGTCGGACCCTGATATCGGCCCTGACCGAGGGCCGGGGAGGTGTTCGAGGCCAGGGGACTTCGAAGATCAGGGGCGTCTCGGGGGCGAACCCTGATGCCCGGCTCCGCCGCCCGTGTGACCATCGTTGGCATGCCGGAAGCCGCAGCAGCGCCACTCGTCGAACCGCGGCCGCCGCGCAAGCTCTACCGCAGCAGCGACGGACGCTGGCTGGGTGGTGTGGCGCGGGGGCTCGCCGGGCATCTCGGCCTGCCCGTCGTGTGGGTGCGGCTCGTCTTCGTCGGCCTGTTCATGGCGGACGGCCTCGGCGCCCTGCTCTACGCGGCGTTCTGGTTCTTCGTGCCGCTCGGCGTCGGCGGCGTCGGAGACCAGAAGCCCCCGGCGCTCGTCGTCACCGAGACCGCCCCCGACGGCCGTCGCCGGCTCGTCGCCCGCAAGCCCGACAAGGGGCAGATCGTCGCCCTGCTCCTCATGGTCGTCGTCGCCACGGTCTTCGTGGGCAACGTGAATCTGGGCAGCGGCGCCAAGGCGTACCTCGTGCCCGCCGTCCTCGTCGGAGCGGGCGTCGCCCTCGTCTGGCGCCAGGCGGACAACGCCCGCCGGGCCCGCTGGGTCGAGGTGGGCCGCAGACGCCGCACGCTCACGCTGCTGCGCGCGGGAGCCGGCGTCCTGCTGGTCACGGCCGGCGTCTCCGGCACCTTCGTCCTGCAGGGCTCCGCCGCCCACCTCGGGTCCGTTCTGCAGGCGGCGCTCGCCGTGATCGTCGGCATCACGCTCCTCGCCGGGCCCTACCTGGTCCGTATGACCCAGGACCTCTCCGAGGAGCGCCTGATGCGCATCCGCGCCCAGGAACGGGCGGAGGTCGCCGCCCATGTCCACGACTCCGTGCTGCACACCCTGACCCTGATCCAGCGCAACGCCGAGAACGCGGGCGAGGTGCGCCGCCTGGCCCGCGCCCAGGAACGCGACCTGCGCACCTGGCTGTACAAACCCGAGGGGACCGGCAAGGAAGAGGCCGACGAGCCCACCACCGTCGCCGACGCGGTCCGCCGCAACGCCGCCGAGGTGGAGGACAAGCACGGCGTCCCCATCGAGGTCGTGGTCGTCGGCGACTGCCCGATCGACGAACGGGTCGGCGCACAGATGCAGGCCGCGCGTGAGGCGATGGTGAACGCGGCCAAGTACGGTGGCGAGGGCGGCGCCGTGCAGGTCTACGCCGAAGTCGAGGGCAGGACGGTCTTCGTGTCCGTCCGCGACCGCGGCCCCGGCTTCGACCTCGACTCGATACCCGCCGACCGCATGGGCGTCAGAGAATCGATCATCGGCCGCATGGAGCGCCACGGCGGCACGGCGCGGCTGCGGGGGGCCCCGGGCGGCGGCACCGAGATCGAGCTGGAGATGGAGAGGGCGGAGAAGACGTCATGAGCGACCCGACCGACACGACCGACACGAACGGCACGACGGGAGCTGCGGAGGCGGCCGAGCCGGCGAAGACCCCGGGCGACGCCACGGGCGGGCGCCATGTGCGCGTGGTCCTCGTCGACGACCACCGCATGTTCCGCACGGGCGTGCAGGCCGAGATCGGCCAGACCGCCCAGACCGGCGTGGAGGTCGTCGGCGAGGCGGCGGACGTCGACCAGGCGGTGACCGTCATCACCGCGACCCGGCCCGAGGTGGTCCTCCTCGACGTTCATCTGCCGGGCGGCGGCGGGGTCGAAGTGCTGCGCCGCTGCGCCCCGCTGATGGCCGACGCCGAACAGCCTGTGCGCTTCCTCGCCCTGTCCGTGTCGGATGCGGCGGAGGACGTGATCGGGGTGATCCGCGGCGGCGCCCGTGGCTATGTCACCAAGACGATCACGGGGACCGACCTCGTGAACTCCGTCTTCCGGGTGCAGGAGGGCGACGCCGTCTTCTCGCCGCGCCTCGCGGGGTTCGTCCTCGACGCCTTCGCCTCCACGGACGCCCCGCCGGTCGACGAGGACCTCGACCGTCTCACCCAGCGCGAGCGCGAGGTCCTGCGGCTCATCGCCCGCGGTTACGCCTACAAGGAGATCGCCAAGCAGCTCTTCATCTCCGTCAAGACGGTCGAGTCGCACGTCTCGGCGGTGCTGCGCAAGCTCCAGCTGTCCAACCGGCACGAGCTGACCCGGTGGGCCACGGCGCGACGGCTGGTGTGACGTCCGGCGGGGCGACCCGCGTGACATGTTCGGTGTGACCCCTGGCGTCGCGTCTGGTGTGACGTTCGGTGGGATTCTGGCGTCGCGTCTGGTGCGACGCCTGGCGTCGTGTCTGGCGGGGCGGCTGGTGTGACGTCTGGCGGGGCGGTTGGTGTGACGTCCGGCGGGGCGTCAGGTGTGGCGGTCGGTGTGACGTTCGGTGGGCGGCTGGTGGCCGCACCGCCTCACACCACCCGTGTCGCGCCCGCGAAAGGCATCTCGTCGATCGGAGCCACCCGCACCGGAGCTGACGGGTTCGGTGCGTGGATCATCTGGCCGCCGCCGATGTACAGGCCCACGTGAGTGATGCCGGAGTAGAAGAACACCAGGTCGCCCGGGAGGAGTTCGGAGCGGGAGACGCGCTGCCCGGCACCGATCTGGGAGTAGGTGGTGCGGGGCAGGGAGACCCCGGCGGAGCGGTAGGAGGCGAGGACGAGGCCCGAGCAGTCGAAGGCGTTGGGTCCGGTGGCGCCCCACACATACGGGCTGCCGAGCTTCGAGTAGGCGTAGGAGACCGCGGCGGCCGCACGGGAGCTGGGGGCTTCGGCGGTGGCGGAGCCGGGCGTCGGGAGGCCGACGCGTCCGCTCGCCGAGGCGCGTGAGGCGCGGGCGCCCGTGCTCCCGCCGTCCGCGTCGCCGATCCGGGCCCGCTCGGCCGCGGTCAGCCGGGACAGCAGCCGGCGTGCCGCGTCCAGCTTGCCGGTGATCGTCGTCTTCTGCGCCCTCAGCTCCGCCTGGCGCGCCTTGAGCGAGGTCAGTTCGAGGCGTGCGGCGCCGCGCAACTGCTCGATCTCCCGCAGCTGTCCGCGCACCCGGGCGACGGCGGCCGCCTGCCGGTCGCCGGCCCGTTCGGCGAAGGCGGCGCCGTCGAGGTAGCGGTCGGGATCGTCGGAGAGCGCCAGTTGCACGGCGGGGTCGAGCCCGCTGCTGCGGTACTGCGCCGCCGCCATCGAACCCAGCGCCTCACGCGCCGAGTTGAGCTTCTCCTCCTTGCGCGCCGCCTCGTCCCGCATCGTCGCCAGCCGCTGTTCGGCCGCAGTGGCCTTCTCCTGCGCGCCGTTGTACTTCTCGGTGGCCTCCTCGGCCTCCTGGTACAGCTTGGCCACCTTCGCCTTGACCTCGGCCGGGGTCAGGCTCGGCTCGGCCTGTCCGGTCCCGTCGAAGGCCGTCGCCGTCGCGGCGCCCGCGAGAGCGAGCGTGAACGCGGTACGGGCCGTCTGGCCGCCGAGCGAGCGCTGTCGGGGCTTGCGGTGCGCTGCCACGTGGGACTGCACGTCCTTTCGTACGACCGCCTCGGCCGGTCCGTACGGCCTCCGGGTGACCGGCGGGCCGACGGCCGACCCCGTCATCCGCGACCCTGGGCCGTCGGGGGGAGCGGACGGACGGCCCCGGGAAGCGGCTGACGGGCCCGGCGACGGCCCGCACGGGGGAGCGGGACGCCGCCGGACTCCTCGGCGGTGGTGGCCGACTGCCGCCCCTGGGCCGGGCGGCGGTGGGGAGCCGGTCACCTGGGGGAGGACGCTAGGCCTGATGGTGACGGTCGGGTAACGCGATGTGCGGAAGTGACGCGAGCGGACTGCCGGGTGACCGTATGTGTTCGACATTTCGAAACCGGCGCGTCGGGTTCACGCGGCGCCTGACCGAAGCGGTGATTCCGGGGCATGCCGGACGCCGGGGTGCTATGGCGCATATATGCAAGCGCTCGCGGGCGGCGGCGCGGCAAGCGTTCGCGGGCCGCGTGGGCCGGCGAAGCGCTCGCGGGCGCGCCGGCCCGGTCGGTGCGAGGGGCGGTGTCGGGCGGGGCGGGCCGGCTGATTAGCATCCGGCTTCATGGACGTACTCATCCATCTCTTCGTCGGCCTGCACATCATCGGCATCGCCGCGCTCCTCGGCGGCTTCCTCACGCAGATGAAGGCGATGGGCCAGGGCACGGCCCGCTTCGTCCCCGCGATGCTGCACGGCGCGGCGACGATGCTGGTCACCGGCGTCATCCTGGTCGGCCTCAACCAGGCCGACGACCAGCATGTCAACAACATCAAGATCGGCGTGAAGCTGGCGCTGCTGATCGTGATCCTCGGCCTCGTCTACGTGAAGCGGGACGACGAGCGGGTGGAGAAGCCTCTCTTCGGCCTGGTCGGACTGCTGACCGTGGTGAACGTCTTCATCGCGGTGCTCTGGACCTGACGACCCCGACGACCTCGACGGCCGAGGCCACCGCCGCCGCGGCGAGGGCCAGCCACGCCGCCACGGCGACCCACAGCAGCACCTCCCCCGGCACTTCCAGCGACGGGAGGTCGACGTCGTCCGCGACGGACAGGGTGGCCGCCGCCGTCATGCCCATCGGGAAGACCGTCGACCAGCGGCGGATGTCGTAGCGCGGCCGTGGCCATCGCGCCTCGGCGGCCAGCAGCACGGCGTACCAGGCCAGGTCGAGCACCAGCAGCGCGACGGTCACCGTGCGCAGGACATCGGTGTCGTCGTCGTTCCACAGGTACAGACCCCCGGTGTCGGCCGCGAGGAGCTTCGCCCCCGCGAGCGCCGAGACGGCGAGCGCGCCGCCCGCCACCCACTGGTCCCCGGGGCCCTCCGCGACCTGTCGCACGTCGAACAGGGCCAGGGCGACGCAGTAGAGCACGAGACCGAGCCAGAACAGCACGAGCGCCGCGTGCGCGAGCCAGGCCGCCCCCTCCGCCCTCGCGAGGACCGCACCGAGCACGGCGAGCCCCTGCGTGGCCACGCAGCACAGGAATACCCCGCCGGGCATGCCCCGTCTCCAGCGTCGTACGACGGTCACGAGCAGCACCGGCCACAACACCGTGGCCAGGGCCAGCAGCGCCTCGGCGAGCGTCTGCCGGCCCAGCATCGAAAGACGCGTTCCGAGCACCGCCGTCGCGGCCACGGCGGTCATCGCCTCCGGCGTCCCGGCCTCCGCCAGCCAATGCTCGCGCTCCGACACCAGCCGTGCGACGAAGTCCACCGCGAGCGCCACCCAGGCGGCGCCCGCCATCGCCAGGGCGACGCGGGACAACACGTCGTACCCGGTCAGATCCAGACCGATCGACAGGATCCCGGTCGCCATCACAGCGGCCCCGGCCGCCGGCTGCCGCCGCGCCCACCAGACGCGGAGAGGGGAACGGCCGGAGGGGCCGGGGGAGGACGAGGGGACAGCGGAGGACCCGGACATGCGCCCGATGCTAAGGAGCCCGCCCCGCCGCACGAGCGGGGCACGCGCGCGTGCAGCCGGAATTACGCGCGGGTGCAGGGCGCGGAGTGCAGCGCGCGAGGTGCAGGCCCCGGGGCCCAGGGCGCGACGTGCAGGGCGGTGCAAGAGGCGCAAGGCGGTGTCAGGAGCGACGGCGCCCGACCGTGGTCCGGTGTATTGGCGTCGGGCGCGCCCCGCGCGCGTGTCGAGGCCGGGCAGGCCATGCGGCGCATGCCCGGTCCGTGCGTTGCGGTCGGGCAGGCCGTGCGGGCGGCTGCCCGACTCGTGCGCTCAGTCGCTATGGGCAGGCCACGCGTGGATGGCAGGTCGTGCGCTCAGGCCGGGCGCACAAAGCTGTGGATGCCCGACTCGCCGTCGTAGTAGATCGACTCCTCGCGGACGTACGCGCCCGGCTTCGGGGCGTGGATCATCATGCCGTTGCCGATGTAGACGCCGACGTGGCTGACGTCGTCGTAGAAGAACACCAGGTCACCGGGCTGGGCGTCGGCGAGGGAGACCGTGGTGCCGGCGTTCACCTGGTCGTAGGTGGTGCGCGGGAGGGTGACGCCGGCGGCCTTCCAGGCGGCCTGGGTGAGGCCGGAGCAGTCGTAGGAGTCGGGGCCCGTGGCGCCCCAGACGTAGGGCTTGCCGATCTGCGCGCGGGCGAAGGCCAGCGCCTTCTCGGCCTTGGCGGTGTACGTGGAGTCCGCCGGGGACGGCGAGGTGGACGAGGTCCCCGTCGAGGTCCCCGTGCCCGACGAGCCGCCGCTCTCCTGCTGCGCCGCCGCCTGCCGTGCCGCCTGCTGCCGGGCGAGCTCGGCCGCCTGGCGTGCGGCCTCCTCCTGCTTCTGCTTCTCGATCGCCGCGAGGCGCGCCTTCTCCTGGGCCGTCAGCCGGGACAGCAGCTCGCGCGCGTCGCTCAGCTTCTTCTGGACGGTGGCCTTGGCGGTCCGGAGCTCGCTCTGCGTGTCGGTGAGCGTCGCAAGGCTCTCTGCCGCCTCCTGGCGCTTCCTCATCGTCGCCGACTGCTCGGTCACGTAGTCGTCGACCGCGCCCTTCTGGCGATCGGTGAGCCGGCTCATCAGCTGGTTCTGGTCGAAGTAGTCCTGCGGGGTGTCCGCGAGCAGGAACGTCGCCGTGTCGGGCGCGGAGGCGCCGGTGCGGTACTGGGCCGCGGCGTAGGAACCCAGCTCCTCCCGCGCCTCGTTGAGCTTCTGGGTGCGCTGGGCGACGTCGTCGAGGAGGGTGTCGACGCGTTTGCGCTGCTTGGTCGTCTTCTCCTTGGCGGCGTTGTACTTCTCGGTCGCCGACTCTGCCTGGCGGTAGAGGTCGTCGACCTTCTTCTCGACCTCCTCCAGGCTCGGCTTGCCGTCGTCCGGCGCGGCGTTCGCCGTCTGGGAGAGCAGGGCGACGGACGTCAACGCGGCGGTGGCGAAGGCGGGCGTGCGTATGCCTGCCACGCGCGGGCCCGCGGAGCGCGGCTTGCGGTGCTGCGACGCCAAGGGAGGCGACTCCTTCCAACGTCCGCCTACCGGGTCGGCGGTGGGGGGCCCGCCCAGTCCGTTCGGGCACTGGGGGGAGGGTTCGGGCGGATGGTTCGGAAGGGCGCCCTACGGCCCGTCCCTGGGAGGAGGGTCGGGTCGATTCACCCCGGGGGTTCGGTGGGTTCCCGGCTCCGGCTGCCGCACAGGGGGCGCACCGGACTCGGCGGAGGCCGTGCGGCCCGGCGAGGTTCGCCGGTGGGGATCCGTGCGGCCTGCCCGGCACGGTAGCCAACTCGTGTGGCCCGTGTGAAGGTTGGCGGGCGATATGCCCGATACATTTTCGTGACTTTGGGCGAAGCCCGCGCGTGGGATCACGTGCTGTGATAACGCCGCCTCGGAAGGTGAGATCGGGGATGTTCCCGGGACGGCTCCGCGTTGTCAGTGGGGCACCCTAGACTCGGAGAGCGATGAGCAGCCTCTTTGACGACAGCTTCCTGGCGGATCTCCAGGGCCCCCGCGCCCACGGGGAGGAACCCCCGCCGCCGCCCGAGGACGATCACGGACCGGAGTCGGTTCCGGACGATCTGTTCGGCGGGAAGTTCGACCTGCCCCCGGACCGGGACGCCCACTACCGCGACGGCGCCCCGCGCCCGGTCCTGGACGCGGCGGCGCTGCTGGAGGGGCTGAACGACAACCAGCGTGCGGCCGTCGCGCACGCCGGCACTCCGCTGCTCATCGTGGCCGGCGCCGGCTCCGGCAAGACGCGCGTGCTCACCCACCGCATCGCCCATCTGCTCGCCGCGCGCAACGTGCACCCGGGGCAGATCCTCGCGATCACCTTCACCAACAAGGCCGCGGGCGAGATGAAGGAGCGCGTCGAGCAGCTCGTCGGCCCGCGCGCGAACGCGATGTGGGTGATGACCTTCCACAGCGCGTGCGTGCGCATCCTGCGCCGGGAGAGCAAGAAGCTCGGCTTCACGTCGTCCTTCTCGATCTACGACGCCGCCGACTCCAAGCGCCTCATGGCCCTGGTCTGCCGCGACCTGGACCTCGACCCCAAGCGTTACCCGCCCAAGTCCTTCAGCGCCAAGATCAGCAACCTGAAGAACGAGCTGATCGACGAGGAGGACTTCGCCGCGCAGGCCACCGACGGCTTCGAGAAGACCCTCGCCCAGGCCTACGCGATGTACCAGTCCCGGCTGCGCGAGGCGAACGCCCTCGACTTCGACGACCTGATCATGACGACGGTCAACCTGCTGCGCGCCTTCCCCGACGTCGCCGAGCACTACCGGCGCCGCTTCCGGCACGTCCTCGTCGACGAGTACCAGGACACCAACCACGCCCAGTACGCGCTGGTCCGGGAACTCGTCGGCACCTCCGAGCACCCCGTGGACGTACCGCCCGGCGAGTTCGACCTGCCGCCCGCCGAACTGTGCGTCGTGGGCGACGCCGACCAGTCGATCTACGCCTTCCGGGGCGCGACGATCCGCAACATCCTCCAGTTCGAGGAGGACTACCCGGACGCGACGACGATCCTGCTGGAGCAGAACTACCGCTCCACGCAGACGATCCTGTCGGCGGCGAACGCGGTCATCGAGCGCAACGAGTCCCGCCGCCCCAAGAACCTGTGGACCAACGCGGGCGCCGGCGCCCGCATCACCGGCTATGTGGCCGACACCGAGCACGACGAGGCCCAGTTCGTCGCCGACGAGATAGACCGTCTGACGGACGCCGGGGAGGCGAAGGCGGGCGACGTCGCCGTCTTCTACCGCACCAACGCCCAGTCCCGTGTCTTCGAAGAGATCTTCATCCGCGTCGGCCTGCCCTACAAGGTCGTCGGCGGAGTCCGCTTCTACGAGCGCAAGGAGGTCCGGGACGTCCTGGCCTACCTGCGCGTGCTGGCCAACCCGGAGGACTCGGTCCCGCTGCGCCGGATCCTCAACGTGCCCAAGCGCGGCATCGGCGACCGCGCCGAGGCGATGATCGACGCCCTCTCCCAGCGCGAGAAGATCAGCTTCCCGCAGGCGCTGAAGCGCGTCGACGAGGCCTACGGCATGGCCTCGCGGTCGACGAACGCCGTGAAGCGGTTCAACGCGCTCATGGAGGAACTCCGCACCGTCGTCGAGTCCGGTGCGGGTCCCGCCACCGTCCTCGAGGCGGTGCTCGAACGCACCGGCTACCTCGCCGAGTTGCAGGCCTCCACCGACCCGCAGGACGAGACGCGCATCGAGAACCTCCAGGAACTCGCCGCCGTGGCCCTGGAGTTCGAGCAGGAGACCGGTGAGGCGGAGGGCGAAGGCGGCACACCGGCCGGGCTCTCCGACTTCCTGGAGCGGGTCGCCCTGGTCGCCGACTCCGACCAGATCCCGGACGAGGAGGAGGACGGCTCCGGAGTCATCACCCTGATGACCCTGCACACCGCCAAGGGCCTGGAGTTCCCGGTCGTCTTCCTGACCGGCATGGAGGACGGCGTCTTCCCACACATGCGCGCCCTCGGCCAGACCAAGGAGCTGGAGGAGGAACGCCGGCTCGCCTACGTGGGCATCACGCGCGCGCGTGAACGGCTGTACCTCACCCGGTCCTCGCTGCGCAGCGCCTGGGGACAGCCGTCGTACAACCCGCCCTCCCGGTTCCTGGAGGAGATCCCGGCGACGCATGTGGACTGGAAGCGGACGGGGGCGACCGCGCCCGTGTCCTCCGGTCCGGTGTCCGGGGTGGCGGCCTCGCTGTCCTCGTCCCGCTCGCGCTCGTCGGCCGCGGGCGCGTCCGGCTTCGCGACACGGCGGACGGCGGAGAAGCCGGTGGTCGCGCTGACCGTGGGCGACCGTGTCACGCACGACCAGTTCGGGCTGGGCACGGTCGTGGGCGTGAAGGGCACGGGCGCGAACGCCGAGGCGACGATCGACTTCGGCGACACCAAGCCGAAGCGGCTGCTGCTGCGGTACGCGCCGGTGGAGAAGCTGTAGCGCGCCGACGGCGCACGAACGGCACCCGGACAGCGCACGAGTGAGCCCCCGCTTCGGCGGCGGGGGCTCAGGGTGTGAAGCCGGTCTCCACGTCTCGTTCTCGCGCCGGTTCGGCCCGGCCCCGGTCCGTATGGGCCCGGTCCCGGTCCGTATTACGTCGGGTTCAGTGCGTGGCTGCGCAGCCACGGCAGCGGGTCGATCGCGGAGCCGCCGGCCGGCCGAACCTCGAAGTGCAGGTGCGGGCCGGTGGAGTTGCCGGAGTTGCCGGAGTACGCGATCGGGTCGCCGGCCTTGACGGTCGTGCCGGACGAGACGCGGTAGGTGGAGAGATGGCAGTACCAGGTCTCCGTGCCGTCCTTCGCCGTCACGATCATCATGTTCCCGTAGGCGCTGTTCCACTGCGTCCGCACGGTGCCGTCCGTCGCGGCCATCACCGTCGTGCCGTAGGAGACCGGGAAGTCGATGCCGGTGTGCTGGGACATCCAGTTGATGCCGGCCTGGCCGAAGTAGGCGCTGAGGCCGTGCTGCGCGACCGGAAGGGCGTACTTGGGGCGCAGCCGCTCCTTGCGGGCCGCCTCAGCGGCCGCCTTCTTCTTCTCGGCTTCCTGCTGCGCCTTGAGGTCGATGCGTTCCTGCGTACGGCTCGCCCGGTCGGCGAAGTCGTCGGCCTCGGCGCTGAGGGTCTCGAGCTGGCTGTCCAACTTGTTGTTGGCGGTGGCGGGTTTCACCGGCTGCGCGTCCGACGCGGAGGCCGTCGTGCCCCGGTCGTCACCGCCGGTCAGGGTGCCGACGGAGGCGGCGGCGATCCCGGCGACCCCCATTACGCAGGCCGAGGGCACGGCCACCGTCAGCAGGGCCGACCGCTTGGCGGGCATACGACGCCGTGAGCGGTTCGCGTTGCGGGTGGCTGCCCGGCCGAGGGGTGCGGGGGCGGCCTCCTCCTGATCGTCGAGGAGGGAGGGGACGTCGTCGGACAGTTCACCGTCGGCCGGTGCGGGCTCGTCGTGCGCGAGCTGTTCGAAGGTGGCGGTGGCCTGCTGGTCGAAGGGAACCTCGGCGGGCTGTTCGTAGTCGCCGTCCGTGTGTTCGGCCTCGGCGCTCTCGCCGCCGTCGGAGTTCCACTGCGTGGCGTCGTACGCGCCGGTGTCGAAGGCCTGCGTGCCCCATTCCCACTGCTGGGTCCGGTCCGCGGGCCCTGCGGACTGGTCGGGGTGCAGCCACGCGCTCGTGTCCCACTGCCCGCTGGCGTCGTGCGACGTCGCCTGCTGCGGGACGGCGGACAGGTGCTGGTGCTCGCCGGACCAGGCGGTCGCGTCGTAGGCGCCGGTGTCGTAGGCGGCGTGGTGCTGGGCCGCGTAGCCGTCGTAGTTCAGGGTCTGGTGACTGCCCGTGTCCGGGGCCTGGTGACCGCCGGTGTTCCACCGCGTGGCGTCGTACGTACCGGTGGCGGAGTGCGTGCCGTCGCCCGGGAGTTCGCCGAAGAGGGGGTCGGCCGCCGTGAAGTGCCCACTGGGGTGCGCGCCGGCGTCGTAGGAGCCGGTCTCGTAACCCTGGTACGTGGTGAAGCCGTCGTACGAGGCTTCCTGGGTGCCGTACGACGCGTAGTGCGCCGAAGCGGCGTCAGAAGCCGGGGCCGGGGTGGTCGTGATCCCCGACGGGTGACGGTCGTTCACCAACTTCTCTTTCGCCGACGACAAGGGCTGCCAGAGCAGTGCGGCGACTGTACCCGGCAGTACGCGGGCACGACAATCTTCTGCAGGTTTCACCCTCGCAGGAAAGGGGCATTCGGCCGTGTTTCGGGGGACGGGGGGCGCGAGCTTGGCCGTACGTTCGAATAGCGTTCGATGTCGGAGGCGGATTCGAGGGGTGTGGTGAGGGGTGTGGTGAGGGGTGTGTGGGAGCGCTGAGGGAGGGGTTTCGGGCGCTGTTCGAGCGCCCTCGGACCGCTGGGGTTGCCGCGACGGGACACCGTTGCGAGTCGACACCGTGAGGCGCGCCGCCGACAGCGCGCGGTGAGCCTGCCCTCAGGCCGACTTGAAGCCGCTTCGAGCCACGTTCGGGCCGCCTCTTCAGGCCACCGTCAGGCCGCCGCTTCGCGGGGTGGCGTCGGCGATCGTTCCCGGGTGCTCGGTGTCCAGGGCCTGCCGGATGCCCGTCGCGACGGCGGGGTGGACCGGCAGTGCGAGGTGGCCGATGCCGCTCACGCGGACGTTCTGCGCCAGCAGGTCCGGATGCTCGACGCAGGCGCTCTCCAGCGGGTCCATCAGGTGGTCGAGATCGCTCCAGAAGCTGACGAAGTGCGTACGGCAGCCCGGTGCGGGCCGGGAAAGCTCCTCGATCAGCTCCGAGCCGGGGCGCATCTGGCGCACTATCGGGTGCGCGTTCGCCAGCGGCGCCACCCGGGTGCCGGAGTGCGGGGTGCCCAGCGTGACCAACGTCCGCACGCGGGCGTCACCGGACAGCCGCTGCACGTAGTAGCGGGCTATCAGGCCTCCCAGGCTGTGTCCGACCACGTCGACCTGCGGACTGCCCGTGCGCTCGCAGATCTCCTCTATGTGCCGGCCGAGCAGCTCGGCCGCGATCCGGATGTCACACGTCAGGGGTGAGTAGTTCAGCGACTCCACCCGGTGCCTGCCGTGCTGGGCCAGGCTGCGGCGCAACAGGACGAACACCGAACGGTTGTCGATGAACCCGTGCAGCAGCACCACCGGGGGCGGAGCCTGGGCGGGCAGATGCGCGGGCTCGTCGGCGGACGCCTGCCCGGGCAGCTCGGGGCGGATCGCGCAGCGGCGCTCCTGGGCGATGCCGGAGGGATAGAGGAGCAGATGGCCCGCGAGGATCGCGAGGTCGAGGGCGGTCGCCTTCAGGAGCGCCAGGGAGAGTCCCGCCAGCCTGCTCGGAAGGCTCGGGAGTCCCGGAAAACCCGGGAGGTGCGGAAGACCTGGAAGGTTCGTGAGATGCGTGAGGTTCGGGAAGCCTGGAAGGGTCGGCATGTCCGGCAGCAGGCGCTGACACAACGGAAGAATGGGCTGCAAAGCCCAGGTGACCTTCATGGCCGACCTCCTGTCGGCACGCTGAGGACTTCTCTGTCCCCCGTGTGCCCTCGTGGAAGTCGCATGTCGAGGAGGTCGATCGGGCACGACAGGGTGTGGAGCGGGTCCGGCCTGCGGTGTGCGGGGTGTGCGGCTCTCACGACACCCGTGCATACCGATCGACGTGACGGGAATCCCTGCCGGTACTGGCGACGAGGCTCCCGCTGTCGTGCCTTACCTGCCCTACATGACCATCGTGCCTGCCGATGCGCCGTACCGCCACGCGGCGCGGTCTGCGGCGCGTGGCGGTACGGCTACCTCGTTGCGGCTCCCGGTGCGCAGGACCCCCCTTGGCGCGGGGGAACCGTGCGCGGTGAACGTGTCCCTCCGTGTGATTTCCCCCTCGGCCCGCGCCGTGAAACGGCCGGTTGCGGGATGTTGGCGATAACGTTCGTTCACTTCCCCGGGCGGCCTGGCGAGGGGTGTGCGGGCCGTGGAGGATGGACGCAGTCGCTTCATGGAGGCAGTGATGGGTGTGGCAGCCGGTCCGATCCGCGTGGTGGTGGCCAAACCGGGACTCGACGGCCATGACCGCGGCGCCAAAGTGATCGCTCGGGCGTTGCGCGACGCCGGCATGGAGGTCATCTACACCGGGCTGCACCAGACGCCAGAGGCGATCGTCGACACCGCGATCCAGGAGGACGCGGACGCGATCGGTCTGTCCGTGCTGTCGGGGGCGCACAACACGCTCTTCGCCGCGGTGATCGAGCTGCTGAAGGAACGGGACGCGGAGGACATCCTGGTGTTCGGCGGCGGGATCATTCCCGAGGCGGACATCGCGCCGTTGAAGGAGAAGGGCGTCGCGGAGATCTTCACTCCCGGGGCGACCACCGCGTCGATCGTCGACTGGGTCCGGGCCAACGTGCGGCAGGTCGCGTGAGCCTGCGGCGCTTGGGCCGGTGTGCGGTGCGGGCTCGTGTGGGGTGCGGGCCGGTGTACGGTGCGGGCTCGTGTGCGGTGCGGGTGGGTTGGGGTGACCGGCCCTGGGGGCTCTGCCCCCAGACCCCCGTTCGGCCCTGAAGGGGCCTCGTCCTCAAACGCCGGACGGGCTTGGAGGTCTGGGTCCGGGGCTGGGTTGCCGGATGGTCCTGGTTCGACTCGGACGGGCTTGAGGATCCGGGCCCGGGCTTCCGGACCGTCCGACCGCGCGCACCCAGTTCGACATATGCCCCGGTCCCCATCAGGTTGGCCCGGCACCGGCACCGGCCCCAACTCCGGGCCCGGCACAGGCCTCAGCGCCGGCACCGGCCTCAACTCCGGCACCGGCACCGGCCTCAACCCCGGGCCCGGCACAGGCCTCAGCGCCGGCACAGGCCTCAGCGCCGGACCCGGCACAGGCTTCAGCGCCGGACCCGGCACAGGCTTCAGCGCCGGCACCGGCACCGGCCTCAACTCCGGCACCGGCACCGGCCTCAACCCCGGCACCGGCACCGGCCTCAGCCTCGGACCCGGGCCCCTCAGGCAGAGGCGAGTTCCTCTGTCATCACCGCTCTCAGCCGTAGGGTTCTTCCCAGTCGTTGGAAGGCCTCTGCCCAGTAGCCGCCTGCGCCCGGCGCGGCGTCCTGTGGTTCGTCCGGTGTTGCCAGGAGGGCGTCGAGCCGGGTTGCTTCCGAGGGGTCGAGGCAGCGTTCGGCCAGGCCCATGACGCCGCTGAAGCTCCAGGGGTAACTTCCCGCGTCGCGTGCGATGTTGAGCGCGTCGACCACGGACCGGCCGAGTGGCGCGGACCAGGGGACGGCGCAGACGCCGAGCAGCTGGAACGCCTCCGACAGACCGTGCGCCGCGATGAAACCGGCGACCCAGTCGGCCCGTTCGGCCGCCGCCAGGGTGCCCAGCAACTTCGCCCGCTCGGCGAGGGAGACCGCGCCGGGACCGCCCGCGCCCGGCGCCGACGGCGGGCCGAGCAGCGCCCGCGACCAGTCGGCGTCCCGCTGTCGCACGGCCGCCCGGCACCAGGCGGCATGCAGTTCGCCCAGCCAGTCGTCGGCGACCGGCAACGCCACGATCTGTTCCGGCGTCCGGCCGCCCAGACGGGCCGGCCAGCCGGAGAGCGGGGTCGCCTCCACCAACTGGCCGAGCCACCAGGACCGTTCGCCCCGGCCGGGCGGAGCCTTGGGCGAGACGCCGTCGCGTTCCATGGCCGCGTCGCACTCGTGCGGCGCCTCCACCACCAGCGTCGGCGTGTCCCCGGTGTGGTCGACGGCCACGCAGGCGCCCGCCCGGACCGCCATCCGCGCGGCCAGCGCCGACTCCGGCAGCGCCGACAGCAGCTCCGCGGCCGTGGCCCGCACATTGCGGCTTCGATCGGCCAGCGCCTGCTCCAGGAACGGCTCGTCCCGGGGGCCGAGGCCGGTGCGCAGGGAGTCGAGGAACATCAGCCGGTCCTCGGCGCGTTCGGTCGCCCAGGTGGACACGAGCAGTGCGCGGGCCGCGTCGGGGTCACGGGAGCGGATCGAGGCCAGGAGCGAGACCCGCTCGGCGAACAGGCCCTCCCGCCAGAGCTCCTCGATGCGCGCGGTCTCCTCCGGACCCGGCAGAGCCGTGCCGCCGCCCGGGGCCGCGCGCAGGGCGAACCGCCAGTCCGGGTTCAGCCGGGCCAGCCACAGTGCGCGGGAACCCGCGAACTGCAGTGCCGCCGGACGCAGGTCCGTACGCGCGCGTGCCGCGTCGAGCAGCGCGGGAAGGGACTCGGCGGGTGCGGCGAACCCCCTGGCGTTGACCGCCGTCAGCCACTGGGGCAGCAGTTCGATGAGATCGGGAGCCGTCCCCCTCCGGCCGCCTCCCGCCACGCCGGGGCGGTCGGCCAGGAGAAGGGCGAGTCTGCGGGCCGCCGCGAGGGGCAGCGCCGGGCGAGGGTCCACGGCGGCCGGTTCCGGGCGCGGCGCCGCGGGGCCCGGGCGCAGGCCGGCGCGCCGACGGACCGTCTCCGCGGCCGCCGCGTCCAGCAGGGCCGCCGGAGCGTTCCGGCCGGGGGCCGTGCCCTGGGGGGTGCGACGGTCGGTGCCCAGGAGGGCCGCGGTGACCAGGTCCTCCCAGGAGGGCGACGGGGAGAGGGGCGAGCCTGCGTTCATGAAACTCCCTTCTGTTGCCGATGCCGATGCCGATGCCGATGCCGATGGGGCTGGGGTTGGCGTGGCCGGGGTTCTTGTCGTCCTGGCCGGGGCGGGCGAGGGCGGTGGGCTGTTCAGCACAGGCGCACCGCCTCTCCTGGGCCCGTCGGCCAGGCCGTCAGCGGGGTGAAACCGCGGTGGCCGCACTCGCCGAAGACCGTGACGGGGGCGCCGCCCGAGAGGGCGACCAGACGCCACAGGCCGGGGCGCGAGACCGCGGCCGGGGTGAGGGGCAGCGCCGTGTCGCCCGCGGCGTCGGCCAGTTGCCAGGTGTCGCCGTCCGGGATCGGTATGACGTCGGCCAGCGTGACCGGCACGGACTCCTGCCAGGGGTCGTCGCGCAGGGCCGCGCCGTACCGGGCGGCCGCCTCGGTCGTCGTCGTGCCCGGGGGCCGGGTCCCGGCGGGGGCGGGCGGCATGAACTGCTCGCCGAGCGCCGCCCGTTGCCCCCCGGCTCCCGGGTGGGCGGACAGTTCGGCGTCGAGGGCCAGGCCCACGGGCAGGGTGAGCTCGGGGGCGCGGCCCGCGGCTCCGTAGGAGAGCAGGAGCGCGGTGCGCCCCGAGGCGGCGCCGTACAGCCAGATGCGGCGGGTCGTCAGTTTCGTGTCGCTCCTGTCGTACTGGGCGAGGACCAGCCAGTGGTCCCGGACCGGTGGCCCTTCCGGGGTCGAGGGCAGGCCCACGCGGGTGCGGACCGTCGCCGCCAGGGCGTCCGGCAGCCGCTCGCGGTGCAGCCAGCCCCGGTCCAGGAGATGGAGCAGCGCGCACTCCTCCAACAGCCGCACCGGCCAGCCGGGTCCGGAGGCGGGGATCGCCCCCAACTCCCTTACGCGGGCGGCGAGGCCGGGCGCCTGCGCGTCGACCATGCGGGCCGCGGTCTCCTCCCACATCCCGTACCCCGCCCGCTCGGCCGTGGCCAGGCCGGTTCGCAGGAGATCGGCGAGGCGCTCCTCCAGGTCCGTGGCCCCCGCGGTGATCCGCTCGGCGCGGCGTTCCGCTCGGCGGCGCGCCCCCTCCGGATCGGCGGGACCGGACGCGGAACCCGCCGGCCCCGCCTCGCGTTTCTCCTGTGCACGTCTGCGGCCCGCGAGCCACTGCTCGGCCCAGTCCGGCGCCTGCCCGGTCGGCACCGCCCCCTCCCCGCCCGACCAGAGCAGCAGGAGCCCGAGCGCGTGCTTGCACGGGAACTTACGGCTCGGGCAACTGCACTTGAACGCCGGGCCGGAGGCGTCGGGCGAGGGCACGACGTCGACGACCGTCCGGTACGGCGTGCTGCCGCTGCCCTTGCACAGACCCCACACCGCCCCCTCCTGCGAACTCCCCGTCCCGGACCACGGTCCGGCCGCGCCGAGTTTGCTTCCCGCTTTGCGTGACGCGGGATCAGGCGCCAGTGCCAGCACCTGGTCCACGGTCCAGCGCACCCCCTGCTGAGTCATGACATCGAAGGTAGATCCCCCCACTGACAATCCGTCCGACGCGCCCTCGGCGAACGCGGCCACGACGGCGTTTTAGCAGGTCAGATCGCATTGTCAGTGGCGTGGTGCACGGTGGACACCAGATCCGAACCGGCCGAGCTGGAGGGGGCCTCAGCCATGTCTGTGTCCGTAGATCCGACGTCCGTGAAACCGAGTGGCAACGAGCCGTCGGAGGCATTGCGCCCGCACGCCGAGGACGCCTTCGCCGCCGAACTCGCCGCGCTGGCGGCGCAGGACGACCGGCCGCGCCCGGCCCGGTGGAAACTGTCGCCGTGGGCCGTGGCCACCTACCTCCTCGGCGGCGTCCTGCCGGACGGCACGGCGATCTCGCCGAAGTACGTGGGCCCGCGCCGCATCGTCGAGGTGGCCGTCACCACCCTGGCCACCGACCGGGCCCTGCTGCTGCTCGGGGTCCCGGGCACCGCCAAGACCTGGGTCTCCGAACACCTGGCCGCGGCCGTCAGCGGGGATTCGACGCTGCTGGTGCAGGGCACCGCGGGCACCCCGGAGGAGGCGATCCGCTACGGCTGGAACTACGCGCAGCTGCTCGCGCACGGGCCCAGCCGGGACGCGCTGGTGCCCAGCCCCGTCATGCGGGCCATGGCGGAGGGGGCCACGGTCCGAGTGGAGGAGCTGACCCGGATTCCCGCCGACGTGCAGGACACGCTGATCACCATCCTCTCCGAGAAGACGCTGCCGATACCGGAGCTGGGGCAGGAGGTGCAGGCCGTACGCGGGTTCAACCTCATCGCCACGGCCAACGACCGCGACCGCGGGGTCAACGAGCTGTCCAGCGCCCTGCGCCGACGCTTCAACACGGTGGTGCTGCCGCTGCCGGAGAGCGTGGAGGCCGAGGTCGACATCGTCGCGCGGCGCGTCGACCAGCTCGGCCGCTCCCTCGAACTGCCGGCCGCTCCGGACGGCTTCGAGGAGATCCGCCGGGTGGTGACGGTCTTCCGTGAGCTGCGCGACGGCGTCACCGCCGACGGCCGCACGAAGGTGAAGTCGCCGAGCGGCACGCTGTCCACGGCCGAGGCCATCTCCGTCGTCACCGGCGGCCTCGCGCTGGCCGCCCACTTCGGTGACGGCGTGCTGCGGCCGGCGGACGTCGCTGCAGGCATCCTCGGCGCGGTCGTCCGCGATCCGGCGGCGGACCGGGTCGTCTGGCAGGAGTACCTGGAGGCGGTCGTGCGTGAACGGGCGGGCTGGACGGACTTCTACCGGGCCTGCCGGGAGGTGAGCGCGTGAACAGGCACAAGGCGACCTGGGCGGGGGCCCACGGAGACGGAGCGGCGGTTGTGGCCGACGACACGAAGTGGCCTCGCAGGTGAGGGCGGAAGGGGCGCCGGGCCTGGACGGCGGCGGCCGGGACCCGAGGGCGGGGCGGCCGTTGCTGCTCGGGGTGCGTCATCACGGGCCGGGATCGGCGCGGGCGGTACGGGCGGCTCTGGAGGCCGCCCGGCCGCGGACCGTGCTGATCGAGGGCCCGCCGGAGGCCGACGCGCTGATCCCGCTGGCCGCGGACGAGGACATGCGACCGCCGGTCGCCCTTCTCGCCCACGCCGTCGACGAACCCGGCCGGTCGGCCTTCTGGCCGCTGGCCGAGTTCTCCCCGGAGTGGGTCGCGCTCCGCTGGGCGCTGGAGCACGGGGTTCCCGCCCGGTTCATCGACCTCCCGGCCACGCACACGCTGGCGTGGGAGGGGGAGGGGGCGCAGACCCCGGAGACCCCGGAGACCCCGGAGAGCGCAGAGGGCGGGGAGGGGGGCGCGGACGGGAGGCCGGGGCTCGGGGAGGCGCCCGCCACCGGGACACCGGCGGGCGACGACGCGGGAGCGGGGGTCGGGGAGGGCCCCGGCGGCGAGGAGCCGGGCCGTGCGCAGGGGGCGGACGGTGGCGCCGGAGACGACGGCGCAAGCAGGGGTGCGGCCGGAAGCGGGGGTGCGGGCGGAGACGGGGGTGCGGGCGGCGCCCGGGGCCGTGCCGCGCTGCGGGTCGATCCGCTGGGGACACTCGCCGAGGTCGCCGGGTACGACGACCCCGAGCGCTGGTGGGAGGACGTCGTCGAGCATCGGGGCACCGGAACGAAGGACCCGTTCGCGCCGTTCGTCGCGCTCGAGGAGGCGATGGGGGCGCTGCGGGAGACGTACGACCACGACGCCGGAGGGGACGGGACCGACCGGGACCTCGTGCGGGAGGCGTACATGCGCATCCAGGTGCGCGCGGCGCAAAGGGAGTTCGGGGCGGACGCGGTGGCCGTGGTGTGCGGGGCGTGGCATGTGCCCGCGCTGCGCCGGAAGGTCGCCGTCACCGCCGACCGGGCACTGCTCAAGGGGCTGCCCAAGGGCAGGGCCGACCTGACCTGGGTGCCGTGGACCCACCGCAGGCTCGCCCGCGCCGGGGGGTACGGCGCGGGCATCGACTCGCCCGGCTGGTACGCCCACCTGTTCGGCGCGCCGGACCGGCCCGTCGAGCGCTGGCTGACGAAGGTCGCGGTCCTGCTGCGCGAGGAGGACCGGATCGTGTCCTCGGCGCACGTCATCGAGGCGGTCCGGCTCGCCGAGACGCTCGCCGCGCTGCGCGGGCGGCCCCTGCCCGGGCTGAGCGAGACGACGGACGCCGTGCGCGCGGTGCTGTGCGAGGGCTCGGACGTTCCGCTGGCGCTGGTGCGCGACCGGCTGGTCGTCGGCGACGTGCTGGGCGAGGTGCCGGCCGGGGCGCCCGCGGTGCCGTTGCAGCGTGACCTCGACCGGCTGCAGCGTCGGCTGCGGCTGCGACCGGAGGCGGCGGAGCGGGAACTGGCGCTCGACCTGCGCAAGGAGAACGACGCCGAGCGCAGCAGGCTGCTGCACCGGTTGCGGCTGCTGCACGTCGAATGGGGCGAGCCGGCCGCCTCGCGCGGCAGCACGGGGACGTTCCGGGAGACCTGGCGGCTGCGTTGGGAACCGGAGCTGTCCGTGCGGGTCGCCGAGGCCGGGGTGTGGGGGACGACCGTGCTCGTCGCGGCCACCGCCAAGGCGGAGGCGGAGGCCGTCGCCGCGCACGGCCTCGCCCAGGTGACCGCGCTCGCCGAACGCTGCCTCCTGGCCGGACTGCCGGACGCGCTGCCGACGGTGATGCGGGTCCTCGCCGACCGGGCGGCCCTCGACACCGACGTCGGTCACCTCGCCCAGGCCCTCCCCGCCCTGGCCCGCTCCCTGCGCTACGGCGACGTGCGCGGCACCGACACGGGCGCGCTGGCGGAGGTGGCGGCGGGCCTCGCCGAACGGATCTTCGTCGGTCTGCCCCCAGCCTGCGCCGCGCTCGACGCGGACGCGGCGGACGAGATGCGCCGCCATGTGGACGCGGTGCACGCGGCGGTGGGGATGCTGGACGGGCGCCCGGATCTCCCGGCCCGCTGGCGTGCCGTGCTGCGGGTGCTGGCCGGGCGGGACAGCGTGCCGGGGGTCGTGCGGGGGCGCGCCGTGCGACTTCTCCTGGACGAGGGAGAGCTCGACCCCGGCGAGGCGGCGCGGCTGATGGGGCTCGCCCTGTCGCCCGGGACGCCACCGGGTGACGCGGCCGCCTGGATCGAGGGCTTCGTCGGCGGCGGCTCCGGGGGCGGCCTGCTCCTCGTGCACGACGAACAGCTGCTCGCCCTGGTCGACGGGTGGCTGACGTCGGTGCCCGCGGAGGCCTTCACGGACGTGCTGCCGCTGCTGCGGCGGACGTTCTCGGCGTACGAGCCGGGGGTGCGCAGAACCCTGGGCGAACTGGTCCGGCGCGGCCCGGGGGACCGGGGGAGCGGGCCGGGGGCGCGCGCGGGGACACCCGGGTTCGCGACCGGGCTCGACGAGACGCGGGCGGACGCCGTCCTGCCGGTGGTGCGTCTGCTGCTGGGCCTGGACCCCGACGATTCCGACGCAGGCGACGCAGGCGACGCAGGCCACGCGGGCGACGGAGGCAACGGAGGCGCCCAGGGCGGGACGGGCGACCCGGACGAGACGGATGAGACGGGCAGCGGCCATGGCGGCGGCAGCGGCAACTGCGGCGAGAGCGGCGAGCTTGCGGGGGTGGGGGCATGACGGCGAACGGCGTGGCGGAGACGGAGTCCGGGCGGGAGCGGCTGCGGCGCTGGCGGCTGGTGCTCGGCGGCGACGCGGCGGACGGCACCGGGCACGGTCTCTCCGGGCGGGACGCGGCGATGGACGGGGCGCTCACCGCGCTCTACGGGAAGGGGGAGGGGGCACCCACCGGGCGGGACCGATCGGCGGGCCTGGGGGCGTCGGCGCCGTCCGTGGCGCGCTGGCTCGGGGACATCCGGACGTACTTCCCCTCCTCCGTCGTGCAGGTCATGCAGCGTGACGCCATCGACCGGCTCGGGCTGTCGTCACTGCTGCTGGAACCGGAGATGCTCGAGGCGGTCGAGGCCGACGTGCACCTCGTCGGCACGCTGCTCTCCCTCAACAAGGCGATGCCGGAGACCACGCGGGAGACCGCGAGGGCCGTCGTGCGCAAGGTCGTCGAGGACCTGGAGAAGCGGCTCGCCACCCGCACCCGGGCCGCCCTCACCGGCGCGCTCGACCGCAGCGCGCGCGTCAGCCGCCCGCGCCACCACGACATCGACTGGAACCGCACGATCGCCGCCAACCTCAAGCACTACCTGCCCGAATACGGGACGGTCGTGCCGGAGCGGCTCGTGGGATACGGACGGGCTTCGCAGTCCATGAAGAAGGAGGTGGTCCTCTGCATCGACCAGTCGGGGTCGATGGCGTCGTCGGTGGTGTACGCGTCGGTGTTCGGGGCGGTGCTGGCGTCGATGCGCTCCATCAGCACACGGCTCGTCGTGTTCGACACGGCGGTCGCCGACCTCACCGAGAGACTCGACGACCCGGTGGACGTTCTGTTCGGCACCCAGCTCGGCGGCGGCACCGACATCAACCGGGCGCTCGCGTACTGCCAGTCGCAGATCACCCGGCCGGCGGAGACGGTGGTGGTGCTGATCAGCGACCTGTACGAGGGAGGCATACGCGACGAGATGCTCAAGCGCGTCGCGGCGATGAAGGCGTCGGGCGTGCAGTTCGTCGCGCTGCTGGCCCTTTCGGACGAAGGCGCTCCGGCCTACGACCGGGAGCACGCGGCCGCTCTCGCGGCGCTGGGCACACCGGCGTTCGCCTGCACCCCCGATCTGTTTCCGGAGGTCATGGCGGCGGCGATCGAGAAACGTCCGCTGCCCGTGCCGGACACCGTGTGACCAAAGGGGACAGGGGCGACATGACTACCCATCGGTAACAGGGGGCTTGCACAACCGCGGGACCCGCATGACAGGATCGGGGGCACGCTTCCGCCGCACGGGAGGAACCTCCCCTCTTGACCTGGCTCACCGCCCTGCCTGTCGCCGCTCTGCGCGTCCTGCGCACGGCGGCCGGGCGGCGTGTGCTGCAACTGGCGCTGCTGGTGACCGGGTTGTTCGCGCTCGGGTTCCTCTGCGGCGAGCAGGCGCATGCGGCGGAGGGCGTGCCGACGCCGGCCGCGCTGACCGGGACCCGTGGAGCCGAGGTCAACAGCGCCGCGCCGTCCACCTCTTCGGCTCCTTCAGCGCCGACTGCGACTGCGACTGCGACTCCTACTCCGACTGCGGGTCAGGGCTCGGACGATGCCGTGGCGGCGGTGAGCGAGGAGCTGACCCGGGCTTCGACGCAGGTGCGCACGCAGGTGCGGGTGCGGCTCGAGGCGCCGATCGTGTCGGAGCCACCTGCCGTATCCGAACTCCCCGAACTCCACGAGCTCCCCGGCGTCTCCGAGCTCCCCGTCCTCCCCCGTGTCTCCGAGCTTCCCGGCCTCCCTGGTGTCTCCGAGCTCCCCGGCCTCCCCGGTGTTTCCGAGCTCCCCGAGTTCCCCGGCCCGGGCGCCTCCGAGTTCCCCGAGGTTCCCGCGCTCCCCGGCACCTCCGATCTGCCCCGCCTCCCCGGTGTTTCCGGCCTCCCCGGTCTGTCCGAAGTGGTCCCGGCGCCGTCGTCGGGCGGGCATGCACCGGTGGGCCGGGAGGCGGCGCACGCTTCGGCGGTCCCGGCATCGTCATCGTCATCGGCGACGGGTGCGGAGTCGTACGGGCCGGTGGGTTCCGCGGCCGGCGGTTCGACCGGCGACGCTCACCGCGCGCACGCCCGCGTCGGGCAAGTCCGTGCTGCGCACGCCCCCGTGCCCGCGCAGCACGGGCCCGCCGGTGGCCCGGGCACTCCGGCCGGCGGGCCGGCACTGGACAGCGGTGCGTCGCGCCACGGCGACGCGCACGCCGTGACGCCGTGGCACCGACTGCCGTTGCGGCCGGCCCTCGGCAACCCGGTGGATTCCGACGTGGCCGAGACGCAGGACAGGTACCGGGACGTTCCGGTCTTCCCCGGTTAGGGACGGCGGCTCGCCCCCGTCCCCGACCCGCCGTGCGGGGTGGAGCAGCTCTGCCTCCCCTCGCCCGGATTCCTCGTCTTGGAACCCCGAAGGATTTGACGCACGCAATGAACAAGAACATCCGCCGTTCCCTGGTCATAGCCGCCGGAGTCACCGGCGCGTGGGCGCTCGGCTCGGCCGCTGCCGAGGCCGACGAACTGCCCGTCTCGTCGGTGTCCACGTCGGACGCGACGACAGCGGACGTGACAGGCGTGACAGATGTGGCAGACGTGAGTGATGTGACGGACGTGACCGATGTGACCGACGTCCGCACGGACACCGTCACCCGGACCGCCCGCACGGCCCTCACCACCGGTGCAGTCGCCCGGATCAGCGACACCGTCGCCCCCACGGCCCCCACCGTCCAGGCCGCCGCCGACACCGCCGTCCCGCAGGCGGCGAAGGCGAAGGGCGGTGCCGCCAGGGCGATCCAGGGCGCCAAGGCCGCACGAGCGCAGAACGCGGTCACCGGCGCGGCGAACCTCGCGCAGACCGGCCTGGACCGTAGCGACAGCCTCGACGCAAGCGCCGCTCACGTGGGTCGTGCGGGCCACGGCGAGCAGGGCGCGGTCGACTTCCTCTTCGGCCCCCTCTCCGCCTTCGCCCCCGAGCTGGAGCAGGCCCGCGCAGTCGCCCAGGGCGAGGCCACGACTGTCGCGTCCGTCGCCCACGCCACCGTGGGCGACGTCCCGAGCCACGTCACGGGCACGGTCACCCCGGTCGTCGGGCGGGCCGGCACCGCGGTCGTCCCGCCCGTGGCGGCCACCGCCGTGCACGGGGCGGTCCCGATCGCCGAGAACGCCGTCGGGGGCGTGGCGCCCGTCGCCGCCGGGGCCGTGACCGGCCTCGTGCGGACCGTGGACGACACCCGTCACGCCGCGACCGGGCACGCCCACGGCGTCGCGGCCCAGGCGCCCGCCTATGCGGCGGGTGTGGCCGCGCAGGTCGAGGCCGGAGCCGTCGAGGCCGTGCTGCCGCCCGTGGCGCGGACCGTCGTGGAGGGCGTGACGCCGGTCGCCGGGCAGGCCGTCGTGGACGCGGGAGCCGTGGCGTACGGCGTCGTGGGCGACGTCCGGCCGTTCGCCGAGGCGGCGACCGGGGCCGTCCCGCCGCTCGCGCACGGGGTCACCGGGCACGCGTACGGCCTCGCTCACGGCGTCGCGGGCGAGGTGCCGCCGTTCGCGGACACGGTCGCCGGCGCCGTGCGGCCGGTCGTCGACACCGTCACCGGGACCGTCCGGCCGGTCGCCGACGGCGGTGCGGCGCTGGCGTACGGCGTGGGCGGCGATGTCACGCCGTTCGCGTACGGCGTCGGCGGCGAGGCCGTCTCCTTCGGGCACGGGGTCGCCGGCCCGGCGGCGCCGCTCGCCCAGGACCTGGCGGGGACCGTCCAGGACACCGGCGCCCCGCTGGCCGGGCACGCCGTGAGCGGTGTGCGGGGCGTCGCCGCATCGGTCACCGCCTACGGCGGCTGACCCACCGACTCCGTGCGGTGCGGCCCCGGACGGCCGAAAGCCGTCGGTCTGTCCGGCCGAACCCGCACGGTCGGGGCGGACCGGTCCTCATTGGGGTGAGGACCGTCCGCCCTGAGCCCCTCAGGGGCTGATCAGAGGGCCTCACCGGGCCAACCCCAACCCGGTGAGGCCCTCGCCCCCGTCCTCACATCCGGCACGGGGTGTCAGTGATCCCGGCATCATGTGACAGGTATCACCGCTCAGGTGTGACCCTCGATTTAGGGGCCTCCTGCAAGCAGCGATAACCTGCGAGACGGACATGCCGCGCGCTCGGACACCGTGTGCGCCTCCCTTGTGACAGACACCGGTCGGACGTCACGTTGCCCTCGCGGCACGCCCACGCAGACAACGAACCGCGAGATCACTGATAGGGACGGAAGCGCGTGGACCTGTTCGAGTACCAGGCGAGGGACCTCTTCGCCAAGCACGATGTACCGGTGCTGGCCGGTGAAGTCATCGACACGCCTGAGGCGGCCCGCGCAGCCACCGAGCGTCTTGGTGGCAAGTCCGTCGTCAAGGCCCAGGTGAAGGTCGGCGGCCGCGGCAAGGCCGGCGGTGTGAAGCTCGCCGCCTCGGCCGACGAGGCCGTGGAGCACGCCACCAACATCCTCGGCATGGACATCAAGGGCCACACGGTCCACAAGGTGATGATCGCCGAGACGGCCCCGGAGATCCTGGAGGAGTACTACGTCTCCTTCCTCCTGGACCGCGCCAACCGCACCTTCCTCTCCATCGCGTCCGTCGAGGGCGGCATGGAGATCGAGGAGGTGGCGGCCACCCGTCCGGAGGCCGTCGCCAAGACGCCGATCGACGCCAACGAGGGCGTGACCCCCGAGAAGGCCCGCGAGATCGTCGAGGCCGCGAACTTCCCGGCCGAGGTGGCCGACAAGGTCGCGAACGTCCTGGTCACCCTGTGGAAGACCTTCATCGCCGAGGACGCGCTCCTCGTCGAGGTCAACCCGCTGGCCAAGGTCGCCTCCGGTGACGTCATCGCCCTGGACGGCAAGGTCTCCCTCGACGAGAACGCCGAGTTCCGTCAGCCGGAGCACGAGGCCCTCCAGGACAAGGACGCGGCCAACCCGCTCGAGGCCGCCGCCAAGGCGAAGAACCTCAACTACGTCAAGCTCGACGGCGAGGTCGGCATCATCGGCAACGGCGCGGGTCTCGTCATGAGCACCCTGGACGTCGTCGCGTACGCCGGTGAGGCGCACGGCGGCGTCAAGCCCGCCAACTTCCTCGACATCGGCGGCGGCGCCTCCGCGGCCGTCATGGCGAACGGCCTGGAGATCATCCTGGGCGACCCGGACGTCAAGTCCGTGTTCGTCAACGTCTTCGGCGGCATCACCGCCTGTGACGAGGTCGCCAACGGCATCGTCCAGGCGCTGCAGCTGCTCGCGGACAAGGGCGAGGAAGTCACCAAGCCCCTCGTCGTCCGCCTCGACGGCAACAACGCCGAGCTGGGTCGCAAGATCCTCTCCGACGCCAACCACCCGCTGGTGCAGCGTGTGGACACCATGGACGGCGCGGCCGACAAGGCCGCCGAGCTCGCGGCTGCGAAGTAAGGAAGAGGGACAGACACAGCCATGGCTATCTTCCTCAACAAGGACAGCAAGGTCATCGTCCAGGGCATGACCGGTGCCACGGGCATGAAGCACACCAAGCTCATGCTGGCCGACGGCACGAACATCGTCGGTGGCGTGAACCCGCGCAAGGCGGGCACGTCCGTCGACATCGACGGCACCGAGATCCCGGTCTTCGGCACGGTCGCCGAGGCGATCGAGAAGACGGGCGCGAACGTGTCCGTCCTCTTCGTGCCGCCGGCGTTCGCCAAGGCCGCCGTGGTCGAGGCGATCGACGCCGAGATCCCGCTCGCGGTCGTCATCACCGAGGGCATCGCCGTCCACGACTCGGCCGCGTTCTACGCGTACGCCGTGTCCAAGGGCAACAAGACCCGGATCATCGGCCCGAACTGCCCCGGTCTCATCACCCCGGGCCAGTCGAACGCCGGCATCATCCCGGGCGACATCACCAAGCCAGGCCGCATCGGCCTGGTCTCGAAGTCCGGCACGCTCACGTACCAGATGATGTACGAGCTGCGTGACATCGGCTTCTCGTCCGCCGTCGGCATCGGTGGCGACCCGGTCATCGGCACCACGCACATCGACGCGCTCGCCGCGTTCGAGGCCGACCCCGACACCGACCTGATCGTCATGATCGGTGAGATCGGCGGCGACGCCGAGGAGCGGGCCGCGGCCTTCATCAAGGACAACGTGAAGAAGCCGGTCGTCGGTTACGTCGCGGGCTTCACCGCGCCCGAGGGCAAGACCATGGGCCACGCCGGCGCCATCGTCTCCGGCTCCTCCGGCACGGCCGCCGCGAAGAAGGAGGCCCTCGAGGCCGCCGGCGTCAAGGTCGGCAAGACGCCGACCGAGACGGCGAAGCTGGCTCGCGAGATCCTCGCCGCCGGCTGAGCGAACGCACAGCCGAACGCCGGTGGGCCCGCCCCCCTCTCGTGGGGGGCGGGCCCACCGGCGTTCTCACCGGACCGGCGCGGTCACCTCGGTTCCGGCAGCAGCCTCTGCGGGCCGTGGACGGTCGCCGAGCGCAGTTTCGCCCGCAGGTTCAGCTCCGCGTTGGAGAGCGTGCCCGGCGCCGCCCTGGGCGGGATCCCCCGCACGGTCTCGCCGGGGGGCACCGGGGGCTCGTACCGGGTCGGGGCCGTATGCAGGGTCAGCGCGGTCGCGCCGATGATCGCGACTGTGAACGCGATCGCCGCCCTCGTCCAGAACCGGGCCCGCCGTTCGCTGGCCAGCCGCACGGCGGGCGGCTTGGCCGCGCGCAGCCGTTCGGCGGACGCCACCTCCGCGAGCCGCTGGTGCAGTTCGGCGGGGTCGGCGAGCTCGGGCAGCCGGGCGGCGACCGACTCCCGCGCGTGCAGCAGCCGGTTCGCCGCGGCGCGCGTGCTCGCCTCCGTCTCGGCGGCGGTCTCGGGCAGGTCGAGACCGACGCCGTCGTAGAGCAAGAGCGTGCGGCGGTACGGCGGGGGGAGCGTCAGGAGGACGTCCAGCAGGGCGCGGTCGGAGGCGTCGGCGGGCGGCGGTTCCGGGTGGCGGTACCGGGGGCGGAAGCGGTGCCAGGGGGAGAGCGCGCACTCGTACGCCGTCGCCCGTACCCAGCCCGCCGGATCCCGGTCCTTGGCCACCTCGGGCCAGCGCTGCCAGGCCAGTTGGAAGGCCCGCTCGACCGATTCCCGCGCCAGCTCGCGGCGGCCGCAGAGCAGGTAGGTCTGCCGGACCAGGGCGGGGGCGCAGAACGCGTAGAGGGCGTCGAAGGCCTGAGCGGGCGTCAAGGGAACCATGCCGACGGCGGTTTCGTGAGCGGACCGCAGCGCGGCGGGGAGACGCTTCGACGCGCTGCGGGGCGGTTCCGGCCGTTTCTTGCCGAGGCGTACCGTCACCTGCGGTCGAGACGCTGCTCCCTGGGTGTCCGTCACCTTGCTCGCCCTGTCTGCCTGGTCCGCCGCGCAAAAAAGTACATAAACGTATATTGAGCGACACGGCGGAACTTCGCCCGTTACGACGGGAAAGCGCGTGTCGTTGGGAGCATGGCCGTCGTGATCCAGATGACCGCTCGTCGGCTGTCGTTGTCGTCCCTGCCCACCCGGATGCGCGACCGGTCGCCCGGACTGGCCGACGGCCTCCTGGGAGGCGTGCTCGCAGCCGGACTCGGCCTCGGCTCGTTCGCCGTGCTCGTGATGGTGCTGTGGATCAGCTCCCCGTACCCCGACAGCGGGCCCGGCGGCGCGCTGCACGTCGCCGCGGCGCTGTGGCTGCTGGCCCACGGCGCGGAACTGGTGCGCGTCGACACGCTCTCCGGGGTCCCGGCCCCGGTCGGCGTCACACCGCTGCTGCTGCTCGCGCTGCCGGTGTGGCTGGTGCGGCGCGCCGCGCGGGACGCGGTGGAGGGCGCGATCGGCGCGGACGGCGGCGGAGTCGGCGGCGGTCACGGCGGCGGGGTCCTCGTGAGCGGCCGTACGGCGTGGACCGGCGTCGTGGCCGGATACCTCGCCGTCGGCGTGGGCGCCGCGTTCTACGCCGCTGCGGGCGCATCGCTGCGGCCCGCGTGGGGCTGGACGGCCGTCTGCGTGCCGGCGGTCGCCGTGCTGGCCGCCGGGGCGGGGGTGTGGTCGGCCCACGGCAGTCCGCACGGGCAGGCGGACGGCGCGCTGCTCCTGCTGCCCCGAGGGCTGCGCGGCCTGTTCCTCGGGGCGGACGGACGCGAACGGCTCGGCGCCGCCGGGCGGGCGGCGGGGGCCGGGGCGGTGGTGCTCGCCGGGGGCGGGGCGCTGCTGGTCGCGGCGTCGTCGGTGTGGCACCTGGCGGTGGCCCGCACGGCGTTCGTACAGCTGACGGAGGGGTGGTCGGGGCGGTTCGCGGTGCTCCTGCTGTGCGTGGCGCTGGTGCCGAACGCGGCGGTGTGGGGTGCGGCGTACGCCCTGGGACCGGGCTACTTCCTCGGCGTGGGGCATGTGGTGGCGCCCCTGTCCTCCGACCCCGCACCGCTGCTGCCGTCGTTTCCGCTGCTGGCGGCGGTGCCGGAGCCGGGGGGCGGGACGCCGTGGAACTGGGCGGCGGGGGTGGTGCCGGTGGCGGCGGGGGTGACGGTGGGGGTGTTCGTGGCCAGGGCGGCGGGGGCCGCGAGGGCCGCGGGCGCGCCGGGGGGTGTGCGGGCGGCTCGGCTGAAGGGCGGGGGTGGTGGGGGCGCCGGCGGAGGGGGCGGGTGGTCGCGGGGGAGGACTGCGGGGGTCGTCGTGCTGGCGGGGGTGGGGTGCGGGGTGTTGATGGCGGCGCTGGCTGGGGCGGCCGGCGGGCCGCTGGGCGTTGCCGCGTTGGCCCGGTTCGGGCCGGTGTGGTGGCAGGTCGGGGGTGCGGTGGTGTTGTGGGTCGTGGGGGTGGGGGTGCCGGTGGCCCTGGCGGTTCGGGGGTGGCGGGAGCGGAGGGTTGTTGCGAGGGGTGTTCGTGCGGGCGCGAAGGAGCCGTACGACTACGCGAGGGGCGCGGGGGCGGCGGGGGCGGCGGTTGCTGGGGTTGCGGGGGTCGGCGTGGCCGCGGGGGTCTTGTCCGCCGACGCGGATGCGGATGCCGAGCCCGAGGGGGATGCCGACGTGGATGACGACGTCGATGACGATGACGATGACGTCGTCGTCGGGAGGTTGCCGATCGTGGGGGACCTGGAGATCGGTGGGCCTGACGAGGCCGGGCTGCCCGTCGGGCCGGTGGAGTGGGATGTGGCTCGGGAGGTTCGGTGGGCTGCGTTGCGGGAGGCGGGGGTGGAGGAGGTCGGCGGCGAGGGGGATGCGGGGCCGGGCCGGTGACCGTCGAGGGGGTTCGCCCCCGCCGCCCCTTCCCTTCCCTTTCCCGACCCTTGGGGGCTGCCGCCCCCAGCCCCCCGGCTTCGGCCCCGGAAGGGCTTCGTCCTCGAGCGCCGGACGGGCTGAAGGACGGTGGGTTGGCCCTCGGGCCCTGCTTCGGCCCCGGAAGGGCTTCGTCCTCGAGCGCCGGACGGGCTGAAGGACGGTGGGTTGGCCCCCGGGCCCCTGCTTCGGCCCCGAAGGGACCTCAGGCGTTTGCGCCCAGGATTTTTTCGAGTTGGCTGGGGAGCAGGTCGCTGCAGGACTGTTTCGCCTCGTTGGTGAGGGCGTCGTTCGTGCAGGTGTAGTAGTCCCTGTAGACCAGCTGCGCGGTGAAGCTCGCGGCGACCAGGGCCAGGGCCAGGGAGGCGGTGACCAGGCCGCTGATGGCGGCGGTCCGCTGGGGGCGGCCGCTCGTCTCGGGGGCGGGCGGGGTGTCGGGGTCCGGGGTGCGGGGCTTGGCGCGCAGGGCGCTGATGCCCCAGTTCAGGGCCAGGGCGCCGAGCAGCAGGGCCGCGTAGGGCCAGCCGAAGAGGGCGAAGAAGAAGGCCCACATACCGCAGAGCAGGGCGTAGCGCGCACGGCGTTGGGCGGGGTCCGTCGGGTCCCAGCGTTTGCCGGGGTCGGTGCCGCCGTTGCCGCCGGGGCCGCCGTTCTCGGGGGCGCCGCCGGGGCGCTCGCCGAAGCCGCCGGGGGAGCGGCCGGGCTGCTGGTCGCTCCACTGGCTGCCCCACGGGGAGCGCTCGCCCTCGGGAGCGCCGCCCGTCGGGCGCCGGGGCTGCCAGGGGCGGTCGGGGGCGCCCTCCGGCGGCGGGGCGAAGGGGTTGTCGTCCTCGGGCGGCTTGTTCTCGCCCGACGGGGCGTCCGGAGGAGAGGCTGGGCGCTCTCGCAGCAGCACGACGCCGCGCTCCCCTCCCTGCGGTGACTGCGGGGGGAGCATGAGGAGTCGCAGACTGCGGTCCGGCATCAAGTGAGCGTCTTCCCCTAGGTGATACGGCTGTCTGGCGTGAGCGGATGTGGCTGTCACTTGGGAAACGCCTCGCACGACGGCCGCGTTCCCGATCCCGCTCCTCATCCCGCTCCTCGCAGACGCTACCTTCCGGCCACGCCCCCGTCCCGTGGGGGCTGTCCCGTGTGCCGGTATCGTTGCTGACGGTCGGCCGCTTCGTAGGCTTCCCCGTATCCGGGGGCGCGATGCATTCGTACGAAAGTACAAGCCCGCGTTCCAAGCCCGCGCAAGCCCGCCATCCCGTACGTGCTTCCCCGAGAAAGGGCCCCACCGTGGCCGCCAAGCCCGTGGCCAAGCGCCTCGTCGTGCTGGTCTCCGGATCCGGTACGAATCTGCAGGCGCTCCTCGACGCCATCGCGACCTCCGGCGTCGAGGCCTACGGCGCCGAGATCGTGGCCGTCGGAGCCGACCGCGGGGCCGTCGAAGGACTCGCCCGCGCCGAGCGGGCCGGCATTCCCACCTTCGTCTGCCGCGTCAAGGACTTCGGGAGCCGGGAGGAGTGGGACGCCGCCCTCGCCGAGGCCGTGGCCGCCCACGAGCCCGACCTCGTGGTCTCCGCAGGCTTCATGAAGATCGTGGGGAAGGAGTTCCTGGCCCGGTTCGGGGGGCGGTTCGTCAACACCCACCCCGCCCTGCTGCCCAGTTTCCCCGGGGCGCACGGCGTACGGGACGCGCTCGCGTACGGCGCCCGGGTCACCGGCTGCACCGTCCACTTCGTCGACGACGGCGTCGACACCGGACCGATCATCGCCCAGGGCGTGGTCGAGGTACGGGACGAGGACGACGAAAGCGCTCTGCACGAGCGCATCAAGGAAGTCGAGCGAAGGCTGCTCGTCGAGGTCGTGGGGCGGCTCGCCCGCAACGGCTATCGCATTGAGGGACGAAAGGTAGTTATCCAGTGACCGCCGACAGCACTGTCACGGCCGAGAGCAGCAAGCGGGGCATCCGTCGCGCGCTCGTCAGCGTCTACGACAAGACCGGTCTGGAAGAGCTCGCGCGCGGGCTGCACGAGGCCGGGGTCGAGCTCGTCTCCACCGGGTCCACCGCTTCCCGCATCGCCGCCGCCGGCGTCCCCGTCACCAAGGTCGAGGAGCTGACCGGCTTCCCCGAGTGCCTGGACGGCCGGGTCAAGACCCTGCACCCCAAGGTGCACGCCGGCATCCTCGCCGACCTGCGGCTGGAGGACCACCGGCGGCAGCTGGCGGAGCTCGGCGTCGAGCCGTTCGACCTGGTCGTCGTCAACCTGTACCCGTTCCGCGAGACCGTCGCCTCGGGCGCCTCCGACGACGAGTGCGTCGAGCAGATCGACATCGGCGGCCCGTCCATGGTGCGCGCCGCCGCCAAGAACCACCCCTCGGTGGCCGTGGTCACCAGCCCGGCGCGCTACGCCGACGTCCTCGCGGCCGTCCGCGACGGCGGCTTCGACCTCGCCGCCCGCAAGCGGCTCGCCGCCGAGGCGTTCCAGCACACCGCCGCCTACGACGTGGCCGTGGCCTCCTGGTTCGCGTCCTCCTACGCGCCCGTCGACGAGTCGCGGTTCCCCGACTTCCTCGGCGCGACCTGGGAGCGCAAGAGCACCCTGCGCTACGGCGAGAACCCGCACCAGCCGGCCGCCCTGTACGTGGACGGCAGCGGCGCCGGCCTCGCCGAGGCCGAGCAGCTGCACGGCAAGGAGATGTCGTACAACAACTACACGGACACGGATGCCGCGCACCGTGCCGCGTACGACCACGCCGAGCCGGCCGTCGCCATCATCAAGCACGCCAACCCGTGCGGGATCGCCGTCGGCGCGGACGTCGCCGAGGCGCACCGCAAGGCGCACGCCTGCGACCCGCTGTCGGCGTTCGGCGGCGTCATCGCGGTGAACCGGCCGGTCAGCAAGGAGATGGCGGAGCAGGTCGCCGAGATCTTCACCGAGGTCATCGTCGCGCCCGGCTACGAGGAGGGCGCCCTCGAGGCGCTCACCAAGAAGAAGAACATCCGGGTGCTGAAGGCGCCCCAGGGGCCCGCGGCTCCCGTCGAGCTCAAGCCCGTCGGCGGCGGCGCGCTGCTCCAGGTCACCGACCGGCTGCAGGCCGAGGGTGACGACCCGGCCCACTGGACCCTCGCGACCGGCGAGGCGCTGTCGGCCGAGGAGCTCGCGGACCTCTCCTTCGCCTGGAAGGCGTGCCGGGCCGTGAAGTCCAACGCCATCCTGCTCGCCAAGGACGGCGCCTCGGTCGGCGTCGGCATGGGGCAGGTCAACCGGGTCGACTCGGCGAAGCTGGCCGTCGAGCGGGCCGGGGCGGAGCGGGCGCGCGGCGCGTACGCCGCCTCCGACGCCTTCTTCCCCTTCCCGGACGGGCTCGAGGTCCTTCTCGAGGCGGGCGTGAAGGCCGTGGTCCAGCCGGGCGGCTCGGTCCGTGACGAGCTGGTCGTCGAGGCCGCGAAGAAGGCCGGCGTGACGATGTACTTCACCGGGACGCGGCACTTCTTCCACTGACCCCGGGCAGTACCGCTGCCCCGGGCACACTGCCGACCCGGGCACACGACAGGAGAGGGGCGGTCCGGCAGTATGCCGGGCCGCCCCTCTCCCTCTTCCTGCGCCTCACGGGTCATCGCGCCTCCGGTGTCCGCGCGACCGGCGTTCGACTCGCGGTCAGTACCGCGGACGGTTGAACCAGGCCCCGCCGCTGATCATCGCGGAGAGGATGATGCCGCCGAAGGCCAGCGAGATGACGCCGCCGAAGGTGGCGGAACCGCCCGCGCCGTTCACGATGTTGGCGAGGCTGCCCAGGATCATGAGCGAGGAGTAGACGATCGTGGTGACACGGATGCCGCCGCGGCCGCTCTTGAACTTGACGCCCAGGAAGATCGACAGGCTGCCCAGCGCCAGCATCAGCAGCGCGAGCCCGATGAGGACGCCGGTCGCCGTGCTGCTGTCGTCGCCGGAGCCGAAGGAGTTGGACGTGTCCTGCACGACGCCGGCGCCGATGCCGATGAACACGCCGGCCAGGAACTGGAAGCCCGCGACGATGAACAGCAGCACCCGGGCGGTCTTGACCAGGCCGGGCATCTCCTGCGGGACGCCGTAGCCGTACCCCTGGGGGACCGGCGGGGCCTGCGGGTAGCCGTAGCCGGGCTGGCCCTGGGGAGCGGTGGGATAGCCGTAGCCGGGCTGCTGGGGCGGCGGAGCCTGCGGCGGGTAGCCGGGCGGCTGGCCCTGCGGCGGGCCGTAGGGGTTGTTCGGGTCGCCGAAACTCATGGCGGTCCTTCCTCCGTGTGCACTCGAGTGCGGGGACGCGCGGCCTGGCTCGGAGGAAGGTTCTACAGATGCGGTCGTCCCCCCGGTACTGCCCGCGGCACTGTGGCCTCAATCGTTCTGCAATGGCCGGTTTGTTGTCCAGCCGCATTCCCAGGCATTCCGCAGGTGTTGTGCAAGTGCAACATCATCGATCACGTTCGCGCACGTCAGGTGCGCGGTCCCGCCCCGTACGGGTTCACCCGGATTGGAACCGGGGGGCCGTCATCCGGGAGGATGGCCTCATGACCGCCCAGATTCTCGATGGCAAGGCCACCGCAGCCGAGATCAAGTCCGATCTGACCGCCCGAGTGGCGGCGCTGAAGGAGAAGGGCGTGACGCCCGGCCTCGGCACGATCCTCGTCGGCGCCGACCCCGGCAGCCAGAAGTACGTAGCCGGCAAGCACCGCGACTGCGCCGAGGTGGGCATCGCCTCCATCCAGCGCGAGCTGCCCGGCACGGCCACCCAGGAGGAGATCGAGGCGGTCGTCCGCGAGCTGAACGACGACCCCTCCTGCACCGGCTACATCGTCCAGCTCCCGCTGCCCCGGGGCATCGACGAGAACCGGATCCTGGAGCTGATGGATCCCGCCAAGGACGCCGACGGCCTGCACCCGATGAACCTCGGCCGGCTGGTCCTCAACGAGCCCGCGCCGCTGCCCTGCACGCCCAACGGCGTGCTGACGCTGCTGCGCCGCTACGGCGTCGAGATCAAGGGCGCCGAGGTCGTCGTCGTCGGCCGGGGCGTCACCATCGGCCGTCCGATGCCGCTGCTGCTGACCCGGCGCAGCGAGAACGCGACGGTGACTCAGTGCCACACCGGCACCCGGGACCTGTCGGCGCACCTGAAGCGGGCCGACGTCATCGTCGCCGCCGCCGGGTCCGCCCACCTGATCCGCGCGGAGGACGTCAAGCCCGGCGCGGCCGTCCTCGACGTCGGCGTCTCCCGCAACGCCGAGGGCAGGATCGTCGGCGACGTGCACCCGGACGTGCGCGAGGTGGCCGGCTGGATCTCCCCCAACCCCGGCGGCGTCGGCCCGATGACCCGTGCCCAGCTGCTCGTCAACGTGGTGGAGGCGGCGGAGCGCAGTGTCGGCTGACGGCGCCTCCGGCAAGGCCGGGGACATGGACGGCGGCGACGGCGCCGACGAGATCGAGGTCCGCGACCCGATCAGCGCGCCGGACGCCGACGGCGTGCCGCGTCGCACTACCCGGCGCTTCCCGAAGTTCACCCGGGACACCGCACGCCCCGAGGGCGCGGGCCGCGCCGCGCCCGGCGACGCGCTGGCCGCCCGGCAGTGGCCGATCATCGCCGTTCTGGGCGTCGTCGCGCTCGGTCTGCTGCTGACCGCGCTCGACGTGTTCCGGGTCGGCACCATCCTGATCGGCGTCGGGCTGCTGGCCGGCGCGGTCATGCGCTGGCTGCTGCCCGGCGTCGGCATGCTCGCCGTGCGCTCCCGCTTCACGGACATCGCGACCTACGCGGTGCTGGGCACGGCGATCGTCCTGCTGGCGCTGATGGCCCAGCCGAACCCGTGGCTGCAGATCCCGTTCCTGAAGGACACCCTGCACTTCACTGTCAGCAGCTGAACGCAGACGTACGGCGGCCCGTCCCCATCCCCCGAGAAGGACGGGCCGCCGACGTGTTCCACGCTCCCGCACCGCGAACGGCCTGTTCAACAGCCGACCGGACCCTGTGGCACGGAAGTGACCGTTCCGCCGCCGTGTGCCCGCCCCGCCACAGCCCGCCCCGGCGGGGAACCGCCCGGCCGCCCGATGTCGTCCCCCCAACGGACCGAAGGAAAGGCGGGTGGGATGGGCGCGTGGCAGCCGCTGCCGGACGGACTGCCGTCGGAGGTACGGCACTTCGTGGAACAGTTGCGGCAGCTCAAGGACGGCACGGGTCTCAGCCTGGCCGCGCTCGGCGCGCGCACCGCGTACAGCAAGTCCTCCTGGCAGCGCTATCTCAACGCCGTCCAGCCGCCGCCCCGGCAGGCCGTCGACGCCCTGTGCCGGGTCGCGGGACTGGCCGGCGCGGAGGCCGAACGGCACGTCGTGCGCTGGGAACTGGCCGTCGAGGCGTGGCCGCGGCCCGCGCAGGCGAACCCGGCGGGGGAGTACGAGGACGATCCCACGGTTCCCTGGTGGGACCGTCCGGAGGAGCCCGCACCGCCGCCCCCGCCCCGGCCCGCCGGACGCCTTCTCCTCTCCGCGGTCCTGCTCCTGCTCGCCCTGCTGCTCCTCGCCGTCGGGGGAGCGGTCGTTCTCGGCTGAGGCGGTCGCTCCCGGTTGAGGCGGTCCTTGTCGGTTGAGGCGGTCGTGATCGGCTCGGGCGGGCGGTCCCGGCGAGCCGGCTGCGACGACGGGTCTGAGGCGGGGTGAGGGAGGGTGCGGCGAGGCGGGTGCGGCGCGCTCGTTGGGTGGATACGTTGACAGTTCGGGTATGTGTCCCGAATCGTCGTCACATGGGGTCTGACGCGACCCTTGGGGGACTTGGTGGAGTAAGGGGGATCCGATGCCTCGTTGGAAAGCCCTGCCGGGCGAACTCGACCCGCAGGTGCGGGAGTTCGTCGAGGTTCTGCGACGGGTCGTGGACCGCACGGGGCTGAGCGTCGCGGCGGTGGCCGAGCGCACGGGCTACGGCAAGGCCTCCTGGGAGCGTTATCTGCACGGTCGGCTGCCGGCGCCCAGGGGCGCCATCGTCGCGCTGGCCGAGGTCACCGGCACGCCGGTCATCCATCTGATCACCCTGTGGGAGCTGGCCGAGCGGGCCTGGAGCCGGTCGGAGACGCGGCACGACCCGGCCGCGGAGGCCGTCGGCGCCTTGCGGCCGCGGCCCCTGCCGGGGGAGTTCGGGCCGCCTCCGCAGCCGCCGCGCAGCGCGAAGGGCCCGCGCGTGACGCCCCCGGGCGGCGCCGGGCGGCAGCGGGCGGCGTTCTTCCTCGCCGGTGTCGTGGGCGCGGTGACGGTCGCGGTGGGCGCGTTCTTCCTCACCGAGGGCGGGGACCCGCAGGCGGTGGGCGCCGTCAAGTCGCCCTCGCCGTCCGCCACCGCGCCGCACGTCCTGCCCTCCGGGGTGCTGTGCGGCGGCTCCGACTGCTCGGGCCGGGACGCGGAGGAGATGGGGTGCAGCGGCGGACTCGCGGCGACGGCGAAGACCGCGACGGTCGGCACGGCCGTGGTGGAGGTCCGCTACAGCAGGACCTGCGGGGCGGCCTGGGGCAGGATCACGCAGGCCGGGCCCGGCGACACGGTGGGCGTGACCGCCGGATCCGTGCGGCGGACCGGCCGCGTCGCGGCGGTCGGCGACACCGTCGCCTACACGCCCATGGTGGCCGTGAACAGCGCGGACGACGCGACGGCGTGCGCGGTGCTCGCCTCGGGCCGGAAGGGCTGCACGCCCTGAGGGGTCGACGGACGCGACCGCCGCCGAAAAAAAGCGGCGCGCGCAGGAATACCCGCATCCGCTCCGGGAACGCGAACCGTACCCCCACGGGAGTCCGGCGCGACCCGGCACCCCCACCACGGCGGCCGCTCGGTCCCACCTCTCCCGGACCGGCGGCCGCCGCTTCGTGTGGGTTTCCCGTACGCCGGGGACCACTCTGTGGGACGGGCCACACAACCCCGTACGCCCGGGATCCCGGATGCGCGATAGCCTGACCGCTGATTGGATCTCTTGATACCAAGAGATCGATCATTTGTACGTCCCACCCGGGGCAGGGACGCCCCACCGACAGCTGTCATACGGAGAACGCCATGACCCGCACTCCCGTGAACGTCACCGTCACCGGCGCGGCCGGCCAGATCGGTTACGCCCTGCTCTTCCGCATCGCCTCCGGCCAGCTGCTCGGCGCGGACGTGCCGGTCAAGCTGCGCCTGCTGGAGATCACCCCGGCGCTCAAGGCCGCCGAGGGCACCGCCATGGAGCTCGACGACTGCGCCTTCCCGCTGCTTCAGGGCATCGACATCACCGACGACCCGAACGTCGCCTTCGACGGCGCCAACGTCGCCCTCCTCGTCGGCGCCCGCCCGCGCACCAAGGGCATGGAGCGCGGTGACCTCCTCGAGGCCAACGGCGGCATCTTCAAGCCGCAGGGCAAGGCCATCAACGACCACGCCGCGGACGACATCAAGGTCCTCGTCGTCGGCAACCCGGCCAACACCAACGCCTTGATCGCCCAGGCCGCGGCCCCGGACGTACCGGCCGAGCGCTTCACCGCGATGACCCGCCTCGACCACAACCGCGCGCTGACCCAGCTCGCGAAGAAGACGGGCTCGACGGTCGCCGACATCAAGCGCCTGACCATCTGGGGCAACCACTCCGCCACCCAGTACCCGGACATCTTCCACGCCACCATCGCGGGCAAGAACGCCGCCGAGGTCGTCAACGACGAGAAGTGGCTGGCCGAGGACTTCATCCCGACCGTCGCCAAGCGCGGCGCGGCCATCATCGAGGCCCGTGGCGCGTCCTCCGCCGCCTCGGCCGCCAACGCCGCCATCGACCACGTGTACACCTGGGTCAATGGCACGGCGGACGGCGACTGGGCCTCCATGGGCATCCCGTCCGACGGCTCCTACGGCGTCCCGGAGGGTCTCATCTCCTCCTTCCCGGTCACCACGAAGGACGGCAAGTACGAGATCGTCCAGGGCCTGGACGTCAACGAGTTCTCCCGCGCCCGCATCGACGCGTCGGTGCAGGAGCTCGCGGAGGAGCGCGAGGCGGTCCGCGCCCTCGGCCTGATCTGAGCCTGAACGCCGACGATCCCCGGACGGTCCGACCGTCCGGGGATCGCTTGCGTTCAACTCCGAGTCCGGCTCCGCGTTCAGCTCCGCTTGACGGCGCTCACGAAGCTTGCCCACGCGCCGGGTTCGAACAGGAGGGCTCCTCGCTCGGGCGCCTTGCTGTCCCGCACGGGGACGAGAGCGGGGGTGCCTTCGGCGACTTCGAGGCATGCCCCGCCATCAGGGTTGCTGTAGCTGGACTTGCGCCAGGTGACGTTGCTCAGGTCGATGGCTCGCACGGCACTTCCTCCAACATCCGCATCATGAACTTGCGTGACTCGACCGGAGAAAGCGCCAGGTCACGCATCGCATCGTAACGCCGTTGGAGTAGCTCAACTGCTCGGGTCTCCTCGATGAGTTCGCCCCGATGGGCTGTCTCCGCGTAGGCCACCGTGATGCCGTCGGGCATCCGCAGGAACATCATGTCGGTGCTCACCAGCGCGTGGAGCCCGGCGCTGTGCGGGAGTACCTGAAGGGTGATGTTCGGGCGCTCGCAGACCTCCAACAGGTATTCCAACTGCTCACGCCACTCGTGCGGCGCGCGCAGCGGGGTCCGCAGCACCGCCTCGGAGAGGATGGCGCGGAACAGTGGCGGGTCGCCTCCTTCCAGAAGCTTCCGTCGCCCGGTGCGTGCTTCGACCTGCTGGTCCAGGTCCGATCCCTTGAGTCCGCCGAGCGTCAGGACCTCGCGTGCGTACGCCGCCGTCTGCAGCAGGCCATGGACGGTGCTCACACCGAAGTGCCACAGGCTCAGCGCCTCGGCCTCGACGTCCATGTACCTGCGGTACTGCTCCTTGAACTGGCTGTTGTCCCCCAGCGCCACTTCCCACAGGGCCAGCAACAACCCCGGTGTCCCGTAGTGCTGGTCCAGGGCCTCCACGATCTCCGGGCTGCCGAGGCTGACCCCGGCCTCCATCTTGCCGAAGGTGGACTGGTCCCACCCCAGTCGCTCGGCGAGCTCCCGCAGGCTCTCTCCGCGCCCGTTGCGCAGCAGTCGCAGTTCCTCAGCGAACCGTTTGCGGGGCTGCTGGCTTCGTCCGGTGACCACTCGTCTCGCGGGCATGGCGTCTCCTTCGCGCGGCTCAGCGTGGCGGTCCGGACACGAAGAGTAATTCAACTCTTCGTGGGATTCAGGCCGTTGTCGAAGCTCCGGCGGCGGACGGGCGTGCCGAGACCGGAGGCGACCAGCACCGTCGCGGCCAGTACGGTCACCGCGACCGTGCGCAGGGCCGGGCCCATGCCGGTGGCGAAGTCGGGGTGGCCCGCCAGGGAGGTGCCGGCGACCGCGACGCCGAGGGCGGCGCCGATCTCGCGGGCCGAGGTGCCGAGTCCGGAGCCGAGGCCCGCCTGGTGGGGCGGGAGCGAGGTGACGACGCCGAGGGTCAGCGCGGGCATCGACAGGCCCGTCCCCGCCGAGATGACCAGCAGCCAGCAGGCGTACACCGGGTAGGGCGTGCCGGCGTCCGCCGTGGACGCGCCGAGCAGGCCGAGGCCGATCAGGGCGAGCCCGGCGCCGATGACCGGGCGGGGGTGGGCCGACCAGCGTGCGGCCAGCTTCGGGACCAGGGCCATGCCGACGATCAGCGGGACGATGGCGACGCCGGTGACGGCGGGCCCGTAGCCCTTGACCTCCTGGAGGTACTGGGAGTTGACGAAGAAGAGCGCGAACAGGCCGAAGAAGCCGGTCGTCAGCCCGAGGCTCGTGGCCCGCAGGCGGGGGGAGCGGAAGACGCGCGGGTCGAAGAGGGGCGCGCGTGAGCGCAGGGACCGCAGGGTGAACGCGGCGATCAGGGCGGCTCCGGCCGCGAAGGAGCCCAGGATGGGCGGCGAGGCCCAGCCGTGGTCCGGGCCCTCGATGATGCCGAACAGGACGGCGACGAGTCCTGCGGTGAGCAGCAGGGTGCCCAGCGGGTCGAGGCGACTGTACGGCGAGCGGTCCGTGCGCGGGGTGGTCAGCGCGACGGCGAGCGCCAGCAAGGCCGCGAGCGGGATCATCGCGGCGAACAGGGCCCGCCAGGTCAGGTACTGGCCGACCAGCCCGCCGCCCAGGTTGCCCGCCAGGCCGCCGAGGCCCAGGGCGAGGGTCCAGGACGCCATCGCGCGGGCCCTGCCCTGCGGCCCGGCGAGGTGGACGAGGATCGACATCGTCGCCGGAGTGATCAGCGCCGCGCCGGCTCCCGAGATGCCCCGGCCCGCGATCAGCACCGCCGGGTCGGGGGCGAGCGCGCTGGTGGCGGCGCCGAGGGCGAACAGGCCGAGGCCGGCGAGCAGGGCGCCCTTGCGGCCGTATCGGTCGCCGGCCGCGCCGGCCGGGATGAGCAGCCCCGCGAAGACGATGACGTAGGCGTCGACGGTCCACAGGACCTCAGTGTGCGACGGGTGCAGCGAGGACGAACTCAGCTGCGGGATGAGGAGGTTGATCGCGGCGACCATGCTCTGCGCGACCAGCACGCAGGCGCACAGCGCGAGGAGGGTGGACCGTTTCAGGGCGTGCGGAGGCACGGCTCCTCCCGGGGAGCTCGTCGGAGTGGGATTCCCGTTCACCGTAGGCTCGGCCCCGACCTGCTTTCCAGTGCAACCTTTGCAAGGGGTGAGTGCGTGTGACGCAATCCGTGAACGGGCCCGCCGGGCTGGATCTGAATCTGCTGGTGGCGCTGGACGTCCTGCTGGAGGAGCAGAGCGTGCAGGGCGCGGCCCGCCGCCTGCACCTGTCCGAACCGGCGATGAGCCGCACCCTCGGCCGGGTCCGCAAGGCGCTGGGCGACCCGATCCTGGTGCGGGCGGGCCGGCGGATGGTGCCGACGCCGCGCGCCCTCGCCGTGCGGGCGGAGGTGAGCGCGGTCGTGGAGCGGGCCCGGGCGCTGTTCGCACCGTCCGAGGGGACCGACCTCAGGACGGTGACCCGCACCCTCACGATCCTCGGCCACGACGCCATCGCCGCCGCCCACGGCCCGGCCCTGTACGCCCGTGCGGCCGCCGAGGCGCCCGGCATCCGCGTCCGCTTCCTGGGGGAGAGTCATGTGGACGCGCCGTTCCTGCGCGAGGGCACCGCCGACCTGGAGGTGGGCGTCGTCGACACCGTGGCCCCCGAGGTGCACCGCGAGCACCTCGGCGAGGACTGGATGATGGGTGTCGCGCGTGCGGGACATCCCCTGCTCCAGGGCGAGTTGACGCCCGAGCGGTTCGCCCGGGAGGCCGGTCACCTCATCGTGTCCCGGCGGGGCAGGCTGCACGGGCCGGTCGACGCGGCGCTCGCCGGTCTCGGGCTGGAGCGGCGGGTGGTGGGCGCCGTGGGCTCGCTGCCCGCCTCTCTCTTCGTCATCCGTGACACCGATCTGGTGGGCCTGAACACCGCCTGGGGGCTGCCGCTTGCGGAGAGTCTCGGGCTGGTCTCCTTCGACGTGCCGCTGGAGCTGCCGCCGCTCCGGCTGGGCATGGCCTGGCATCCGCGGCACGACGCCGATCCCGCGCACGCGTGGCTTCGGGGCGCGGTCCGCGACCTGGTGGCCGAACTCGGCGGCCGCAGCGGCCCACGTGAGTGCCGACCGTCACATTGACGACTGATTCGTCCTGATTTGACCGTATTCTCAGTGACTCAGCGCACTTTAGGCAAGGGATTGCGCATGCAATGGGAGCTTGGGGGCAGGTGGACGCGGTCCCCGGCAGCGAACCACGGGTGACACAGGGGGATTGAACAGGAACGGAAGGCAACACCGATCATGGCCGACACGACGGAACAGACGGAACAGCGGGACTGCCGGACGATTCACGCCGGCGGCGAGTGGCTGACAGCCGCCTCCGGGGCGACCCGTGAGATTCTCGACCCCGCGGACGGGCGCCCCTTCGCGGTGGTCGCGGAAGGCGACGAGAAGGACGCCGACCTGGCGGTCGCCGCCGCCCGCACCGCCTTCGACGAGGGCGACTGGCCGCGCACTCCGGCCGTCGAACGCGCCGCAGTGCTGCGCCGCGTCGCCGACCTCCTCATACGCGACCGCGAACGGCTCGGCCTGCTGGAGAGCCGTGACGCGGGAAAGACCCTCGAAGAGGGCCGCGTGGACATCGACTGCGTCGCCGACGCCTTCCGCTACTTCGCCGGCCTCGTCGCCGCCGAGTCTCCGGGCCGGGTCGTGGACGCGGGCTCGGCCGACGTCCACAGCGTCGTCGTCCATGAGCCGATCGGGGTGTGCGCCTTGATCACCCCCTGGAACTATCCGCTCCTCCAGGCGAGTTGGAAGATCGCGCCGGCCCTCGCCGCCGGCGACACGTTCGTCGTCAAGCCGAGCGAGATCACCCCCCTGACCACGATCGCGCTCATCGACCTGCTCGCCGAGGCCGGACTGCCCGCCGGGGTCGCGAACATCGTCACCGGGCCCGGGCACACGGTCGGCGCCCGGCTCGCCGAACACCCCGACGTGGACCTGGTGTCCTTCACCGGCGGCCTGGTCAGCGGCACCAAGGTCGCGCAGGCGGCCGCCCCCACCGTCAAGAAGGTCGCCCTCGAACTCGGCGGAAAGAACCCCAACGTGGTCTTCGCCGACGCCTGCGCCACCGCCGAGGGCTTCGACACCGCCGTCGACCAGGCCCTCAACGCGGCCTTCATCCACAGTGGCCAGGTCTGCTCGGCGGGCTCCCGGCTCATCGTCGAGGAGTCGGTGCGCGACCGCTTCGTCGCCGAACTCGCCCGCAGGGCCGGGAAGATCCGGCTCGGGCGGGGCACCGAGGACGGCGTCGAGTGCGGCCCGCTCGTCTCCGAGCAGCAGCGCGCCAAGACCGAGGAGTACGTGGCCTCCGCGCTCGCCGAGGGCGCCGTGCTGCGGTCCGGGGGCCGGCGCCCCGACCCCGCCCCGCACCGGCCGGAGTCCGGCTACTTCTACGAGCCCACCGTCCTCGACCGCTGCCACCGCGAGATGCGCGTCGTGCGGGAGGAGGTCTTCGGGCCGGTCCTCACCGTCGAGACCTTCCGCACCGAGGACGAGGCCGTGGCCCTCGCCAACGACACCGAGTACGGCCTCGCCGGCGGCGTCTGGACCGCCGACGCGGGCCGCGCCCGCCGCGTCGCCGGCCGGCTGCGGCACGGCACCGTCTGGATCAACGACTTCCACCCCTACCTGCCGCAGGCGGAGTGGGGCGGCTTCGGCAAGAGCGGCGTGGGCCGCGAACTCGGCCCGGCCGGCCTGGCCGAGTACCGCGAGGCCAAGCACGTCTACCAGAACCTCGCGCCGAAGCCCGTCCGCTGGTTCGCGGGCTGACCCGGCCCCCTCTCCTCGCCCGCGCACCCCGCCCCCTCTCGCCACGCAAAGACTTCGAACGCCCCTGGAGTACCCCCCATGCCAGAGACCTCACCTGTCTATGACTACGTCGTGATCGGAGGCGGAACCGCCGGTTCCGTCATCGCCTCGCGACTGACCGAGAACCCCGACACCACCGTCGCGGTCATCGAGGGCGGCCCCAGCGACGTAGGCCGCGACGACGTCCTCACCCTGCGCCGCTGGATGGGTCTGCTCGGCGGCGAACTCGACTACGACTACCCGACCACCGAGCAGCCGCGCGGCAACTCCCACATCCGGCACAGCCGCGCCCGCGTCCTCGGCGGCTGCTCCTCCCACAACACGCTCATCGCCTTCAAGCCGCTGCCGTCCGACTTCGACGAGTGGGAGGCGGCCGGCGCGACGGGCTGGGGCGCGGTCCCCATGGAGGCGTACTACGCGCGCCTGCTGAACAACATCGTCCCGGTCGACGAGAAGGACCGCAACGACATCGCCCGCGACTTCGTCGACGCCGCACAGCAGGCGACCGGAGTGCCCCGGATCGAGGGCTTCAACCAGAAGCCCTTCGACGACGGCGTCGGCTTCTTCGACCTCGCCTACCACCCCGAGACCAACAAGCGGTCCTCCGCCTCGGTGGCCTACCTGCACCCGGTGATGGACGAGCGGCCCAACCTGACGATCTGGCTGGAGACCTGGGCCTACCGGCTGGAGCTCGACGGCACCCGCGCGCAGGGCGTGCACGTGCGCACCAAGGACGGCGAGGAGGTCCTCGTCCGGGCCCGGCGCGAGGTCGTGCTCTGCGCCGGCGCGGTCGACTCGCCCCGCCTCCTGCTGCACTCCGGCATCGGCCCGAAGGCCGACCTGGACGCGCTCGGCATACCCGTCGTCCACGACCTGCCCGGGGTCGGCGAGAACCTCCTCGACCACCCCGAGTCGGTCATCGTCTGGGAGACCCACGGGCCGCTCCCGGAGAACTCCGCGATGGACTCCGACGCCGGCCTGTTCGTGCGCCGCGACCCCGGACACGCGGGCCCCGACCTGATGTTCCACTTCTACCAGGTCCCCTTCACCGACAACCCGGAGCGGCTGGGCTACGAACGCCCGCCGCACGGCGTCTCGATGACCCCCAACATCCCCAAGCCGAAGTCCCGCGGACGGCTCTACCTGCAGAGCGCAAACCCGAGCGTCAAGCCCGCCCTCGACTTCCGCTACTTCACGGACGAGGACGACTACGACGGCCGCACCCTCGTCGACGGGATCCGCATCGCCCGCGAGATCGCGAAGACCGAGCCGCTGGCCGGCTGGCTCAAGCGCGAGGTCGCCCCCGGCCCGCACGTCACGAGCGACGAGGAACTGAGCGAGTACGCCCGCAAGGTCGCGCACACCGTGTACCACCCGGCGGGCACCTGCAAGATGGGCGCCCCCGACGACGAAACGGCCGTCGTCGACCCGCAGTTGCGTATCCGTGGACTGGACGGCATCCGTATCGCGGACGCCTCCGTCTTCCCGACCATGACGGCGGTGAACCCGATGATCGGAGTGCTGATGGTGGGCGAACGGGCCGTGGACCTGATCGGAGGCGATGCCTGATGAGTACCGACACGAGTATCGACACGAATGCCCCCGCGAGCGTCGAGACGCGCCCGCCGGTGTTCTCGGTGGACGGCCTGTGGAAGGTGTTCGGCCCGAAGGCCGAGACCGTCCCCGGCGACCCCGAACTGACCTCCCTGCCCCCCGCCGAGCTCCGCGCCCGCACCGGCTGCACGGCCGCCGTCCGGGACGTCTCCTTCGACGTGCGCAAGGGCGAGGTCTTCGTCGTCATGGGCCTGTCCGGCTCCGGCAAGTCCACCCTCGTGCGCTGTCTGACCCGGCTCATCGAGCCGACCGCGGGCACCATCGCCATCGAGGGCGAGGACGTCCGGGCCATGGACAAGACCCGGCTGCGCGAACTGCGCCGCCACCGGGCCGCGATGGTCTTCCAGCACTTCGGACTGCTCCCGCACCGCACCGTCGTCGACAACGTCGCCTACGGCCTGGAGATCCAGGGCGTCGGCAAGTCCGAGCGCCGCGGCCGGGCCCAGGAGGTCGTCGAGAAGGTCGGCCTGGAAGGCATGGAGCACCGCAGGCCCAGCGAGCTGTCCGGCGGCCAGCGCCAGCGCGTCGGACTGGCCCGCGCCCTCGCCGTGGACCCCGAGGTCCTGCTGTTCGACGAACCGTTCAGCGCGCTCGACCCGCTGATCCGGCGCGACATGCAGGAGGAGGTCGTCCGGCTGCACCAGGAAGAGGGCCGCACGATGGTCTTCATCACCCACGACCTCAGCGAGGCCCTCAAGCTCGGCGACCGCATCGCCCTCATGCGCGACGGCGAGGTGGTGCAGCTCGGCACCCCGGAGGAGATCGTCGGCTCACCCGCCGACGAGTACGTCCGCGAGTTCGTCCGCGACGTCCCCCGCGAGCAGGTCATGACGGTCCGCACGGCCATGCGCCCCGGCGAGTGCGGCGGCCCCGACCACCCCGGCGCGATCCCCGCCGACTCCGTCGTCGCGGACGCGATCCAGGTCGTGGCCCGCAGCCACAAGCCCGCGTGCGTCGTGGAGAACGGCCGGTGTCTGGGGGTCGTCGACCACGAACGGCTCCTCGACGTCGTGGCCGGAACGGAGCTCCGCAAGGAGGCGGTCTGACATGGCTACCGTCACCGCACCCGCAACCCGGGTCTCCCTGCCGGGCATCCTCAAACACCGCGCGGTCGCCAAGCTCGCCCTGCTGGCGCTCGCCGCCGCGATCCTCGTGCCGCTCGCCAACGCCCAGTGGGCCAGCGGCAGCTGGCCCGCCGCCTTGACCGTCGACCTCACCCAGCCGCTGGGCAAAACCAGCGACTGGATCATCGACAACCGCGACAGCCACCCGCTGTTCCTCTACGGCTTCGGCTACCTCAGCAACGCGGTCGTGCTGTCCGTGCGCGCCGTCTACCTCACGCTGCTCGCCGTCGGCTGGGCCGGCGTCACCGCCGTCGCCGGGCTGGTCGCCTGGCGGGTCGCCGGAGTGCGGCTGGGGCTCGGCACCGCCGCCGCCTTCCTGGCCTGCGGACTGCTCGGCATGTGGGTCCCGACCATGCAGACGCTCGCCCTGATGGTCGTCGCGGTCCTCGTGTCCGTCGCCGTCGGCGCCCTGCTCGGGCTCGCCGCCGGGCTGTCGGACCGGATGGACCGCATCCTGCGTCCCGTCCTGGACACCATGCAGGTGCTGCCCGCGTTCGCCTACCTCCTCCCGGTCGTCCTGATCTTCGGCATCGGCGTCCCCGCGGCCGTCCTCGCCACCGTCGTCTACGCCGCCCCGCCCATGGCCCGGCTCACCTCGCTCGGCCTGCGCGGCGCCGACAAGGAGGTACTGGAGGCGGTCGAGTCGCTGGGGGCGACCGCCCGCCAGCGCCTGCTGACCGCGCGCATCCCGCTGGCCCGCAAGGAACTCCTGCTCGGCCTCAACCAGACGATCATGATGGCGCTGTCCATGGCGGTCATCGCCTCGGTGATCGGCGCGGGCGGCCTCGGCGACCGCGTCTACCAGGCGCTCGCCTCGGTCGACGTCGGCGCGGCCCTCGCCGCCGGCATCCCGATCGTCCTCCTGGCCGTCGTCCTGGACCGCGTCACCTGCGCGGCCGGCTCCGAAGCCGACTCCGGCGGCGGTCCGACCGGGCGCACCGGCCTGTCGCGGCGCGCGGGATGGGCGTCCGCGCTCGCCGCCGCCGTGGCCGTCGCCGTCGTCGGACGGCTCGTGGGCCGCCTCGACTGGCCCGACGCCTGGACGCTGAACATCGCCGAGCCGGTCAACCGGGCCGTCGACTGGATGACGGACCACCTCTACTCCGGCGTGCCCGTCGTCGGCGGTACCGCCGACTGGGCCGGCCACTTCACCACCTGGGTCCTCGACCCGCTGCGCGACGGCCTCCAGGCCCTGCCCTGGTGGTCGGTGCTGCTGATCGTCGCCGCGCTCGCCTGGGTGATCGGCACCTGGCGGACCGCGCTCACCGCCGTTCTCGCCATGGCCGCCATCGGCGTGCTCGGCGTGTGGAAGCCCTCGCTCGACACGCTCTCGCAGGTTCTCGCCGCGGTCGCCGTCACCCTCGTCCTGGGCTTCGCGACCGGCGTCGCGGCCGCCCGCAGCGACCGCTTCGAACGGCTCCTGCGGCCCGTCCTCGACGTCTTCCAGACGATGCCCCAGTTCGTGTACCTGATCCCGGTCGTCGCGCTGTTCGGCGTCGGCCGCGCGCCCGCCGTGGCCGCCGCGGTCGTCTACGCGCTGCCCGCCGTCGTCCGCATCACCACCCAGGGCCTGCGCCAGGTCGACCCGGCCGCCCTGGAGTCGGCCCGCTCGCTCGGCGCGAGCAGCGGCCAGCAGATCCGCCAGGTGCAGCTCCCGCTCGCCCGTCCGGCCCTGCTGCTCGCCCTCAACCAGGGCGTGGTCCTGGTCCTCGCCGTCGTCATCATCGGCGGCCTGGTCGGCGGTGGAGCCCTCGGCTACGACGTCGTCTTCGGCCTCGCCCAGGGCGACCTCGCCACCGGCCTGGTGGCCGGCGCGGCCATCGTCTGCCTCGGCCTGATGCTCGACCGGGTGACCCAGCCGACGGAACGCCGCACGAAGAAGGGAGCGTGACATGCGCATCCGCACCACCGCGACCGTGGCCGGCGCGTCCGCGCTGCTCCTGCTGACCGGCTGCGGCGCCGCCGACATGACCAAGCAGGCCTCGCCGTTCGCCAACGCGCAGGGCGCCAAGACCCTCACCCTGTCCGTCCAGTCCTGGGTGGGCGCCCAGGCCAACGTGGCCGTCGCCCAGTACCTGCTCGAGCACAAGCTCGGCTACCGGGTCGACACCGTGCAGGTCGACGAGGTGCCCGCCTGGGACGCGCTCAGCCAGGGCCGGGTGGACGCGATCCTGGAGGACTGGGGCCACCCCGACCAGGAACAGCGCTACGTCAAGGACAAGAAGACGATCACGCCGGGCGGCGACCTCGGCGTCACCGGGCACATCGGCTGGTTCGTCCCCACGTACTTCGCCAAACAGCACCCGGACGTCACGAACTGGAAGAACCTCAACAAGTACGCGGCCCAGTTCCGCACCCCGGAGAGCGGCGGCAAGGGCCAGCTCATGGACGGCTCACCCTCCTACGTGACCAACGACAAGGCGCTGGTGAAGAACCTGAAGCTCGACTACCAGGTCGTGTTCGCCGGTTCCGAGGCCGCCCAGATCACGCAGATGCGGCAGTTCGCCAAGGAGAAGAAGCCCTTCCTCACCTACTGGTACTCGCCGCAGTGGCTCTTCAAGAAGGTCCCGATGACCGAGGTGAAGCTGCCCGCCTACAAGGAGGGCTGCGACGCCGACCCGGAGAAGGTCGCCTGTGCCTACCCGCACACGCCGCTGCAGAAGTACCTCAACGCCGGCTTCGCGAAGGACGGCGGCCAGGCGGCCGCCTTCCTCAAGAAGTTCAAGTGGACCACCGAGGACCAGAACGAGGTGTCCCTGATGATCGCCGACCAGAAGCTGACCCCCGAGCAGGCGGCGAAGAAGTGGGTGGACAGCCACCCGTCGACGTGGAAGGCGTGGCTGTCCTGAGCACCGCTAGAGCAGTTCCGCGCCGATCTCCCGCAGGGCGGCCGTCGCCCGCCGCTGCAGGCCCGGCCCGAAGGTGACGCGTGTGGCCCCGAGTTCGCCGAGTTCAGCGGGCGAGGGGCCCTCGCCGTCCACCCGGCCGCCCGCGTTGAGCGGCCCCCGGATCCCCGACCGCAGCAAGGGCAGCACATCGGCCGGCGCGCCGATCGGATAGACGCAGTCGGCGCCGGCCGCGACGTACAACGCGGCCCGCTCCAGGACCCGTTCCGGGTCGCCGTCGCCGTACGCGAACACGTCGACGCGCGCGTTCACGAAGAGCCGGTCGCCCGCCGCGGACCGCACCTGCGCCAGCCACTCGGCATGCTCCCGGGGATCCTTGAGGACGCCGCCGGTCGAGTCCTCCAGGTTGCAGCCGACGGCGCCCGTCTCCAGCAGCCGCTCCACCAGCTCCTTCGGCGCCAGTCCGTACCCGTCCTCGACGTCCGCCGACACCGGCACGTCCACCGCCCGCACGATCCGGGCGACCGCCGCGAACATCTCGTCGGCCGGGGTCCGCCCGTCGGCGTACCCGAGCGAGGCGGCGACGCCGGCGCTGGGCGTCGCGAGCGCGGGGAAGCCCGCCTCGGCGAACACCCGGGCGCTCGCCGCGTCCCAGGGCCCCGGCAGGACCAGCGGGTCGCCGGGCAGCCGGCCGTGGTGCAGCCGCCGGAAGTCGTCCGCTGCGCTCATGGCGTGTAGCCCCCCGGTGGGACGCGCCGGGCGACCATCACCCGGTTCCAGCTGTTGATGGCGGTGACCAACGCGATGAGATGGGCGAGTTCGACGTCCGTGAAGTGGCGTGCCGCGCCGGCGTACACCGCGTCCGGCACGAAGCCCTCCGTCACTACCGTGACCGCCTCCGTCAGCGCGAGCGCGGCCCGCTCCCGCCCGTCGAAGGCGTCCCCGGCCTCCTCCCACGCCCCCAGCAGGTCCAACTGTCTCTCGCTCACGCCGTGTTCGCGGGCGATCCCGAGGTGCATGTCCAGGCAGAACGCGCAGTGGTTGAGCTGCGAGGCGCGGATCACGACCAGCTCGGCGAGCGCGGGGTCGCCGAGACCCCGCTTGGCCGCCGCGCTGAGCGCGGACATGGCCCCGCCGACCTCGCGGTCGAGCAGGTTCGTCCGGCTCACGCGTGCTGCCCCGCCCGGTAGTGGCCCGGCACCAGCCGGCACGTCACGCCGAACCGGTTCCAGGCGTTGATCACCGTGATCGCGGCGATCAGCTGCGCCAGCTCGGGGTCCTCGAAGTGGCGGGCGGCCCTCGCGTACACCGCGTCCGGCACGAAGCCTTCCGTCAGGACGGTCACCGCCTCCGTCAGCGCCAGCGCCGCCAGCTCCTTCTCCGTGTAGAAGTGCTCCGACTCCTCCCACGCGCTGAGCTGGACGATCCGCTCGACGCTCTCGCCCGCCGCGAGCGCGTCCTTGCTGTGCATGTCGACGCAGAGCGCGCACCGGTTGATCTGCGAGGCACGGACCTTCACCAGCTCCAGCAGCTTCGGGTCGAGGCCCGCGCCGGCGGCGGCGTCGAGCCGGAGCATCGCCTTGAAGACCTCGGGAGCGTGCTCGGACCAGTTCAGCCGGGGGGTGTGCGCGGGGGCGTACCGAACCTGCTCGTCGGCGGTCGAGGCGGTCGAGGAAGTCGTGGCGGTGTCGGCGCTTTCGGCGATCGTTCCGGTCGTTCCGGGCGTGGTGGTCGTGGCCGGTGCGTCAGTCGTCATGGCTTCGACCCTAGGAGCGAGGCAGCCCAGGAGTATGGTCCATTTCCATGGCGAAATCCTGGGCCACTTTGGGCGTCGACCTGCATCTGGAGCCGACCGGACCGCAGCTGCGGCGCGGCCTGACCGACGCCCTGCGCGAGGCCGTCCGCAGCGGCCGGCTGCCGCCCGGCACCCGGCTGCCCGCCTCCCGCACCCTCTCCGTCGACCTGGGCGTCGCCCGCAACACGGTCGCCGACGCCTACGCCGACCTCGTCGCCGAGGGCTGGCTCACCGCCCGTCAGGGCTCCGGCACGCGGGTGGCGGACAGGACGGTGGTCCCGCCGGCCGGCGCGGCGCCCCATCGCCCCGAGCAGCACCGGCCCGCGCACGACCTGCGCGCCGGCACCCCCGACCTCGCCTCCTTCCCGCGCGCCGAGTGGCTCAGGGCGGCCCGCCGCGCCCTCGGCGCCGCCCCCTCCGAGGCCTTCGGCTACGGCGACCCCCGCGGCCGCGTGGAACTGCGCACCGCCCTCGCCGGCTACCTCTCCCGCGCCCGCGGCGTACGTGCCGACCCCGACCGCATCGTCGTGTGCGCCGGCTTCGCGCACGGCCTGAGACTGCTCACCGCCGTGCTGCGGGCGCGCGGGGCGCGCACCGTCGCCGTCGAATCCTACGGACTGGACGAGCACTGGAAGCTGCTGACGGCGGCAGGGCTGGCCATGACCGCGCTGCCCTTCGACGAACGCGGCACGGACACAGGGCAGTTGAGGGACGCGGGCGCGGTCCTGCTCACCCCCGCCCACCAGTTCCCGATGGGCGTTCCCCTGCATCACGACCGGCGGGCGGCCGTCGTGGACTGGGCCCGGCGCACCGGCGGCCTGGTCCTGGAGGACGACTACGACGGCGAGTTCCGCTACGACCGCCAGCCCGTCGGCGCCCTGCAGGGCCTGGACCCCGACCACGTGGTGTACCTGGGCACGGCCAGCAAGTCGCTCGCCCCCGGCCTGCGGCTGGGCTGGATGGTGCTGCCGCCGGGCGTGGTGGAGGAGGTGACGGCGGCCAAGGGCGGCGTCGACACGTCCGGGGTCCTGGACCAGCTGACGCTCGCGGAGTTCATCGTCTCGGGCGCCTACGACCGCCATGTGCGGGCCATGCGCTCGCGCTACCGCCGGCGCCGCGACGCGCTGGTCGCCGCCCTGGCCGCCCGCGCCCCGGCGATCCGCGTCACCGGCATCGCGGCGGGCCTGCACGCCGTCCTGCGGCTGCCGGCCGGCACGGAGGGGGCCGTGGTGCGGGCGGCGGCCCACCAGGGCCTGGCGGTCGACGGTCTCGGTCCGCGCCACCGCCACGCCGCCGCGGTCGCCGATCCCCTCGACGCTCTGGTCGTGGGCTACGGGACCCCGCCCGACCATGCGTGGTCCGGTGCGCTGGACGCCTTGTGCTCGGCGCTTCCTTTCGGTGAGAACGGCTCCGGAATTCCTTTTCCCGGATAGATTTCCCGGATACAGTCCCACCATGACGAACGACAATTCCGTGTCCCGCGTGGCTCTCAAGAAGATAACCCCCGACGTCTCCGCCGCGATGGGCTCGCTGCACGGCGTCGCCGTTTCGGCCGCCCGGGACGCCAAGGTCGAGCCGGAGATCCTGGAACTGGTCCGGATCCGCGCCTCACAGCTCAACGGCTGCGCGTTCTGCCTTGACATGCACACCAAGGACGCCCGCGCCCAGGGCGAGAGCGAGCAGCGCCTCTACGCGCTGAACGCCTGGCGGGAGACCCCCTTCTTCACCGGACGGGAGCGCGCCGCACTGGCGTTGACCGAGGCCGTGACCCTGGTGCACGACGGCCATGTGCCGGACGCGGTGTACGCCGAGGCGGCCGAGGTCTTCGACGAGGCGCAGCTGGCGGCGCTGATCTGGGCGGCCACGGTCATCAACGCCTACAACCGGATCGCCGTGGCGACGCGCATGGCGCCGGGCGCCCATCAGTCGGCCGGGAAATAATTCAGAGCAACCCGGAACGACTCTGAGCAACTCAGAGAAACACAGAGAAACGCAGAATTCGGGCATCGGCGATACGGTCGCCGGTGCCCTTTTTCCCTTTCCGGGAAGCGCTTTTTCCGTCGTCGTCCGGCGGCGTTGTCCTGCGTCGTCGTCCGGCGTCGTGGTTCGCCTTATATGTCCGGCAGTGGCTCCATCAGCGTGTCCAGCCAATTCCGCCATTCCGGCGCCCGCACCGCGGGCGCGCAGTCGATCGTTCCTCTCGCCCACCCGGTGACCGGCCGGATCCCGTGCAGCGCGTTCACCAGCCACACCTCCCGGCCGTCCAGCTCGGCCGGCGTCCGCTCGCGGTGCGCCACCCGGACGCCGAGCCGGTGGGCCCGTTCCCGGATCAGGCCCGCCGTCACCCCGGACAGGACCGGCAGCCGGGGCGGAGGCAGACACAGCGCATCGTCCTCCCACCACAGGACGCCCGCCGTGGTCGCTTCCAACACCGCACCGGACGGCGCGACCAGCACCGCCTCCGACGCGCCCGCGCCGGACGCCCGGCGGCGCACCCGGGCCAGGGCGTCCAGATCGGGCCCCTTGCGGCGCGGCATGGTCCGCGGATCCGGCTGGCCCGCGGCCCAGACCCGGATGTCCGGCTCCAGCGGCGGAGCGGGCCGCAGCCGCAGCCGCAACTCCATCGATCCCGACGCCAGTTCCACGCGCGGGAACCACGACCCCGTGCGCGGCAACGCGGCCGTCGCGTCCCGCCAGAACTCCAGCAGCCGGCGCAACGGCGGGCCGCTGCACTCGCCGCAGGCCCGCAGGAACCGTTCCCGGTGCCGTTCCAGGCCGCGCACCCGGCCGTCGCGCACCAGCCACGAGTCCGCCACGAGCAGCCGCCCGCCGGCCTCGGCGCAGGGCGTCGGGCCCCGTGCCGGCGACCACCCCAACGCCCCCTCCACCACTGCCTGTCGTGCCATCGCCTGCTCCTCTCAGTACGTGCCGCCCGCTGCCGCGGGAGCCCCGCCCCGGGGCCCGTACGGGGCGCGCTCCAGCCACGCGCCGCACGACGGCAGCACGGGCGCCAGGGCGGCCGCCGCCCGCTGCCGCAGCCGAACGCTCCGTCGCCGCGGCCGCAACTGCTCCAACGCGATCCCCGCGGCGGCGCTGTTGAACAGCCCCGCCGCGCGTCGCGCCCCGGCGAACTCCCCGACGGCGCCGTCCGTCCCCGCGGCGACGGCCCGCGCCGCGGCGGCCGCGTCGGCGATCCCGCTGTTCATGCCGCGCGCCCCGAACGGCGGGAAGAGATGCGCCGCCTCGCCGACGAGCAGCACCCGCCGGTGCGGATCGGTGAACGAGGCCGCGACCTTGCGCACGAAGCGGTACGTCGACACCCACAGGACCCGGTCGGCGTAGCCGTCGCCCACCACCGCCGGCAGCCACCTCCGGACGGCCTCCTCGGTCCCGAACGCCTCCTGCGCGTCGTCGTCCCGGCACTGCAGGTCGACCTGGAAGCCCCCGGCGAACGGCACCCGCATCACGCTGCGGCCGCCGACGCCCGGATGCTCGTAGTGGAAGACCCGCTCCAGCGGCAGCTCGGCCCCCGGCACGTCGGCCACGTCCACGACGACGTGGAAGCCCTCGCCGCGCACGCCCTCCATGGCGATGCCCAGCTCCCGCCGGACGGCCGAGCGGGCGCCGTCCGCGGCGACGACGTGCCCGGCGCGCCACTGCCGTCCGTCCGCGGCGCTCAGCACCGCCTCGCCCGGCGCGGTGGCCACCCCCGTCACGCGCGCGTCCCACTCGAAGCCGACCCCGGCCCGCTCGCAGGCCGCGCGCAGGAAGCGCTCGGTGTCCACCTGGCGCAGGCTGGTGAAGGGCGGCAGCGAGCCCGGGCCGCCGGACGGGGGCGGGAAGGTGCGGGAGTACACCTCGCGGCCCCGGTACAGGGTCCGTCGGGTGTGCCAGGTCCGCCCGTAGGACGTGATCTCGGCGGCGACCCCCGGACACATCCCGTCGAGCAGGGCGAGGGTCTCGCGGTGCACGAACAGCGCGCGGCTGCCCGGCCGTTCGCGGTCCTTCGCATCCGCCTCCAGCAGCAGCACCGGCAGTCCGTGCGCGCGCAGTGCGAGCGCCGCCGACAGACCGACGGGGCCCGCGCCCACGACGACGGCCGGGTTCACCCGCGCACGCTCTCCGGCGCCCCGGTCAGCATGCGGGAGATCTCCACCCGCTTCACCTTCCAGGTCGCCGTCATCGGCAGTTCCTCGAACCGCCACTGCCGGGGCTCGGCCATCGCCGGCAGATCGGCCGTGGCCTCCCGCCAGCGCTCCGGGTCGAGCGGCGCTTCGTCCCGGACGCAGACCACCGGCACCGGCTCACGGTCCGCGCCGGGCACGATGACGACCTCGCGGAGCTCCTCCAGACGCTCCATCAGCGTGTCCTCGACCTCCAGGTTGCTGTCCACGGCGTCGATCCGGTCGATCTCACGGTCGATCAGACGCAGGGCGCCCAGCCGGCTCATGCTGCCCATGTCGCCCATCTGCCACCATCCGCCGTCGAGTTGGCGCTCGTACTGCGCCCGCGCCCCGAGGTAGGTGAGGATGCGCCCCCTGGTACGGGCCTCGATCCGGCCGGGCGTGCCGGGCGGGACGCGCCTGCCCTCGGCGTCGGCGATCCGCAGCCGGGTGAATCCGGGGATCCCGATCCCGACCCGCCGCCCGTCCGCCCGCTCCGCGCTGCGCCGGGTGAACCACTGGACCGCGACCGGTCCCGTCTCGCTCTGCCCGTACAGCTGGATCAGCCAGGGCGTGCGACGCCTCGACGCGCCCAGCAGCCGTCGCACGGTGCGCGGGTGGATGGCGTCGAACGTGGAGCCGTACGACTTCACCCGGGACAGCGGGGCCCCGGGCGCGTCGGCCAACTCCTCCCACAGCACGAAGGTGTTGGGGTGCGTCTCGACGATGCCGGGCCGGTGGCGCACCAGCAGCGGACGCACGGCGGCCGGCTGCGGGTCGGTGATCAGCACGAGCGGACTGCCGAAGTGCAGCAGCACGCCGAGCAGGTGGTAGAAGCGCGAGTGCACGAACGACATGTGCAGCGCGGCCGTCTCACCGCGGGTCGGCCAGCCCATCGCCTTCTGCGGCAGGAGGCGGTTCCACATCGTGTTCGGGCAGTGCACGGCCAGCTTGGGCACGCCGGTGGTGCCCGAGCTGTGCGTGATCAGGGCGGGCTCGCGGGGGTGCAGCCGCACGGGCGCGGGGGGCTCGGCGCCGGCGTACGCCTCCAGCGGCTCGGCGCCGGGCGCGTCGTCCACGGACAGCGTCCGCCGCACCGACGTCGCGACCCCCTTGAGCGGACCCTCCAGCCTGGCTCTGTCGCTGATCAGCCAGGGCTGCCGCAGCCGTTGCAGCAGCTGGCCGACGACCGGTCCCGCGAGCCCCGGGGAGAGCAGCACGGGAACCGCCCCGATACGGGAGATCGCGCAGGCCAGCAGCACGATGTCGACGTTGTCGCTCTTGTGGACGGCCACCTGCTCCGAGGGCCGCACCCCGGCCGCCCACAGCCGTCCCGACAGGTCCTCGACCACGTCGGCCAGGACCTTGTAGTCCAGGTCGACCCCCAGGGAGGGGTGGGTGTCCAGCGGGCGGTCCAGGGTGACGAAGACGGCCCCGTGGCGGTCGGCCGCCCGCCGGAAGAGCGGGCCCAGGTAGAACCCGCGGTCGGCGAGCAGGAGTTGCTGCGACATGTGGCTGTTCCTCTCTGACACGGTCACCACGCCCCCCGGCGCACCAGATGGCGACGGAGCTTTCCTGTGCCGGTGCGCGGCAGAGACGTCACGAAGCTGACACCCCTGGGCACCTTGAAAGCGGCGAGCCGCCCACGCGCGAGAGCGAGAAGCTCGCCTTCGAGCCGCGCGAGCCCGGCGGATCCGGCGGGGGGCGACGAGGTCGAGGGGGCTGCGGGGGCCGTGGCGTGGGCGGCCGGTACGACGAAGGCGCGCAGGCGGGTGCGGCCGTGGCCGTCGGGGACGGCGGCGACCGCGACCTCCCGTACCCCCGGGTGGGTCCGCAGCACGGCCTCCACCTCAAGCGGGGAGACGGTGATCCCGCCGACCATCTCCATGTCGTCGGCGCGGCCCAGGTGCCGGTAGGAGCCGTCCGGCTCGCGGCGCGCCCGGTCATGGGTGGCCAGCCAGCCGCCGACCAGGGTGCGCCCGGTCTCCTCGGGCCGGTTCAGATAGCCGGGCGTCACCGTCGGCCCGCGCACCCACATCTCCCCCTCCTCGCCGTCGGGCACCGGCCGTCCGTCCCGGTCGCGCAGCTCGACCTCGAACCCCGGCACCGGCCGCCCGACGGTGCCCGGACGGTTGTGGCCGAGGCTGTTGGCGCAGAAGGCGTGCCCGGCCTCGGTGGAGCCGATCTGCTCCAGCACCGGCGCGCCGAGCAGGTCGGCGACCTGGCCGCCCAAACCGTCCGGCAGGCCCTCGCCGGCCGACACGGCCGCGCGCACCGAGGCGAAACAGGCCGCGTGTCCGCTGCCCCGGTCGGCGACCAGCGCCGCGTACGCCGACGGCACGGAGTAGAGGAGGGTGACCCGGTGGCGGGCGACGAGCTCGTCGACGGCGGCGGGGGTCGGACGCCGGTCCACCAGGACGGCGCTGGAGCCGGAGAAGAGCGGGAAGACGAAGGCGTTGGAGAAGCCGTAGGCGAAGTACAGCTTCGACACCGACAGGGTGACGTCGTCCTCGGTGATCCCCAGCAGCCGCCGGCCGATCAGGTCGTGGTACGTCCTCGGGTCGCCGTGCGTGTGCACGACGCCCTTCGGCCGGCCCGTGGTGCCGGAGGTGTACTGCACGTACAGCGGGGCGTGCGGGCCGACCGGGTGGGCGGGGGACGGCTCGGCGGCGGGGGCGAGCGCGAGGAGCTGGTCGGCGCCCAGCCGGGCCCGGCCGGCGAACCGGTCCTCCGGCCCCGGCCCGGTCACACACAGCACGGCCCCGGTGTCCTCGGCCATGAACGCGTGCTCGGCGGCGGGCAGTTCGGGGTTGACGAGGACGGCGACGGCACCCAGCCGGGCGACGCCGAGGAAGGCCGCCACCCAGGCCGTCGAGTCGGGCAGGGCGAGCAGCACCCGGTCGCCGGCCCGCACCCCGTGCTCCGCGAGCACCCGGGCCGCCCGCGCCCCCAGATCGTGCACCTCGCCGTGGGTCCAGCACCGATGCCCCTGATGAAACGCCGCCCGCCCGAGCCACCCCCGCCGCTCGGCGAGACCGGCCAACTGCGCGGCGAGATTGCCGGGGGCGCCGCACCCGGCGGTCCCCCGGGGCCGGGGGACCGCCAGGCCCACCGGCACCGCCGGGGTCGCTTGGGCGGCCGGGACCGCCGGGACCACCGAAATCACCGGGGCCGCCGAGTCCGCCGAGGCCGCCGGGACTGCCGAAATCACCGGAACTGCCGGGGTGGTGGGGGCCGACTCAACCACCGGGGCGGTGGGGATCGCGGGGGCCGCCCCAACCACCGGGACCGCCGGGGTAGCCGGGGCCGCCGGCGCGCGGGTAGCCGTCCCGGCCGGGGAAGTCATCGCCGGAGCGACCGCCGCTGGAACAGGCGTCGCGGAAGGTGTTGTCGCCGGGGGAGGCGTGGGCTGCGGTGTCGTCATCGCGTGGCCTCCTCGGCGGTGGCCGGGCCCGGCCGTGCGGTCGCCCCGTCCGCGGCCTGCTCCCGCAGGGCCCGCATCTGCGCGGCCGTCTTCAGCAGCATCTCGTCGTACTCGGCCGCCGGATCGGAGTCGAGGACGATCGCGCCCCCGGCGCCCAGCTGCATCAGGCCGTCGGCGAGGACGGCGGTGCGGATGACGATGTTCAGGTCCGCGCCGCCGCTGCAGCCCAGATAGCCGAGCGCGCCCGCGTACACGCCGCGCGCCTCGGTCTCCAGCTCGTCGATGATCTCCATCGTGCGCAGCTTCGGCGCGCCGGTCATCGACCCCCCGGGGAAGCAGGCGCGCACGCAGTCCACCGCGTCCGTGCCCTCGCGCAGTCTGCCCTCGACGGTGGAGACGAGCTGGTGGACCGTGGCGTACGTCTCGGTGGCCATGAGCCGGGACACCCGCACGGTGCCGGTCCGGCAGACCCGCCCCAGATCGTTGCGGAGCAGGTCGACGATCATCAGGTTCTCGGCGCGGGTCTTGGCGTCCGACGCCAGCGCGTCCCTGAGCCGGGCGTCCTCCAGCGGACCGGCCCCGCGCGGCGCGGTGCCCTTGATGGGCTTGGCCTCGGCGACCCCGTCGCGGGTGATCCGCAGGAACCGCTCGGGCGAGGACCCGGCGACGTCGAGGTCGCCGAATCTCAGGAAGGCGGCGTAGGGGGCGGGGTTGACGCGGCGCAGCGTCCGGTAGAACGCGAAGGCGTCGGCCGGGGCGGGTAACCGGGCGGCGTCGGTCAGGCAGATCTCGTAGCTGACGCCCGCGGCGAGCTCCCGCTGGCAGGCCGCGACGTCCGCCAGGTAGGCCGACCGGTCCCGCACCAGCCACGGCTCGACGGCCGCGGGTTCCGCCTCGGCCGCCGGCTCGGGGGCCGAGGCCCGTCGCCGGCCGGACTCCACGGGGAGCGCGGCGAGCCCGGTCAGCGTGCTGTCGAGCCAGTCGGCGGCCTCCCGGGTGGCCTGCGGGGTGTCCTCGGCCACGCAGACCGCGTAGGTGAAGCCCTCCTGGTGGTCCACCGCGACGAGCCGGTCGGCGAACAGCCAGCAGGCGTCCGGGGTCGAGGAGCGGTGCCGGTTGGGGGAGCCGCAGTCGGCCTTCGTCTCGTAGCCGAAGTAGCCGACATAGCCGCCGGTGAAGTCGAACGGCAGCCCGGCGGCGTCGACCCGGCGGCCGGCCAGCTGCCGCTTCAGATAGTCGAAGACGCTCGCCCGTACCTTGCGCGGCGGCCGCCCGGCCCGTTCGATCTCGCAGTGGCCCGCCGCCACGTCGTAGCGGACGAACTCGGCGAGCGGCCCGCTGTCGTCGCCGAGGAACGAGAAGCGCGAGAGCCCCCGCTCGACCCGGGAGCTGTCCAGCCAGAACGCCCGCGGCGACCCGGCGAACATCCGAGTGAACGCGGCCTCCGCGTCGATCGCCCCGGCGATGCGGCGGGTGTGCAGCCGGTGGGCGGGACGGCGGGGCCGGGGGACGGTCACCGTGGTGCGCGGGAAGGCCGCCGCCGCCGCGGTCACCGCGGTGTTCTTGGTACGCGGCCTGCGGGCCCGCTCCGCCGTGAGGTTGCGGAAGTTCACGAGCATCCGGTGGCCGTACTCGGTCAGTACCGACTCCGGGTGGAACTGCACGCCCCACAGCGGCCGTTCGCGGTGCCGCAGCCCCATCAGGACGCCGTCCTCGGCCCAGGCAGTGGCCTCCAGCGAGTCGGGCAGCGGCTCGCGCACGGCCAGCGAGTGGTAGCGGACCGCGGTGAAGTGCTGCGGCAGGCCCTGGAACAGGTCCCGGCCGTCGTGCCGGACGGTCGACAGATGCCCGTGCCGGGGCTCCGGGGCGGCCGCCACCCGGGCGCCCTCGCCGTGCGCGATGCCCTGGTGGCCGAGGCAGACGCCGAGCACCGGCACGGACGCCTCCGCCAGCACCCTGGCGCTGATGCCGAAGTCGCGCGCCCGTGCGGGGTGCCCGGGTCCCGGCGACACCACCACGTTGGCGAAGTCCGCGAGGTCGGGAACGGCGTCCGCGGGGGCGTCGTTGAGGACCACCACCGGCTCCTCGCCGTTGACCTCGGCGATCAGCTGGAACAGGTTGTACGTGTACGAGTCGTAATTGTCGATGAGCAGGGTCTTCACCCGCCCACCTCCCTAGGGTCGTTCTCTGGCCTACGCGGTCCGGCGTTTGTGCCGTCCGCGAAGCGCCTGGAGCGGTGGATACAGCCATTTCTTGAAGAAACGCTGAAGGCGGGGCATGAGAATCCAGGTCACAAGGGCCGTCACGCACAGGCAGAGCAGCAGCGTGCGAATGAACGGATTGAGGCCGCCGAGATAGGGGAGCACGATCAGATTGAAAAGGAGCACCGGCGGAAAAACGGCGCTCATATTCACGAACCACAACTTCCACTTGGACGGCGGAGCCGGCGCCTTCGGTGCGCTGGTCTGCGCGTCGAACCAGGCCTTGGAGCCCCGCACGCTCCGGCGGTCCGTCTGCAGGGCGATGCCCGCGGCCCGGGCGTCCCACCGCACCCGGGCGGAAGAGTCCTCCCAGGCCCGGGCGGCGCCTTCGCTGGCGAAGCGATAGACCACATGCCACTCCGCCTCTCCATCGACGAGCACGCCACCCCCGAGGAATCCGGGCTGCTGCGCGCTCGCGCCCAGCATGGCCCACCCCCAGGAGTGGAAGTCGGCCTCGCGGCCCGGCGTCACGCGATATGCCGCGGTGACGGTGACGGGATTACTGGTCACGATGTCGAGTACGGAAAGGGCTTCCCTTGCGTTCAATCTTCAATGAAGATTTCGGGCTGTCTGGGAAGTCGCTTTTCTCAGGGTTTTCGCCCGCTTGCCTCTTCTGTCGAGGCGTACCGGAGGTAACCTTTCCCGTGTTTTCGGAAAACGCCTGCACGGGGGTTGAAAGGAGATGTTCCTGCCTGCCTGAGATCTTTTCTACGCGCCTCGGCCCGAGGCGTTCTCCGCCGGTTCCGGCGTCTTCGCCGGCTCCGGCGCCTCCCCGAACCGGGCCGGCGCCGGCGCGCCCGTGACGGCGACCGCGAACCCCAGGACGGCCGGCCACTCCAGCCCCTCCCGGGTGCGGTCCCCCAGCCACACCACCCCCGCCGGCGCCGGCCCGATCGTCTCCCCGATCACCATCCCGGCCGTGGCCGTCGTCACCGACCCCCGCTGCAGAGCCGACGTCAGCGACAGGAACGCGGCCCCGCCCCCCAGCAGCAGCGCGTACACGGCCGGGTCGGTGAGCAGTTCCGCCGGGGACGCCGAGTCGATCAACCGCACCGACACCTCCACCACCCCGAACCCGCAGCCCGCCCCGAGACCGAGCACCAGCGCCCGGCTCCGCCCGCCCAGCCGCCCGCCGGCCAGGCCCAGCGGCAGGACGGCGGCCGCCGTACCGAGCATCGCCCACGGCAGCGCCTCGGGTCCGCTCTCCTCGCCCTCCGTCCCCGACGCCAGCCCCAGCATCGCCGGCCCCGCGCACACCACCGCCACGGCCGGCCATTCCGTCCGGCTCAGCCGCACCCGCAGCAGCCGTGCCGCGAACACCGCCGTCACGGCCAGGCTGGAGGCGAGGGCGGCCCCCAAGGCGTAGATCGGGACGGACCGCAGCGCCGCGATCTGGAACAGGAACCCCAGTCCGTCCAGCCCGAGTCCCGCCAGGTAGCGCCACTGGCGCACGGCCCGCAGCTGCAGCGCCGCGTCCCCGCCGCTGCCGCTGCCCCCGCCCGGGTCGGCGGCAGCGCGCGTCGCCATCGCCTGCAGCACCGTCGCCGTGCCGAAGCAGACCGCCGCGCCGAGCGCGCACACCATTCCAAAGAGCACGAAAAGGACTGCAGGGGAGGAGCTCGCGAGCGGGCCGCCTTCGGATGCTCTCCGTCCGATGTCTAGGCTGACGGCCGGACTTCGCCGTAGGGGCGACGCGACAAACGGGGAGACGGGAACATGGCGGACACGCGTCGACGACTTCGTTCGGGCACGGTCGTACTGGGCGGCATGGGGGTGCTGGCCGCGGCTCTCACCGCATGCTCCTCCGACCCCGACAAGCGGTGCGTCGACCGCGACAGCTACAACCTCGCCAAGGGCTACAAGGTCGTCGCCGACAAGAACTGCAAGTCCTCCGGTTCCACCAAGACCTCCAGGACCCCGGCGAACGGCGCCTGGTACTACGGCGGCGACAAGGAGGGCTCCTGGGTCGACGGAGGCTCCTTCTCCAAGCCGGGCAAGGGCTCGAGCGGTTCGAGCGGCGGCAGCAGCAGCGGAGGCGGCGGCGTCGACCGGGGCGGCTTCGGCAGCGACGGCGACAGCGGCAGCCACAAGGGCAGTTCGGGCGGCTGAGCACCCCAGAGCCCAGAGCCTGAGAGCCCAGAGCCTGAAAGCCTGCGCCTCAGAGCTCTTGCCTCCGAGCCCAGCGCTCCAGCGCCCTGCGCCCCGCGCTTCAGCGATCCAGCGACCGAGCGGTTGAACAGGACACCCCCGCCCATGCGACGCCACACCGTCGAACCCCGCCCCGGCTGGCAGCAGACCGTCGAGGAACAGGGCCTCGTCTACCCCCTCACCCGTCACCCCGACGGCGCCTTGCGCCCGTACTGGGACGAGAGCGCCTACTACGAGTTCACCCTCGACGAGGTCGAGGCGCTGGAGGAGACCGTCGAGGAACTGCACGCCATGTGCCTGACCGCGGCGGCCCACCTCGTCGAGTCCGACCGGCTCGCCGACCTCGGCATCACCGACCCGCGCGTCGCGGCCGCGGTCGCCGAGGCCTGGCGGCGGCGGACCGAACTCCCCTCCGTGTACGGCCGTTTCGACCTTCACTACGACGGCACGGGCCCGGCGCGGCTCCTCGAGTACAACGCCGACACGCCCACCTCGCTGGTGGAGGCCGCCTCGCCCCAGTGGTTCTGGATGGAGGACCGCTTCCCCGGCGCCGACCAGTGGAACTCCCTCCACGAACGCCTGGTCGCCGCCTGGAGGAGACAGGCCGCCCTCCTCCCGCCCGGCACGCCGCTGTACTTCGCGCACTCCTCGGCCGACGAACTCGGCGAGGACCTCATGACGGTGGCCTACCTCAAGGAGACCGCGGAGCAGGCCGGTCTGGACACGGACTGGATATCGATGGAGGAGATCGGCTGGGACCCCCTGTCCGGCCGCTTCGTCGACGGGCAGCTCCGCTTCATCCGCAGTTGCTTCAAGCTCTACCCCTGGGAGTGGCTCACCACCGACCGCTTCGCCGGTCATGTCCTCGACACCCTCGACAACGGCGGCGGCACCGGCTCGACGATGTGGATCGAACCGGCCTGGAAGATGCTCCTGAGCAACAAGGCGCTGCTGGCCGTCCTGTGGGAGCTGTACCCCGGCCACCCGAACCTCCTGCCGGCGTACCTCGACGGCCCCCGTGAGCTCGCGGCCGCCTCCGGTTACGTCGCCAAGCCCCTCCTCGGCCGGGAGGGCGCCGGCGTCACGATCCACGAGAAGGGCGCCGAGCCCGTCGTACGGGACGACGAGCCGTGCTGCTACCAGGAGCTCGCGCCCCTGCCCGCCTTCGACGGCAACCACGTCGTCCTCGGCGCCTGGATGGTGGAGGACGAGTCGGCCGGACTCGGCATCCGCGAGTCCGCCGGCCTGATCACCGACGAGTACGCCCGCTTCGTCCCGCACGTGATCCGCTGATCCGCACCCGGTAGGCTGGCGAGCGGGCCGTGACTGGCGCGCTGGGATGGGACGGACCATCGGGGAGCGGCCTGCGAGCAGCAAGTGTGCCGTGCGCCTGGGCCGAACCGAACACGCCGAACGCCACGTCCGGAGGTCCCCGATGCCCGAGAATTCCGCACCCCTGTCCACCGAGTCCACGGCCTTCCGCGCCGCCCTCGACGTGATCCGCGCCGTCGAGCCGCGCGTCGCCGACGCCATCGGCCAGGAGGTCCACGACCAGCGCGAGATGCTCAAGCTGATCGCCTCCGAGAACTACGCCTCCCCGGCCACCCTCCTCGCGATGGGCAACTGGTTCAGCGACAAGTACGCCGAGGGCACCGTGGGCCGCCGCTTCTACGCCGGCTGTCGCAACGTGGACACCGTCGAGGCCCTCGCCGCCGAGCACGCCCGCGAGCTCTTCGGCGCCCGCCACGCCTACGTGCAGCCGCACTCCGGCATCGACGCCAACCTGGTCGCCTTCTGGGCGGTCCTCGCCGACCGTGTCGAGGCCCCGTTCCTGGAGAAGACCGGCGCCCGCCAGGTCAACGACCTCTCCGAGGCCGACTGGGCCACCCTGCGCCAGGCCTTCGGCAACCAGCGCATGCTCGGCATGTCCCTGGACGCCGGCGGCCACCTCACCCACGGCTTCCGCCCGAACATCTCCGGCAAGATGTTCGACCAGCGCTCCTACGGCACGGACCCGGCGACCGGCCTGATCGACTACGAGGCGCTGCGCGCGTCGGCCCGCGAGTTCAAGCCGATGATCATCGTCGCGGGCTACTCGGCGTACCCCCGTCTGGTGAACTTCCGGATCATGCGCGAGATCGCCGACGAGGTCGGCGCGACGCTGATGGTCGACATGGCGCACTTCGCGGGCCTGGTCGCCGGCAAGGTCCTGACCGGCGACTTCGACCCGGTCCCGCACGCCCAGATCGTCACCACCACCACCCACAAGTCGCTGCGCGGCCCGCGCGGCGGCATGGTCCTGTGCGACGACTCCCTCAAGGACCAGGTCGACCGCGGCTGCCCGATGGTTCTCGGCGGTCCGCTCCCGCACGTCATGGCCGCCAAGGCCGTCGCCCTCGCCGAGGCGCGTCAGCCCTCCTTCCAGGACTACGCGCAGCGCATCGTGGACAACTCCCGCGCGCTCGCCGAGGGCCTGATGCGGCGCGGCGCGACCCTGGTCACCGGCGGCACGGACAACCACCTGAACCTGATCGACGTCGCCTCCTCCTACGGCCTCACCGGCCGCCAGGCGGAGGCCGCGCTGCTCGACTCGGGCATCGTCACCAACCGCAACGCCATCCCCGCCGACCCCAACGGCGCCTGGTACACCTCCGGCATCCGCATCGGCACCCCGGCCCTGACCACCCGCGGCCTCGGCACGGCGGAGATGGACGAGGTGGCGGGCCTGATCGACCGGGTCCTGACCACCGCCGAACCGGGCACCACGAAGTCGGGCGCCCCGTCCAAGGCCTCCCACGTCCTGGACGAGAAGGTGGCCGACGAGATCTCCCGCCGGGCCACGGACCTGGTGGCGGGCTTCCCGCTGTACCCCGAGATCGACCTCGGCTGACCGGCGCCGTCCCGGGCGGCCCCGCGAGGGCTGCCCGGGACGCGTTCCGGCCGGTCCCCGGGCTCTGCGACAATGTCGTGCATGGCCTCTGACCGACCCCGTGTGCTCTCCGGAATCCAGCCCACCGCAGGCTCGTTCCACCTCGGCAACTACCTCGGCGCCGTCCGCCAGTGGGTGGCCCTGCAGGAGTCCCACGACGCGTTCTACATGGTCGTCGACCTGCACGCGATCACGGTCCCGCAGGATCCGAAGGAGCTCAGCGCCAACACGCGGCTGGCCGCCGCACAGCTCCTCGCGGCCGGCCTCGACCCCGAGCGCTGCACGCTCTTCGTCCAGAGCCACGTCCCCGAGCACGCGCAGCTCGCCTGGGTCATGAACTGCCTCACCGGCTTCGGCGAGGCCAGCCGCATGACGCAGTTCAAGGACAAGTCCGCCCGGCAGGGCGCCGACCGCGCGAGCGTCGGCCTGTTCACGTACCCGATCCTCCAGGTCGCCGACATCCTGCTGTACCAGGCCGACGAGGTGCCGGTCGGCGAGGACCAGCGCCAGCACATCGAGCTCACCCGCGACCTCGCCGAGCGTTTCAACGGCCGGTTCGGCGAGACCTTCACGATCCCGAAGGCCCACATCCTGAAGGAGACGGGCAAGATCTACGACCTTCAGGACCCGTCGATCAAGATGAGCAAGTCGGCGTCCACGCCGAAGGGCCTCATCAACCTGCTCGACGAGCCGAAGACCACCGCCAAGAAGGTCAGGAGCGCGGTCACGGACACCGACACGGTGATCCGTTACGACGTCGTGAACAAGCCGGGCGTGAGCAACCTGCTCGGCATCTACTCGACCCTCACCGGCACGAGCGTCCCCGAGCTGGAGCGGCAGTACGAGGGCAAGCTCTACGGCGCGCTCAAGACCGACCTCGCCGACGTCGTCGTCGACTTCGTGACGCCGTTCCGGGACCGCACGCAGCAGTACCTGGACGACCCCGAGACGCTCGACTCGATCCTCGCCAAGGGCGCGGAGAAGGCGCGCGCCGTAGCCGCGGAGACGCTCTCCAAGACGTACGAGAGGGTGGGCTTCCTGCCCGCGAAGCACTGAAGGCGCTCGGAGGCGTCCGGGGCGCACCGCACACCTGTTCCTCCGGGCAGAGCGCTGCACATCACTTCCCCTGCGCCTGCCCAGAGCACAGCCGTGGCCGTACAGTCGATAGCCGTACGACTGAGTACGAACCCGGCACCACACCCCGCCATGACGACATGACGACAGGAGAAGACGTGGGGACCGTAACGATCGGCGTGTCGATCGCGGTTCCGGAGCCTCACGGCAGCCTGCTCCAGGAGCGGCGCGCGGGCTTCGGCGACGCCGCGGCTCACGGCATCCCCTCCCACGTCACGCTCCTGCCGCCGACCGAGATCGAGGCGGGCGCGCTGCCCGCCGTCGAGGCGCACCTCGCCGCGGTCGCCGCGGCCGGCCGACCCTTCCCGATGCGGCTGTCCGGCACCGGTACCTTCCGTCCGCTGTCGCCGGTGGTGTACGTGAAGGTCGTCGAGGGCGCCGAGGCCTGCGCCTGGCTGCAGCAGCGGGTGCGGGACGCCTCCGGGCCCCTCGTGCGCGAGCTGCAGTTCCCCTACCACCCGCACGTCACCATCGCACACGGCATCGACGAGGCGGCCATGGACCGGGCCTTCGAGGAACTGGCGGACTACGAGGCCGAGTGGCCCTGCACCGGCTTCGCCCTTGCCGAGCAGGGCTCCGACGGAGTCTGGCGCAAGCTGCGCGAGTATCCCTTCGGCGGCGCGGTGGTCCCCCCGCAGGCCGGTCACCTGGACCGCGGCTCCCTGCCGACGCGCTGAGGCCCGTCCCGGCAGCCGGGCCGGACGCCGCGGCCCCGGGCCGGACCGACTCGACCGGCCGGACGGCCTCGACCGACTCGACCGGCTAGATCGGCAGCCGTCGGAACACCCCCCGTGGCGCGTGCCGCAGCGCGGCCATCGCGACCCGCAGCAGGCCCGGCACCCACACCGTCTCCGAGCGGCGGCGCAGCCCCAGCTCGACGGCCGCGGCGACCGCCTCCGGGGTGGTCGCCAGCGGCGGCTGCGCCAGCCCGGCGGTCATCCTCGTCCGGACGAACCCGGGGCGTACGACCATCACGTGCGCGCCCGTGCCGTGCAGCGCGTCGCCCAGGCCCTGGGCGAACGCGTCGAGGCCGGCCTTGCTGGAACCGTAGATGAAGTTCGAGCGGCGGGCCCGCTCGCCGGCGACGGACGACAGCACGACCAGCGAGCCGTGCCCCTGCGTCTGCAGGGCCCGGGCGGCGATCAGTCCCGCCGACACCGCCCCCGTGTAGTTGGTCTGCGCGACGCGCACCGCGGCCGCCGGGTCACGCTCGTCGTTCGCCTGGTCGCCCAGGACGCCGAAGGCCAGCAGAACCAGGTCGACGTCGCCCTCGGCGAAGACCTTGCCCAGCACCGTCTCGTGGGAGCCGGGGTCCAGCGCGTCGAAGGGGACCGTGTGCACGTCCGCCCCCAGGACGCGCAGCCGCGCGGCCGCCGACTCCAGGGCGGGCGACGGGCGGCCGGCCAGCCACACCGTGCGGGTGCGGCGGGCGATCAGCCGGCGTGCGGTGGCCAGGGCGATCTCGGACGTGCCGCCGAGGACGAGAAGGGACTGGGGGAGGCCGAAGGCGTCCTTCATGCTGGCTCCTGGAAGTTGAGTCGACGGGCGAGGTCCGACACGAACACCCCGCGCGGGTCCAGCTCCGCGCGCAGCGCACGGAAGTCGTCCAGCCGCGGGTACATCGCGGCGAGCAGGTCCGGCCGCAGCCGGGAGTCCTTGGCGAGGTAGACGCGGCCCCCGGCCGCGGCCACCTCCTCGTCCAGCTCGTCGAGGAGGGCGCCGAGCCCGGGCAGCCCGGCCGGGACGTCCAGGGCGAGGGTCCAGCCCGGGCGCGGGAAGGACAGCCAGCCCGGGTCGGCCTCCCCGAACCGCTTGAGGACGGCCAGGAAGGAGGGGCAGCCGCGTGCGGACAGGCGCCCCACGATCCGGCGCAGGGCCTCCTCCTGACCGTGTCCGACGACGAACTGGTACTGCACGAAGCCGCCGCGGCCGTAGACGCGGTTCCAGTGGGGGACGCCGTCCAGCGGGTGGAAGAAGGCCGAGAGCCTCTGCAGTTCGCCGGAACGCGCACGGGGAGCCCTGCGGTACCAGAGCTCGTTGAACAGCCGGACGCTCGTGCGGGTGAGGAGCCCCTCGGGCAGGACGGCGGGCGCGGCCGGGAGCCGCGACGGGCGGAACGACAGCGCAGTCCTGCGCGCGCGTGCGGGCAGCGCGTCCAGCGGGGCGTGGTCGCCGCGGGTCAGCACCGCGCGTCCGGTGGCCGCCCCGCGCGCGAGGAGGTCGATCCACGCGACCGAGTACCGGTAGCGGTGGTCGCCGGCGGTCAGCCGGGCCATCAGGTCGTCGAGGTCGGCGGCGCGCTCGGTGTCGACCGACATCAGCGAGGTCTCGACCGGCTGGAGCCGGACCGTGGCCGTCAGGACGACGCCGGTCAGGCCCATGCCGCCGGCGGTCGCGTCGAACAGCGGGCTGCCCTGGCGCACCGTGCGGACCGTGCCGTCGGCGGTGAGCAGTTCGAAGGACGTCACATGGCGGGCGAAGGAGCCCGAGACGTGGTGGTTCTTGCCGTGGATGTCGGCGCCGATCGCACCGCCCACGGTCACGTAGCGGGTGCCGGGGGTCACCGGCACGAACCAGCCGAGCGGCAGCAGGACCTCCATGAGCCGGTGCAGGGAGACGCCCGCGTCGCACAGGACGACTCCGTCGTCGGCGTCGACGACATGGATCCGGTCCAGTCCGGTCACGTCGATCACCGTCCCGCCCGCGTTCTGCGCCGCGTCCCCGTACGCCCGTCCGAGGCCTCTCGGGATGCCGCCGCGGGCCCCGCAGCCCCGGACCGCCGCCACGGCCTCCGGGTAGGTCCGGGGGCGGATCACGTGGGCGGTGGAGGGAGCCGTACGGCCCCATCCCGTGACGGAAACTGTCTCGGAAGCGGTCTCGGCAGACATGTCCGCGACCGTATCGCCCCTATGTGACCGCATAGTTTTCAAACATGACTGATATCCCCGAAATGGGTGATTAATGGGATGTCGCCCAATATTGCCGGAGTTCCGCCGAGGTTGACGTGAACAGTGAGTCCACATGGACGAACTGGACGGCATGGATGAACTGGACGGTCCGGGCGGACTGGACGGCCTGGGCGACCTGGCTCACCTGGACCGCCGCATCCTCTCGGCGCTGCACGCCAGGGGCGCGGACCCTGGCGTCGCCCGCGCCGCGCGCGGCCTCTCCCGGGCGGGCGAGCACGGTGCGCTGTGGATCGCGGCGGGGGCCCTCGGGGCCGCGCTCGACGGCCCGCGACGCGGCGCCTGGCTGCGCGCCACCGCCCTCACGGCCGGCGCACACGTCGTCAGCATGGGCGTGAAGCGGATCGTCCGCCGCCCGCGCCCCGCCCACGTCGAACCCCTCGTGCGCACCGCCGGGCGGCACTCCTTCCCCAGCTCGCACGCCGCCTCCGCGGCCGCGGCCGCCGTCGCCTACGGCGCGCTCGGCGCCCACACCGTCCCGCCGCTGGCCGTCGCGATGTGCCTCTCCCGGCTCGTCGTCGGCGTCCACTACCCCTCCGACGTGGCGGCGGGCGCGGCCCTCGGCGCCCTCACGGCACGCCTCGGGGCGCGCTGGACGAGGGGAGGGAGCCGTGGCTGAGGCGCTGCTGCACCGCCAGCGCACCCGCCGCCCGCAGCCGCCCCCGCCCCCGGGCCGCCCCGGCACCCTCCTCGGCGGACTCCTGCGCACCGCCCGCCCCAAACAGTGGATCAAGAACACCCTGGTCGTGGCCGCCCCCGCCGCGGCGGGCCGACTCCTCTCGATCCCCGCCCTCGTCCAACTCGCCCTCGTGTTCGCCCTGTTCACCGCCTGCGCCGCCGCCGTCTACCTGGTCAACGACGCCCGCGACGCCGAGGCCGACCGCGCCCACCCCACCAAACGGCACCGGCCGGTGGCCGCCGGACAGGTCCCGGCGCCCCTCGCGTACGGCGTCGGAGGCGCCCTCGCGGTCCTCGCGCCGACCGCCGCGGCCTGGCTGACGACGCCCGCCGTGGCGGCGCTCCTGACCGCCTACCTCGGCATGCAACTCGCGTACTGCCTCAGCCTGAAGCACGTCCTGGTCCTCGACCTCGTCGTCGTCACGACCGGCTTCCTGATGCGGGCCGCGGCCGGCGGGCTCGCCCTGGCGATCCCCCTGTCCCGCTGGTTCCTGATCACCACCGGCTTCGGGGCGCTGTTCATGGTCGCGGCCAAGCGCTACTCCGAGGCCGTCCAGATGGCCGGCCGAGCGGGCGCGACCCGCGTGCTGCTCACCGAGTACACCACCGGATACCTGCGTTTCGTCTGGCAGCTGGCGGCCGGGGTCGCCGTCCTCGGCTACTGCCTGTGGGCCCTGGAGGAGGGCGGCGTCCCGCACACCGGCGTGCTGCCCTGGCGCCAGCTGTCCGTGGTCGCCTTCGTCCTCGCCGTCCTGCGGTACGCGGTCTTCGCCGACCGGGGCACTGCCGGCGAGCCCGAGGAGGTGGTCCTCGGCGACCGCGCCCTCGCTCTGATCGGCCTGGCCTGGCTCGCCATGTACGGGCTGGCGGTGGCCGATTGGTAGCCGCCCCCGGCGCCCCGTCGGGGACTGTCCCGCGTCCACGGGGTACCCGTACCCCGGTCTTCCGCGTCAGCGGCCCGGAGCGGGGCAGAGTGGGGTCATGGACTGGCTGAAAAAGCTTCCCGGCGTCGGGCCGTGGGTCGCGCGCCTCATGGCCACGCACGCGTGGCGCTCGTACGAGCGCCTGGACCGCGTGAAGTGGACGCGGCTGGCCGCCGCGATGACCTTCGTCAGCTTCGTCGCGCTCTTCCCGCTGCTCACCGTGGCCGCCGCCGTCGCCGCCGCCACGCTGAGCGAGTCCCAGCAGCAGGAACTCCAGGACAAGATCGCCGACCAGGTCCCCGGCATCTCCGACCAGCTCGACGTCCACAGCCTCGTCCAGAACGCCGGCACCGTCGGCTCCATCGCGGGCGCGCTCCTGCTGCTCACCGGCATCGGCTGGGTCGGCCAGATGCGGGACTGTCTGCGCGCGGTGTGGGAGTGCCCCGACAAGGAGGAGAACCCGGTCCTCGCCAAGGCGAAGGACGCGGGCGTCCTCGTCGGCCTCGGCGGTGCGCTCCTGCTGACCATCGCCATCTCCACCGTCGCCTCGGCGCTGGTCGGCTGGATCACCGACGAACTCGGCATCGACGAGGCCGGCTGGGGCAGCGTCCTGCTGCGCCTCGCCGCGTTCGCCGTCGCCGTGCTCGCCGACTTCCTGCTCCTGCTGTACGTCCTGACGCTGCTGCCGGGCGTCGAACCGACCCGCCACCGGCTCGTCGTCGCCGCGCTCATCGGCGCCGTGGGCTTCGAACTGCTGAAGCTGCTGCTGAGCGGCTACATGCAGGGCGTGGCCGCGAAGAGCATGTACGGCGCGTTCGGCGTGCCCATCGCCCTGCTGCTGTGGATCAACTTCACCTCGAAGCTGGTCCTGTACTGCGCGGCCTGGACGGCGACGGGCACCGCCCCCGACAACCCCCGGGACATCGACGTCAGCGCCGACGCCGTACCAGGTCCGGCAGCGGCCAGCGGCGGTTGACCAGGAAGGCGCCGCCCGCGAGCAGCGCCAGCAGACCGCCGGCGACCCCCAGCGCGATCCACATGCCGCCGCCGGATCCGTGCCCGGCGGCCACCGCGCCCGCCACCGGCTTGTGCGACGCGTTCCCCGCACCGCCGGCCTGCCCGTCCTCCGCGGAGGACGACGGATTCGCGCCGGGCTGCGCGCCGGTCTGCGTGCCCTGCGGCGCGACCAGCTCGCCCACCGGCGTCACCTTGCCGGTCGCCTGGAAGCCCCAGTCGAGCAGGGTGGCGGCCTCCTTGTAGACCTCGTTGTGATCGGTCTTCGACGGGTTCATGACCGTCACCAGCAGCACCTTGCCGTTGCGCTCGGCGACGCCGGTGAACGTGGCGCCCGCGTTGGTGGTGTTGCCGTTCTTGACGCCCGCGATGCCCGGGTACTGCGAGATGTCGTAGTCGCCGCTGAGCAGCCGGTTGGTGTTCTGGATCTCGAAGGAACCGCGGGTCGTCCGGCCCTTCTTGTTCTTCGTCGTCTCGCCGGGGAACTTGGCCGAGACGGTCGAGCAGTACTCCCGGAAGTCCTTCTTCTGCAGGCCCGAACGGGCGAACAGCGTCAGGTCGTACGCCGACGAGACCTGCCCCGAGGCGTCGTAACCGTCGGGGGAGACGACGTGCGTGTCGAGGGCCTGGAGCTCCGCGGCGTGCTCGTTCATCTCCTCGACCGTCTTGGTGACGCCGCCGTTCATCGCCGACAGCACGTGCACGGCGTCGTTGCCGGAGCGCAGGAAGACACCGAGCCAAAGGTCGTGGACCGTGTACGTCTCGCCCTCCTTTATGCCGACCATGCTGGACCCCGACCCCACGCCGGCCAGGTCCTTCGGGTCCACCCGGTGCGCGGTGGTCCTGGGGAACCGCGGCAGCACGGTGTCGGCGAAGAGCATTTTCAGCGTGCTCGCCGGGGGAAGCCGCCAGTGCGCGTTGTGCGAGGCCAGCACGTCGCCCGACTCGGCGTCGGCCACGATCCACGAGCGCGCGGTGAGATCCTTCGGCAGCACCGGCGCGCCGCCCGCGAGCGCCACCTGCGTCCCGGCCCGCCCGAGCCGCGCGCCGCCCACGGTCGACATGTTCGCCGGGGGAGTGGCCGAGGGACCGGCGGACGTCGAGGCAGAGGCCGAGGGCGACGCGGACGCCCCCGCCGACGCGGACGGCGAACCGGACGCCCCGGGCGACGGCGAGGGGCGCGGCGCGGCGAGGGAGGCGGGCGCGGTCAGCGCGAGGGTCGCGAGGGTCGCGGAGGTGACCAGCAGGGATCGCCTGACGGTCTGCTTCATGGGTGCGGGCACGACGGAGAAAGTACCTGGCAGACGACGTGAAGTCCCGCCACCCTCCCCACCCCGGTCACGGAACCGGACACCCGCCGGTGATACTGGCCCTATGAAGCTCAGCCGCCGCGTCTCCTGGTTCCTGCTCGCCTTCGGGGTGTGGAGCTGGGTCATCTGGGTCACTTTCGTCAAGAACCTGGTCAAGGACAGCAGCGGACTCGCGTTCGACGACGGCGATCCCACGGCGTATTTCTGGGTGCACCTGACGCTCGCCGTCGTGTCCTTCGTATTGGGGACGGTCGTCGGAGCCATCGGGTTGCGTGGTCTGCGCGCACTCGGTCGGACGTCATAGCCGTGGTGATCGTCTTCGCCCTGCTCGCGCTGACCGTGCTGGTCACGGCCAACTGGTACCTGTGGCGCCGTCTGTTCCGCGACACCACCGGCGGGCCCGGCCGGGCCCGCCGCGGCGGCGCGGCGCTGATCGTGGGCGGCTGGGCGCTGGCGATCGGAGCCCTGGTCGCCGAGCGCACCGGCGCGCCCTTCTGGCTGCAGCGGGTCCTGGCCTGGCCGGGCTTCCTGTGGCTGGCGACCTCGATCTACCTGCTGCTGGCCGTGCTCGCGGGCGAGGCCGTACGGCCGTTGCTGCGCCGCTTCCTGGAGAAGCGGGCGCGCACCCGTGCGCGGGTCGGGACGCCCGCGGCGCACCCGCGCCGGGAACCGGTCCCGGCGGGGGCGCCGACCCGCGGGCGGGAGGCGGGCGCCGCTCCGAATCCCGGGGAGCGGAATCCCGGGAAGCCGGGATCCGAGGGGCCGGCGAGCGAGCGGCCGGAGAGCGAGCGGCCCGAGCACCGGCAGACGGAGCGAGGGCGGCCGAAGGCGGATGAGCCGTTCCCCGGGACGCCCGCCGCCGGGACGTCGGCCGCCGAGACCCCCGTCCCCGGGACCCCCGTCCCCGGGACCCCCGTCCCCGGGACGTCGGTCTCCCCGATGCCCGCCGTCGGGACGCCGGTCCCACCCACGCCGGTCTCCGGGGCGTCGGCACCCGGGACGCCCGCGCCCTCCCGGCGGCTGTTCGTCTCCCGTGTCGTGGCCGGCGCGGCCGCCGCGGCCGCCGTGGGGACGGTCGGCTACGGCACCTACGGCGTACTGCGCGGCCCGCGCGTCAAACGGGTGACCGTGCCCCTCGCCAAACTCCCGCGCGCCGCCCACGGTTACCGCATCGCGGTCGTCAGCGACATCCATCTGAGTCCCGTCCTCGGCCGGGGCTTCGCGCAGCGGGTCGTCGACACGATCAACGGGACCCAGCCCGACCTGATCGCGGTCGTCGGCGACCTCGTCGACGGCAGCGTCAAGGACCTGGGCCCGGCCGCCGCCCCCCTCGCGCGGCTGAAGGCACGGCACGGCAGCTTCTTCGTCACCGGAAACCACGAGTACTTCTCCGGCGCCGAGCAGTGGGTCGACGAGGTGCGGCGGCTCGGACTGAACCCGCTGGAGAACGCCCGCACCGAACTGCCCTGGTTCGACCTGGCCGGCGTCAACGACGTCGCGGGCGAGAGCGAGGGACAGGGGCCCGACTTCACGAGAGCCCTCGGCGACCGCGACACCGCGCGTGCGTGCGTGCTCCTCGCCCACCAGCCCGTCCAGATCCACGACGCCGTACGCCACGGCGTCGACCTCCAGCTCTCCGGGCACACCCATGGCGGCCAGCTGTGGCCCGGCAACTTCCTCGCGTCCGCCGCGAATCCGACCGTCGCGGGCCTGGAGCGCTACGGCGACACGCAGTTGTACGTGACCCGGGGCGCGGGCGCCTGGGGCCCGCCCACGCGCGTGGGCGCACCGTCCGACATCACCGTCGTCGAACTGGCCTCCGCACGCTGACGCGAGAAGCTGAGAAGGAACTGTGAAACCCGGCCGAAACACCGCGTCGGTAAGTTCTTTCTCATCTCGTCAGATTCGTCTTCCGCCACCCGAAACACCTGTGATTAGGTGAGGCCGCCGCCAAGGGGGGCGGCAGTTTTCTGGGGACTGGGCCCGTCTGCGGCCTGGGGAGGCGGGACACCACCATGCGATCTGTTCGCATGCGGATTCTCGTGACGCTGCTGGTTCTCGCGGTCGTCGCGGTGGGCGGCTGGCAGTTGCTGCCGTCGCAGGGGAAGAGCGGTGACACCATCACCGTGGGCACCACGGACACCGTCACCTCGCTCGACCCGGCGGGGGCCTACGACGCCGGTTCCTGGGCGTTGTTCAGCAACGTCTTCCAGTCGTTGCTGACGTATGAGCCGGGCAGCGTGTCGCCCGCGCCGGACGCGGCCAGGAGCTGTTCCTTCGTGAAGGGCGGCCTGACCACCTACCGGTGCGAACTGCGCGACGACCTCACCTTCAACGGCGGCGCCAAGGTGACCGCCGAGGACGTGAAGTTCTCCTTCGACCGGGTCAAGAAGATCGACTCGGACGTCGGTCCGGCGTCCCTGTTCTCGACCCTGAAGTCGGTCACCGCCAAGGGCATGACCGTCACCTTCCACCTGTCGGCGCCGGACGCCACCTTCCCGTTCAAGGTGGCCACCGGAGCGGGCTCGATCGTCGACCACACCCGCTACCCGGCCGACGCCCTGCGCACCGGCGACGTCGTCGACGGCACGGGCCCGTACGAGCTGACCGGGTACACCAAGGGCAAGAAGGCCGAGCTGGCGCCCAACCCGCGCTACAAGGGCGCCGTGACCACCGGCTCACCCGTCCGGCTGCGCTACTACTCCGACCCCGAGGCCCTGGAGAAGGCGTGGAAGGCCAAGGAGGTGGAGGCCGCCACCCGGCAGCTGCCGCCCGCGGTCCTCGCCGCCCTCAACACCAGTGATCCGGGCCAGCGGGTGACCGAGGCCGACAGCTCCGAGACCCGCAACCTGTACTTCGACACCCGCTCGCGCTCCCCGCTGCACGACAAGGACGTCCGCAAGGCGCTGGCCTGGCTGGTCGACCGCGAGCAGCTGGCGTCGACCGTGTACGACGGGACCGTCGAGCCGCTGTACTCGCTCATCCCGGCCGGCATCACCGGCCACACGACCTCCTTCTTCGACAACTACCCGGACCAGAACAGCGGGAAGGCGCGCAAGCTCCTGAAGAAGGCGGGTGTGGCCATCCCGGTGAAGTTCACCTACGGCTACGGCCTGGGCAGCGGCGCGGCGGCGGCCGAGGCCGCCGAGCTCAAACGGCAGCTGGAGGCCGGCGGCCTGTTCGAGGTGAACGTCAAGGGTTACGAGTGGACCGACTTCCAGAAGCGGTGGGCCACCGGAAAACTCGACGCGTACGCCGTCGGCTGGGTCGCCGACTATCCCGACCCGGACACCTTCGCCGCCCCGCTCGTCGGCACCGGCTCCACCATGAACACCGGCTACAGCGACAAGGCCGTCGACGGGTACATCGCCGACAGCCAGCAGTTCGACGACCGCAGCCGGGTCGCCGACGACTTCCGCGACCTGCAGCGGGTCATCGCCGACCACGTGCCGGTCCTCCCGCTGTGGCAGCGCAAGGAGTACGTCGTCACCAGCGCCGACGTCGGCGGCGGACAGTATCTGGCGGACGGCAACGGCGTGTTCCGCCTGTGGAAACTCGACTGGATCTGAGCCGTCCGGCCTTCCGGCGCGCGGGCTTGATCCCGCGCGCCGGGCATGCGCCCCCGCAACACCGGGCAGTCACCCGACGCGGCACCACGTGACGGAGGTGTGCAGGGGAGGAGGAGCGGACGTGCTGAGACGCAACTCCTTCCGGCTGCCCCGGCATCCGGCGTCCGTCGGTCTCGCCCGGCGCCGGGTGCGGGACCATCTCGCCGCCTGGGGGCACGGCCCCGACGACCCCGCGGCGGCCGACGCCGTCCTCGTCGTGTCCGAGCTGGCCACCAACGTCGTGCGCCACGGGCAGCTGCTGGAGCGGGAGTTCGAGGTGTCCGTGACCGCCCTCGACGACGGCTCCTGCCTGATAGAGGTGTCCGACGAGGGCCGGCTCGAACCCCGGCCGCGACGGGTCGGCGACTGGGAGGAACACGGCCGCGGCCTGCACCTGGTGGAGCACGTCGCCACCGCCTGGGGCGTCTGGACCGGCGGCCGCCACGGCAAGACGGTCTGGGCCCTGCTCGCATCCCCCGCCTAGGCAACGGCACCCGTCGTCCCCGGCCGGCCCTCCCCGGCCCGTCGTCCCCCCTGGTCTCCCGGACCAGGACGCCGCTCAGGTGCAGGCCTGGGGATGGGACGGCAGGGTCACCGTCACTTCCAGGCCCTCGCCCGGCGCCGTGCGCACGGCCACCTCGCCGCCGTGGGCCCGCACCACGCCCTGCACGATCGCCAGCCCCAGCCCGCTGCCCGCACCGCCGCCGGCCCGGAAGAAACGGTCGAAGACCCGTGTCGCGTCCTCCGGGCCCAGACCCGGCCCCTTGTCCTCGACCGACAGCCGTACGACCCCGTCCGCCCGCCGCACCCCGAGCCGCACCGGCACGTCCGCCGCCGTGTGCGTGCGGACGTTGGCCACCAGGTTGCCCAGCACCTGTCGCAGCCCCGACTCGTCGGCCCGCACCAGCACGGCCCCGTCGGCCTCGACCCGGACCGGCCGCCCGGGCTGCTGCGCCCGCAGGTCCTGCGCCGCGTCCCGCACCAGACGGCTCACGTCGACGTTGCGCAGCCGCAACTCGGGCCGCTGGTCCAGCCGGGCCAGGGTGAGCAGCTCGTCGACGAGCCGGCCCATCCGGTCCACCTCGCCGTTCATCCGCTCCCAGGCCCGCTCGCGCTCCTCCGGCTCGCGCAGCATTCCCTGGTCGTACAGCTGGAGATAGCCGCGGATCGCGGCGAGGGGGGTGCGCAGCTCGTGCGAGGCGTCGGCGACGAACCGGCGCAGCTGGGCCGCGCTGCGCTCGCGCGTCCGGTAGGCCGTCTCCACCTGGTGCAGCATGGAGTTCAGGGCGAGCCGCAGCTGCTCGACCTCCTGGGTGGGGTGGTGGCTGGAGGGCACCCGCCGGGTGAGATCGCCCTCGGCGATCGCCGACGACGTCTCCACCATGTCCTCCAGCGGCCGCATCCGCCGCCGCACGCTGAACAGCGTCAGACAGGCGAGCAGGGCCAGCAGCAGGGTGCCCACGGCGAGATCGAGCCTCAGGGCCTTCGCTATGCCCTTGTGGAGGGCGTCCGTGGAGGTGGCCAGCAGGACGTACGGGCCGTCGGGCAGCCGGGTCGCCGTCACCCGGTACGGGGCGCCGTGCACGGTCACGTCGTGCGGTTCGGCGTCACGGGTGAGCGCCTCCGGGTCCTGCACGGCGTCCGCGAGGCCGAGCTGCGCCTCGGTGGGCTCGACGCCGAACAGGGTCATCGCCCTGCCCTCGCCGTCGACGGCGGTGAACACGGAGTCCGGCGCCGGCCGGTCGTCGGAGTACTCGGGCACCAGCCGGTCGCGGACGAAGCCCAGGACGCTGAGCGAGTCGATCTGCCGCAGGGTGAGCTGCGAACTCGCCAGGGACGTACGCGTCTTGGTCAGCTCGGAGTCGACCTGGTCCAGTAGGTAGTGCCGCATCGCCATGAGGCTGACGGCGGTGGCGGCGACGATGCCGAGCGCCAGCAGCGCCACGTTGGCCGCCGTCAGCTTGGCGCGCAGCGAGTGGACGCCGTGCCGGTGGATCCGCTTCATGCCAGCCCGTATCCCACGCCCCGCCGGGTGGTGATCACCGGCGGTCCGAGGGCGTCCAGCTTGCGCCGCAGATAGCTGATGTAGGTCTCGACGACCGTCGACTCGGGCGGGGTGTGCTCGTACTGCCAGACGTGGCGCAGGAGTTGGTCCTTGGGCACGATCCGGCCGCCGTTGCGCACCAGGAAGCGCAGCAGTGCGTACTCGGTCGGGGTGAGTTCGACCGAACGGCCCGCGCGGTGCACGCTGTACGTCGTCTCGTCCAGTTCCAGATCGCCGTAGCGCAGCGGCGGCCGCTGCGGAAGGACGTCGGCCGGCCGGGTGCGGCGCAGGACCGCGGTGATCCTCGCGACGACCACGTCGATGTCGAACGGCTTGGTGATGTAGTCGTCGCCGAAGCCGAGGGCGCCGACGATCTCGGCCGGCGCGTCCCGCGCGGTGAGGAACACCAGCGCCAGGTCCGGCCTGTGCGCCCGCAGTTCACGCCCCAGCGCCCGTCCGTCGCCGTCCGGCAGCATCACGTCCAGCAGTGCCACGTCCGGCCGGGTGCGGTCGGCGAGGGTGAGGGCCTCGCGGACGGTGCCCGCGACCATGACCTCGAAGCGGTGGTAGCGCAGGGCGATGGCGAGGACGTCCGCGATGCTCGGTTCGTCCTCCACGACCAGCACGGTGCCGGAAGCCGTCGTCATGCCCCCAGTATCGGCGCGCCCACCGGCATCCGGGACGGTTCGCGCTTTGGAGTTCCTTGAGAGTCACGCCCTCTTCATGTCCACGCGCACGGGACGCCGCCGATCCTGTTGCCCAGGACCTCGGGGGACCAACCGACTCTGCGTGAGGAGCTCGATCGTGGCGGCATTGGCGCGCTGGTGCTACCGGCACCGGCTGGTGGTCCTGTTGGTATGGGTGGGGGCGCTGTTCGGCCTGGGATTCTCGGCCTCGACGGCGGGCACGGACTACGCGAACGTCTTCTCCCTCCCCGACACGGACTCCAAGAAGGCGTACGACCTGATGGAGAAGGCGTTCCCCGCGCGTGCGGGCGACACCGACACGGTCGTGTGGAAGGTCGACGAGGGCTCGGTGCGCGACCAGGACGTACGGTCCCGGATCCAGCCCGCCCTCGACGACATCGCGAGGATGAAGGGCGTCGGCGGCGTCGCCGGCCCCTACGCGGATGCGGCGGGCGCGGCGCAGATCAGCCGCGACGGGCGGATCGCCTACGCCCAGATCACCTTCACCGAGCAGGCGAACGCGGTGCCCAAGGAGCTCGTCCAGGACGTCGTCGACACCGCCCGGGACGCCGAACAGAGCGGACTCGAGGTCGAGTTGGGCGGTCAGGCCATCCAGCGGGTGCAGGAGCCGCCCACCGGCCTGGCCGAGATGGTCGGCCTCGCGGCGGCCGCGGTGGTCCTGTTCCTCGCCTTCGGCTCCCTCTTCGCGATGCTGCTGCCGCTCGCCGTGGCGATCTTCGGCGTCGGCATGGGCCTGTTCTCGACGCAGCTGCTCAGCCACGTCACCGACATCCCCGACCTGGCCCCGCTGCTCTCCTCCCTGATCGGCCTCGGCGTCGGCATCGACTACGCCCTGTTCATCGTCACCCGGCACCGCAAGGGCGTCCTGCGCGGCCTGGACCCGGAGGAGTCGGCGGTCACCGCCCTCAACACCTCTGGCCGCGCGGTGCTGTTCGCGGGCGGCACGGTGTGCATCGCGCTCGCCGGGATGCTGGTGACGAACCTGCGCTTCCTGGACGGCGTCGTCATCGGCACCTCCCTGACGGTGGTGCTGAGCGTCCTAGCCGCCACGACGCTGCTGCCCGCACTGCTGGGCTTCCTCGGCGTGCGCGTGCTCAGCCGCAAGCAGCGCAGGCGTCTCGCCGCGTCGGGCCCGGAGCCGGAGAGGGCGAGCAGTCCCGCGGCCCGCTGGTCGACGGGCGTGCAGCGCCGGCCCCGCACGATCGCCGCGATCGCGCTCGTCGTCATGGCCGTCCTCGCGCTCCCCGTGCTCTCGCTCCGTCTCGGCGCCACCGACCAGGGCAACGACGACGCCTCGACGACCACGCGGAAGGCCTACGACCTGCTCGCCGAGGGCTTCGGCCCCGGCTTCAACGGCCCGCTCCAGGTGGTCGTGGACGGCGGTGACGCCACCGCGCTCGTCAAGGGCCTCGAGGACACTCCCGGCGTCGCCCGGGTGGCGGCGCTGCCGCCCGCGGGGGGCGTCACCGTCATCCAGGTGGTGCCCACCACCTCGCCCCAGTCCGAGGAGACGGACGCCCTGATCGACCGGCTGCGCGACGACGTCGTCCCCCAGGCCGGGGCGAAGGCGCACGTCGGCGGCGTCACCGCGGTCTCCAAGGACTTCGCGACGGTCACCGGCGACCGCCTGCCCCTCTTCGTCGCCACCATCATCGGCCTGGGCTTCCTGCTTCTGCTGGTCGCCTTCCGCTCCCTGGTGGTGCCGCTGACGGCCGCGGTGATGAACCTGATCGCGGCGGCGGCCTCCTTCGGCGTCCTCGTCGCGGTCTTCCAGTGGGGCTGGGGCCTGGACCTGCTCGGCCTCGGCAAGGAGGGCCCGATCAACGCCTTCCTGCCGGTCATCATGCTGTCCCTGCTCTTCGGCCTGTCGATGGACTACCAGGTCTTCCTGGTCAGCCGCATGCACGAGGAGTGGGTGCACACCCGGGACAACGCGCGGGCGGTCCGCGTGGGCCTGGCGGAGACCAGCCGGGTCATCAACTCCGCCGCCCTGATCATGGTCTGCGTGTTCCTCGCCTTCGTGCTCAGCGGCGACTCGGGCGCGGCCATGGCGGGCGTCGGCCTCGCGGCCGCGGTCGCGCTGGACGCGTTCATCCTGCGCACGGCTCTCGTGCCGGCCGCGATGCACCTGCTCGGCGACTCCAACTGGTGGCTCCCGGGGTGGCTGGAGAAGCGGCTGCCGCATCTGGCGGTGGAGCCGAAGGAGGAGGCGGCACAGGGGCTGCCCCCGGCCGGCGGCGGCCCGGCCTCGGCCGTCCACGGCTTCGTACGGGACGCGGCGGGCGACCCCGTCGAGGGCGCGACGATGACGCTCATGTCGAAGGGCGGCCGCCCGCTGGACCGCGTGACCTCGCTCGCCGACGGCTCCTACATCCTGTCGGTCCCGGGCCCGGGGACGTACCTGCTGGCGACGACGGTCTCCGAATCGACCTCGCGCGCCCGCCAGGTGACGGTGGCGGGGGAGCCGCTGGTGTTCGACGTCGAGCTCACCGAGGACGAGATGGACGCCGTCAACTGACCGCCCGCCGGAGCCGCCCACGCCCCGGCCCACCCTGCCGGGCGGCGCCCTCACCGGGGCCTCATGCCGGTCGGTCGTGCGGGTCCGCTCTGCCGGGTCGCCGTGCCGGTCGGGCTTGCAGGGTCCGCTGCGCCGGGGAGGCGTCAGGGCGGTCCGTCGTGCCGGTCGGTCGTGCGCCGGGCCGCCGTGCCGGTCGTCCCCGTCCGTCGGGCCGCTCGGCCCGCGCCTCGGACGGCCGTCCGGGTCGGCGGTCGGCACGGCGGGGCGGCCGTCCGGAGCGGCGGTCGTACGCCGTGCCGGCTGTCCGGATCGGCCGGCGGCACGGTGGATCGGGCACAGGGGAGGCCGCGCGCCGGGGCGGGCCGGGCGCCCGGGGCGGACCGGGCGCCGATCCGGAATGCGGCGCCGGGGCGGATGCGGCGCCGGGGTCTACTGCTCCCCCATCCCGGCGGCCTTGTCCCCCGGGGCCTTCCTGGTGGGATCCGGCAGGGCGTTGGTCATGCCGGGCAGGAAGTCCGTGAAGAGGTCGTGCACCTCCAGCACGAGCGGCCGCAGCACCCGGAACCGGGCCAGCGCCACACCCCGCGCCGTCAGGCGCGCGCCCCGCCCGGCCAGCCGGTAACTGCGCTCGCGCCCCTCCGTGCGGTCGTAGATCCAGTACATGACGAGGCCCATCTGCGAGAGCCACATCAGCTCGGGCAGCACCTCCCGCAGCTCCTCCGGCACCTTCGCCTTCGAGCCCGCGAGCACCTCCTTGTGGACGGCGATGGCCTGCACCCGCGCGGGCTCCGACTCGGCGGAGAACGGGCTGAGCGGGCTGTCCGGGTCGGCGGCGTTCTTGAAGAACTGGACGGCGAACTCGTGGTACGGCTCCGCCACGTCCAGCCAGGTCCGCAGCACGCCCGCCAGCCGGGCCTCGAGACCGGTCTCGCGCGCCAGGATGTCGCGGACGGCCTCCCGGTGCTCGGCGGCGAGCCGGTCGTAGAAGCCCTGGATCAGGTGCTCCTTGCCGGCGAAGTAGTAGTACGCGTTGCCGACCGAGACCCCGGCCTCCTTGGCGATGGCCCGCATCGTCGTCTTGTCGTAGCCGCGCTCCTGGAACAGCCGCATCGCGGTCTCCAGGATCAGCGCGCGGGTCTGCTCGGACTTGGACGCGGGAGCGGCCTCGTGGGGCTCGGTCGGGGAAGCGGCCTCGGCGGGACCGTCGTTGTTGGCGGGCACGGAACGAGAGCCTAGTCAGTGGAGCAGGAGCCGTCGGCACAGGTCGGCGGGTGGTAGGTCCAGCCGTCGTGCGGGTCGTACTGCCACCCGTCGCCGCGCCGGTACACGCCCCCGCCCCAGCCGGCGGCCGGCCTGTGCCCGTGACGCCACTTGGCGGCGGTGAGCACGGCGGCACGCGCGATCTTCGCCCCCGCGGGGGTGCTCAGCCGGTGGGACAGCGGGCGGTGCTCGCGCAGCGCCCACAGGGTGACGATCCACGCGGCGGCGCCCTGGTAGACCTGGCCGGAGTCGCCGACGACGGTGATCTCGTCGAGGGTGGCGCGGTGGTCGAGGCCGGGGTAGCGGGCGCACGCCTCGGCCGACCCCGCCGGGACGAACTCCAGCGGCACCAGCTGCGGCTGCCCGCGCAGCCAGTCGCGCAGGAAGCCGCACAGGGAGCACTCGCCGTCGTAGAGGACGGTGAGCCGGCGAACCGGGACGCGGCGGGCGTCCCGGTCGGCGGCGGCCTGCGCGGCCCGTTCGGCCTGCGCGGGCTGGTGGGCCGTCATGGTCCTCACGCCCCGGCCGCGGGCGCCGAGGGGGCGGCCCAGCCCTGCGGGGCGACCGGCGGAACCTGCTCCCGCTCCATGACCCCGCGCCGCCGGATCCGGTTGAGCACGTACACGTTGGCCAGGTGCATCACCCCGAGCACCAGCAGCACCACGCCCAGCTTCGTCGACAGGGCCTCGAAGATGCCGCGGGTGTCCTCGATGGTGTCGTCGCTGCTGAGGTAGAGGGCGACGAAGCCGAGGTTGACGAGGTAGAAGCCGACCACCAGAAGGTGGTTGACGGCGTCGGCGAGCTTCTCGTTGCCCTGGAGCACGTCGGAGAGGAAGACCCGCCCGTTGCGGCTGAGGGTCCTGGCCACCCAGACGGTCAGCCCGATGCTGACGATCAGGTAGACGACGTAGGCGATGACCGTGCGATCCATGTTCCCCACCTTTTCTTGAACGCGTTCAAAACGCTGTCGTCGACGACTGTAGCGCTGTTTTTGAACACGTTCAACACGGAAGGCGGGGCCGGGGTGTGGCCCCTAACACCTCCCCAGCTCCGGCCGCTTGGAGTAGTCCGTGAACCCCAGGACGTTCCCCCACGGGTCGGCGACCTCGACGGTCCACCCGGTGGCCACGGCGAAGGGCGCGTCGAGGGCGGTGATGCCGGCCGCGGCCAGCCGCCCTGCGGTCGCCCGGGCGTCCGCCACCTCCAGCCACACGCGCGTGGGCGGCCACGGCGGCGGCCGGTGCCCCAGGGCCTCCTCCTCCCGCAGCAGGACGCCCGGAGTCTCGCCCCCGACCTTCAGCAGGGCGATCCCGCCCTCCTCGAACCGGAACGCCACCGTGAACCCGGCCCGCTCGTAGAACCTCACGGCCTCGCCGAGGTCCCCGACGGGCAGCAGCACGTTGTCGAACCCGAGCAGGTCGTACGACTGGTCATCTGACATGCAGTCAGATTAGGTACGGCGGTGCGGTCGCCCGGGAGGACCTGACCGAGGGTCACCCGGGCGGGGGACGGTAGCGGACAGGGGTTGTGCGCCGCCCGGATCCATGAAGGATGGCCGCATGTGGATCGAACTCATCTCCTCGCTCTCCGCCGACGTGACCTTCGGCGGCCCCGGATGCGAGGAGGAAATGCGGGCGGCCGAGGCGGTGCTGGGGCATCCCCTTCCCGCCGCGCTCAAGGACTTCTGGCGGCTCACGGACGGCGCCTACGACGCGCAAGGATCCGCCGTCGTGTGCTCCGTGGGCGAAGTGATGGGCCGCAACCTGGAGTTCAGGAGCTCGGCGGAGTTCCGCGGCCGCTGCATGCCGTTCGATCCACTGCTGTTCTTCGGCGAGAGCGCCGCCGGCGACCTGTTCGCCTGCGTGGTCAAGCCCGAACGGCCCGACGTCTTCGTCTGGGAGCACCGGAGCGACAGCCGCCGCTGGGTCGCGAACGACGTGGAGGACTACCTCCGCCGCCGGCTCGCCGATGACGACCCGCAGTGGTACGCGACGAGCTGAGGGCTCAGTCGCTCTTCTTCGGGCGGCCCGCCGCGAGGATCTCGGCCGCCTCCAGGGTGACCTTGGCGCCGATGACGTCGGGCAGCGTGACGGACTGGCCGGGCGCGTAGAACTGGTGGTTGTCGTAGCCGCCCACGACCGGCTCGGTGAGGACGTGCACGCGTTGGTGCTTGCGGTCGACGATGACGTAGACGGGCACCTTGGCCTGGGCGTACGCGACGACCTTGGTCTTCAGGTCGTCCTTCCAGTTGCCCGAGGTCACTTCCAGGACCAGACGGAAGCAGCCGGGGTCGTACGCGTTGTTCTCCACGAAGTGGTCGTCGATGTCCGCGTCGACGACCACGAGGTCGGGAATGGCGTAGTCCTCCGCGCCTGTCGGCAGCCACAGCCCGACGTTCTGAAGGACCTCGCTGTCCCCGTCGTCGAGCCCTGCTGCGATGAACGGTCGCATGAGCTTCGTCAGGGCGCGGGCGTGCGGGGCATCCGGTGATGGGGTGACGAGGAGGTGGCCTCCGATGATCTCGACGCGGTAGCCCGGATGACGCTCCATGATCTCGTCGGCGATGGCCGTCAGCGAGAACGGCTCGTCGGCGTAGGGCTGCTCGACGGATGCAGCGGACATCGCGTGCCTCCTCGGGGCTGGTGTCGAGAGCATCATCGTAGGCCGGGCGGCCCGCCGGTGTCGCTCTTGATCACGTTCACCCGATCGTGGCGCCGGCACGCCGAAGGGCCCCGCCCCCCGGCGGAAACCGGGAGACGGGGCCCTCGACGAGGTGCCGGAGGCGGGGTCAGAAGCGCCGCGTGATCAGCGCTCGCTTGACCTCCTGGATCGCCTTCGTGACCTCGATGCCGCGCGGGCAGGCGTCCGTGCAGTTGAACGTCGTGCGGCAGCGCCACACGCCGTCCTTGTCGTTCAGGATCTCCAGCCGCTGCTCGCCCGCCTCGTCACGCGAGTCGAAGATGAAGCGGTGGGCGTTCACGATCGCGGCCGGGCCGAAGTACTGGCCGTCGTTCCAGAACACCGGGCACGAGGACGTGCAGGCGGCGCACAGGATGCACTTCGTCGTGTCGTCGAAGCGCTCGCGGTCCTCCGCGGTCTGGAATCGCTCGCGCGTCGGCTCGTTGGTGTCCTTCGTGATGAGGAAGGGCATCACGTCGCGGTACGCCTGGAAGAACGGCTCCATGTCGACGACCAGGTCCTTCAGGACCGTCAGGCCCTTTATGGGCTCGACCGTGATCGGCTTCTCGGGGTTGATGTCCTTGATCAGCGTCTTGCACGCCAGGCGGTTCTTGCCGTTGATCCGCATCGCGTCCGAGCCGCAGATGCCATGGGCGCAGGAACGGCGGAAGGTGAGCGAGCCGTCGATGTCCCACTTGATCTTGTGGAGGGCGTCGAGGACGCGCTCCTTCGGGTCGATCTCCAGCTGGAAGTCTTCCCAGTTCGCCTCGGCCGAGACCTCGGAGTTGAAGCGGCGGACGCGCAGGGTGACCGTGATGTACGGAGAGTCGGCGAAACCGGGCTCGGGGGCCGCGTCCGCCTTGTCGAGGGTCGGGGTTGCCATCAGTACTTACGCTCCATCGGCTGGTAGCGGGTCTGGACGACCGGCTTGTAGTCGAGACGGACGGTCTCGCTGCCGTCGTCGCCCACCTCGCGGTACGCCATGGTGTGGCGCATGAAGTTGACGTCGTCGCGGTTGGGGTAGTCCTCGCGGTAGTGACCGCCGCGGGACTCCTTGCGCGCCAGGGCGGAGACCGCCATGACCTCGGCCAGGTCCAGCAGGTTGCCCAGTTCGACGGCCTCGAGCAGGTCCGTGTTGAACCGCTTGCCCTTGTCCTGGATCGACACGTTCTTGTAGCGCTCGCGCAGCTCGGCGATCTTCTCGACCGCGGTCTTGATCGTCTGCTCCGTGCGGAACACCATGACGTTCGCGTCCATGGTCTCCTGCAGCTCACGGCGCAGGACCGACACGCGCTCGGTGCCCGTCGACGCCCGCAGCCGCTCCACCTGGGAGACGACGAGCTCCGCCGGGTTCTCCGGCAGCTCGACGAAGTCGGCCTTCTGGGAGTACTCGGCGGCGGCGATGCCCGCGCGCTTGCCGAACACGTTGATGTCCAGCAGCGAGTTCGTGCCCAGACGGTTGGCGCCGTGCACCGACACACAGGCGACCTCGCCGGCGGCGTACAGGCCCGGGACGACCGTCGTGTTGTCGCTCAGGACCTCGCCCTCGACGTTCGTCGGGATGCCGCCCATGGCGTAGTGCGCGGTGGGTTGGATCGGGATCGGGTCCGTGTAGGGCTCGATGCCGAGGTAGGTGCGCGCGAACTCGGTGATGTCCGGGAGCTTGGCGTCCAGCTGCTCCGGCGGGAGGTGGGTGAGGTCGAGGTAGACGTGGTCGCCCTCGGGACCGCAGCCGCGGCCCTCCCGGATCTCCGTGTAGATGGAGCGCGAGACGACGTCACGGGACGCGAGGTCCTTCATGACCGGCGCGTACTTCTCCATGAAGCGCTCGCCGTCCTTGTTGCGCAGGATGCCGCCCTCACCGCGGGCGCCCTCCGTCAGCAGGATGCCCATGCGCCAGATGCCGGTCGGGTGGAACTGGAAGAACTCCATGTCCTCCAGCGGCAGCCCGCGCCGGTACACGGCCGCCTGGCCGTCACCGGTCAGCGTGTGCGCGTTCGACGTCACCTTGAAGAACTTGCCGCAGCCGCCGGAGGCGTAGATCACGGCCTTCGCCTGGAAGACGTGGATCTCGCCGGTGGCCAGCTCGTACGCCACGACGCCGGCCGACCGCTTGACGCCGTCGACCTCGGTGATCAGCTGGTCGAGGACGTAGAACTCGTTGAAGAACTCCACGCCCTCCTTCACGCAGTTCTGGTACAGCGTCTGCAGGATCATGTGACCGGTGCGGTCGGCCGCGTAGCAGGACCGGCGGACCGGGGCCTCGCCGTGGTTGCGGCTGTGACCGCCGAAGCGGCGCTGGTCGATCGTGCCGTTGGGCGTGCGGTTGAACGGCAGGCCCATCTTCTCCAGGTCGAGGACGGAGTCGATGGCCTCCTTCGCCAGGATCTCCGCGGCGTCCTGGTCGACCAGGTAGTCACCGCCCTTGACCGTGTCGAAGGTGTGCCACTCCCAGTTGTCCTCCTCCACGTTGGCGAGCGCGGCGGCCATTCCGCCCTGCGCGGCGCCCGTGTGGGAGCGGGTGGGGTAGAGCTTGGTCAGCACGGCGGTGCGGCTGCGCTTCGTCGACTCGATCGCGGCGCGCATACCGGCGCCGCCGGCGCCGACGATGACGGTGTCGTACTTGTGGATCTTCATGTTTCTCGCAACCCCGTGCCTAGCGGATGTTCGGGTCGAAGGTGAAGATCACCAGCGTGCCCAGCAGGATGGTGAACACCGTGGCGGTGTAGAGCAGGCCCTTCAGCCACAGCCGGGTGTTCGCGCGCTCCGCGTAGTCGTTGATGACCGTGCGCAGACCGTTGGCGCCGTGCAGCATCGCGAGCCAGAGCATGAGGAGGTCCCAGACCTGCCAGAACGGGCTCGCCCAGCGGCCGGCCACGAAGGCGAAGCCGATCTTGGAGACGCCGCCGTCCAGGACGAGCTGGATCAGCAGGTGGCCCAGGACCAGGACGACCAGCACGACGCCGGACAGGCGCATGAACAGCCAGGCGGCCATCTCGAAGTTGCCCCTGGTGGACTTCGGGGTCTTCTTCGTGCGCTTGCGCGGGGCCTCGATGAGGGGCGCCGGGTTGTCGACGTTGTAGACGGAGCCGCCCTCGACGGGGCCGATTCCGGCTGCGGTGGATTCAGTGGTGGCCATCGGTGTCAGCTCCCGAACAGTTCACGTGCGGCGTGCCCGAGGACGGGGTAGATCGCCCCGAGCATCAGCAGCAGCCACAGGGTGACGACGCTCCAGAGCATCTGCTTCTGGTAGCGCGGGCCCTTCGACCAGAAGTCGACGGCGATGACGCGCAGACCGTTGAGCGCGTGGAAGAGGATGGCGGCGACGAGGCCGTACTCCAGCAGCGCGACGATCGGGGTCTTGTAGGTGGCTACGACCTTGTCGTAGTCCTCGGGGGAGACACGCACGAGCGCGGTGTCGAGCACGTGAACGAACAGGAAGAAGAAGATGAGGACGCCGGTGACTCGATGAGCCACCCAGGACCACATTCCTTCCCGGCCGCGGTACAGCGTTCCAGCCGGCACGGAAGAACCCTCCGGGAGCGGGGATTGGGGCCTGCCGGCTTCGGCGTCGGACGGGCCCGGCCGGGTACGGTCCACCGGCCCCCAGCATCGTAGCGATGCGCTGGCGCTGGGCTTACGCCGGGCCTACCGGTGTGATCAAAGTGGCACGCGTATGGGTGAGCGTTGCGGCGTCCTGGGCGGGATGTCCCGTTATCTGTCGAGGGTGGCGCCGTACGGGCCGGTCACGCCCCGCGGCGGAGCCGCAGGCGTCACGGCGCCGCGCCCCTGAGCACGTCGACCAGCCGCTGCCGCGCGAGCCTGCGGAGCTCCTCCGCCGCCACCACTCGTTCGTCCTCGGGATCGTTCGCCAATCGTGACCGGATGGCCTCCAGGACGTAGTCCAGGGACTCGTCCGCGGGGACCGCCGCCAGGCAGATGACGAAGGCGTGCCCGAAGCGGGCCTCGTAGGCCGCGTGCGCCGCGCTCAGGGCCATGTGGGCCGCTTCGTAGGCGTCCTCGGGCAGGGCGGGGAGGGTTTCCGCCGCCAGGGCCTCCGCGAGATCGCCGTGGGTCAGGTCGTACGCGGCCTCGTCCGACGCGGCCAGCAGGGCGTCGACCGTCGGGTAGGGGCGGTGGTCGGCGATGCGCCGGGCCCAGCCGAGGCTGCGGAGACAGGCGAGGAGGATGCGGTGCGCCTCGTCGAGGGGGGCGCCGTTGAAGCCGTCGAGCCGGGGCACGGGTGAGGTCCGGGTCTGCGCCGGTATGGCGAGGCGTCCGGAGAGAGGGGAGGCAGGGTGCGCAGGCAGCGTGGATCCTCGCGTCACGTGTGATGTGGCAGGGGATGCAGTGAAGGATGTGTCGCTACGTTATCGACAGCGGTCAGGACGTGTCTGACGGATGCCCGAATTTCACTCGAACGAGAGAGTTTCAGAACGTGTCGTGGACCCCATCGCGCGGTCTTCGACGCGCCTGCGCCGACCGAGGGTCGTACGGTTGACCGGGTGAGCAGGCACAGGCATCGGCGCCCGGCGCCGAAGAGGAAGGCGGAGCGCGGACCGCAGCGGACGGTGGCGCTGCGGGCGCTGCTGGCGGGCGGACTGGTCGCCTCGCTCGGCGTCGGACTCGGACTGTGGGCCACGTCGGGGGACGGCTCCGGGACGCCCACCGGGTCGGCCACCTCCCAGCAGGCCGCCGCCGGGACCTCGGCAGGCGCCTCCGCCGCCCCGCCGGCGGCTCCGACCCCCAGCCGCTCCTACGCCCTCTCCAGCACCCCCCGCACCATCCCAGCCGTCCGCTCCCACACGCCGGCACGCGGCCCGGGCTGGCGTCCCGCGTCCGCCCGCCGGGTGGTGGTGGGCGACGCCCGGCTCGCCGACGAGGGTCGGCTGGTCGCCGGTGAGCTGGGGATGACGTACGCAGGGGAGAAGGACGACGTGCGCGCCGGGGACCTGCGGCTGGCGCTGAACGACGACGAGGGCGCGAACCCGGAGTCGTACACCATGACGGTGCGCGGCGGGCGGGTCACGATCAGCGGGCCCTCCGACACGGGCGTCTTCTACGGCACTCGCACCCTCAAGCAGGAGGTGCGCGGCGGCGGGACGGCCCCCGAGGGCGTGGTGCGCGACCAGCCGGCCAAGCCGCAGCGCGGGTTCACGCTGGACATCGCGCGCAAGTACTTCAGCCCCGCCTGGATCGAGGACCGGGTGCGCGAACTCGGCGACCTCAAGTACAACCAGCTCGGCCTGCACTTCTCCGACGACCAGGCGTTCCGGATCGAGTCCGACACCCACCCGGAGATCGTCGCCGCCCGGCACCTCACCAAGGCCCAGGTGAAGAAGATCGTCGACCTCGCCGCGAGCCGGCACATCACCGTCGTGCCCGAGATCGACTCGCCCGGACATCTGGGCGCCGTCCTCGCCGCCCACCCCGAGCTTCAGCTGCGCAACGCGAGCGGGGTGGCGACCCGCGGGGCGATCGACATCTCCAAGGACGCCTCCGCGAACCTCCTCGACGACCTGCTCGACGAGTACGCCGACGTCTTCCCCGGCGGCTACTGGCATCTCGGCGGCGACGAGTACCAGGCGCTGACAGTGCGCGACCCCGCCGTCTCCTACCCCCAGCTCGCCGCCGCCGCGACGGCCCGGTACGGCTCCGGCGCGACCGTCGCCGACCTCGCCACCGGCTGGCTCGACGACCGCGCCGACACCGTCCGGGCCCACGGCCGGACCATGCGGGTGTGGAACGACGGCTTCTTCCGCGGCACGTCGGTCAAGCCGGCCTCCGACCTCGTGGTCGCGTACTGGACGGGCAAGGAGATCGGGGCGCGCAAGCCGGTGGAGTACCTGAGCGCGGGCCGCAAGGTGCTCAACTACAACGACGCCTACCTCTATTACGTCCTCGGGGAGCCGAACGACTTCGCCTACCCCACCGGGCAGCGCATCTACGAGCAGTGGACCCCGCGGGTGCTGCGCGGCACGACGCCGGTGCCCGCGACCTACGACGCCCGGATCCTCGGCGGCTCCTTCTCGGTCTGGTGCGACCTCGCGAACTCCCAGACGCAGGCCCAGGTCGCGGCCGGCATCCGGATGCCCCTGCGGGCGACCTCGCAGAAGCTGTGGGACGCGCGGACGCCACAGCTGTCCTGGACGCAGTTCAAGGCGCTCGCGGGGCGGCTGGGCTGAATCCCGGACGGTCTCGGGACCGCCCGCCGGGTTGGCCGAAAACCCACCTGTGACACTCACGGCCCGTCGCACGCAGTAAGGGGAAGTGTGGGCTCCGTAAGGTAGGCGCCCTGGCGAGGGAGGCGTGGATGAGCCTGGTGGAACTGATCGCTCAGGCCGACGAACGCGGACTGGCCGCCAGCGGGCTGGCTTGTTTGGATCGCTGCGTACCCCTGCTCGGGGGCGACGACGAGATCCTGCGACCGCTCTGGGGGAACCTCACGGAGGACTCCGACGCCGCCGGCTGGGGCGACCTTCTGGAGCAGGCGCGCGGCAAGCTGGGGTCCGAGCCGGAGGAGGGCGACGAGGCCGGGCTCCTCGCCCACCGGATGCTGGCCGCCGCCCCGGACGACCGCGGTGCCGCCGAGGTGCGCGTGTGGGCCGACGCCTGCTCGGTCGCCTCGCTCCAGATCCACCGCCTCCTCGACCCGGCGGCCGACGCCTCCTCGGTCGACGACCGCCGCGAGGGGCGCACCGAGGGCATGTCCCCGCTCGTCGCCGCCGAACTGCGCCGCCAGGTCATCGTCCTGGAAGTCCTCGCCGGCCACGGCGCGAGCGGGCTGCGCCGCGCGCTGGAGGTGTCCACGGAGGGCCGCCGCGTGCTGCGCGCGGTGGTGTCACGCCGGGCCCGCGGACGCAAGTGAGCCGCCGACGGCCCGAGCCGGCCGCTGATCACTCGAGTCGGCCGCTGACTACGCGAGCCACTTGACGACCGCGTCCCGGTGACGGGCGGTCGCGGTGTAGAAGGCCGTCAGCTCCCGGTGCGCCGACGCGAAGGCGGCCCGGACCCGGGTCTCCTCGGCGCAGCCGCCGTACCGCGGCAGCAGTTCGGCACGGGCCGGCCGCCACAGGTCGTCGAAGTCGCTCGCCGCGAGGAACGCGGCGACCCGCGCCGTCTGCGCCACGGTCAGCACCACCAGCGGCGGCTCCTTCGAACCGGCCGGACACACCTCCTCGCCGCCGAGCACGACCTGGGCGTCGGTGTAGAGCAGCTGGTGGTCGCCGTAGCGGCCGTCCAGCGGCTGCGCGCGGTGCCGGTTCATCCGGTCCCGCACGGCGTCGTCGGCAGGGTGGTCGTCGAACAGCTTCCGCAGCCAGGTCGCGCTGTTGCGCAGTGCCGACGGGGGCACGGCGCGGAGCTGGAGGTACGCGCTCATCACTCCAGGAGCGCACGGGAGGCCGGAAGCGTCACTTCTGTGCCCGTCGTGCGGGGGAGGCGGGGCGGTCCTGCGCCGGTCTCGCGCAGGGCGCCGATCCGGGTGACGGATCACGGCCGGGCGTCGCTCTTCCCTGTGTGACGTGGACGACTCAACAGGCTCAGCAGGCACAACAGGCGCAGCAGCCGGCCCGGCCCTCCGCCGCCGCCAGACCGGTGCGATGGGCGGCCGACGCCGTGGCGGCGGTGCGGGACGACGTGCGCGCGCATCTCGACCACTCGCCGCAGAGTCTGTGGCGCGTCGACCGGCTCATCGAGGAGCTGCGCCGGGCGGGAACGCCGTTCCCGGACGCGGAGAGCCTGCTGCGCGGGTTCGGGGCGTACGCCGGCGAGGTGATCGTTCGGCAGACCGGCGCCGAGTGGTGGGGCTCCGGCGGCGACCACTGGGTCCGCACCCCCGACGGCCGCCTGTGGGAACCCCTCGACGAGGCCCGACGCTGCTTCGCCGGCCACGGCTCCCTGCGGCTGCTGTGCCGGGACGCCGTGCGGGGGAGCCGGTGACCGGGAGCGGAGCCGCACTGCTCACGATGTGACGAGTGCCACCCCCGCGGCCCGTGATGTTCGGGCGCCCGCGTCCGCTGGGACAGCGGGGAGCCCGGCCGGTGGCGCTCCCCCTCTGAGCGAAGGGGTGGGGCCCCATGGGGAGCACGGTGGACGGACGGACGCCGGACGCACGGGGGATGCGGGCGTGCGCCGCGGGGTTCGTGGCGCGGGCCACCGCCCGGCATCGACTGCCGCTGGACTACTCCGTGGCCAGTCTGCGCGTCGTCGACTTCCTCGTCGACGGGGTGCGCAAGGGCGGGGCCGACCGGGAGCGGGCGCACGACACGCTCGTCGGGCTCGGGGCGTACGTCGGTGAGGTGCTGGTGCGGCGGGCCGGCGGCGTGTGGGTGGATCTCGACGCCGATCAGCGCGGCTGGTTCGGGCAGGCGGTCGGGGTGCGGATGCCCGACGGGCGGGTCTGGAACCCGCTCGGCAAGGTCGTCAACCGGTTCGAGACCGGGGGCGCGGAGGAGTCCTTGCGGACCTTCTATCTGACGCTGCACGGGCGGGCCCGGCGGGCGGCGGTCTGACCGGAGGCTGTGACACTTCTGTGCGGCCCGGCGCTGATGACCGTGGGGGCGTGGCCGCATCCGGACCCGGTGTCCGGCGGGGGAGCCGCGTGCCCGCAACGAACTCCGTACGAACGAGGAAAGTCTTGGGCCAGGGAGGGGAACCCCGGCGCGCGCACGCGTACGACGGGGAACTGGGCGCGGCCGTGGCGCGGGCCCAGGACGGCGACGAGGCCGCGTTCGCCGTGGCGTACCGGATCGTGCAGCCCGGACTGCTCGGCTATCTGCGCGGGATCGTCGGCGACGACGCGGAGGACGTGGCCTCCGACGCATGGCTGGAGATCGCGCGGGACCTGGGGAGGTTCCGGGGGGACGGGGCCGGGTTCCGGGGCTGGACGGCGACCATCGCCCGGCACCGGGCCCTCGACCACCTGCGCCGGCTGCGGGTGCGGCCCCGCTCGGCGGCGCTGGAGCAGGACGCCGCCCTCGACCTGCCGGGCCCGCACAGCACCCACGACCAGGCGCTGGAGTCCCTGTCCACCGCGCACGCGCTGGAGCTGGTGCGCGGACTGCCGCAGGACCAGGCGGAGGCGGTGCTGCTGCGGGTCGTGGTGGGCCTGGACGGTCCGTCCGCGGCGCGCGTGCTCGGCAAGCGGCCCGGAGCCGTGCGTACGGCCGCGCACCGGGGGCTGAAGCGGCTGGCCCGCGAGCTGGGCGTCGCGGGCGGGCGCGGGGCGGACGGCCGCGGCGGTGAAGGTGTGACGGATGGCGGCTCCCGGACGCTGGGGGAGTCGACGTGAACGGTGACGGCCGCGGACCGTATGGATCAGTGACGGATCGGCGCCGGACCACCGGTCGAGCGGTCCGGACGGACGTTTGGGACAGAGGCGGAAACGGACATGGGTGAACGGCTGAACGACGGCGCGGGCCACGGCCGTCGGCGCGCGCACCCTGACGACGGCCTTCCCGGCCCGCCGGGCTTCGAGGCGCTGCTCGCCCAGGCCCTGCGCGAACCCGGCGACCGCCCGGGCGAGGGCAGCGAGGGAGAACTGCGGGCCGTCGCCGCCTTCCGGGCCGCCCGTGAGGCGGGGGCGCACCAGGTGCGCCCCCGACGCCGCGACGACTGGCGGCCCCGGGCCCGCAGGCGCACCGCCCGCTCGCTGCGGGTCACGCTCTCCGCGCTGATCGCCGGCCTCGCGCTGGGCGGGGCCGCGTTCGCCGCGATCGGCTCCGGAACGCACGGCGACGGCGACGACGGAGCGAGGCGCCCGGAGCAGTCGGCGGGCGCGGCCTCCGACCCCACCGGCGGACCCTCCGCCCCTCCCTCGGGCACGGGCGACGCCGACCGCGACCGTCCCGAGAGCGCCGCGGACATCGAGGCCCACTGCCGCGCCTACGAGCGGGTGCGGGGGCGGGGCAACGCGATGGACTCCACCGCCTGGCAGCGACTCGTGACGGCGGCGGGCGGCGAGCAGAAGGTGGCGGCGTACTGCGCGGCGCACGGCGGCCGGGAGACCGACGCGGCCGGCAGGTCCCCGAAGCCCGACAAGAGCCCCCAGGCGGAGAAGAGCCCCGGAGCGGACAGAAGTTCCGGGACGCAGAGGGATTCCGGCACGGACAGGGATTCCGGGACGGACAAGGGGTCCGAGGATGAGGACGCCGTGCCGCCCGGCGCCTCCGCGACGCCCGGTGCGTCCGCGCGCCCCGAGAAGTCCGCAAAGCCCGTGAGCTCGGCGAAGGCGGAGAACGCCGCGGCCGGAAACGGTGGATGACCCGTTGCCGCCAAGGCAACGGCCGGAGCCGCCACCCCCCACAGGAGAGGCCCCGGCCGTCGCGCGGCACGGGCCGCGCGGCGGCCCGTACTCCTTACAGCGCCCCGAGTGCGTTTTGTGTCACACCCCGGGCCCGCCCCGACGCGTCACGAGTTAGTTGCATGTTCTATGGACATGGACGGGCGGCGGTTTCAGGTCGTAACGTGCCTTTCGCGCCGGACGGCCAAGCGGCAGACCACCGCAACGACCTGCGGTCCTCAGAAACCGCGAACCATCGACCGAGGAACCACGACGTGGGGGACGACGCGGAGCTGACAGCCGCGGTGCTCGCGGCACAGAACGGGGACGAGAGCGCGTTCCGCACTGTGTACCGCACGGTGCACCCGCGGCTGCTGGGCTACGTGCGCACACTCGTCGGCGACCTGGACGCCGAGGACGTGACCTCGGAGGCCTGGCTGCAGGTGGCCCGTGACCTGGAGCGCTTCAGCGGGGACGCGGACCGCTTCCGCGGCTGGGCCGCCCGCATCGCCCGCAACCGCGCCCTGGACCACATACGCATGCGCGGCAGACGCCCGGCGACGGTCGCCGACGAGACCGAGCTGACCGGCCGGGCCGCCGAGTCCGACACCGCGGGCGAGGCCATCGAGGCGCTGGCCACCGGCCGCACCCTCGACCTCATCGGCCGGCTGCCGCAGGACCAGGCGGAGGCCGTCGTCCTGCGCGTGGTGATGGGCCTGGACGCCAAGACGGCCGCCGAGACCCTCGGCAAACGGCCCGGCGCGGTCCGCACGGCCGCGCACCGCGGCCTGAAGAAGCTCGCCGAACTGCTCGGCGATGATCCGGAGACGGCCGGCGTTCTCGACGCACTGCCGCCCCAACGCGGGCCGCGCTCCCGCGCGGTGACGTCCGCGGGTGTGACGCATGCGCGCACGCGGACGCAGAAGGACATGTGATGGCCGACAAGCAGGACAGGTGGCTCGACGGCGAAACGGCGGAGCGTCTGCTGCGCGGTGAGTCACCCGACAAGGCTGTCGACGGTGCGGCCCGTGAAGAGGCCGAACGGCTGGCCCGGACCCTCGGCGCGCTGTCCGCCCTGGCCGCTGCGCCCCTGCCCGACGACGAGGAGCTCCCGGGCGAGGCCGCGGCCATGGCCGCCTTCCGCAAAGCGCACGCCGACCGCACCGACCTCGCCGGTCGGGCGAGCACGGCGGACCCGGCCGCCGGCCGCACCGCGCCCGCCGACCTGGCCGGCGGTCCCCACCACGAGACGCGTCCCCACCACGAGACGCGTCCCGACCGTTCCGGGCACGGCGCCGACGCGCCCCCCGCAGGCGCCGCGCACGCCGCCGACGCCGGGCTGGTGCGCATCGGCGGCCCGGTCGCGGAGTCCGCCCGCCGTCGCCGCTGGAGCCGGCCCGCCCGTCTGGGGCTCGCCGCGGCGCTGGCCGTCGGGATGGCCGGCGGGGTCGCGGTAGCGAGCGGGACCGGCGTCCTGCCGACCCCGTTCGGCGACACGGCCCCGGGCCGCCCCGTGGCCTCCGTCCCAGCCCCGACGCCCCCCGACCGCCCGCTCGTCTCCCCCTCCCCGGACGTCTCTGGCGGCGCGACCGCCCCGGCGACGCCGGACGGCGAGGGGAACGAGACCGGCCGCGGAACCGCGGGGGGCGGCACGCCGGACGACGACGCCCCGGCCGCTCCGGACACCCGCGGCGCCTGGCCGCCCGGCGTGACCTCGTCCTGTCGCGACCTGAGTGCCGGCCGGGCCCTGGACGCACAGCGCCGCCGGAGCCTGGAGAAGCGGGCGGGCGGCTCCCAGCGCGTGCCGGCGTACTGCGCGGGCGTTCTCGACGGCGCCTCCGCCGGGAACTCCCGCCGCGACGACCGCGACACGGGCAAGGGCGCCGCCGGCCGGGACTCCGGAAAGGGCCGGGAGGACGGCGGCGGCAAGGACGGCTCCGACGGCCGGCGCGGCTCGGGCGGCTCGGGCGGCGACTCCGGCCGGGGCGACGACTCCGACGACGACCGCGACGGCCGTCACGGGCGCAGTGACGCCACCTCCGGTGGGAGCGGCGGCCACGGCGGCCACCACGGCGGCCGGCACCGCAACACCCACTGACCTGCGGTTTCGTAGATCGCGGAAATATTTTCGCGACAGGTGTGACGTTTTTGGCGGCCGGAGCGCAGTAACAAGTGAGCCGACTGGTCATCGGCCCTAGCACTGAGCCGGGGTTCCCCCCGTACCTTCGGCTCGTGCGCCTGGCGCGGGCGGGACACGTTCCCCCGGTCCCGCCCGCGCCCCAAACTCTCCCTCGAAACCCTCCCCGGGACACGTGAACCTCGTCGCGCACGTGGACGCAGCCGTGCGAGGCCCCTGCCGCATCGGCCCGCCCGGACGCTTCCCCGGATGACGCCTCGCGAACGGCCCGGCATTGTGGTGGGTGACTGGCGGACAACTCGGCGGGAGGCATCACACCCATGGCGCGTGAGTCGGAGTCCGGACTGCCCATCGAGCCGGTCTACGGGCCGCAGGACCTGGCCGGCTGGGACCCTGCCGAGAAGCTGGGCGAGCCGGGCGGGTATCCCTTCACCCGGGGCGTCTACCCGTCGATGTACACGGGCCGTCCCTGGACCATGCGCCAGTACGCGGGGTTCGGCACGGCCGTCGAGTCCAACGCCCGCTACCAGCAGCTGATCGCCCACGGCACCACGGGTCTGTCGGTCGCCTTCGACCTGCCCACCCAGATGGGCCACGACTCCGACGCCCCGATCGCGCACGGCGAGGTCGGCAAGGTCGGCGTGGCGATCGACTCGATCGACGACATGCGGGTGCTGTTCGGCGGGATCCCGCTGGACAGGGTCTCGACGTCGATGACGATCAACGCGCCGGCCGCGTTGCTGCTGCTGATGTACCAGCTGGTCGGCGAGGAGCAGGGCGTCCCGGCGGCGCAGCTCACGGGCACGATCCAGAACGACGTCCTGAAGGAGTACATCGCCCGCGGCACCTACATCTTCCCGCCCAAGCCCTCGCTGCGGCTGATCGCCGACATCTTCCGGTACTGCAGGGCCGAGATCCCGAAGTGGAACACCATCTCGATCTCCGGGTACCACATGGCGGAGGCGGGGGCGTCCCCCGCGCAGGAGATCGCCTTCACGCTGGCCGACGGCATCGAGTACGTGCGCACCGCGGTCGCGGCCGGGATGGACGTCGACGACTTCGCGCCGCGCCTGTCGTTCTTCTTCGTGGCCCGCACGACGATCCTGGAGGAGGTCGCGAAGTTCCGTGCCGCGCGCCGGATCTGGGCGCGGGTGATGCGGGAGGAGTTCGGCGCGAGGGACCCCAGGTCGCTGATGCTGCGCTTCCACACGCAGACGGCCGGGGTGCAGCTGACGGCCCAGCAGCCGGAGGTGAACCTGGTCCGCGTGGCGGTCCAGGGCCTGGCGGCGGTCCTCGGCGGGACCCAGTCCCTGCACACCAACTCCTTCGACGAGGCGATCGCGCTGCCCACGGACAAGTCCGCCCGGCTGGCCCTGCGTACCCAGCAGGTCCTCGCCCACGAGACGGACGTGACCGCCACGGTCGACCCCTTCGCCGGTTCGTACGCCGTCGAGAGGATGACCGACGACGTGGAGGCGGCCGCCGTCGAGCTGATGCGCAAGGTCGAGGACCTCGGCGGCGCGGTGTCGGCCATCGAGCACGGTTTCCAGAAGAACGAGATCGAGCACAGCGCGTACCGCATCGCCCAGCAGACCGACTCCGGCGAGCGGGTCGTCGTCGGCGTCAACCGTTTCCGCCTCGACGCCGAGGAGCCCTACGAGCCGCTCCGCGTCGACCCGGCCATCGAGGCGCAGCAGGCGGAGCGGCTGGCGAAGCTGCGTGCGGAGCGCGACCGGACGGCGGTCGACACGGCCCTGGACGCCCTGCGGAAGGCGGCTCAGGGCGAGGACAACGTGCTGTACCCGATGAAGGAGGCGCTGCGGGCCCGGGCGACGGTGGGCGAGGTGTGCAACGCCCTGCGCGAGATCTGGGGGACGTATGTGCCGTCGGACGCGTTCTGAGCCGGGCGACTCGTTCGCATGCCCGCACCCGCACCCGCGCCCGGACCCGCACCCGCGCCCGGACCCGCGCCCGGACCCGCACCCGCGCCCGCGCCCGGACCCGCGCCCGCGCCCGGACCCGCACCCGCGCCCGGACCCGGGCCTCGCACCCCCGGACCCGCGCTCCGCACCCCCGGACCCGCACCCGGTGGACGGCAGACGACCCGCCTGCGTCCGCTACGAGCGCGGCCGGACCGTCCCGCTCCCCGTCCCCGTCCCCGAGTCCGCCGACCGGTCGAGCCCGACGCGTGCGCGGTAGGCCGCGAGTCCGTCCTCGTCCTCCGTCTCGCCCGCCCAGCCCACGTAGCCGTCCGGGCGGACCAGGAACACGCCGTCGTCCAGCGCGAGCAGCGTCCAGTCCGGACCCCTGAGCCGGTCGAAGAGGCGGACGCCGTCCACCGTCAGGTCGGGGACGCGGTCGCCGGCGCGCAGGGAGCCCGGGGCCGGCCTCGTCTCCTCGCTCAGTGACGACTGCCGGTAGTGCAGGCCCAGCTGCCGCGTCCCCGCGCCCCGGCGCGCCTCCTCCCGGTGGATCGCCGTCGACAGGCCGAGGACGTGCGCGGCGACCGGCCGCCGCTCCTCCTCGTAGGTGTCGAGCAGAGCCTTCGGCGCGCGCCCGCCCAGCACCGCGGCCAGCTTCCAGCCCAGGTTGTACGCGTCCTGGACGCTGGTGTTCAGGCCCTGTCCGCCGGCCGGGGAGTGGACGTGGGCCGCGTCCCCGGCGAGGAACACGCGGCCCTCGCGGAAGCGGTCCGCCAGAGCGGCGCGGGGGCGGAAGTCGGAGGACCAGAGGACCTCGGTGACGTCCTCGGGCGCGAGGTGGGTGCGCTCGGCGACCGCCCTGCGGACGCCGGCCGGGGACAGGTCGACGGCCGTGCCCTCCGGGAACTGGGCGACCAGCTGGAAGTCCTGCGTGCCGGCCAGCGGGCAGATCGCCGCGAACCCCGGGCCCTGCGCGCCCGGCGGGAAGACGTGCCACCGCTCCCGGTCGAGACCGGCGACGCGCACGTCCGCCACCAGCAGCGGGTCCGGGTCGACCGTCTCGCCCTTCATCGCGATGCCGAGCGCCCGGCGCACGGTCGAGCGGCCCCCGTCGGCGGCGACCGCGTAACGGGCGCGGACCTCCTCGCCGGAGGTGAGGCGCGCCGTGACGCCGTCCTCGTCCTGCCCGATGCGGGCGACCTCACGGCCGAAGGCGATCCTCCCGCCGAGCTCCTCCAGCCGCGCCCGCAGGATCTGCTGGTTGCGCCACTGAGGGACCATCCAGGGGCCCGTGAACCGGGAGCCCTCCTCGCCGTCCTCGGCCGGGTCGAACATCCGGTGCTCCCCGACCTGCCTGCCGTCCCTCCAGATCACGCCCACCGGGTACGGCCCACCGGCGGCGAGGATCTCGTCGAGGACGCCGAGATCGTCGTAGACCTCCAGCGTGCGCGGCTGCAGGCCCTTGCCGCGGGAGCCGGGGGCGAGGGTCTCGCCCCGCTCCACCACCAGCGCGTCCACACCGCGCCGGGCCAGGTCGATGCCGAGGGCGAGGCCCGTGGGACCGGCGCCGACGATCAGCACGTCCACGTCCACATTCATGTTCACGTTCCGGTCCATACTCATGCGAAACCCCTTAACGCTGTTAAGTCCCGTTGCCGCGAGCATGGCCTTAACGGCGTTAAACTGTCAAGTGTGAGCACCGAACGACGCGCGCCCCTGGACCGCGAGCGGGTCGCGGACACCGCCCTGAGGCTTCTGAACGAGGTGGGCCTGGAGGGTCTGACGCTGCGGGCCATCGCCCGTGAGCTGGACGTCAAGGCGCCCGCCCTGTACTGGCACTTCAAGGACAAGCAGGCCCTGCTCGACGAGATGGCGACCGAGATGTACCGGCGGATGGTCGCCGGGATCGCCCTCCATCCCGACGACACCTGGCAGGAGCGGCTGCGCAAGTCCAACCGGGGCCTGCGCGAGGCGCTGCGCGGCTACCGCGACGGCGCGAAGGTCTTCAGCGGATCACGCTTCACGGGCATCGAGCACGCCGAGCAGATGGAGGAGACCCTGCGCCTGTTCACGGCCGCCGGCTTCACCCTCGCCCAGGCGGTCCGCGCGACCTCGACGACGTACCTCTACACCCTCGGCTTCGTCACCGAGGAACAGGGCGTCGTGCCGCTCCCCGACGAGCGGCGCGACGGATACGACGTCGGCGAACGCGCCCGGCTGATGAGGGACTTCCCGCTGGCGGCGCAGGCGGGTGCGGAGATCTTCGCCGACTACGACCGGCACTTCGAGGAGGGCCTGGAGGTCGTCGTCGCCGGCATCGCCGCTCGTTACGGCGTGCGGTAGGCCCGCAGGAGCGCGCCCCGCAGCCGGGGCGCCAGCGGCTTCTCGACGAAGCGGTTCAGCAACCGTGCCAGCAGCAGCATCGAGACGACGGTCAGGGCGAGCGTCGCCGCCGACGGCAGGTGCAGGCCGCGGTGCGCACAGCGGATCACCACCCAGCCGAGATGCTCGTGCACCAGGTAGAACGGGTACGTCAGCGCCCCCGCCACGGTCAGCCCGCGCCAGTTCGCCCACTGCAGCCGCCCCAGCGCGATCGCCGCGACCGACGCGAACCCGAGGGCGACCACGAGGACGATGCCGGCCGTCGTGCGGTGGGCGAAGGCGTTCGGGTCCGAGGCGTTCCACAGCGCGCGCACCGCGTAGTGCTGGCCGATCAGGAAGCCGGCCGCGACGATCCCCCAGGCGCAGGCGTCCCGCCGGTCGCGGTGGACGAGGTGGAGGCCGACCCCGCCGACGAAGAACGGCGCGTACTCGGGCATCAGGACGAGGTCGAGCAGCGGCTCGTGCGCGGCCTGCGCGATCGCGGCGGCCAACGTCCAGCCCGCGCAGAACATGACGACCCGCCGACGGCTCGCGCCCGGCAGGACGACGCACACCGCGAACAGGGCGTAGAAGCGGATCTCCGCCCACAGCGTCCAGCACACGCCGAGCACCCGGTCCGCGCCCAGCGGCTGCTGAAGCAGCGTCAGGTTGACCAGCGCGTCGCTCGGGGAGACGGCCTCGTAGACCACCGGGGGCAGCGCGAAGACCGCCGTCACCATCAGGACGGCCGCCCAGTAGGCGGGCATCAGCCGGGACACCCGGGAGGCGACGAACGACTGCAGGGGCCGGCCCCAGCCGCTCATGCAGATCACGAACCCGCTGATCACGAAGAAGACCTGGACGCCGAGGCAGCCGTACGCGGCGAACGAGTGCAGCGTGGGGAACTGCAGCTTCGGCGAGGTCCCCCAGGCGCGGGAGACGTCGCCGTCACGGCCTGCGTAGTGGTACACCGCCACCATCAGCGCGGCGACCAGCCGCAGCCCGTCCAGCGCCCGGAGTCTGCCGTCCGGCCGGGCCGGCGCCGGGACGGCGGGTCGTGCCTCGGACGTGCTCACGACCGTCGCGGTCATGCCGGTACCCCTTCGTGTCATCCGGGCTCGGTGAAGGCCTGTGTGACGGCGTTCCGTTCGCTCCGGGAAATCGGCGCCGCCCGGCGTCACGTCCGTCCACCGTGAAGAGATCGCGAGCCGGAGGACCGGAACACGAAGACGCCCATCGACGCACCGGTCCACTCCGGATGTCCGGGGCAGCGGACCGTTCTTCGTTCGTGAATGAAATACGACCGCCTGCCCGGAGTGCGGAACCCGGAAGGAACTCCCGGTGAACGTCCCGCGTCGATGTCATTTCCTTCGGCGGACCGCCCTGCGCAGTGCCCTCGCCCGCCGCACGACCCGGCGTGCCGTGGAATTGTGCGGCAGGAAGGACAACCGCTGCGGAATGCCGCCCGGCAGCCCGAGCGAGGTGAGCCGCCTGCGCTTGAAGTACCGCCTGGTGCGCGGACCGAGACCGGTGCGCAGGTACCGCTCGGCGACCGGGCGCAGACCGGGGTGGAGCTGAGGCTGCATCACGAAGCCGACCGCCCGGACCAGTTCGGTCAGCGTCTCCGGCTCGACGGGCCGCTCGCTCACCCGGTCCTCCAGGTCCGGCAGCAGCGCGTCGGCCAGCACGACGGGCACGCGGTTGCTGTTCTGGTACGGGTCGAGCCGGTCCAGCAGCGACTCGGTGCCCACGCGGGCGACGGGCAGGCCGTAGAGGGACGACGCCGTGAACAGGGCGGTGGAGAAGCAGCCGACGACCAGCGCGGGCCGCGCCCGGTCGAACAGCACCTCGGCCAGCACGGGCGTCTGCAGGACCGTCAGCGCGACGCCGAGCCGCTCCGCCTCCGCCTCCAGGGCGCGGCTGTAGCGGGCCGGGGCGGTCGGATGCGGTTTGAAGACGACCGTGCGGTGACCGCGGGCGACCGCCCCGCGCAGCATGCGCACATGCAGGTCCTCCTCCTCCGCCGGGGTGAGGATCTCCAGCGCCGAGAGGTACTGGCCGAGCAGCAGCGCGCAGTCGTCGGGCAGCGGCTGCTCCGGCACACAGCCGGCGACCTGCTCCAGCACCTTCAGGAACGCGGCCGCGGGCACGGTCTGCGCGGGCACCTCGAACTCGGTGAGCAGCAGCGGCGTCAGACCCGGCACCAGGTCCAGGTGGAGCAGCCGGCGCACGCGGGTGCCGATCAGCGGGTCGAGCTTGTTGCGGGTGGGCCCGTAGCTCATCAGCCCGTCGGCGTAGACCTCGACGGGCGCCCCGGGGAACAGCTGGGCGACGGCCTGGGCCGGATTGACCTGGATCGACTCCAGCACGATCGCCACCCGGTCGTCGCCCAGGCCCCACAGCAGCCGCAGGTACCGCTCGAGGAGGGGCACGTCGTCGGGGCGTGGCGACCAGGTGCTCGGATGGAAGGGGCGGATGGCCTCGTTCCAGGAGAGCACCTCGTCGAAGCGGTCCCGCAGGGGCTCGAACCCGGGCATCTCGTCCAGCGCCGGAGCGGTCTCCGGGGTCGTCGCGTTGTTGCACACCAGCAGCAGCCGGCGGTCCGCGGGCGCGAACGCGTCCGCGTCGAGGGCGGCGGCGAGGGTGGCGGCGCCGTAGAGGGTGGAGGCGCAGAAGATCTGGGTCGTGCGGGCCGTCGTGAGCGGCGTGGTGCGGACCGTGGGGAGCATCAGGCGGCCGCCTTCGCGGAGGTGGTCTGCCGGCGCAGTCGCCGGAGCTTGGCGGAACGGCGCAGGTCCATGCGGTCGAGGACGTCCGTGAGGAGTTCCTGGGGCATGCGCTTCATGGCGGCGGCGCTCATCGTGCGCAGCTGGCCGGCGACGGCGGGCTCGAACTTGTCGACGTCCGCCAGGTGGTGGGCGATGATCGCGCAGTACGTGCGCACCGCCTTGGGCAGCAGCCGGTCGGCGTCCCGGTCCCGCGCGGTCTCCTCGACCACCTGGTCGAAGGCGCGGATGAAGTCCAGCTGCCGGACGTCGCCGATCTGGGTCAGGGAGGAGGTGACCCCGCGGCGGTAGAAGACGCCGTGCAGGTTCACCACGGCGAAGGACTCCGCCTCCCGGTGCAGCTTCCAGATCCACGGCCGGTCCTCGGCGGTGCGCAGTCCGTCGGTGAAGTGCAGCAGACCGCGCTCGAGGAGGCGGCGGTGGTAGACGCCGGCCCAGGCGTAGGGGTAGTCGACCGACGTGGAGCGGTCCGCGGGCAGGATCGCCCGGCGCGGGTCGAGGACCTCCCCGCGCAGCCCGTGCGGGTGCCGGACCACCGTGCGGTCGCGGCCGGTGGCCTGGACGTGGTCCGTACGCACGAAGTCGCAGCCCAACTCCTCGATCGAGGACACCAGTTCGCCCAGGTACCCGCGGGCGAGCCAGTCGTCGCCGTCCAGGAACGTCAGGTACTCGCCCCGGGCCGCGTCGAGACCGGTGTTGCGCGCGGTGGCGAGACCGCCGTTCTCCGCATGGCGGACATGGCGGACCTGGGCGACTTTCGAAAGATCGCCGATCGCCCGTTCGAGAATGTCCGGGGTTTCGTCCCCCGAATGATCGTCCACCAGAACGAATTCGAATTCCTGACTGGCGTTCATATGAAGACTTCTGAGGGTGTCAGGGGCGTAATGGCGGACGTTGTAGAACGGCACGATCACAGAGAGCTTTGGCACCCGCCAAAGGCTAGGAGAGGCGCCGGCGGTGGAACTTTCCGCTGAGGGGACAAGGAGTGAACTGAATGTGTCGGATTTGTGCCCCCCGTGTTCCCGAAGGCGTTTATCGGGCCGGTTCGGATTTCGGTGGCGCGTTGTTAACTTCTTGTTGAGTGGGGGTTGGGCAAAGCCCGTGTTTTGCTTTCTAGCGTCTTGGGCGTGCCAGCAAGTACTGCCAACCCGCCACGGATCGCCGTACTCGCGGACTCCGACACCCGATGGAAATGGGGTGCGCTGACCGCGACGCGGATCGCGCCCCCGGCCCACCTCCTCGACGGATTCCTGCTGCGCGGCCGCGCCACCCCGACGCCCCGCCAGCTGGCCGAGGTCGGCGTGCGCGCCGACTCACTGCGCGAGGTCACGGCCGTCGAGTTCCTGCGCGCCCAGGCGCGGACGCCGTACGACGTCCTGGTCCTCGCGCTGGTCGGCGGCAGCGTCCAGGCCGTCCTGCACGGCCTGAAGCGGGCCCGCCAGGACGACCGGGACCGCCCCGTCGTCGTCACCGGCTATGTCGGCGTCGTCTACGAGAAGCTCGCCGACGGCCTGCTGCTGCGGCACGGCGCCGACCTCGTCCTCGCCAACTCCCGTCAGGACGCGGAACGCTTCCGCGCCGTGTACGAGGGGGTCGGCGCCGACGCCTCGGCGGTGACCGAAGTGGCCCTGCCGTTCCTGGGGGGCGCCCCGTACACCGGCGAACACGACCCCTGCACCGTCGTCTTCGCCGCGCAGCCCTCCGTGCCCGAGAGCCGCGCGGACCGTGCGTACCTGCTGAACCGGCTGGTGCGGCACGCGCGTCTGCACCCCGAGCGCGAGGTGCTGCTGAAGCTGCGCTCCAAGCCGGGTGAACACACCACCCATATCGAGGAGTTGCCCTACCAGAAGCTGGCGCAGCGTCTCGACCTGCCGCCCAACCTCCGCCTGGTGTACGGGAACATGGGCGAGGTCCTCGACCGCGCCGACCTCGTGGTCACGGTCAGCTCGACGGCAGCCCTGGAATCCCTGCACCGCCGGATCCCCACCGCGGTCCTCACCGACCTCGGGGTGCGCGAGTCGCTCGGCAACCACCACTTCGTCGGCTCCGGCTGCCTCGCCTCCTGGGACCGGCTCGACGCCGGACACCGCCCGGCCCCCGACGAGGGGTGGCTGGCCCGTCAGGGCGTCGCCGCCCCGGACCCCCACTCCGGCGGCGGCTCCTACGCCACCGCCTTCGACACGGCCCGCGCACGCATCGCCGAGATGCTCGACCGGCCCGGCGGCCTGCCCCCGCTCACCCCCTACTACACGCCCGCCACCGCGCCCGGCTATCTGCCCGGCATCCTCGCGCGCCACCACCTCGGCCCCGACGGCAGCCCGCTGCCCGGCGCGCCGGCCGCCGACAAGGGCCCCGGCCCGGTCCGCCGGACCGTCCGCCGGGCGGCTCGCGGCGCCTACCGGCACGGCGTCCAGCGCGTGGCGCCGGTGATCCGCCGGATGGGAGAGCTGTGAGCTCCCCGGCCGCGTCCCTCACGGCCTCCCCCACGACCTCCCCAGGAGAAGTGCGCATGTCCGACTCATCAGCCGGGGCGCGCCGCGTGCTCGCGGTGATCCCCGCTCGCGGCGGCTCCAAGGGCGTGCCCGCGAAGAACCTCGCCCCGGTGGGCGGCGTGCCCCTGGTCGCCCGCGCGGTGCGCGCGTGCCGGGCGGCCCGGCTCGTCACCGACGTCGTCGTCTCCACCGACGACCGGGCCATCGCGGCCGCGGCCCGCGAGGCGGGCGCGGAGGTGGTGATCCGCCCGGCCGCCATCGCCGGCGACACCGCCACCTCGGAGGCGGCGGTCCTGCACGCCCTCGACGCTCACGAAACCCTGCACGGCTCCCCGGCCGACGTCGTCCTGCTCGTGCAGTGCACCAGCCCGTTCCTCGTGGGCGAGGACGTCGACGGGGTCGCCGCCGCCGTCGTCGAACAGGGCGCGGACACGGCCGTCACGGTCGCCCCCTTCCACGGCTTCGTCTGGCGTGACGCCGAGGACGCCGGCGAGGGCGGTCACGGCCTCAACCACGACAGGGCCCACCGCCCGCGCCGGCAGGACCGCCCCCAGGACTTCCTGGAGACCGGCGCCGCCTACGCGATGGACGCGGCCGGATTCCGCGAGCACCGCCACCGCTTCTTCGGCCGCACCGAGCTCGTGCCGACCGACCCCGCCCGCGTGCTGGAGATCGACGACCCGCACGACCTGGCCCGGGCCCGCGCCCTCGCCCCGCTCCTCGACGCGGACCTCCCCGGCGCCCTGCCCACCGCCGACGACGTCGACGCCGTCGTCCTCGACTTCGACGGCACCCAGACCGACGACCGGGTGCTGATCGACTCCGACGGGCGCGAGTTCGTCTCCGTCCACCGCGGCGACGGCCTCGGCATCGCCGCCCTGCGCAGATCAGGACTGCGGATGCTGATCCTGTCCACCGAGCGCAACCCCGTCGTCGCCGCCCGAGCCCGCAAGCTCCGGGTCCCCGTCCTGCACGGCATCGACCGCAAGGACCTCGCGCTCAAACAGTGGTGCGAGGAACAGGGCATCGCGCCGGAGCGCGTGCTCTACGTCGGCAACGACGTCAACGACCTCCCCTGCTTCGCCCTCGTCGGCTGGCCGGTGGCGGTCGCGAGCGCCCACGACGTCGTACGCGGCGCGGCCCGCGCGGTCACCGCCCTGCCCGGCGGCGACGGCGCGATCCGGGAGATCGCCGGCTGGATCCTCGGACCCTCCCTCGACACCCTCACCCAGTAAGGAACGTTCCACCATGAGCACCAGCGACAACGTCACCACCCGCATCAACTCCCGCCTGCGCATGCTCGGCTCGCGCCCCGTCGGCCCCGGCCACCCCGTCTACGTCACCGGCGAGATCGGCATCAACCACAACGGCGACCTCGACAACGCGTTCCGGCTGATCGACGCGGCCGCCGAAGCCGGCTGCGACGCCGTCAAGTTCCAGAAGCGCACGCCCGAGATCTGCACCCCGCGCGACCAGTGGGACATCGAGCGCGACACGCCCTGGGGCCGGATGACGTACATCGACTACCGCCACCGCGTCGAGTTCGGCGAGGACGAGTACCGCCGCATCGACGCGTACTGCAAGGAGAAGGACATCGCCTGGTTCGCGTCCCCGTGGGACACCGAGGCGGTCGCCTTCCTGGAGAAGTTCGACGTGCCCGCGCACAAGGTGGCGTCCGCGTCCCTGACCGACGACGAGCTGCTGCGCGCCCTGCGCGGCACCGGCCGGACGATCATCCTGTCCACCGGCATGTCGACCCCGAGGCAGATCCGCCACGCCGTCGAGGTGCTCGGCTCGGACAACATCCTCCTGTGCCACGCCACCTCGACCTACCCGGCCAAGGCCGAGGAGCTCAACCTCCGCGTGATCAACACGCTGGAGCGGGAGTACCCCAACGTCCCGATCGGCTACTCCGGCCACGAGACGGGCCTGCAGACCTCCCTCGCCGCCGTCGCCCTCGGCGCGGTCTTCGTCGAACGCCACATCACCCTGGACCGCGCGATGTGGGGCTCCGACCAGGCGGCCTCCGTGGAGCCGGGCGGCCTCGCCCGTCTCGTTCGCGACATCCGCACCATCGAGGCGTCCCTCGGCGACGGCGTCAAGAAGGTCTACGACTCCGAGCTGGGCCCGATGAAGAAGCTGCGCCGCGTGCCGGGCGCCGTCGCGGAGGCGGAGATCGCGGCGGCGGCGGGCGAGCCGGTCGCGGTCTGACCCGAGTACGTCCGACCCGAGCACACCCGCGAGCGCCCCACGGAACGGTCGTCTGACGATGAGTCCTCGCGCCGGGAAGAACACCGGCCCCACCCCCCACACCCTCGCCTTCGTCGAGAGCCCGGTGCAGCTCCTGAACGTCCTGGAGTGGGCGCACGCCCAGCGGCCCCACCACGGACCGGATCCCGGCGCGGGGATCACCCTCGTCGTCCTGTCCCCGACCGACCCGATGACCCGCGGCCAGCTGCGCCGCATGGCCGAGCTGGCCCGCGGGGAAGGGCACACGGTCCGCTGGGAGGAGGCCCGCGGCGGCGCCACGGCCCCCTTCCGCACGATCGGCGGGCTCACCGGGCTGCTGCGCCGCGCGGAGCGAATGGTGATGGGCGACCCGTTCTCCCGTTACGTCCAGCTGCTGCTGACCATCACCAGGGCGAGCGAACTCGTCGTGGTGGACGACGGCACGGCGACGATGGAGTTCGTGGGCCAACTGGCCCGCGGCGAACGCCTCGTGCGCTGGCACCGCAGCGGCGCCCGGACCGGCCCCCGCGACCTGCTCTTCGCGCCCGTCTCCGCCGCGGCCCGCCGCCGCCTCACCCCGGGCGCGGACCACGGCGTCGAGGTCTTCTCCTCCATGCCGATACCGGACGCCCCGGACGGCGTCGCCCTCACCGTCAACCTCTTCGCCTGGACCCGGGACCGCTTCGGCCCGCCACGCGTGACCAAGGGCGCGGACATGGTGGGCACCTCGCTGGTGGAGACGGGCGTGGTGGACGCCGACCGCTACCTGGAGGCCGTCCGGACGCTGGCCGGCACCCACGGCGTCACCCGCTACTTCGCCCACCGCCGCGAGAGCGCGGCGAAACTCCACCGGCTGGCGGTCGAGACGGGACTGGAGGTGGTGCGCCCCGACCTCCCCCTGGAGCTGATCGCCCGCAGGGGCCCCATCGGCCGGACCGTCCTCAGCTTCCCGTCCACGGTGGTCCACACGCTGCCCCTGGCGCTGTCCGGGACGGACGTCCGCGTCACGGTCTGCGACATCGACCCGGCCTGGCTGACGGAACACGCCTCCCCGCGCGCCCAGGGCTTCCTGTCCGGGGTGACGGGAACGGCCCGGAACGTGCACGGGCTGGGGGCCGTGACCACGGTCTGATCCCCGCTTCCCCGAGCGCTGCCCCGACGGCCCGACCGGCCGCCGGGGCTTTCTCACTCCCGAAGTCGCTCTGCGTGGCGGAACCGCGTCACAGGGGTGATGATTCCGGGATCGATCCCGCAACGTGGACAAGCACGGCGTGCCATGAGCGGTCCGTGGTATCCGTGAGAGGAAGGAAGAAGTGTGGGTGCCGACCCGGAATCGGCGGAGTTTACCCACCCCCCACAGCAGCCATGCGCCGCGCGGCCGACTTTTCTTCGCCTGACGGGTTGAAGTTTTGTTGATCGTAGGTCGGTCGACCGCTCCGGCGTCCTACCCTTCAGAGGGTGAAGCAACTGATGTCCCGAGAGTCCGAGGCCGATCCTTCAGGGGAAGACACCCTCCCCGGCGTCCTGCCGGAGGCACTGCGCGCAGAACTCGTGGCCTTCCGCCGCGACCTGCACATGCACCCTGAACTCGGCAACCAGGAGTTCCGTACGACGGCCGCGATCAAGGCCCGCCTGGAGAAGGCGGGGCTCGAACCACGCGTACTCGCCGTCGGGACCGGCCTCATCTGCGACATCGGGACGGTGGACGCGAGTGCCGACGGCGTTCCCGTCCTCGCCATGCGCGCCGACATCGACGCGCTGCCCATCCCGGACACCAAGACCGAGTGCGCCTACCGCTCCACGGTCCCCGACCGCGCGCACGCCTGCGGTCACGACGTGCACACCACCGTCGTCCTCGGCGCCGGACTCGTCCTGGCCGAGCTGCACCGCCAGGGCAGGCTCCCGCGCCCCGTGCGGCTGATCTTCCAGCCCGCGGAGGAGGTGCTGCCCGGCGGCGCCGCCGACGCCATCGCGGACGGCGCGCTGGACGGCGTCGACCGGATCATCGCCGTCCACTGCGACCCCCGCGTCGACGCGGGCCGGATCGGTCTGCGCGAGGGCGCCATCACCTCGGCCTGCGACCGGCTGGAGATCGCGCTGGACGGCCCCGGCGGCCACACCGCCCGCCCGCACCTGACCACCGACCTGGTCACGGCGGTCGCCCGGGTGGTCACGGACGTGCCCGCGCTGGTCGGCCGGCGGGTCGACACCCGGGCCGGACTGGCGGTCACCTGGGGCCGGATCGAGAGCGGCCACGCGCCCAACGTGATCCCGCAGCACGCCGAGCTGTCCGGAACGGTCCGCTGCCTGGACATCGACGCCTGGCGGCAGGCCCCGGACATCGTCGTCGCGGCGATCGACGAGGTCGCCAACCTGCACCGCGCCAAGTCCGAGATCAACTACGTGCGCGGCGTCCCCCCGGTCGTCAACGACCCCGACGTCGCCGCACTGCTGCGGGACGCCATGATCGCCCGGCGCGGTGAGACGGCCGTGGAGGGCACCGAGCAGAGCCTCGGCGGCGAGGACTTCTCCTGGTACCTGGAGCGGGTGCCCGGCGCGATGGCCCGCCTCGGCGTCCGCCCGCCCGGCGAGCGCACCGTGCGCGATCTGCACCAGGGCGACTTCGACGCGGACGAGTCGGCGATCACCGCCGGCGTGGAGCTCTTCACGGCGGCCGCACTGATGGACGCGGCCCAGAGGTAGGCCGACAGCGGGGGAACGGCCCTGTGGGGGCCGTTCCGCCGTTCGGCGCGTCAGCGTGCCGGGACGCGCCGGCGATCACCGCCGGCACGGAACGGGAGAGGCGCCCGAACAGTGCCTGTTCATCCCCTTGGGTGATCCACCCGTAACCGGCGGGACGCGCTTGTAACCCGGCGTCGGCACGAATCGGTAACGGCCGGGAGAAACCCCGTTCCCCTCGCCTTCTACGCGCGTTACTGTGCGCCGAAATCGCCACCGGGAACGGCTTGTTGGGGGAGCCTTCGCGGAGGGCTCCACCATGGGGAATGCGGGCCGGTCACGGCGCCGTGGGGATCGAAGGGGTGCTTGCTGTGCGTCTGAATTCTCGGAGGACCAGACTCTCCCGAGCTGCGGTGACCGTCGCGGTCGTCGCCCTCGCCGCCGCCGGCTGCGGCAAGTCCAGCACCGACTCCGGCAAGTCCGGTGAGACGGAGTCCGGCAAGTACTCGGGCAAGGGCATCGGCCTCGCCTACGACATCGGCGGCAAGGGCGACCAGTCCTTCAACGACGCCGCCTACGCCGGTTTCCAGAAGGCCGAGAAGGAGTTCAAGATCGGCGGCCAGGACATCGAGCCGCAGGACGGCGAGTCCGACGCGGACAAGGTGCAGCGGCTGACCCAGCTCGCCCAGGCCGGCTACAACCCGGTGATCGGCGTCGGCTTCGTCTACGCGCCGGCCGTCAAGGAGGTCGCGGCCAAGTTCCCGAAGACCACCTTCGGGATCATCGACGACGAGCAGGTGCAGGCCAAGAACGTCGCCGACCTGGTGTTCCACGAGGAGCAGGCCTCCTACCTGGCCGGCGTCGCCGCGGCCAAGGCCTCCAAGAAGGCGCACATCGGCTTCATCGGCGGCGTGGACATCCCGCTGATCCACAAGTTCCAGGCCGGCTACGTCCAGGGCGCCAAGTCGGTCAACCCGAAGATCAAGATCGAGTCGCAGTACCTGACCGAGACCGCTCAGGAAGGCGGCTTCTCCAGCCCCGACAAGGGCAAGGACGCGGCCAGCGGCCAGATCGAGGCCGGCGCCGACGTCATCTACCACGCGGCCGGCCTCTCCGGACAGGGCGTGATCACCGAGGCCGCGGCCAAGAAGGTGTGGGCCATCGGCGTCGACTCCGACCAGTACAGCCAGAGCGCGCTGGCCGCCTACAAGGACTACATCCTCGGCTCGGCGCTGAAGAACGTCGGCGGCGCGGTCTACGACCTCGTGAAGTCCGTCGTCGACGGCAAGCCGCTGTCCGGCGTGGTCCGCGGCAGCCTCTCCAACGACGGCGTCGGATTCGCCGACACCAACCCGAAGTACAAGGCCATGACCGACGTCGTCGAGGCGGTCGACAAGGCGAAGAAGGCCATCATCGACGGCACGGTCGAGGTCAACACGAAGTAACGACCGGAAACCGTTCCGGAAGGATCCGTTCCCTCCTCGGCTGCGCCCTTACGGGCGTCGTTGCAGCCCATGCGCCCCTTGCCTCCCGCGAGGGGCGTACTGCTGTCCGTAACCTTGACTGCATCTGTGGCCACAGCTCGGTAACGGACCGGACAGAAGGGTTTTTCCGTCAGGTCTACGCGCGTTACGCTGCGGCGGAACCAGCGCCTGGTTTGGGCGCTTGCACAAAGGAGTCAAGTTCCATGCGCCGGGTGTCCCGAATCGCGGCTGCGGGTGTTGCCACCGCAGCTCTCGCCGTGACCGTTTCCGCTTGTGGAAGCTCGTCCACGTCGTCCTCCTCCTCCAACAGCAGCGACAAGAACCTGGGCCTCGCGCTCGCGTACGACGTCGGCGGCAAGGGCGACCAGTCCTTCAACGACGCCGCCACCGCCGGCCTGGACAAGGCCGACAAGGAGTTCGGCTACAAGTCCACCGCCGTCGAGCCGCAGGACGGCGAGTCGGACGCGGACAAGGTGCAGCGCCTGGAGAGCCTCGCCAAGCAGGGCTACAACCCGGTGATCGGCGTCGGCTTCGCCTACGCGCCGGCCGTCAAGGAGGTCGCGGCCAAGTACCCGAAGACCACCTTCGGCATCGTCGACGACGAGCAGATCAAGGCCGACAACGTCGCCGACCTCGTCTTCCACGAGGAGCAGGCGTCCTACCTGGCCGGCGTCGCCGCCGCCAAGGCCACCAAGACCAACACCGTCGGGTTCGTCGGTGGTGTGGACGTTCCGCTGATCCACAAGTTCGAGGCCGGCTTCAAGCAGGGCGTCCAGGACACCAAGAAGGGCGTCACGGTCAAGTCGCAGTACCTGACCGAGACCGCCGCCGAGGGTGGCTTCTCCAGCCCCGACAAGGGCGAGAGCGCCGCCGAGGGCCAGATCGACGCCGGTGCGGACGTCGTCTACGCCGCCGCCGGTCTGTCCGGCCAGGGTGTCATCAAGGCCGCCAACGCCCACAAGGTCTGGGCCATCGGCGTCGACTCCGACCAGTACAAGCAGGACGCGCTGAAGGCGTACAAGGCCTCGATCCTCACCTCGGCCATGAAGAACGTCGAGGGCGCGGTCTACACGCTGGCCAAGTCCGTGCACGACGGCAAGCCGGCCACCGGCGTCGTCCGCGGCAGCCTCGAGAACGGCGGCGTGAGCGTGTCGAACTCGAACCCGACCTTCGCGGACAACGCCGACATCCAGGCCGCGATCAAGAAGGCCGAAGAGGGCATCAAGAACGGCTCCATCACGGTGAAGACCTCCTGACCCCACGGTGCCGAAGCGGTCAGAACACTTGGCCGCGGAACCGCTGCAATGACAGCGTTACGGCCACGGAACGGGGCGCGGAGAGAATGTCTCCTCGCGCCCCGTTCGCGCGGCAGAATGCTCGGAACGGATCGAGCCTGATTGAGATCGCCCGCAGTGCGGCTTTCAAGATCGTTAAAGGTCGATTCGATCCGGGCACTATTTAAAGCAGGGGCGCTACGCGCGTAGAGCGGCCCCTTTCCCAAGGAGAGTGCGCCATCGACGCGTCCAGCAGCCCTCCGCTCACCGCACAGTCGACGATCGCGGTTGAGCTGGCGGGGATCACCAAGCGCTTCCCCGGTGTCGTCGCCAACCACGACATCCACCTCGCCGTCCGCAAAGGCACCGTGCACGCCCTGGTCGGCGAGAACGGCGCCGGCAAGTCGACGCTGATGAAGATCCTCTACGGCATGCAGAAGCCGGACGAGGGCACCATCGCGATCGACGGCGAACAGGTGAGCTTCTCCAGCCCCGCCGACGCCATCGCGCGCGGCATCGGCATGGTCCACCAGCACTTCATGCTGGCCGACAACCTGACCGTGCTGGAGAACGTGGTGCTGGGCAGCGAGAAGCTGTACGGCATCGGTGGCAACGCCCGTAAGAAGATCAAGGAGATCTCCGACCGCTACGGGCTCGGTGTGCGCCCCGACGCCCTGGTCGAGGACCTCGGTGTCGCCGACCGCCAGCGCGTGGAGATCCTCAAGGTCCTCTTCCGCGGCGCCAAGACCCTCATCCTCGACGAGCCGACCGCCGTCCTCGTCCCGCAGGAGGTCGACGCGCTCTTCGACAACCTGCGCGAGCTGAAGTCCGAGGGCCTGTCCGTCATCTTCATCTCCCACAAGCTGGGCGAGGTGCTCTCCGTCGCGGACGAGATCACGGTCATCCGGCGGGGCACGACCGTCGGCACGGCCGTGCCGCGCGAGACGACCCCCCGCCAGCTCGCCGAGATGATGGTCGGCAGCGAACTGCCCACCCCGGAGACCGCCGAGTCCACGGTCACCGACAAGCCCGTCATCCAGGTCGCGAACCTCACCGTGTACGCCACCGGCGGCGCCTCCCTGGGCGTCGAGGCGGAGCCCACGGCCGGCGGCGTCAGCGGCATGATCTCACCCGAGGTCGCTCTCGGCGGCGAGGTCAAGAAGGCCCTCGACGACGTCAGCTTCACCATCCACGCCGGCGAGGTCATGGGCATCGCGGGCGTCGAGGGCAACGGCCAGACCGAGCTGATCGACGCCCTGATCGGCACCAAGAACGCCGACTCCGGGACCATCGCCTTCCTCGGCGAGGACATCACCCCCTGGAGCACCCGCAAGCGGCGTGAGTCCGGCGTCGGCTACATCCCCGAGGACCGGCACCGCCAGGGCCTGCTCCTGGAGGCCCCCCTCTGGGAGAACCGCATCCTCGGACATGTCACCGAGGCCCCCAACGCCAAGGGCTTCTGGCTGAACCCCAAGGGAGCCCAGGCCGACACCCGCAGGATCGTCGAGGAGTTCGACGTCCGCACCCCCGGCATCGACGTCACCGCCGCCTCCCTCTCCGGCGGCAACCAGCAGAAGCTGATCGTCGGCCGCGAGATGAGCCACAACCCGAAGTTCCTGATCGCCGCCCACCCCACCCGCGGTGTGGACGTCGGCGCGCAGGCCCAGATCTGGGACCGCATCCGCGAGGCCCGCCGCGAGGGCCTGGCCGTGCTGCTGATCTCCGCCGACCTCGACGAGCTCATCGGCCTGTCGGACACCCTGCGCGTGATCTACAACGGCAGGCTGGTCGCGGACGCCGACCCCGCCGCCGTCACCCCGGAGGAGCTCGGCTCCGCCATGACCGGCGCCGCGACCGGTCACCTGGAACACGCGGACGACGCGGAAACCACCGAGAAAGCTGCCGGTCCGGAGGACGAGGCCCGATGAAGAAGTTCGACAGGGAGCGCGTGCTCCTCGCGGTGGCCGGCCCGGTCATCGCGCTCGTCGCGGCGATCCTGCTGACCTCGGTCGTGCTGATCGCCTCGGGCAAGAGCCCGATCGAGCCCTACACGCTCATGCTGGAGCAGGCCGGCTACTCGGACATCCAGGTTCTGATCGTCAACCAGGCCTCGATGTACTACGTCGCCGCCCTCTCGGTCGCCATCGGCTTCCGGATGAACCTGTTCAACATCGGCGTCGACGGCCAGTACCGCCTCGCCGCCATGATGACCGCGGTGGTCGGCGCGAACATCGCCCTGCCGTCCGCCCTGCAGATTCCGCTGCTGCTCCTGGTCGGCGTCCTGACCGGCGCCTTCTGGGCCGGCATCGCGGGTGTCCTGAAGGTCACCCGGGGCGTCAGCGAGGTCGTCGCGACGATCATGCTGAACGCGATCGCCACCAGCGTGATCGGCTACCTCACCCTCGACAACATCTGGGGCGTGCAGGTCGGCAACAACAACACCACCGGCATCATGAAGGAGTCCGGCTGGGTGCCCGGCATCGACCTGGGCGCGGACGTCGGCGAGATCTACGGCCTGGTCTTCCTCGCCATCGCCCTCGGCATCGTCTACTGGGTCGTCCTCAACCGCACCCGCTTCGGCTTCGACCTGCGCGCCACCGGCGAGTCCGAGACGGCCGCCGCGGCCTCCGGCGTCGACGCCAAGAAGATGGTCCTCACCGCCATGCTGATCTCCGGCGGCATCGCGGGCCTGTCCGGTCTGCCCCTGCTGCTCGGTGACGCCCACACCTACAGCCTGAGCTTCCCCACCGGTCTCGGCTTCACCGGCATCACCATCGCCCTGCTCGGCCGCAACAACCCGGTCGGCATCGCCTTCGCCGCGCTGCTGATCGCCTTCCTCGACAAGGCCTCTCCCGCCCTCGACTACGCGACCCCGGTGGCGTACGAGAAGGAGATCGCCACGATCATGCAGGGCGTCATCGTCTTCGCCGTCGTCATCTCGTACGAGGCCGTGCGCCAGTGGGGTCTGCGCCGCCAGCAGCGGCGCGTCGGCGCCGAGCTCGCCGCGGCCGCCGCCCAGAACACCAAGAAGGAGGTGGCGGCCTGATGTCCACGACCACCGTTGCCAAGCCGCAGGCGAAGAAGCCCGGCAAGGGCCGCCGAATGTCGCTCCCGGTCCTCCTGCTGGTCATCGCGGGCGTCCTGGTGCTGGCCTCGATCGTCCGTCTCGTCACCGGCGCTGACGGCATCACCTCCACCGGCCAGATGTCCACGGCGCTGCGCCTCGCCGTCCCGATCGGCCTGGCCGGTCTGGGCGGTCTGTGGGCCGAGCGCGCGGGCGTCGTCAACATCGGCCTCGAAGGCATGATGATCCTCGGCACCTGGTTCGGCGCCTGGGCCGGCTACCAGTGGGGCCCGTGGACGGGCGTCGTCTTCGGCATCATCGGCGGCGCGCTCGGCGCCGTCCTGCACGCCATCGCGACCGTCACGTTCAACGTGAACCACATCGTCTCCGGTGTCGCGATCAACATCCTGGCCGTCGGCACCACCCGCTACCTGTCGAAGTTCACCTTCGAGGGCGCTCCGCAGGGCTCCGCCAAGCAGTCCCCGCCGATCGAATCGCTGGGCACCTTCGACATCCCTGGTCTGTCGAGCTGGCTGGACACGCTCAACGAGAAGCACTGGTTCCTGATCTCGGACATCGCCGGCCTGGTCGGTGGTCTGATCACCGACCTGTCGCCGCTGACCGTCGTCGCCGTCGCCCTCGTCCCGGCCACCTGGTGGGTGCTCTGGCGCACCGCGTTCGGCCTGCGGCTGCGGTCCTGCGGCGAGAACCCGATCGCCGCCGAGTCCCTCGGCGTCAACGTCTACAAGTACAAGTACATCGCCGTGATCATCTCGGGCGGCTTCGCCGGCCTCGGCGGCGCGTTCCTGTCGATCGTGGCGTCGAACGTGTACCTGGACGGCCAGACGGCCGGCCGCGGTTACATCGGCCTCGCCGCGATGATCTTCGGCAACTGGATGCCGGGCGGCCTCGCCCTCGGCGCGGGCCTGTTCGGCTACACCGACAGCCTCAACCTGCGCGGTGGCACGACCAACGTGCACGCGCTGATCCTGCTGCTGGCGATCCTGCTGGTGTTCGGCGCGGCCTACCTGGCGTGGAAGAAGAAGTACGTCCCCGCCGTCGTCACCGCGCTGGTCTCGGCGCTGATGTTCGTCTGGTACGTCGGCACGGACGAGGTCCCGCGCCAGGTCGTGACGGCCGCGCCGTACGTCGTCACCCTGCTGGTGCTCTCGCTGTCCGCACAGTCGCTGAGGATGCCCAAGGCCGACGGCATGCCGTACCGGAAGGGCCAGGGCAAGTGACTCCCCGGCCCGACATCGACTGGGACGCGCTGCGCGAGGTGGCTCGCGAGGCGATGTCCCACGCGTACGCCCCCTACTCGGGCTATCCGGTCGGGGTCGCGGCCCTGGTGGACGACGGCCGCACGGTCTCCGGCTGCAACGTCGAGAACGCCTCCTACGGGCTCGGCCTGTGCGCCGAGTGCGGGATGGTCTCGGAGCTGCAGCGGACCGGCGGCGGTCGCCTCACGCACTTCACCTGCGTGGACGGCCGGGGCGAGGTCCTCGTCCCGTGCGGCCGCTGCCGGCAGCTGCTGTACGAGTTCGGCGGCGCGGACCTTCTGCTGGAGACGCCGGCGGGAATCCTCCCCCTGGCGGACATGCTCCCGCAGGCCTTCGGCCCCGATCACCTCGTGTAACACCCGCGCGGCCCCTCTGACTGGCGCAGAGGGGCCGCGCGGTTTCCGAAACGTCTTTGCCGCACCACCGTTGCACCACCGGAAGGAAAGCCATGGCCATGGACGCCGTCACCGTCATCCGCACCAAGCGGGACCGCGGTGAGCTCAGCGACGAGCAGATCGACTGGGTCATCGACGCGTACACCCGCGGCGAGGTCGCCGACTACCAGATGGCCGCCCTCAACATGGCCATCCTGCTCAACGGCATGAACCGCCGCGAGATCGCCCGCTGGACGGCCGCGATGATCGCCTCCGGCGAGCGCATGGACTTCTCCGCCCTGTCCCGCCCGACGGCCGACAAGCACTCCACGGGCGGCGTCGGCGACAAGATCACGCTCCCGCTGGCCCCGCTGGTGGCCGCCTGCGGCGCGGCGGTCCCGCAGCTCTCGGGCCGAGGCCTCGGCCACACCGGCGGCACGCTGGACAAGCTGGAGTCCATCCCCGGCTGGCGGGCGCTGCTGTCGAACGAGGAGATGCTGTCGGTGCTGGACGGCACCGGCGCGGTGATCTGCGCGGCGGGCGACGGCCTCGCCCCGGCCGACAAGAAGCTGTACGCGCTGCGCGACGTGACCGGCACGGTGGAGGCGATCCCGCTGATCGCCTCGTCGATCATGTCGAAGAAGATCGCGGAGGGCACCGGGTCGCTGGTGCTGGACGTGAAGGTGGGCACGGGCGCCTTCATGAAGACGCTGGACGACGCCCGCGAGCTGGCGTCGACGATGGTGGGACTGGGCACGGACCACGGCGTGAAGACGGTCGCCCTGCTGACCGACATGTCCACCCCGCTCGGCCTGACCGCGGGCAACGCCCTGGAGGTCCGCGAGTCGGTCGAGGTCCTCGCCGGAGGCGGCCCGTCGGACGTCGTGGAACTGACGATCGCGCTCGCCCGCGAGATGCTCGACGCGGCCGGTGTGAAGGACGCCGACCCGGCGAAGGCGCTGGCCGACGGCTCGGCGATGGACGTCTGGCGCCGGATGATCGCGGCCCAGGGCGGCGACCCGGACGCCACGCTGCCCACGGCGAAGGAACAGCACGTGGTCAAGGCGGGCGCCTCGGGCGTCCTGACCCGCCTCGACGCCTACGACATCGGCATCGCCGCCTGGCGTCTGGGCGCCGGCCGGGCCCGCAAGGAGGACCCGGTGCAGGCGGGAGCGGGTGTCGAGCTCCACGCCAAGCCCGGCGACACGGTCACGGCGGGCCAGCCCCTCCTCACCCTGCACACCGACACCCCGGAGCGCTTCGAGTACGCGCTTCAGGCGGTCGAGGGCTCGTACGACATCGCCGCGCCGGGCACGGCGTTCACCGCCTCTCCGGTGGTACTGGAGCGCATCGCCTGACCTGCGCTTTTCCCTTTCGGGTGAACGGGATCGGTGGACCGCCACCGGTCCCGTTCGGCATGCTGGACTCGGTGACGCACCGACAAGGAGACCGCCATGAGCGCACTCACCGTGAGCCAGGACCCCGAGCAGAGCTGGGACGACCTCGTCCGGTTCTGGGAGGAGATGGACTGGCCCGAGGGCAGCAAGGTGGAGATCATCGAGGGGATCGTCACCGTGTCACCTGCTCCCGCGTACCGCCACAACGTGATCGCGGAACGTATTCAGCGTCGCCTCTACTCGGTCATCCCCGATGACTGGGGGATCTTCCAGACGCTGGCCATCGCCGTGCCGTCGCGTCTGGGCATGCTCATCCCCGACCTCGTCGTGACCCCTGTGCAGGAGCACACGGAGGCGGACAGCCACATCCCGGCCGCGCTGGCCGAGCTCGTCGTGGAGGTCACCTCCAAGTCCAACGCCCGGCACGACCGCGTCAGCAAACCCGCCGCCTACGCCTCGGCGGGCATCCCGCTCTACCTCCTCGTCGACCGCTGGGCCCCCGAAGGCCCCGTCGCGACGCTCTACGGAGAGCCGAAGGGTGACGTCTACCGTCCGCTGAGCACCGCGAAGTTCGGCGAGGCCCTCAAGCTTCCCGCGCCCTTCGACCTCGTCATCGACACCGGAGAGTTCCCCGCCGAGTAGGGGCCCGTCGCCCCGCCGATGAGTTGCGGGCTTCCGCGCGGTCTACCGATCGTGGAAGCGACGACACCGCCCGTGCTCACCCTGACCGGCCCTGTCACCCGCGAGCAGGCGGCAGGGCTGGGCGACGCCGTGCGGGCGCTGCTGGCCGGCGCCGGGACCGGGATCGTCGTCTGTGACGTCGCCGGGATCGGGCCGCCCGGGCTGGCCGCCGTCGATCTGCTGGCGCGGCTGCAGCTGGCCGCACGGCGGGCCGGGGGGCGGATAGGGCTGCGCGCTCCCGATCCCGCGCTACGCGCCCTGCTCCACCTCGTCGGGCTCCCCATCGAGGTGGAGGGGGAGGCCGAAGAGGGGGAACCAGCGCTGGGTGTCGAGGTAGAAGTGGAACCCGGTGAGGCGGCCCTCTGAGATCTCCAGGACCTGGATCGCCCAGGGGGTGTGACCGCCCTTCTCCGGATCCGGCTTGTACTGGGCGAACCCCGGCAGGCCGTTGACCTGGACCGGCACCAGCCGCGAGCCCTCGCACGCGGAGCCGAGCGTGGTCATGAAGCCGGTGATGTCGTCGTGGCCGGTCAGCCACAGGTCGAACGGCGGCATCGTCATGACGGCGTCCTCGTGCAGGAGGGCCGTCAGCGCCGTCATGTCGTAGCCCTCGAAGGCCGCCACATAGCGTGCGAGGAGTTTCTGCTGCTCCTCGTCCAGCGGGTCCGACACCGCCGCGTCCGCGCCGGAGGCCTCCCGCTCGGCGAGCGTCGCCCGAGCCCGCTGCAGCGCGCTGTTGACCGAGGCGACCGAGGTGTCGAGCAGCTCGGCGACCTCGCTCGCCCTCCACGCCAGCACCTCCCGCAGGATCAGCACCGCGCGCTGCTTCGGCGGGAGCTGCTGCAGCGCCGTCATGAACGCCAGCCGCACCGACTCCTTGGCGATCGCCGCCTCGGCCGGGTCCTGCACCGCCGGCAGTACACGGGCGTCGGGCATCGGCTCCAGCCAGGTGTTGTCGGGGCGGGGGGAGAGCGCGGCCCGGGCGAGGGGGGTGGCCTCGGAGAGGTCCATCGGACGGGCCCGCTTGTTGCCGGCCGTGAGCATGTCCAGGCAGACGTTCGTGGCGATCCGGTACAGCCAGGAGCGCAGGCTGGAGCGGCCCTCGAACTTGTCGTAGCTCCGCCAGGCGCGCACCAGGGTGTCCTGCACCGCGTCCTCCGCCTCGAAGGAGGAGCCGAGCATGCGATAGCAGTAGCCGGTCAGCTCGGTCCGGTGCTTCTCCAGTGCGACGTCGAGGTCTGTCGTCGTCGCCGTGCCGTTGCCCATCGTCCACCCACCCCTGTGGCCGTCCTGTCACGCGTCTTCGCGCCCAGCACTTCGGAAGCTACCGCAGCCCACTGACAATGGCCCGCCGAGTCGACGAAAGCGCAGGTCGGACCGGCTGTCCGCGCCCTGCCGCAAGGCCGGAGCGACGCGCCGGCCGAGGCTCCGGCCGCCGAGCGTCCGGCCGCCGAGGATCCGGTCGCCGTGGATCCGGTCGCCGTGGATCCGGTCGCCGAGCGTCCGGTCGCCGTGGATCCGGTCGCCGTGGATCCGGTCGCCGTGGATCCGGCCGCCGAGCGTCCGGTCGCCGAGCGTCCGGTCGCCGTGGATCCGGTCGCCGTGGATCCGGCCGCCGAGCGTCCGGCCGCCGTGGATCCGGCCGGGGACGGGGGGCGTGGCCGAGTCGGTCCGGTACGCGCGCGTGCACGAGACCCCCCCGCTCGGACCGTGCCGGGCGGGGAGACGCGATCAGGGGGTCCAGGAGGTCAGTGAGCGGCCGCCGGCAGGTCCCGCCGGGCCGCGACCCGCGCCGCGCGCGTCCCGAACACGGTGATCGTCACGACGCCGAGCACCGCCAGGACGCCCACCGCGACCGTGCCGGCCCAGCCGCCCGCGTGGAAGGCCGTCGCGCCGACGGTGGAGCCGACGCTGGAGCCGATGTAGTACGCGGACTGGTAGAGCGCGGAGGCCTGGGCGCGGCCGGTCGTCGCCGTCTTGCTGACCGCCGAGGACGCCACCGCGTGCCCCGCGAAGAAGCCCGCCGTGATCAGGACCAGGCCCAGCAGGACCGGCGCCAGCGAGTCCGCCAGGGACAGCAGCAGGCCCGCGGCCGTGGTGCCGCCCGCCAGGTACAGCGAGCCCCGCCGTCCGAGCCGGCCGACCAGTCGGCCCGCGGTCGACGCCGACACCGTGCCCACCAGGTACACCAGGAAGATCGAGCCGACGATGCCCTGCGGGAGGGAGAACGGCGCTTCCGTCAGGCGGTAGCCGATGACCGTGTACACACCGCCGAAGACGGTCATGAACAGTGCGCCGATCGCGTACAGCCGGCACAGCAGCGGGTTCGCGAGGTGGTCGCGGACCGTGCGGGCCAGGACGCGCGGGGCGAGCGAGCCCGCCCTGAAGTGCTTCGGCGCCGGCAGCAGCAGCCGGAAGGCGATCGCGCAGGCCACCGCCAGCGCGCCGACCACGCCGACCGCGACCCGCCAGCCCCACTCCTGCGCGACCCAGCCGGTGACGACCCGGCCGCTCATCCCGCCGACGCTGTTGCCGGCCACGAACAGGCCGATCGCCGTGACGAGCGCCTTCGGCCGGACCTCCTCCGCCAGATACGCGGTCGCCGAGGCGGGCAGCCCGGCCAGCGCGGCGCCCTGCACCGCCCGCAGCGCCACCAGCGCGCCCAGGGAGGGGGCGAAGGGCACCAGCATGCCCACGGCCACCGCGACCGCCAGCGAGGCCGTCATCACCGTGCGCCGGCCGTAGCGCTCCGACAGGGCGCTCATCGGCAGGACGAACAGGGCCAGGCCGCCGGTCGCCGCCGCCACCGTCCAGCTCGCCTCGCTCGCCGCCACCCCGAAGTCGCCGGAGATCAGCGGCAGCAGCGCCTGCGTGGAGTACAGCAGGGCGAAGGTCGCCACACCGGCCAGGAAGAGGGCGAAGCTCATCCGGCGGTAGCCGGGGCCGCCGGGGGCCAGACGGGTGTCGGGGGAGGGGTCGGCTGCGGGGGCGGCGGCGGGAGCGGACGAGGCGGCGCCCACGATCGTGGACGCCCCGGTACTGGCGGGAGACATGCCTCGAAACTACGTACGGTCCCGCTGATCCGTCCAATGCATGGAATCGTCATAATCGTTCCCATGGTGCATCAACAGAGGTCACAGGGCCGCCTGTCACCGTCCAGTGACACAGAAGACACGACGGACATGTCGAGACTGCTGGCTCCCCGGCTCGCCTACTTCGCCGGGGTCGCCCGCACCGAGCACGTCACGCGCGCCGCGCAGGAGATGCAGGTCCCGCAGTCGACGCTGTCGCGGGCAATGGTCCGCCTCGAGCAGGACCTGGGCGTCGACCTGTTCGCCCGCCGCGGCCGCACGGTCTCCCTCACGCCCGCGGGACGCACCTTCCTCACCTCCGTGGAGCGGGCCCTCGCCGAGGTCGAGCGGGCCGCCGACGAGGTGCGGGCCGACGCCGACGCGGCCACCGGCAAGGTCGCGTTCGGCTTTCTGCACACCATGGGCGCCGAGACCGTCCCCGGCCTGATCCACGCCTTCCGCGCCGACCACCCGCGCGTCCGCTTCAGCCTCGTCCAGAACTACGGCGAGGCGATGATCGAGCGGCTGCGCTCGGGCGAGCTCGACCTGTGTCTGACCTCTCCCGTCCCGGACGCCCCCGACCTGGTCGCCCGCCGCCTCGACGAGCAGAAGCTGCGCCTGGTCGTCCCGGCCGACCACCGCCTGGCCGCCCGCAGAAGGGTCCGCCTGGCCGAGGCCGCAGACGAGACCTTCGTGACCCTGGAACCCGGCTACGGGCTGCGCCGCATCACCGACGACCTGTGCAAGGAGGCCGGCTTCCGCCCCCGGGTCGCCTTCGAGGGCGAGGAGGCCGAGACACTGAGGGGGCTGGTGGCGGCGGGCCTGGGGGTGGCACTGCTGCCCCCGCCCGCCGTGGCCCGCCCGGGGGTCGTGGAACTGACCGTCACCGCGCCGCGCGCCGCCCGCGAGATCGGCGTCGCCTGGCTGGACGGCCACCCCGACACACCGCCCGTGGCGGCGTTCAAGAAGTTCCTGCTGTCCAGGAGGGGAAGTCTGCTGCCGAAGTGACGGCGGCGCCCGGGGCGCCGCTACCGGCGCAGCGACTTGCCGAACCCCACCGCCAGCGGCATCCGCAGCCCCAGCGGCGGCGGGGCCGCCAGCGCGTCCTCCACCGGCCGCGAGAGCGCCCGCCCGAACAGTGCGCCCATGACGAAGTCCTCGGCCAGTGCGAGGACTTCGCTGCGGTACTGGTGCAACCCGTGGCCGTCGGAGTGCACTTCGAACCGGCACACGTCCCGGTTCGCCTTCTTCGCGCGCGCCGCGAGCCGGAACGACAACTCGGGGTCGCAGCGCTCGTCGTTCGTGCCGTGCACGATCAGCACCCGCCGCCCCGCCAGCTGCTTCACCGGTTCGGGGGGAGCCGCCATGTCCTCCTCCGGAAGCCAGGGAGCGATCGCCAGAACCGAGTTGACGGCCTCGTGGCCGCCCGCGCGCAGCGCCGCCCGCGCACCCATGTCGACACCCGCCAGGCACACCGGGACGTCCCCGTGACGGCGGACGATCTCGTCGGCCGCCCAGGCCGCGTCGGCCGCGAGGTGCGCCTCGCTGCCGTTCCAGCCCCGGTAGCGGTAGCGCACGGCGTGGACGGCCAGGCCCTCCTCGCGCCCCGCCCGCGCCAGCCTGCGTCCGAGGCCCCGGACCGAGGCGGCCGCCCACACCGCGGACGGTCTGCGGCTGGAGACCTCCTCACCGCCCGGGAGCAGCAGCACCGCCGCGCTCACCGCCGTCGGATCCGGGCCCAGCCCCCGCCCCAGCCGGACCGTCCGAACCGGCGTCACTTCCTGTCCCATGACAGAACAGTGTCAGAAGCGCCGATGTACTCCACCCGTCCGTGCGGTCACCGTTACATATCGGCGGAGTTGTACAACACGCGATCTACGCGCGTAGGAGTTAGAGTGCGGAAATGACGAGCCAGAGCATCCAGACGGGCACCGCCCCCAGCTCGGACCAGATCCGGCGGGCACCCAAGGTTCTGCTGCACGACCACCTCGACGGCGGGCTGCGCCCCGGCACGATCGTCGACCTCGCCCGGGAGACCGGGTACGGCCAACTCCCCGAGACCGACGCCGACAAGCTCGGAGTCTGGTTCCGGGAGGCCGCCGACTCCGGTTCCCTGGAACGGTATCTGGAGACGTTCTCCCACACCGTCGCGGTGATGCAGACCCGCGAAGCCCTCGTGCGGGTCGCCCGTGAGTGCGCCGAGGACCTCGCCGAGGACGGCGTCGTCTACGCCGAGGTGCGCTACGCCCCCGAGCAGCACCTCGAGGGCGGGCTGAGCCTCGAAGAGGTCGTCGAGGCCGTCAACGAGGGCTTCCGGGAGGGCGAGCGGACGGCCCGCCGCAACGGTCACCGCATCCGCGTCGGCGCGCTGCTGACCGCCATGCGGCACGCGGCCCGCGCCCTGGAGATCGCCGAACTCGCCAACCGCTTCCGGGATCTGGGGGTCGTGGGCTTCGACATCGCCGGCGCGGAGGCGGGCTTCCCGCCCACCCGGCACCTCGACGCCTTCGAGTACCTCAAGCGCGAGAACAACCACTTCACCATCCACGCCGGCGAGGCCTTCGGGCTGCCGTCCATCTGGCAGGCGCTGCAGTGGTGCGGCGCCGACCGGCTCGGGCACGGGGTGCGCATCATCGACGACATCGAGGTCGCCGCCGACGGCACGGTGAAGCTCGGCCGCCTCGCGTCGTACGTCCGCGACAAGCGCATCCCGCTGGAGCTGTGCCCCAGCTCCAACCTCCAGACCGGAGCCGCCTCCTCCTACGCCGAACACCCCATCGGGCTGCTGCGCCGCCTGCACTTCCGCGCCACGGTCAACACCGACAACCGCCTCATGTCCGGCACCGCCATGAGCCGGGAATTCGAGCACCTTGTCGAGGCGTTCGGCTACACGCTCGACGATCTGCAGTGGTTCTCGGTCAATGCTATGAAGTCAGCATTCATTCCTTTCGATGAACGACTGGCCATGATCAATGACGTGATCAAGCCCGGTTACGCCGAACTCAAGTCCGAATGGCTGTTCCAGCAGACGGCCTCCACCAGCGGTTCTGTAGCCGGATAACGCCGGCGAAGGGTTTTTCGGGGTACGGAATGCGGGCGGGTGTTCACCATCCGTCCGCATTTCGATGTTTGCCGCCGACCCCTCGACGTGTTTACGGTCGAGAACCGCTCAGTTCCCCGTATCCCATTCGAGGACGCATTCATCATGAAGCAGTCTGCTGCCAAGACCCTCGGTGTCGCCGCTCTCGGTGCCGCCTTCGCCGCCGTCGGCGCGGGCGCCGCGAACGCCGCCCCCGCCGTTCCGGACGCCACGCAGGCCCTGGACGGCATCACCAAGACGCTGCCGGCGGAGAACGTGGCCAACGCGCTGCCCGGCGCCGGCGAGGCGCTGACGCAGGCCCAGCCGGCGCTCGGCACCAGCCTGGCCGCCGCCACGCCGGTCGTCGGGAAGCTGCTCGCCGGGGGCCCGACCGCGCCGGTCGCCGGTCTGCTCGGCGGTCTGCCGCTGCAGGGCCTGCCCACGCACGGCCTGCCGGTGAACGGCATCCCGCTGGGCTGAGCGGCGCCCCCTCTCACGCACCGCGCCGTTGGGGCGCATCCGGGACCCGGATGCGCCCCAACGGCGTCGGGGCCGACGGCCGTCACCAGGCCGTGCGGGCCTTGTCCTCCGAGGGGAGCAGGATCCACAGCGCTATGTAGAGCAGGAACTGCGGGCCGGGCAGCAGACACGAGACCACGAAGATCACGCGCATCGTGGTGGCGGAGGTGCCGAAGCGCCGGGCCAGCGCGGCGCACACTCCGCCGATCATGCGGCCGTTCGTGGGGCGGGCGAGGCTGGACATCTGCGGCTCCTTCGTGAGCGATGGGGGCCCCACCCGCTCGAGCGAAGTCGAGAGTGGGGGACGGAGACGGCCCCTGCGGCCGCCCCGTCTGACATCAACGCTACGGTGACGAAGGGGGACGAAGCGTCGCTCTACGGGGCGACTCCGACCCTGGGAATACTCGGGGTCCGACCCTGAGCCGCCTCCTCCGCACGGACCGCGACCGGTCGCCCGTGCTCCTCCCTGCGGCGCAGCCACCTGCGGACCGACGGCACCACCGCGACGTGCGCGAGGGCCACGCCCACGGTGTTCAGCAGCATCGAGTCCACGTCCACGACCTGACCGGGCACCCCGGTCTGCAGCAACTCGATGCCCAGCGACAACAGCGCGCCCGCGGTGACCGTACGGACCAGGGAGGCGAGTCGCGAGACCCGGACCCTGCCGTGCACCAGCGGCAGCAGGACGCCCAGCGGAGCCAGCAGCGCCAGCCCCTCGCCGATCCGCCGGGCCGCCTCGGGCCAGCCCAGCCTCAGGTCGGCGCGGATCCCGTCGAACGGATGCAGGTTGGCCGGCAGCACCCAGGGGACGTCCAGTGGGCGCAGCGTGACCCAGGCGACGAACACGAGGTGGGCGGCCAGGAGAACAATCCCGGTCGCGCGGATGCGGATCGCGGCGCTGCCGCCGATGGAGCCTTGACGCTGCACGCCCCCCAAGACGCGCCCCCCGGCACGATCGGTTCCGGGCCACTGCACGACACCCGCGCGCACCCGTCGTCACCCCGCCCCCCGGCAGACGGTGACCTGCGACGACGACAGCCGCCGGGCCCGGTGTGAGGCGTCCGCCACACCCCGTCCGCCGTGCGCCCGGGGGCGGCGGCTCAGCCTTCGTTCGGGACCGGCGACGAGGGCAGTTCCGTGCTGCCGGGGCGGGAGCGGACCTCGTCGGTGCACGCGTAGCGGCGCACCGGCTCGGAGCCCGGGCCGCCCAGCACCACCGAGCCGTCCCCCTCGGCGGCCGCCGAGTCGGAGAACGTGCAGACGACCTGGGCGAGGGCGTACGAGGTCAGACTCCCGGGCGGGCTGCTCAGCCGCAGCGCGTCGTCGGGATCGTTCGGGCCCGGCCCGCGCACCGACATCCCGCCGCGCACGTCCGTCGTGTACCCGGCCTCCTTCTCGGCCGTCGACGGCGACTCGGCGAGCTGGTCCAGCAGCCCCTGCGCCACCAGCGCCCGCCGCGCGGAGTCCGCGGCGCCGTCCGGCACCCGCACGGCCCGGTCCACGGCCACCAGCGACGAACCGCACAGCAGGAACACCTGCACCGGCACGCCCGCGCGCGCGGACTGCGCCGTGATCTCCGGCTCGGTGAGCGAGCAGCGCACCCGGGAGGGGGCGGGCCCGAAGTCGGTCGGCACCTCGGTGGCCCGTATGCCGCAGCCGCCGAGCAGAGCGGCCGCCAGGCCGGCCAGCGCGGGAACGGCGAGCCGCCGTCGTACGGTCGCACGGCCCATGGTCACGATGCGTCCCCCTTGTCCGGCACGGCCTTCACGCCCTGCTCGCAGCCCTCGCCGCCCTCACCGTCCTCGCCGTCGTGTTCCGCCCGCTCGGACACGCCCCGGGGCAGCCGCAGCGTGAACACCGCGCCGCCCTCGGGGGAGTTGGCGGCGATGATCTCGCCACCGTGGATGTGCGCGTTCTCCAGCGCGATGGACAGGCCGAGCCCGCTGCCCTCGGAACGCGGCCGGGAGGCGCTCGCCTTGTAGAACCGGTCGAAGACGTGCGGCAGCACCTCCTCGGGGATGCCGGGCCCGTGGTCGCGCACCGAGATGACGACCGTGTCGTCCGCCGCCGACACCGACACCCGCACCGGCGATCCGCCGTGCTTGAGCGCGTTGCCGATGAGGTTGGCGAGGATCACGTCCAGGCGGCGCGGATCGAGAAGGGCGTGGATGCCGCGTTCGGCGTCCAGGTCGACCGCGTCCAGCCAGGCGCGCGCGTCGATGCAGGCGGTGATCTGGTCGGCGACGTCGACGTCGTCCAGGACGAGCCGCGCCGTGCCCGCGTCGAAGCGGGTGACCTCCATCAGGTTCTCGACCAGGTTGTTCAGCCGCCGCGTCTCGCTGACCACCAGCCGCACCGCGGGCTCGATCATCGGGTCGATGCTGCCCGACTCGGCGTCCAGCTCCTCCTCCAGCACCTCCGTGACGGCGGTGATGGCGGTCAGCGGGGTCCGCAGCTCGTGCGACATGTCGGCGACGAACCGGCGCGAGGCCTCGTCCCGCGCGGCCATGTCGTCGACCCGCTTCTCCAGCGCCTCGGCCGTCCGGTTGAACGTCCTCGACAGATCGGCCAGTTCGTCCGTACCGGAGACCCGCAGCCGGGTGTCGAGCCGCCCCTCGCCGAGCCGCCGCGCCGCGACGCCCAGCCGGTGCACCGGCTTCAGGACGGTCGTGGCGGCCGCCTGCGCGAGCAGCGCCGCCCCGATCAGCGCCAGGGCGGTCGCGATCCCCAGCGACCAGGCCAGCGAGTTGAGGTCCTTCGCCTCCGGCTCCAGCGACTTGCGCATGTATCCGGTCGGGCCGCCGCCGATCACCTTCGTCCCGGCCACCAGGTACGGGGTCCCGTGGTCCACGACCCGCTGCCAGTACAGGTGGTACGGCGACTTGTTGCCGCCGGTGACGTCCTGCTGCCTGTTCACCGCCGTGCGCAGCGACGCGGGCACGTCCTCCAGCGAGAACCCGTTCAGCCCGCCCGAGTTGCCGTACACGGTCTGGCCGCCGCCGTCCGCGGCCACCAGCAGCACGCTGAACCGCTGGCTGCTGTTGGCCATCTGCCCGGCGGTGTGCTGGAGCTCGTCCTGGGAGGGGTGCTCGGGCAGTGCACCGGCCCGGTTCTGCATCTCCTGCTCGAAGTCCCGCAGCACCGCGCCCTGGGTGCGGGTCAGCACGGCCTCGCGGTTGAGCCAGTAGGCGATGCCGGACGCGGACACGGCGGCGGTCAGCGCCACCGCGCCGAACACCACGACCAGTCGCAGGCGCAGGCTGGTGAGTCGCAGCCGTGACAGTCTTCCCTTGCGCGCCGCGGACCAGCCGCGGAGCCCCCCTTGCGGCTGTGTCACTGAGGCGCGTCCAGGCGGTAGCCGACGCCGCGCACGGTACGGATCAGGACCGGGGAGGACGGCACGTCCTCCACCTTGGCCCGCAGCCGCTGGACACAGGCGTCCACCAGCCGTGAGTCGCCCAGGTAGTCGTGCTCCCACACCAGCCGCAGCAACTGCTGCCGGGACAGCGCCTGACCGGGCCGCCGGCTCAGTTCGAGCAGCAGCCGCAGCTCGGTCGGGGTGAGTTGGAGGTCCTCGCCGTTCTTCGTGACCGTCATCGCCGCGCGGTCGATGACGAGGCTGCCGAAGGTCGCCGAGTCGTTCGACTCGCGCTCCCCGCGCCGCAGCACGGCCCGGATGCGGGCGTCCAGCACCCGGCCCTGCACGGGCTTGACGACGTAGTCGTCGGCGCCGGACTCCAGTCCGACCACCACGTCGATGTCGTCGCTGCGCGCGGTGAGCAGAATGATCGGCAGCTGGTCGGTGCGCCGGATGCGCCGGCACACCTCGAAACCGTCGATGCCGGGCAGCATCACGTCCAGCACGATCAGATCCGGCCGCTGCTCGCGCAGCAGCTTCAGACCGTCCTCACCGCTCGCAGCGGTCGCCACTCGGTGCCCCTGGCGCGTCAGTGAGAGCTCCAGGGCCGTACGGATGGCGTCGTCGTCCTCGATCAGCAACAGGGAAGGCACGGGCTCATTCTGGCCCATGAGGGGGCTGTCGTTCGACCTGTGGGGCGGGGCTCGTCCCGCCGCGGGCGCCGGGGGGAGGCGGATCCGGCGGCGCGGGCGGCGCGCGGGGGGCCGGACGCGTCCGCCGAACACCTGTGCCGGAACCGCACTCGCATCCGGTCGACACCCCGCGGACCTGCGGTTTCGATGAACACCGGCAGCGCGTCGCCGGTCCCTGGATCCGGGCGTCCGGCAGCCCTGCCCGGCGGATCAGGTAGCGGGAGGCAGCGGCGCCGGACCGGTGCCGATGGGCGGCCCGGCGGGCCCGCCGGGGGAGTGCCTGCCACAGGCGCGGGCCGCAGCCCGCGGCGGCGGCATGATCCGCCGCGCGGATCCCGACCGCATGGAACCGGCCGCGACGCCATGCCGGGAGCCTCCCGGGCGGCCACCCGCGCAGCCTTTCGGGACGACCTGCGCGGACAGGCCGCGACGACCTGCGCGGACAGCTGCGAGGACCCGTCGGGACCTGCCAGGACCAGGGCAACTGCCGTACTGCGAACCCCTGTGAACGATCTGTGGTCCCGGCATGACGGGCCCCTGTGACAGGTCTGTGACAGTCGGCGGACACGGCGATGAAGTGGCCCGGGCAATCTTTTCGTCACGAGGCAGGGCGACGCGGAAACAGCACAGCGAAGCCGGGCCGAGGCAGACCGAACACCGGAAGTCCACGACGGGGGGCGCGAGATGAACACGCTGCACGGTATGAGCACCAACGCAGTCGCAGTCGTCACGCGTCTGCACGACGTGAACCGGGGTTCCGAGAAGTCCGGCGCCGTGAGCGGGCGGGGGTGCGCTCGCGGCGCCGGGCGTCAGCACACCGGCTTCATGACGGTGGTCGACACGGGGGAACAGGCGGCTCACGGGGGAGCCGCGTACGGGGAGGACACGGGGGAGCGTCGCTCGCTGACCGAGGCGGAGTTCACCGCCTACGTCCAGGAGCGCCGCGCCTCCCTGTACGCCACCGCCTACCACCTCACCGGCGACCGCTTCGAGGCCGAGGACCTGCTGCAGAGCGCACTGTTCTCGACGTACCGGGCGTGGGAGCGGATCAGCGACAAGGCCGCGGTCGGCGGTTACCTCCGCCGGACCATGACCAACCTGCACATCAGCGCGTGGCGCCGCCGCAAGCTGAACGAGTACCCGACCGAGGAACTGCCGGAGACGCCCGGCGACACGGACGCGATGCGCGGCACCGAACTGCGCGCGGTCCTGTGGCAGGCGCTGGCCCGGCTGCCCGAACTCCAGCGGACGATGCTGGTCCTGCGCTACTACGAGGGCCGCACCGACCCGGAGATCGCGGAGATCCTCGACATCAGTGTCGGCACGGTGAAGTCCAGCATCTGGCGGTCGCTCCGCCGGCTGCGCGAGGACGAGGTCCTCAGCTTCGGCCGTGACGAGGAGGACGCCTTCGGGGAGCTTGTCGCCTGAGGGTGAACGGGGGCAGGACCCGGCTCCGCTCAGGGGAGCCGGTGAACGGGGGGAACACGGGGGAGCGGTACCGGGGGGACCCGACGGGGGACGTTCGGGGTGAGCGGTACCGCGCAAGCAAGGGGAAGCACCACCCCCGGGGGGACACGGGGGAGAACGAGGAGCGGGACTGGAGGGCCGGGGGGTCCGTCCAGTCCCGCTTCTGCGTGTGGCCGCGGCTGCGCCGCTTCCGCGGGCACACGCCGGCGCAGGTCGGCGCGGGCCCTGCGCGGGCCCTGCGCGGGCTCTAGACGGCCGTGTGCGCCGTCGGCGCGCGGTCGGCCGGGTCGGCGACCGCCGCGGCCGCCAGCCGGCTCAGCGCCTCGTCGCGGTCGCAGGCGTACGCGCCCAGCGCGGTCTGGCGGGCCACGATGGAGCGTTCGGCGCGCATCAGGCGCCAGCCGCGGCGCAGCAGGAAGGGCACCGACTTGCGGCCCTCCTTCAGATCCCGCAGGAAACGGCGGCGGAAGGTCTTCACCGGGCCGCGGCTCAGGCACAGCGCATCGGCCAGGACGCCCAGTTCGCGGCAGCGGTTGACGATCTCGGCGGCGAAGATGCCCTCCGCGATGAACAACGGAGTGCGCCCGATCTCGACCGCCTCCTCGCCCGTGCGGGCGCTGAGCGCGATGTCGTACACGGGAACGTTCGTGCGGCCCGTGCGGCACAGATCCACGATGGCGGCGACGGCCGTGTCCGCGTCCCACGACTCGGGGTGGTCCCAGTCGATGTCGGAGCTGCCCGCCACCAGCGGCAGCGTCGGGTCGTCGCCCTCCTTGTAGAAGTCGTCCAGCCGGAGCACCGGGAGGCCGCAGCGGGCGGCGAGCAGGGACTTGCCGGAGCCGGAAGGGCCGCAGAGCAGCACGACTCGCGTCGGTATGGGCGGAGGGAAGGTCACGGGACACCAGTGTGAGGCATCCCCCGGGCCGTCAACGACCCCGCGGGTCGGCTTTGATGCGCGCGTCACACCTCAACTACCCTTCGTGTCGACCAGATCACCTTGCGCAGCAGAAGGCGGCGACCCGATGGCCCGACACGACTCCCCCCAGACCCCCACCGGCCGGCGCGCCCTCGCCGCCCTCGCGACCGCCGGAGTGGCGCTGGGCGCGGGCGCCGGGACCGCCGCCGCGGCCACCGGCGAGCCCGTCGCCGACGTGGTGCGGACGAGGCCCACCTCGGTCGGCCAGATCGACCCGCAGGCCGGACTGCAGGGGGCGCTGGGCTCCCTGGCCCACGTCACCGGCACGGTCTCCGGCCTCAAGCCCAACCCGCTGGCGGGCACCGGCGTCGACCCCCTGGACAACGGCGTCGGCACCCAGCTCGCCGACTTCCAGCCGCTGACCTCCCAGATGCTCACCGGGCCGGTGGCGCAGGCCCAGTCGATCGGGTCGATCCCGGTGCTGGGGGACGTCACGAAGGTGCTCGGCGGCTGAACGCGCCCCACACGCGGCGCATGGCACACCGCCGACGCGCACGGCACGCGGACGGAAGCCGCGCCGCCCCCGGACGGAGGGGCGGCGCGGCTTCCGCGTGTGCGAGGGGCGGCCCGGGACCTGCCCCTGTTCCCGTACGGCTTCCCGTACGACGATCCGGTTCTAGTACGACGATCCGGACGCGCCCAGGGACCCCGTCGGGTGCCAGACCGTCTTCGTCTCCAGGAACGCCGTCATCCGGTCGATGCCGGGCGTCGCCGACCAGCCGGCGTCGTCCACAGGCTGTGGACGAAGAACCCGCTTCAGGTTGTCGGCCGCCGCGATCTCCAGCTCCTTCGCCAGCGCCTCGTCGGCGCCCGCGAGGTCGATCGCGTTGACGTCCTGGTGCGCGGCGAGAGGCGCCGCGATCTCCTCCGTGCGGCCGGAGAGGATGTTGACGACACCGCCCGGGACGTCGGAGGTGGCCAGCACCTCGGCGAGGGAGAGGGCAGGGAGGGGGGCCTTCTCGCTCGCGATCACGACGGCCGTGTTGCCCGTCGCGATCACCGGGGCCAGCACCGACACCAGGCCCAGGAGCGACGACTCCTGCGGGGCCACGACGGCGACCACGCCCGTCGGCTCGGGCGAGGAGAGGTTGAAGAACGGGCCCGCGACCGGGTTCCCGCCGCCCACCACCTGGGCGATCTTGTCGGTCCAGCCCGCGTACCAGACCCAGCGGTCGATCGCCGTGTCGACCTGCTCGCCGGCCTTCGACTTCGACAGGCCCTCGGCGTCGGCGACCTCTCGGACGAACTGGGCCCTGCGGCCCTCCAGCATCTCCGCGACGCGGTAGAGGACCTGGCCGCGGTTGTACGCCGTCGCCCCGGCCCAGCCGCCGAACGCCTTGCGCGCGGCGACGACCGCGTCACGGGCGTCCTTGCGGGAGGCCTGCGGCGCGTTGGCCAGCCACGTGCCCGTCCCCGCCGCGTCGGCGGCCGATGTCTTCGACGTCACCTCGTACACCCGGCCGCTCTCGGAACGCGGGAACTTCCCGCCGACGTACAGCTTGTAGGTCTTCAGCACGGAAAGTCGGTCAGACATCGAGGTACGCCTCCAGGCCGTGGCGGCCGCCCTCGCGGCCGAACCCCGACTCCTTGTAGCCGCCGAACGGCGAGGTGGGGTCGAACTTGTTGAACGTGTTGGACCAGACGACACCGGCCCGGAGCTTGTTCGCCACGGCGAGGATCCGGGACCCCTTCTCCGTCCAGATGCCCGCGGACAGGCCGTACGGAGTGTTGTTGGCCTTCGCGACGGCCTCGTCCGGGGTGCGGAAGGTGAGGACCGACAGGACCGGGCCGAAGATCTCGTCGCGGGCGACGGTGTGTGCCTGGGTGACGTTGGTGAAGAGCGTCGGTGCGAACCAGTAGCCGGAGGTGGGCAGTTCGCAGGCCGGGGACCAGCGCTCGGCGCCCTCTGCCTCGCCCAGCTCGACCAGCGAGGTGATGCGGGAGAGCTGCTCGGCGGAGTTGATCGCGCCGATGTCGGTGTTCTTGTCGAGCGGGTCGCCGAGGCGAAGGGTCGACAGGCGGCGCTTGAGCGAGTCCAGCAGCTCCTCCTGGATCGACTCCTGGACGAGCAGACGGCTGCCCGCGCAGCAGACCTGGCCCTGGTTGAAGAAGATGCCGCTGACGATGCCCTCGACGGCCTGGTCGATCGGCGCGTCGTCGAAGACGATGTTCGCGCCCTTGCCGCCCAGTTCGAGGGTGAGCTTCTTGCGGCTGCCCGCGACCGTGCGCGCGATCTCCTTGCCGACGGCCGTGGAGCCGGTGAAGGCCACCTTGTTCACGTCCGGGTGGGCGACGAGCGCCGCACCGGCGTCGCCGTAGCCCGGGAGGATGTTGACGACGCCCTTGGGCAGGCCGGCCTGGCGGCAGACGTCCGCGAAGAACAGCGCCGACAGCGGGGTCGTCTCGGCCGGCTTCAGCACGACCGTGTTGCCCGTGGCCAGCGCCGGGGCGATCTTCCACGCCAGCATCAGCAGCGGGAAGTTCCAGGGGATGACCTGGCCCGCCACGCCCAGCGGCCGCGGGTTCGCGCCGAAGCCCGCGTGGTCGAGCTTGTCGGCCCAGCCCGCGTAGTAGAAGAAGTGCGCGGCGACCAGGGGGAGGTCGGCGTCGCGCGTCTCCTTGATCGGCTTTCCGTTGTCCAGCGTCTCCAGGACGGCGAGCTCGCGGGAGCGCTCCTGGATGACGCGGGCGATGCGGAAGAGGTACTTCGCGCGCTCGGCGCCCGGCAGCGCGGACCACTTCTCGAAGGCCTTGCGGGCGGCCCGCACGGCGCGGTCCACGTCCGCCTCGCCCGCCTGGGCGATCTCGGAGAGGACCTCCTCGGTGGACGGCGAGACGGTCTTGAAGACCTTGCCGTCGGCCGCCTCGGTGAACTCGCCGTCGATGAACAGGCCGTACGAGGGGGCGATGTCGACCACCGAGCGGGACTCGGGGGCCGGTGCGTACTCGAAAGCGGAGGTGAATGCGGATGCCATGGTGATCAGTCCACCGTCACGTAGTCGGGGCCGGAGTAGCGGCCGGTGGCCAGCTTCTGACGCTGCATCAGCAGATCGTTCAGGAGCGAGGAGGCGCCGAAGCGGAACCAGTGGTTGTCCAGCCAGTCCTCACCCGCGGTCTCGTTGACCAGGACGAGGAACTTGATCGCGTCCTTGCTGGTGCGGATGCCGCCGGCGGGCTTCACGCCGACCTGGACGCCGGTCTGGGCGCGGAAGTCGCGGACGGCCTCCAGCATCAGCAGGGTGTTGGCGGGGGTGGCGTTGACGGCGACCTTGCCGGTGGACGTCTTGATGAAGTCCGCTCCGGCCAGCATGCCGAGCCAGCTCGCACGCCGGATGTTGTCGTACGTCGACAGCTCGCCCGTCTCGAAGATGACCTTGAGGCGGGCCGCGCCCGAGGCCTCCTTGACGGCGACGATCTCGTCGTACACCTTCATGTACCTGCCCGCGAGGAACGCCCCGCGGTCGATGACCATGTCGATCTCGTCGGCGCCGGCGGCGACCGCGTCACGGACGTCGGCGAGCTTCACGTCGAGGGCGGCGCGGCCGGCCGGGAACGCGGTGGCGACCGAGGCGACCTTGACGCCGGAACCGGCGACGGCCTCCTTGGCGACGGCCACCATGTCGGGGTAGACGCAGACCGCGGCCGTGCTGGGGGCCGTGCGGTCGGTCGGGTCGGGGCGTACCGCCTTCGCGCCGAGCGCCCGGACCTTGCCGGGGGTGTCCGCGCCTTCCAGCGTCGTCAGGTCGACCATCGAGATGGCGAGGTCGATGGCGTACGCCTTCGCGGTCGTCTTGATGGAACGGGTGCCGAGCGCGGCGGCGCGCGCCTCCAGGCCGACCGCGTCGACGCCGGGCAGCCCGTGGAGGAAGCGGCGCAGCGTGCTGTCGGACGAGGTGACGTCCGCGAGGGCGCGGGCCGCGCTGGGTGCATTGGTGGGCATGGTCACCAGACGAGCATATCTACGCGCGTAGCGGGTGTACAGCCCCGGAAGTCGTTCAGGTGCTCATCGCGCGCCGGGGCTCCGCGTATGAGCGGGCGGCGGACGTCGGGCAGAATCGGGGCCATGACGAGCCCGGAAGACCAGTCACCAGCGCCGCAGCCCTCGGGGCCATCGGAACCCACGGGTTCCGGGACCAAGGACCGCGTCTACCGGTCCTCCGCGGCGATCGCCGGCGGCGTGCTGCTGCTCGGGCTGGTCGCCTGGCTCGGCATCGACGCCATCGTCGCCGGCGACGGGCGCACCCCGTGGCTGGCGCTCGCCACGATGATCCTGCTGGTCCCGCTGATCGTCGCGTTCACCCTGCGGCCCGCCGTTTTCGCGAGCCAGGACCGGTTGCGGGTGCGCAACCCGTTCCGGGTGATCGTGCTGCCCTGGGGGCAGGTGGCCACGCTGCGGTCCGGCTACTCCAACGAGGCCGTCACCGTGTCGGAGAAGAAGTTCCAGCTGTGGTCCGTGCCCGTCTCGCTGCGCGCCCGCAAGCGGGCGGCCCGGCAGCAGTCGCGCGCGGCCGCCGGGAGGAGCGCCGGCCGCGGCGCCGGCCGGCTCGGCGCGCTCGGCGGCGGCCAGGGGCGCGGGGGCGCCGCCGCCTCCGACGGGCCCGCCCGCGCCGGGGCCGACCAGGCGATGGACGAGCTGCGGGAGCTGTGGGAGGCGCGGGAGAAGGCCGACAGCGCGCAGGGCGAGGTGAGCGTGCGCTGGGCCTGGGAGATCATCGGCCCGGCCGTGGCGGGGGCCGTGGTGCTGGGGATTCTGCTCGCCGTGGGCTGAGCGGGGCGGGGCGGGTGTGCTTGCCGTGGGCCGAGCGGGCCGGTGGGGATGCTGCTCGCGGTGGGCTGAGCCGGGCGGGGCGGCGAGGGCGCGCCTGTCGCCGGGAGACGTCGCTGGAACCCTTGCCGGGACACGTGCCGGGACACGTGCGGGGGCAGGCCGACGGGAGCGGGAGGCTCTCGGGCGGTGGGCTCGGTGGGCTTGCCGGGCTCAGCGGGCTCGGTGGCTCGGCGGGTTGCCGGGCCGCATCTCCCCGGGGTGTGGGGTGTGGGGTGTGGGGTGCCTCGGCTTCGGGCGGGGGTCCGCCGGTCGGTGGGCCGTGATCATGCCAGGGCCGGGAAAATGAGGTTCTCGTGCGTCGTCGGCGCGCCCCGGCCGCAAGGGTGTTGAGGGTATTTCTGCGAGGCCGGCGGTGGGGCCGGCAGGTTTCGGCGGGCGGGGGAGACGATGAGTGAGCGTACGGACGGCGTTGTGCCCGGCGGCGTGCTGCGGTTGCCGTCCGGGGCGGCGGTGCCGGACGGATGTGCGTCCTGGGACGGTGAGGCGGCGCGGCGCTGGGTGCGGGCGCTGCCTGCGCGCTGGGTGCCCGTGCGGGCGCGGGAGTCGGCGTTCGTGGCGCTGCCGCTGACGGCCGTGGCCGGCGCGGGCCTGCTGGGCGAGTACGGGGGGCTGCCCGAGTGGGGAGCCGCCCTGGTCGCCCTGCACATCGCGTGGCTGGTGCTGCGGCCCGAGGCCGCCGTCGCCGTCGCGCCCGTCGCGGTGGTCATGGTGCTGACGGCGGGGGACGACCTCCCCCTGGCCGTGCGGCTGGGCCTCGCGGCCGGACTGGCCGCCGTCTGGACGGCCGTCTGCCTGCGGCTGGCGGCGCGCCGGCGGCAGCGGGCGGCGGGTTCGGCAGCCGCCGGGAGCGTGACCGCCGTGGCGCCGGCGGGCCTGGGCGGACGTTCGCCGCGCGGAACGTTCCTGATGTGGGCCGGGCTCGGCACGGTCGTGGCCGGTGCGGTGCTCCGCGTCACCGCCGGCCTCTGGGACGGCCCCGGCGACCGGCACGCCGTCCCGGCCGCCGGCTGGTGCGTCGCCGGACTCGGCCTCACCGTGCTGCTCTCCGCGGCGCTGGGACGCCACCGCGCCGTCGTCCTGCACCGGGCGCCCGTCCCGGCGCTGCGGGTGCTCGTGCGCGAGAACAGCGACGTCGAGACGGAGGTCTACGCCGCCGACGACCTGGCCGCCCTGCGGCCCCTGTTCACGGTCTCCACCGCCGCCGACGCGGGTTCACCGCACGAGGTCGAGGACGGGGACGAGGCCGAAGACGAAGGCGGGGACGGGGATGGGCAAGGGGCCGGGGACGAAGGCGGGGGCGAGGACGCGGAGGGGAACGACGCGGAGCTTCGGGAGCTGGTCGGGCGGCTCGTCGACGGGCGCGCCGGGCCGCTGCGCGAGGCGGTCCTGTACGGGGTCCCCTACGACGGCGCCGAGGTCGTCCTCCTCGCCGCCGCGGGCAGGGCCGGCGAGCCGCCCGTCGCGGAGGCGTCCCTGGGGCCCGTGCGGCCGATGACGGAGGGCGCCTTCCGGCACAGGATGCGGGCCGAGAAGCGGAAGGCGGTCCGGGCGGCCCGGTACGAGGAGCGGCGCGGGGCGGCCGCGGCGGCCGTCGCCGAGCGGGCCGGGCGGGACGGCCCGGCGCGGACACGGCAGTGGCGTGCCGGGTGGGCCGACTGGATCGCCGTCCTGCCGGTGGCGCTGCTCCTGGCGTGCTACCTGAGACCCGGGTGGTGGGGTGACGTCTACGCCCTCGTTCTGACGCTGTTCGCCGCCCTGCTGCTGCCGCGTCGGCTGGCCTGGCGGGTCACCGCCGACCGCGAGGGGCTGTGGTTCAACGGCTTCCGCGGGGCCAGGCGCCTCGCCTGGGAGGACGTCCGGGCCGTCGGGAACGACGGCGTCCGGCTGCGGATCGCCGGCAGGCCCGCGTCATTCGACGACTGGGCGGTCGCCTCGCCCCGCTGGCCGTGGCTGGAGCACAGGCTCCGCGTTCTGCACCCGCACGAACGGACGGCCGCCGCCATCACCGCGATGTGGCGGGATCCGGCGGCACGGCCGGTCGGCGTGGCCGACGAACGGCAGCGTGGGCGGGCGCTGTGGCCGCTGGGGGCCGTCATCGCAGCCCTGGTCCTGGCGGCGACGCTGCTCCTGCGGTGAGCCGTGCCTGTGCCCGCCTGGCGGCGGTGCTCGCTCTGCTGTGAGCCGTGCCTGCGCCTGCGCCTGCCTGGCGGCCGTGCTGCGCCTGCGGTGAGCTACGCCCGCGTCTGCCCGGGGACGAGCGTCCGGTCGGTCGCGAGCGCGTGCGTGAGACGCCGTGCCTGGGCGGAGCCGGGACGAGGCGGGAACGACGCCGGAGACGCGGACGCCCGCGCTCGACGGCGGGGTGTGCGCGGGGATCGTGATGCGCGGGCCGACCACCTGTGCGGGCCGGGGTCGAGTGCGCGATCACCGCAGGACCGGCCGCGGCGGTCCCGTGGCCGTCCGGGCATGGTCGGCGTCGGGCTGCGCGGGGCGTGTCGGTGTGCGGGTCGGCTGCCTGTGGATTACCTCGGGCCCGTCCGGCCGCCCGCCGCTTCGCCGCCGCGCGACACCCGGGACGGAACCGCACCCGGGGCCCACGCCGGGTGAGGGCGTGGGCCCCGGGTGGGTGCGTCGAGTACGACGGCGTCGTCGGATCGGCTGTTGCGCCTGCCCTCCCTGCCTCCCCCGCGCCCCCCCACGCCCCGCGCCCCGTGGCCGGCGTCGGGCTTCCCGTGAGGGGTGGCCGCGCTCATCGGCTGGGGTTCGGGCCGTCGGGTTCGGGCCGTCGTTGCGGCCGTGGGGCGTGTGAAGGGCGGGGGTCAGATGCCGGCTGCCGCCGACAGGTCGCGCTTGATCGTGGCGAGGAGGTCGTCCGCGCGGGCCCGGGCGGACGGGAGGTCGGCGTGGGTGGCGACCGGGATCACGACCTCCAGGTAGCACTTCAGCTTCGGCTCGGTGCCGCTGGGGCGGACGATGACCCGGGCGCCGTCGAGCGTGTAGCGCAGGCCGTCGGTGGGGGGCAGCGTCTCCGTGCCCCGTGTGAGGTCCTCGGCCCGGGTGACGGCCAGGCCCGCGAGCGAGGCCGGGGGCTTCGCGCGAAGCTGGTCCATCGCGCGGGCGATGACCGCGAGGTCCTGGACGCGGACCGAGAGCTGGTCGGTGGCGTGCAGGCCGTGTTCCACGGCGAGGTCGTCGAGGAGGTCCAGGAGGGTGCGGCCCTGCTCCTTGAGCTCCGAGGCGAGTTCCGCGACCAGCAGGGCGGCGGTGATGCCGTCCTTGTCGCGCACGCCCTCGGGGTCCACGCAGTAGCCGAGTGCCTCCTCGTAGCCGTAGCGCAGGCCGTCGACGCGGGCGATCCACTTGAAGCCGGTGAGCGTCTCCTCGTAGGGCAGGCCCGCCTTCTCGGCGATGCGGCCGAGGAGCGAGGAGGAGACGATCGACTCGGCGAACGCCCCCCGCGCGCCACGGCGGACCAGGTGCGCGCCGAGCAGCGAGCCGACCTCGTCGCCCCGCAGCATGCGCCACTCGCCGTCGTGGGGCACGGCCACGGCGCAGCGGTCGGCGTCCGGGTCGTTGGCGATGATCAGGTCCGGGGCGCTCGCGCGGGCCGCGGCGAAGGCGAGGTCCATCGCGCCGGGCTCTTCCGGGTTGGGGAAGGCGACGGTCGGGAAGTCCGGGTCGGGCTCGGCCTGTTCGGCGACGAGGACCGGCGGCGGGAAGCCCGCGCGGGCGAACGCGGCGAGCAGGACGTCCTTGCCGACGCCGTGCATCGCCGTGTACACCGTGCGGGCCGTGCGCGGGGAGCCCTGGGCGAGGACGGCGTCCGTGCGGGCCAGGTAGGCGTCGAGGACCGACTCCCCGAGGGTCTGCCAGCCCCCGTCGGGGCGGGGCACGTCGTCCAGGCTGCGGACGGCGGCGATCTCCGCGGCGATCTCGGCGTCGGCGGGCGGCACGATCTGGGAGCCGTCGCCCAGGTACACCTTGTAGCCGTTGTCGCGGGGCGGGTTGTGGCTGGCGGTGACCTCGACGCCGGCGACCGCGCCCAGGTGCCTTATGGCGTACGCCAGGACGGGCGTGGGGAGCGGGCGGGGGAGGACGGCCGCGCGCAGACCGGCGCCCGTCATCACCGCGGCCGTGTCCCGCGCGAAGTCGGCGGACTTGTGGCGGGCGTCGTAGCCGATCACGACGAGGCCGCCCTCCTGGCCCTTGCCCCTGAGGTACGCGGCGAGACCGGCGGCGGCACGGATGACGACCGCGCGGTTCATCCGCATGGGCCCGGCCCCGAGCTCACCGCGCAGGCCGGCGGTGCCGAACTGCAGGGTGCCGCCGAAGCGGTCGGCGAGCTCGGTGACGTCGCCGGCCTCGATGAGCTTGGCGAGCTCGGCGCGGGTCTCCGGGTCGGGGTCCTCGGTGAGCCATGTCTGGGCGCGGGCGAGGAGATCGTCGTGCACGGGGTCAGCCTCCGGTTGCGTGTGGACGCCGGTCGCGTGATCCAGCCCGTCCGGCGTGTGAAGGACGAGGCCCGTTCAGGGCCGAAGCGGGGCGGGGGCGGCAGCCCCCGGCAGCGCGCTCAGAGCCGGCCGAGGACCTGCGCCAGCAGCGATCCCATGCGCGTCGCGCTGTCGCGGCCCGCCTGCAGGACCTCCTCGTGGTTCAGCGGCTCGCCCGTCATGCCGGCGGCGAGGTTGGTCACCAGGGAGATGCCGAGCACCTCGGCGCCCGCCTCGCGTGCCGCGATGGCCTCCAGCACCGTGGACATGCCCACCAGGTCCGCTCCGATGGTCCGGGCCATGCGGATCTCGGCCGGAGTCTCGTAGTGCGGGCCGGGGAACTGGGCGTAGACGCCCTCCTCCAGCGTGGCGTCGATCTCCTTGCACAGGGCGCGCAGCCGCGGCGAGTACAGGTCCGTCAGGTCGACGAAGTTCGCGCCCACGATGGGGGAGGTCGCCGTGAGGTTGATGTGGTCGCTGATCAGCACCGGCTGACCGGGGCGCATGCCCTCGCGCAGACCGCCGCAGCCGTTGGTCAGCACGATCGTCTTGCAGCCGGCCGCCACCGCGGTGCGGACGCCGTGGGCGACGGCGGCGACGCCGCGGCCCTCGTAGTAGTGCGTGCGGCCCAGGAAGACCAGGGCGCGCTTGGCGCCGGTACGGTACGAGCGGACCTTGCCGCCGTGGCCCTCGACCGCGGGCGGCGGGAATCCGGGCAGCTCGGTGACCTGGAACTCGGCGTCGGGAGCGCCCAGGGCGTCAACGGCCGGAGCCCAGCCCGAGCCCATCACGAGGGCGACGTCGTGGGTCTCGGCGCCGGTCAGTTCGCGCAGGCGCGCGGCGGCGGCGTCGGCGGCGGCGTGGGGGTCGCCCTGGATGTCGTCCGGGAGAAGAGATGCGTTCACGCGACTGAGGGTAGCCGGTTCCGGCCTACGCGCGTAGATGACAGAGCCAACGGGATGGCGATCGTTGTCTTGTCGTTTCCAACGAGGACGGACCGCCGGAGCGGTCACTCACCCGTGACGAAGACGTCCTCGTCGGTGAAGACCTCGACGATGAAGATCAACAGCCTGCCACTCACCCGTACGTGTCCCGATGCTCGCCGAGTCCGGAGTCGGCCGAGCTCAGCAGGGCCTCTTGCGCAGCTCCATCACGTAGTCGTGGGGCGCCCCCGCGGATTCCGCCGCGTCGGCGATCTCGCCCAGGTACCGGGCCGACGGCAGCCCGCCCTCGTAGCCGTTCAGCACGTACATCCAGGCGGACTCCTCGCCCTCCAGCGTGTGCACCCGCACCCGGGCGCGCCGGTAGATGCCGAGGCCGACGCCCTCCCAGCGGTCCAGGGAGTCCTCGTCCATGGGGGCGATGTCGTACAGCGCGACGAAGACCTGCGCGCCGGGGTCCTCCACGACCGTGGCCAGCGCTCCCTCCCAGCCCAGCTGCTCCCCGCCGAACGTCAGCCGCCAGCCGTTGAGCCAGCCGGTGGCGCGCATCGGCGAGTGGGGAGCGCGGCGGGTCATCAGCCGCGCGTCGAGGTTGCCGGCGTACGCGGCGTAGAGCGACATGCAAGGAGAGTACGGCAGTCCGCCCAGGCGTCACTCTGGTCACAGTCCCGGCGTCCGCGGCCCCCGGGGCGGTACCACCGCGGCCCGTGCGGGACAATGGAGTACGTGACTCGGATCGTGATCATCGGTGGCGGACCCGGCGGCTATGAGGCTGCCCTGGTGGCCGCGCAGCTCGGCGCGGAGGTGACCGTCGTCGACTGCGACGGTCTGGGCGGAGCGTCGGTGCTGACCGACTGCGTGCCGTCGAAGACTCTCATCGCTACGGCCGAGGTCATGACGACCTTCGACTCGTCGTACGAGGAACTCGGCATCATCGTCGCCGACGACACCCCGCCGCTGGAGCAGGCGGCCCGGGTGGTCGGGGTCGACCTCGGCAAGGTCAACCGCCGTGTGAAGCGGCTCGCGCTCGCCCAGTCGCACGACATCACCGCCTCCGTCACCCGTGCCGGCGCCCGCGTGCTGCGCGGCCGCGGCCGGCTGGAGGGCATGCAGGCCCTCGACGGCTCCCGCAAGGTCGTGGTCGCCGCCGCCGACGGCACCGAGGAGACCCTCACCGCCGACGCCGTCCTGCTCGCCACCGGCGCCCACCCGCGCGAGCTGCCGGACGCGCAGCCCGACGGCGAGCGCATCCTGAACTGGACCCAGGTCTACGACCTCGGCGAGCTCCCCGAGGAGCTCATCGTGGTCGGCTCGGGCGTCACCGGCGCGGAGTTCGCCGGCGCCTACCAGGCCCTCGGCTCCAAGGTCACCCTCGTCTCCTCCCGCGACCGCGTGCTGCCCGGCGAGGACCCGGACGCCGCCGCGGTGCTCGAGGACGTCTTCCGCCGCCGCGGCATGAACGTCATGGCCCGCTCGCGCGCCGAGTCCGCCAAGCGGGTGGGCGACCGGGTCGAGGTGACCCTGGCCGACGGCCGGGTCATCACCGGCTCGCACTGCCTCATGGCCGTCGGCGCCATCCCCAACAGCGCGGGGCTGGGGCTGGAGGAGGCGGGCGTCAAGATCCGCGAGTCCGGGCACATCTGGACCGACAAGGTCAGCCGGACCACCGCCCCGGGCGTGTACGCGGCCGGTGACGTGACCGGGATCTTCGCCCTGGCCTCCGTCGCCGCCATGCAGGGCCGCATCGCCATGTACCACTTCCTCGGCGACGCGGTGGCCCCGCTCAACCTCAAGACCGTCTCCTCGAACGTCTTCACCGACCCCGAGATCGCCACCGTCGGCTACAGCCAGGCCGACGTCGACGGCGGCAAGATCGACGCTCGGGTCGTGAAGCTGCCGCTGCTGCGCAACCCGCGCGCCAAGATGCAGGGCATCCGCGACGGCTTCGTCAAGATCTTCTGCCGGCCCGGCACCGGGATCGTCGTCGGCGGCGTGGTCGTCGCGCCGCGCGCGTCGGAACTGATCCACCCCATCTCGATCGCCGTCGACAACAATCTGACGGTCGAACAGATCGCGAACGCCTTCACCGTGTACCCCTCCCTTTCGGGGTCGATCGCGGAGGTGGCGCGACAGCTGCACACCCGCAAGACCGCGGGCGAGGGCTGACGGTCCGTTTCGGCGGCGCGCCGGACTCCCCGCTGGTCATGGGGAGTTGACGGAGTGCCGTCGCCGGGTCGCCGGACAGTGCGGCAGGCATAGTCGCCGGAAGTGGGTCTTATACCACTCCCCGTCCCCCTGTGCGAACAACTTCTACTATTCGGCGCAAAGAGCTGAAAGCAGACGGTCGTCCGCGTTACTGTCAGTTTCGTGTTCGCTGCAGAACGTCGTCAATTGATCCTCGAAATGGTGCGAGCGAACGGGGCCGTGTCGCTCCGTGAACTCGCCCGCGTCGTCCAGACCTCCGAAGTGACCGTGCGGCGGGACGTGCGCGCACTGGAGGCAGAAGGACTCCTCGACCGCCGGCACGGCGGTGCGGTATTGCCGGGCGGGTTCACGCGAGAGTCCGGCTTTCCGCAGAAATCCCATCTCGCGACCGCCGAGAAGACCGCCATCGCGGACCTCGCCGCCAACTTCGTCGAAGAGGGCGAGGCCATCGTGGTCGGGGCGGGCACCACGACACAGGAGCTGGCCCGCCGGCTCGCCCGGGTGCCCGGGCTGACCGTCGTCACCAACTCTCTTCTGGTGGCCCAGGCGTTGGCCCATGCCAACCGGGTCGAGGTCGTGATGACCGGCGGCACCCTGCGCGGCTCCAACTACGCCCTGGTGGGCAGCGGCGCCGAGCAGTCCCTGCAGGGCCTGAGGGTGTCCCGCGCCTTCCTCTCCGGGAGCGGACTGACCGCCGAGCGCGGGCTGTCCACGTCCAACATGCTGTCGGCGTCCGTGGACCGGGCGCTGGTGCAGGCCGCCGCCGAGGTCGTGGTCCTCGCCGACCACACCAAGCTCGGCACGGACACCATGTTCCAGACAGTGCCCACGGACCTCATCACCCGTCTGGTGACCGACGAGCCGCCCGCGCACGACGACCGCGCCGCCACCGAGCTGCAGGCCCTCGCGGACCAGGGGGTGCAGATCGCCGTGGCCGGGGCGACGGGAAGCCAGGGGGGTGACGCGGTCCCGGCGCGCCACCAGCAGCAGCGTCGGGACGTACCGCTGCCCGCGCCGCGCCGGGGGCAGATCCCCGGATCCGCGGGGGCGCTGCGCGCGTCGTCGGTGATGGGCGAGCAGTCCTCCGGCGGGGAGCGGGCGCGGGTCGCGGACCTGCGTCGCCGCTGACGGCCCCGGCGGTCGGGCGGCCGGTGCCGCCCCTCGGAGGCTCCGCTCCCGGACCTCCGTTCCGCCCTGGAAGGGCAGCGCCCTCGGGCGCCGGACGGGCCGGTCCTGCCGACCGGTGCTGAGCGAACTGGTGGACCGGGTGCGTCAGTCGGGGCCGTGAACGCGGCGAGGCGCCCGGTGGACCGGGCGCCTCGACACGATTGATCGCCGGGATCAGTCCTTGATCTCGCAGATCGCGGCGCCCGAGGTGATGGACGCCCCGACCTCCGCGACGAGGCCCTTGACGGTGCCCGAGCGGTGGGCGTTGAGCGGCTGCTCCATCTTCATCGCCTCGAGGACGACGACCAGGTCGCCCTCCTTGACCTCCTGGCCCTCCTCGACGGCCACCTTGACGATGGTGCCCTGCATCGGAGAGGCGAGGGTGTCGCCGGAGGCCACCGGGCCGGACTTCTTGGCCGCGCGGCGCTTGGGCTTGGCGCCCGCCGCGAGGCCCGTGCGGGCCAGGCTCATGCCGAGCGAGGACGGGAGGGAGACCTCCAGGCGCTTGCCGCCGACCTCGACGACGATCGTCTCGCGGTCCGAGTCGTCCTCGGCCTCGGCGTCGGCCGGGGCCGTGAAGGCGGGGATCTCGTTGACGAACTCGGTCTCGATCCACCGGGTGTGAACCGTGAACGGGTCCTGGCTGCCGGTGAGTTCGGGGGCGAACGCCGGGTCCCTGACCACCGCGCGGTGGAACGGGATCGCCGTGGCCATGCCCTCGACCTGGAACTCCTCCAGCGCGCGGGCCGCCCGCTGGAGCGCCTGCTCACGGGTGGCGCCGGTGACGATCAGCTTGGCGAGGAGCGAGTCCCACGCCGGGCCGATCACGCTGCCGGACTCGACGCCCGCGTCCAGGCGCACGCCCGGGCCGGACGGCGGGGCGAACGCGGTGACCGTGCCGGGGGCCGGGAGGAAGTTGCGCCCCGGGTCCTCGCCGTTGATGCGGAACTCGAACGAGTGACCGCGCAGCTCCGGGTCGCCGTAGCCGAGCTCCTCGCCGTCGGCGATGCGGAACATCTCGCGGACGAGGTCGATGCCGGCGACCTCCTCGGTGACCGGGTGCTCGACCTGGAGGCGGGTGTTGACCTCCAGGAACGAGATCGTGCCGTCGAGGCCGACGAGGAACTCGACGGTGCCGGCGCCGACGTAACCGGCCTCCTTCAGGATGGCCTTGGAGGAGGAGTACAGCTCGGCGACCTGCGCCTCGGAGAGGAACGGCGCCGGGGCCTCCTCGACCAGCTTCTGGTGGCGGCGCTGGAGGGAGCAGTCACGGGTGGACACGACGACCACGTTGCCGTGACGGTCGGCCAGGCACTGCGTCTCCACGTGCCGCGGCTTGTCCAGGTAGCGCTCGACGAAGCACTCGCCCCGGCCGAAGGCGGCGACCGCCTCGCGGACGGCCGAGTCGTACAGCTCGGGCACCTCTTCGAGGGTGCGGGCGACCTTGAGGCCGCGACCGCCGCCGCCGAAGGCCGCCTTGATGGCGATCGGCAGCCCGTGCTCCTCGGCGAAGGCGACGACCTCGTCGGCGCCGGACACCGGGTCGGGCGTGCCGGCCACCAGGGGCGCGCCGGCCCGCTGGGCGATGTGCCGGGCGGCGACCTTGTCGCCGAGGTCGCGGATGGCCTGCGGGGGCGGGCCGATCCAGATCAGGCCCGCGTCCAGGACCGCCTGCGCGAACTCGGCGTTCTCCGAGAGAAAGCCGTAGCCGGGGTGGACGGCGTCGGCACCGGACTCCCGCGCCGCGTTCAGCACCTTCTCGATGTCGAGATAGCTGGTCGCCGGGGTGTCACCGCCCAGGGCGAACGCCTCATCCGCGGCGCGGACATGCAGAGCGTCCCGGTCCGGGTCTGCGTACACGGCCACGCTCGCGATGCCGGCATCCCGGCACGCCCGGGCAACGCGGACTGCGATTTCGCCACGGTTGGCGATGAGCACCTTGCGCACGATTGAGGCTCCCTCCTTGAAACAAGCCGAGTTTAGGGACTGCCGACACGGCTCTACGACCCGTCCCCAAAGGTGAGCTTGCCCACACGGAGCGTGATGCCAGGCTCACTCGACCCTGAAATCCCTCGTAGTACCGCCGTACGCAGCACTCCTGTGGGAAACCCTAGCCCTCCGATGTGGTCAAGGTCTCTGTGAGGGCGTGCTGCGGCCCACTCCGTTTCTTTGTGGAGTCCCTACGAATGGCCCAATGATTCTTTGCCGCCCGCAGAACCCTTGTCCCGCGGTTTACCCGTTAGTAGCGTTCAGGATGTCTCGAACGTACTTGAGGTAACAGCTAGCTTGCCCGGACTCGCTGAAGTCGGGCTCGAAGGTGGGTGGGGACGGTGGTACGCAGACCGGTGGCGTGGATCGTGGCGATCGTGCTCTTCGTGGAGGCGGTCGGCATCGCCGCGCTGAACTGGTTCGTGGGCGTCGTGGTGGACCGGCAGGACATGTCCCTGGCAGGTCTGGACCCGGACGTCATGTCCACGTCCTCGAAGGTCGGCGGCATCGTCTTCGGCCTCTACTTCGCCCTGTGCGGCGTCGTGGCCCTGCTGGTGGCCCTGCGCGACCGCGCGCCCGCCGGCCTCGGCCGGATCCTGCTGATCAGCGCCGCCGTCGTGCACGGCCTGCTGGGCGCCTTCGCCTGGGGGCTGCTGGGCGTGACCCAGTTCGCGTTCATGGTGGCCGTGCTCGCCCTGATCGTGCTGCTGCTGATGACCTACGACGCCCAGCAGCGGCCCGCGGCCAAGACGCCCGAGGACGGCAGGGGCGACGACGGCGGCTCGCCCGTCACGCCCCCGCCCACCGCGCCCCAGCCGGTCACGCCTCCGACGGCGCCCACAACTCCGTGATGCCGACCCCCAGTTGCCCCAGCAGTCGGCGCACGAGGGGCAGGCTGATGCCGATGACGTTGCCGTGGTCGCCGTCGATGCCGTCGATGAACGGGGCCGAGCGGCCGTCGAGGGTGAACGCCCCGGCGACGTAGAGGGGCTCGCCCGAGGCGACGTACGCCGCGACCTCCTCGTCCGTCGGCTCGCCGAAGCGGACGACGGTGGACGCGGTGGCGGAGGCGTAGCGCCCGCTGACGGTGTCGTAGACGCAGTGCCCGGTCTGGAGGGTCCCGGCCCGGCCGCGCATCGCCTTCCAGCGCGCCGTGGCCTCCACCGCGTCCGCCGGCTTGCCCAGCGCCTCGCCGTCCAGGTCGAGCACCGAGTCGCAGCCGATCACCAGAGCGCCCTTGACCTCGGGCCTGGCGGCCACGACGGAGGCCTTGGCCTCGGCCAGGGCGAGCGCCAGCTCGGCCGGGGTGGGGGCGGTGACGGCGTCCTCGTCGACCCCGCTCACGATCACCTCGGGTGCGAGGCCGGCCTGCCGCAACAGGTTCAGCCGGGCGGGGGACTGGGAGGCGAGGACGAGTCGGCGCATGCGGTCAGCCTAGCGGCGGCGCGCTTCACCTGACACCCAGCACGATCATGGCGATCACCATGGCCAGAGCGAGGAAGAAGCCCAGTCTCCGCAGGGTCTCCTGCATGTCGCGGAGTTCTTCGGGGGGCTCGTTCTCAGGGTCGGACCACAGCATGCCACCAGCGTGGGGCCGGGCCGGGGGGTGGCGCCTGAGTACCCGTACTCAAGTTGTGGGCCCGCAGTCGTTCACCGGATGTTCGGTTGTCGTTCGACTGCGGGCCGTGGGGGCGGGTGCGTAGTTCCCCGCCTCCCTGAAAGCGACAAGCAGGGTGGGTTGCGCTCAGCTCGGCCAGTAGGTCCGGGTCCAGGACGCCTGGCCGGGGTGCGGGACGCGCTGTCCCGCGATGCGGGCGGGGTCGGACCACGCGTCCCTCGGGGGCTCCGCGCCGGACGGCGTCTCCGCGGCCGCCGCGGCGCGGGCCCGGACCACCGCCAGGGCGGCGGCGAGCTCCTCGGGGGTCGGATTGCCCCGTACGACCTTGATCGTCACAGCGGCTCCTTAGAGGGGGATGTTGCCGTGCTTCTTCGGCGGGAGGGATTCCCGCTTGGTGCGCAGCTGACGCAGGCCGCGCACGATGTGCCGGCGCGTGTCGGACGGCATGATCACCGAGTCCACGTACCCGCGTTCGGCCGCGACATAGGGGTTGAGGAGGGTGTCCTCGTACTCCCGGATCAGCCGGGCGCGCACCGCCTCCAGGTCCTCGCCGTTGGCCTGCGCCTCGGCGATCGTGCGCCGGTGCAGGATGTTGACCGCGCCCTGGGCGCCCATGACGGCGATCTGGGCGGTCGGCCAGGCCAGGTTGAGGTCGGCGCCCAGGTGCTTGGAGCCCATGACGTCGTAGGCGCCGCCGAAGGCCTTGCGGGTGATGACGGTGATCAGCGGAACCGTGGCCTCGGCGTAGGCGTAGATCAGCTTGGCGCCGCGCCGGATGATGCCGTCGTGCTCCTGGTCGACGCCGGGCAGGAAGCCGGGCACGTCCACGAAGGTGATCACCGGGACGTTGAAGGCGTCGCAGGTGCGCACGAACCGGGCCGCCTTCTCGGAGGCCGTGATGTCCAGACAGCCCGCGAACTGCATCGGCTGGTTGGCGACGATGCCCACCGGGTGACCCTCGACCCGGCCGAAGCCGGTGAGGATGTTCGGCGCGAACAGCGCCTGCGTCTCGAAGAACTCGGCGTCGTCCAGGACGTGTTCGATCACGGCGTGCATGTCGTACGGCTGGTTGGCGCTGTCCGGCACGATGGAGTCCAGCTCCAGGTCCTCGTCGGTGACGGACAGGTCCGCCTCCTCCGGGAACACCGGCGCCTCGCTGAGGTTGTTGGACGGCAGGTACGACAGCAGCTGCTTGACGTACTCGATGGCGTCCTTCTCGTCGCCGGCCATGTGGTGCGCCACGCCCGAGGTCGAGTTGTGGGTGCGCGCGCCGCCGAGCTCCTCGAAACCGACGTCCTCGCCGGTGACCGTCTTGATGACGTCGGGGCCTGTGATGAACATGTGCGAGGTCTGGTCGACCATCACCGTGAAGTCGGTGATGGCGGGGGAGTAGACCGCGCCGCCCGCGCACGGGCCGACGACCAGCGAGATCTGCGGGATGACCCCGCTCGCATGGGTGTTGCGGCGGAAGATCTCGCCGTACGCGCCCAGGGAGGCCACACCCTCCTGGATGCGGGCGCCGCCGGAGTCGTTGATGCCGATGACCGGACAGCCGGTCTTCAGCGCGAAGTCCATCACCTTGACGATCTTCTGGCCGTAGACCTCGCCCAGCGCTCCGCCGAAGACCGTGAAGTCCTGGGAGAACACGGCGACCGGACGGCCGTCGACCGTGCCGTAGCCGGTCACGACGCCGTCCCCGTACGGGCGGTTCTTCTCCAGGCCGAAGTTGGTGGAACGGTGCCGGGCGAACTCGTCCAACTCGACGAAGGAACCGTCGTCGAGGAGCAGCTCGATCCGCTCACGGGCCGTCAACTTGCCCTTGGCGTGCTGTTTCTCGACGGCGCGTTCCGAACCGGCGTGCGTCGCTTCCTGGATGCGGCGCTGGAGATCCGCGAGTTTGCCCGCGGTGGTGTGGATGTCGATCCCTTGGGTCTCTTGGATCTCGTGGCGCTCTTCCGGCTCGGACATCGGGATCGCGGCTCCCTGCCTGCTCAAAAGGGGGGACGGTTACTCATCCGTAGAGTAGTGCTGCCCCTACGGATCGGCAGTGCGGCATTCGACACACCTAGGCTGGCTTGCATGACACCGCGAGATGCAGCAGACGCAGGCGGCGGCCGGTGGTCCGATCTGGACCGCCCGCCCCTCGACGTGACGGCCCTGCGCCGGGCGCTGGTACGGCAGGGCGGACTGTGGTCGGGGCTGGAGCTGGTGCAGCGCACCGGATCCACCAACTCCGACCTGGTCGCGGCGGCGGGCGCGGGCAAGGCGGACGAGGGCGCCGTCCTCGTGGCCGAGGAACAGACGGCGGGCCGCGGCCGCCTGGACCGCCAGTGGACCGCGCCCCCTCGCTCCGGGCTGTTCTTCTCCGTGCTGCTCACCCCCGCCGAGGTGCCGGTGGCCCGCTGGGGCTGGCTGCCGCTGCTCACCGGCGTCGCCGTGGCGACGGGACTGGCGAGGGCGGCCGGCGTCGACACGGCACTCAAATGGCCCAACGACCTCCTGGTGACCGTCGGCGGGGAGGAACGCAAGGCCGGCGGCATCCTCGCGGAGCGGGCCGGACAGGACGCCGTGGTCGTCGGCGTCGGCATCAACGTCTCCCTGCGCGCGGAGGAACTCCCGGTGCCGCAGGCGGGCTCGCTGGCGCTGGCCGGCGCGGTGAGCACGGACCGCGACACGCTGCTGCGGAGCGTCCTGCGGTCGCTGGAGGAGTGGTACGGGCGCTGGCGGGCGGCCGGCGGCGACCCCGCGGCCAGCGGTCTGCAGGAGACGTACGCGGCCGGGTGCGCGACCCTGGGACGAACGGTACGGGCCGAGTTGCCGGGAGACCGGTCGCTCGTCGGAGAGGCGGTCGCGGTCGACGGCGACGGACGGCTGGTGATCGCCACGGGAGAAGGGGTACAGGAGCCGGTGGGCGCGGGCGACATCGTCCATCTGCGACCGGCGTGAGGTCGCTGCCCCCCGGTTCACGACGTGGCCGGGAGACATGTCCCCCGCCGAACCGAACGGAGTGAGCTGGCGCACACCTGCCGTAGAGTTGAGGCCGGTCGATACATGACCGCGGAAGATCGGAAGGGCAGCAGGCGTGACCGTCGACGACACGGGCTCCGGCGCGGGCGCGGACGGCCGGGTAAACCTGCCGGCCGCCGAACCCGGCGAGCCGGGCGACCCCGGTGAGGACCCGCATCCTCTGGCACTGCGCCTCGAACAGCTCATCCTCGGCGCCGAGCGGCGCTACACCCCCTTTCAGGCCGCCCGCAGCGCCGGCGTCTCCATGGAGCTGGCGTCGCGTTTCTGGCGGGCCATGGGCTTCGCCGACATCGGGCAGGCCAGGGCGCTCACAGAGGCCGACGTGCTCGCCCTGCGGCGACTGGCGGGTCTCGTCGAGGCGGGGCTGCTGAGCGAGGCGATGGCCGTCCAGGTGGCGCGGTCCACCGGGCAGACCACCGCCCGGCTGGCGGAGTGGCAGATCGACTCCTTCCTGGAGGGCCTGACCGAGCCGCCCGAGCCGGGGATGACCCGCACCGAGGTCACGTACCCCATCGTCGAGCTGCTCCTGCCCGAGCTGGAGGAGTTCCTCGTCTACGTCTGGCGGCGCCAGCTCGCCGCCTCGGCGGGGCGGGTCGTGCAGGCCGCGGACGACGAGGAGATGGTCGACCGGCGGCTGGCCGTGGCCTTCGCGGACCTGGTCGGCTTCACCCGGCTGACCCGTCGGATGGAGGAGGAGGAACTCGGCGAACTCGTCGAGGCCTTCGAGACGACCGCCGCCGACCTGGTGGCCGCCCGTGGCGGCCGCCTGATCAAGACGCTCGGCGACGAGGTGCTGTACGCGGCCGACGACGCGGGCATCGCCGCCGACATCGCGCTGCTGCTGGTCGAGACGATGAGCAACGACGAGACGATGCCCGAGCTGCGCGTCGGCATGGCGTTCGGCACGGTCACCACCCGGATGGGCGATGTCTTCGGCACGACGGTCAACCTGGCGTCCCGGCTGACGTCGATAGCTCCCCGCGACGCCGTCCTGGTCGACAGCGCCTTCGCCGAGGAACTGATCCGCACCGGCGACGCTCCGGCCTCGGAGGCGGAGGCCGCGGAGGAGGCGGCCGCCGCGGAGAAGGAGGGCGAGGAGCCGCCGAAGTACCGCTTCGCGCTGCAGCCGATGTGGCAGCGGCCGGTCCGTGGCCTCGGCGTGGTCGAGCCCTGGCTGCTCACCCGCCGCAACGACACGGACGACTAGCGACTGTCGTTCGGACGGGGCGCAGGACGGCCGCGGGGCCACCGGGCGCCGACGGGTGGGGTCGCGTGCCCGACCCGCGTCCGCGGTCCGATCCGCACGACAGGCCCCGAGGGCGCAGCGACGCCGGTGGGCCGTCGGCGGCTCGAGCCGCACGCACAGCAGCGCCGTCGGCCTGTCAGAGCTTCGGTACTGCGGCCCCCAGCGGGTCCACGCACAGGCCGACGACCGGAACGCAGACGCCCGGCTGCCGGGGCGCTCCGGAGCCCTCCGGCCGGGGCTCGGGCGCCGTCGTGGCCGGGGCGGGAGCCGGTGTCGCCGTGGGCCTCGGGGTCGGGGCGGTGGTCGCGGTGGGCGCCGGGCGCGGGGCCTCGCGGGTCCGTGGCGCGGGCGTCGCGCCGGGTGTGGCCGGGGTGTAGGTGGCGCCGGGGGTGAGGGCGACGGACGTCGGCGAGCCCGGGGCGCCCGGGAGCAGGCCGCCCTCGGGGGTCCGGCCGGGGCTCGCGCCGCCCATGGCGCTGGGCGCGGTCGGGGTGGGCGCGACGGTGGCCGCGGTGTCGACCGTGTGGCCGGCGCCGGTGTCGGCCTCCGTGCTCGCGACGGGGTCGGGCTGGGGTTCGGCCCCGGCGGCGCCGACACCGCCGGCACCGTCCGCGCCGGGCGTCAGCCGCACGAAGCTCAGCACCCCTGCCGCCAGGGCGAGGCCGCCGGCGGCGAACAGCACCTTGTGCGGGCGGGGCCGGCGATGCCGGCCGCGTGGGCGCGGCGCCCAGGGCCGGTCGGCCTCGGCCTCCACCGGTGCGGTCACGTCCTGTGCCGTCAGGTCCTGTGCCCTCACGTCCTGTGCCGTCCGGTACGGCCCGGTCCGCGTGCTCGTCATCGCGTTTCCTCCCCGATGCGTCGCGCCCCCGACGCGCCGGGGCGGACGCACGTTATGCGCTCCTGTGGGCGGTGCGGGGCGAGTTGGGCGGGATGTCACTCGAACGGGTGGGCGGGGGTTGTGGGCGAGGACCGGTTCACTCTTTCGCTCACGGGCCCCGGCTGGAATGATCGGAGCACAGTTGTTAACCATCGTTAACCGGAGGGTCTCGTGAGCGGTGTCGTGGGTGTCGGGGGCGAGGAGCGGTTCGGGGAGTTCGTGCTGGTGCGGCGGCACGGGGACGGCGGGCATGTCGCGGAGCTGGCCCTCGACCGGCCCAAGGCCATGAACGCCGTCTCCACCGACATGGCCCGGTCGATCGCCGGGGCGTGCGCGGCGCTGGGCGAGGACCGGGACGTCCGGGTGGTCGTGCTGACCTCGACGCACGAGCGGGCGTTCTGCGTCGGCGCGGATCTCAAGGAGCGCAACTCCCTCAGCGACGCCGAGCTGGTCCGCCAGCGGCCGCTCGCGCGCGGGGCGTACACCGGCGTGCTGGAGCTGCCGGTCCCCACGGTGGCGGCGGTGCACGGCTTCGCGCTGGGCGGCGGCTTCGAGCTGGCGCTGGCCTGCGACCTGATCGTGGCCGACGGCACCGCCGTGGTGGGGCTGCCCGAGGTCTCGGTGGGCGTGATCCCCGGCGGGGGCGGGACACAGCTGCTGCCGCGCCGGGTGGGCGCGGCCCGCGCGGCCGAGCTGATCTTCACGGCGCGCCGGGTGGCGGCGGCCGAGGCGCGGGAGCTGGGACTGGTGGACGTCCTGGTGGACGAGGGTCGGGACCGGGAGGAGGCGCTCGCGCTGGCCGCCCGCATCGGCGGCAACTCGCCGGTGGGCCTGCGGGCGGCGAAGCGGGCGCTGCGGCTGGGGCAGGGTCTGGACCTGCGGGCCGGGCTCGAGGTCGAGGACGCGGCCTGGCGGTCGGTGGCGTTCTCGGGGGACCGGGCGGAGGGGGTCGCCGCGTTCAACGAGAAGCGGAAGCCGCAGTGGCCCGGCGAGTGAGTGTGCCGAGGCGGCCGCTGTCACTCTAAGTGCCCCCTTCGTGTCTCTTTTTCACCCATATATCCCTAGTCTGGGGTAATGGGTGAGGGCAATGGGTGAGGACAGGCGCCTCGTGGCCGTGGTCGCGCTCGCGCAGGGGATGGCGGCCGCGCGCACCCCCCGCGAGTCGTGGCGCGCGGCGGCGCTCGGCGCGTGTCGGGCGCTGTCCGGGGGCTTCGCCGCACTCTCGGTGTGGGAACGCGACCTGGGGCGGCTGCGCGTCCTGGTCAACGTGGGGGACCGGGCCGCCGACGAGGACGAGTTCCCGGAGGACGAGGCCTATCCGGTGCACCAGTTCCCCGAGATCACCGAGTTCCTGCACGAGCGCTGGGCGGCCGGCGGTGAGCCCAACGCCTGGGTGGAGACGGCACAGGGGCTCGCCGCGGGCCGCCCCGGCTACTGCCACCAGCGGGTGGCCGCGCTGCGCCGCCGGGGCCGGGGCTCCTGTGTGGTCGCGCCGATCGTGCTGCACGGCAGGGCCTGGGGCGAGCTGTACGTGGCCCGCTCGGCGGGGACACCCGTCTTCGACCGCGCCGACGCCGACTTCGCGACCGTCCTGGCCGCCGTCGTCGCGGCCGGGCTCGCCCAGACCGAGCGGCTGGAGGAGGCCCGCCGGCTCGCCTTCACCGACGCCCTGACCGGTCTGGCCAACCGCCGGGCCGTCGACGTCAGGCTGGAGGAGGCGGTCGAGCGGCACCGTGCCGAGGGGATCGTCGTCAGTCTGGTCGTGTGCGACCTCAACGGGCTGAAGCGGGTCAATGACACCTGCGGACACGCCGTCGGGGACCGGCTGCTGGAGCGGTTCGGGTCGGTGCTCTCGCTGTGCGGGGCGATGCTGCCCGGCGCGCTGGCCGCCAGGCTCGGCGGGGACGAGTTCTGTCTGCTGGCCGCGGGCCCGCCCGCCGACGACGTCGTCAAGGTCGCCGACGACCTCTGCCGCCGGGCCGGGGAGCTGGAGCTCGGCGAGGGGGTGGCCTGCGGCGTCGCCTCCACCGAGGACCCAATCGGGCCCGTGCGCTCGGCCCGCCGGCTGTTCCGGCTGGCCGACGCCGCCCAGTACCGGGCCAAGGCGGTACGGGCCGGCCGGCCTGTGGTCGCCGGGCGGGAGGGGCCCGACGATCCGGTCGTGCGGCTGGCCGACGAGCCGCCGTCGACGCGGGAGGGGATCGCCGAGCGGCGCAGGTTCCGAGGGCGGCCATGACGGTGTGACGCATCGGTAAGGGGCGAACCCCGCCCCCACTGGTGACATCCCCGTCTTCAGTCACTACGCTCCTGAATATGGATATGCACACTGTGGTGGTGGGGACGTCCGGGGCGACCGCGTCCGACGTGCTCGCCGTGGCGCGCGGCGGCGCCCGGGTCGAACTCTCCGGCGAGGCGGTGGCGGCCCTCGCCGCGGCCCGCGAGATCGTGGACGCGCTGGCGGCCAAGCCCGAGCCCGTCTACGGCGTCTCCACCGGGTTCGGCGCCCTCGCCACCCGGCACATCAGCCGGGAACTCCGCGCCCAGCTGCAGCGCAACATCGTCCGCTCGCACGCCGCCGGCATGGGCCCGCGGGTCGAGCGCGAGGTCGTCCGGGCGCTGATGTTCCTGCGGCTGAAGACCGTCTGCTCCGGGCGCACCGGAGTCCGGCCCGAGGTCGCGCAGACCATGGCCGACATCCTCAACGCCGGCATCACCCCGGTCGTGCACGAGTACGGCTCGCTCGGCTGCTCCGGCGACCTGGCCCCGCTCTCGCACTGCGCCCTCACCCTGATGGGCGAGGGCGACGCGGAGGGCTCGGACGGCGTGGTGCGGCCCGCCGGCGAACTGCTCGCCGAGCACGGCATCGCCCCCGTCGAGCTGCGCGAGAAGGAGGGCCTGGCGCTCCTCAACGGCACCGACGGCATGCTCGGCATGCTGGTCATGGCCCTCGCCGACCTCGACATGCTCTACAAGTCCGCCGACGTCACGGCCGCGCTCAGCCTCGAGGCGCTGCTCGGCACCGACAAGGTGCTCGCCCCCGAGCTGCACGCCATCCGACCGCACCCGGGACAGGGCGCCTCGGCCGCCAACATGCTGGCGGTGCTGGCGGGTTCGGAACTCACCGGCCACCACCAGGACGACGCCCCGCGCGTCCAGGACGCCTACTCGGTGCGCTGCGCCCCGCAGGTCGCCGGCGCCGGACGCGACACGATGGCCCACGCCCGGCTCGTCGCCGAGCGGGAGCTGGCCTCCGCCGTCGACAACCCGGTGGTGCTCCCGGACGGGCGTGTGGAATCCAACGGCAACTTCCACGGCGCCCCGGTCGCCTACGTCCTGGACTTCCTCGCCATCGCCGTGGCCGACCTCGCCTCCATCGCCGAGCGGCGCACCGACCGGCTGCTGGACAAGAACCGCAGCCACGGACTCCCGCCGTTCCTCGCGGACGACGCAGGCGTCGACTCCGGCCTCATGATCGCCCAGTACACGCAGGCCGCGCTGGTCAGCGAGTTGAAGCGGCTGGCCGTACCGGCGTCCGCCGACTCGATCCCGTCCTCCGCCATGCAGGAGGATCATGTGTCGATGGGCTGGTCCGCGGCCCGCAAGCTGCGCACCGCCGTCGACAACCTGACCCGGGTCATCGCCGTCGAGCTGTACGCGGCCACGCGCGGCGTCGAGCTGCGCGAGGGGCTGACCCCCGCGCCGGCCACCCGGGCGGTCATCGAGGCCGTGCGCAAGGCGGGCGTCCAGGGCCCCGGCCCGGACCGGTTCCTCGCGCCCGACCTCGCGGCCGCCGACGCGTTCGTGCGCGAGGGACGGCTCGTCGCGGCCGTCGAGACGGTCACCGGGCCGCTGCGCTGACGCCGTGAACGACAGGGGCCCTGCCCTCGCGCCATGGACGCGAGGGCAGGGCCCCTGTGTGCAGCGGGAGTTGCCCGAGCCTTGTGCAGCGGGTTACTTGAGCTTCGCGACCTGCGCGTCGACGACGGCGGCGGGGACGGCGGACGACTTGCCGGTGGCCGTGAGCGAGGCGAAGTCCACCGTGTAGAACGAGGCGACGGTGTTGCCCTTGCGGACCACCGTGGTGTGGAAGGTGGCCGAGCCCTCGCCGTCCATGTCGGAGTCGACGGTGAACGCCACGGACTCGTCACCGCTGGTGGCGGACTTCTCCGAGGCCACCTTGGTGATCTTCTGCTTCTCGCCCTGGGCGGTGATGCCGAACCCGCCGGAGCAGGCCGCGACCCCGTCCGAGACGGCCTTGAAGGCCTTCTCGGCGCCGTCGCCCTCGTAGGAGGAGAGGCCCACGAAGGTCATCTTGACCTTGAAGGCGCTCTCGATGTCGGACGCGCTGACGTCCCCGGGGGACTTCGTGGCGGCGGCCGACGCGGTGTCCTCCGTGACGGTGTTGCTCGCGTTCGCCTCCGTGTCGCCCGGCGCGAGTCCGGACATGGCGTAGGCGAGCGGCGCGCACGCCTCCTTGTCGGTCTTCACCACGCTCTTGGAGGCGGGCAGGGTGTCGTCCCCCGAGGTGACCTTGTAGCCCTTGATCTCGCCCTGGGCGAGCAGCAGCTTCTCCAGCTCGGCCTTGGTCAGCGCCTTCGCGTCGGGCGCCGCCGACGAGGCCGACGCGGACGACTTGGAGTCCGCGGTGTCCTTCGACCCACCGTCGGAACAGGCGGTGAGGAGGGAGAGCGACAGTGCGCCGACGGCGGCAGTGGCGCACAACCGCGCCCCCGATGATCTCTTCATGTGGCGAACTATGAAGAAGTCGTCAAAGAACCGTCAAGTCAATTCAAAATCCCAGACGTTCCCGGCGAATCGAATAGAAGACGAAGCCCGCGCCCAGCGTGAGGAGCGTGGTCCCGCCCACGACGTAGGGGGTCGTGTCGAAGCTGCCGGTGTCGGCGAGCCGGGTCCCGTCGTCGGTCGTGGTCTCGGCCGTGGTCTGGACGGCCGTCCGGGTCGTGACGTCGGTCGTGGTCGTCGACGCGGCCCGTGCCTGGGTTGTGACCTGCGTCGTCGTCTCCGTTCTGACCGGGGCGTCCTGGGACGCGTTGGCGGACGGGACGAACCACAGGGCGCCCAGCAGGGTCCCCGCGGCGGTGGCGGTCAGCAACGGACGGCGAGCGGATGACACGGAATATCGAACCCCTTGTGACGCTGGCGAATTGGCCGTGTGACCCGATGCTAATGAAAGGCGCGGGTCGCGGGAAAGTTGCGGGAGGTGTGAGCCGTACGCTCCGGCCATGAGTACTGAAGAGACATCACGTTTTGTGCGGATTCGCGTGGAAATTCTTCTCGAGGTTCACGACGAGGAGGCCGTCACGGCGGCGGCGCTGCAGCGGCTCGCCGAGGACGTGGAGGTCCCGGACGCCGAGCGCGCGCACGCCGAGAGCGCTGTGACGGAAGACACCGCGGAGGCTCTCGCCTACCTCGTCGACCCCTTCGACCTGGTCGGTGAGGTCGCCGGAGTGGAGCTCCAGCAGGCCTCCTGGTCCAGTGAGCAGGTCGAATACGACCCGGATTCCCCGGAGTGGGACCTCGACGACGATGATGTCGACGAGGATGGGGACCCGGACGACGAGTCCGAGGGTGAAGAGGGCGGCATCGTCTGAGCGTTGCGGGGAAACTCGTGACCCCGGGCGGCAACCGCCGCCCGGGGTTTCGTCGTCTCAGCAGACGCACGAGCCGACACCCGCACCATGCGTGCCACGAACGTGGCATGCCCCACACCTGCGGAGAATGTGGAACGGGACGAACCGGTCGTAGCGTTGAAGGTTTGACGGGGACTCTCGGGGTTTCAGGTATTCGGCAACGATGGAGAAGCGTGTGATGACGGACAGTAGGCGGCGTCGAGGTCTGATGGCCGCGTCCGCCCTGCTCGGCGGTGTTCTGGTGCTCTCTGCGTGTTCCGGCGGCGACGGCGGCGCCTCCGACGGCAAGGGCAGCTCCTCACAGGCCAAGGCCGACGAGGCGGCGGCCAAGAAGTCCTCCGAGGCCCAGATCAAGATCACGCCCGCGGACGGCTCGGACAACGCCTCCATCAACAACTCGGCGGCCGTCACGGTGAGCAAGGGCACGCTCTCCACGGTGACGATGACCTCCACCGACGGCAAGGCGGTCGAGGGCACGCTCTCCGCCGACAAGACGAGCTGGAAGCCGAACTCCCAGCTCGAGCGCTCCACCACCTACAAGGTGGCGGCCGAGGCGAAGGACTCCAACGGCCTCGTGGCCCACGAGAACGCCTCCTTCACCACGGTCTCCCCCGACAACAGCTTCATAGGCAATTTCACGCCGGAGGACGGCTCGACCGTCGGCGTGGGCATGCCGGTGTCGATCAACTTCAACAAGGAGATCACCAACAAGGCCGCCGTCCAGAAGGGCGTCACGGTCACCTCCACCAGTGGTCAGGAGGTCGTCTGTCACTGGTTCTCCACCCAGCGCATGGACTGCCGTCCGCAGGACTACTGGAAGGAGAACTCCACCGTCACGCTGAAGCTCGCGCTCGACGGAGTGGAGGGCGCCAACGGCGTCTTCGGCGTCCAGCAGAAGACGGTCACCTTCAAGATCGGCCGTAACCAGGTCTCCTACGTCGACGCGAAGACCAAGCAGATGAAGGTCACGCACAACGGCGCGGTCATCAAGACCATCCCGATCTCCGCCGGCTCGCCCGACAACAAGACGTACGAAGGCCAGATGGTGATGTCCGAGAAGTTCAAGGAGACGCGCATGAACGGCGCGACCGTGGGCTTCACCGACGACGACGGCAAGGGCGAGTACGACATCAAGGACGTGCCGCACGCCATCCGCCTCACCAACTCCGGCACCTTCGTGCACGGCAACTACTGGGGCGCGAAGTCCATCTTCGGATCGGTGAACACCAGCCACGGCTGCGTGGGCCTGTCCGACACCAAGGGCGCCAACGACAGCGGCACAACGGGCTACTGGTTCTACACCAACTCGATCGTCGGCGACGTCGTGGTCGTCAAGAACACCGGCGACAAGACCGTGTCCCCGGACAACGGCCTCAACGGCTGGAACATGGACTGGGCCCAGTGGAAGGCGGGTTCGGCCGTCTGACGGTCGTCCTCCGACAGTCCGCTCACAGCTTTCCGGTGCCGCCCCCAGGGGCGGCACCGGTGTTTCCGGGGTCCGGCACAGCCTTCTCATCGTTCTCTTATGTCGGCCTTATGCCTTCATCACGCGCCGTACCTACCTTGCGGCCATGTTCTTCACCTACCTGAGGCGCGAACTGCGCCGCCGCAGAAAAGCGGCCCTCGTCGTCGCCTCCGGCCTCGCGCTGGGCATCGCGCTGGTCATCGTGGTCTCCTCCGTGTCGTCCGGCATGGGGAAGGCCCAGGACAAGGTTCTGCAGTCCCTGTACGGCCTGGGCACGGACATGACGGTCACCAAGGCGGCCTCGCCCACCGCGAACGCCTCGGACCGCCCGCGCTTCCGGTTCGACGCACAGGACGCCGACTCCGGCGCGGAGCAGAGCACCGACCGCGTCATGGTGCAGGGCTTCCAGACCCTGCCGACGTCGACCGTCACCAAGGTCGGCGAGCAGAGCGGGGTCTCCGACGCCGTCGGCGGGCTGAGCCTGCGCGTCATCAAGATCAACGGCCAGTTCACCCGCGGCCAGTTCCAGCAGAACGGCGGCGGCAGCGCCACCGGCGGCGGCCAGGGCGGCCCCGGCGGCGGTCAGGGCGGCGCCCCGCAGGGCGAAGTGCAGGGCGGCGGCGCCGACTTCGACGTCGACAACTACTCCGTCTACGGCACCGACGTCACCGAGCCCGAGCTCGGCCCGCTGACCTCCTCCACGATCACCGCCGGCCGCACCTTCAGGACCTCCGAGACCAACGGCAAGGTCGCCGTCGTGGACGCGGCGTACGCCAAGGAGAAGTCCCTCAAGGTCGGCTCCACACTCACCATCAGCGGCGTCAAGCTCTCGGTGATCGGCGTCGCCACCGCCGACAGCGGCGACGCCGCGGCCAACGTCTACATCCCGCTGGCCCAGGCCCAGACCCTCAGCGACTCCAAGAACAAGGTCACCACGATCTACGTCAAGGCGACCGACTCCCAGAAGATCGACAGCGTCAAGTCGACCATCCAGAAGAACGTCTCTGGTACGACCGTGACGACCTCCGCCGACCTCGCGGACACCGTCTCCGGCTCCCTCTCCACGGCCTCCTCCCTCGCCACCAACGTCGGCAAGTGGCTGTCGATCGCGGTCCTCATCGCCGCCTTCCTGGTCGCCGGTCTGCTCACCTCCTCGGCGGTCTCCCGGCGCGTCCGCGAGTTCGGCACGCTCAAGGCGCTCGGCTGGAAGTCCGGCCGGGTCACCCGGCAGGTGGTCGGCGAGGCCATGGTCAACGGACTGCTGGGCGGCGCCCTGGGCATCGCGCTGGGCCTGGCGGGCGCCTACGCCGTGACCGCGATCAGCCCGACGCTGCAGGCCCAGCTGGGCGGCGGCGGGGGCGGCGGCCAGGGCGGTCCCGGCGGCGGGGGCGGCGGCTTCGGCGGCCCCGGTCGCCAGGCGGCGGCCAGGACCCTCGACGTCGCCCTGACGGCTCCGGTGAGCGCCACGACGGTCGCCGTCGCGGTGGGACTCGCGGTGGCCGGCGGCCTGATCGCCGGCGCCTTCGGCGGCTGGCGCGCATCGAGGCTGCGCCCGGCGGACGCGCTGCGCCGCGTCGAGTAGTCGAACCGCCCCCAACCTGCCCACGCACCCCAGGAGTTGTTGTCCCCATGTACGAACTCAGAGGCGTCACCAAGCGCTACACCCGGGGCAAGGACACGGTCCACGCCCTCGACGGCGTCGACCTGACCATCCCGGACGGCGACCGGCTCGTCATCCAGGGCCCCACCGGCGGCGGCAAGTCCACGCTGCTGCAGATGATCGGCGCCCTCGACCGGCCCAGCGAGGGCGAGGTCGTCCTGGACGGCGTCGACCTGGCCAAGCTCTCCGAGGCCAGGCTGACGAAGGTGCGCAGCGAGAACATCGGCTTCGTCTTCCAGTCCTTCAACCTCATCCCGACGCTCAACGCCCAGGAGAACGTCGAGACCGCGCTGGTCCCGCTCGGCGTGAAGGTCAGGGAACGGCGCGAACGGGCCGCCGAGGCGCTGCGGTCGGTGGGCCTGGGCGAGCGCCTCGGACACCTGCCGTCCGAGATGTCCGGCGGCCAGCAGCAGCGCGTCGCGATCGCCCGCGCGCTGGTGAAACAGCCGAAGGTACTGCTCGCCGACGAGCCCACCGGCAACCTCGACGAGGGCATGCGCGACGAGATCATGGACGTGCTGCACACCATGTGGAAGGAGCACGGGCTGACCTTCATCATGGTCACCCACGACTCCGCGATCGCGAAGAAGGCCCCGCGCCTGGCGACGATCCGCAAGGGCAGAATCACGGTGAAGGAAAACGCGGCGACCGCCTGACGTCTGACGCCTGACGGGGGTACCCGCCGCCAGACGCCTGGCCCGGACGGGGCCCACGGCTGCCGGGTCCGTGCCGGGTCCGTGCCGGGTTCGTGCCGGGTCGTTTTGGCCGCTGTCGGGTCTGTTCCGAGGCCGCGTTGGGCCGCTGCCGGGCCCGTGCGCGGCCTTGAAAGGGCCTCCGCCGGGCCGTGTCGTGGCCCCTGTCGGGCCTCGGCTGTGCTCCTGTGGGGCGGCCGCCGGGCCACAGGCCGGCCCCTGCCGCGGCCTTGTCCGGGCCCTGGCCCGGACGGCGCTCACCAGTGCCGGGCCGTGCGCGGCCTGCTGGGCCCGTGCCGTGGCCCTGTCGGGTGACGCGGGGCTCCCGTAGGGCTCCCGCCGGGCTCCCGTCGTGGCTTTTGCGGGGCCCTGGCCCGACGGCGCTCGCTGCTGCCGGGCCGTGCTGGGCTGCTGCCGGGCCCGTGCCGTGGCCCTGACGGGTGACCGCCGGGCGACCGCCGGGCTCCTGTCGTGGCTTCTTCGGGGCCCTGGCTCGGACGGCGCTCGCTGCTGCCGCGCCCGTGCCGTGGCCCTGACGGGTGACGACGGGTGCCCGTCCGGCCAGTGCCCGGTCCCTGCCGTGGCCTGTCGTTCGCGGGCTCGGGCGGACGAGGAGACCGTCGGTTCGCTGAGCGCTGAGCGAACGCCCGCCGGAAGGGGAGCCTCCGGCGGGCCGTTCGTGCTTGCGTGGCCCCATGACGGCACCCGAGACAGATCCGACGCCCACCACGCCCACCACCGTCGAGTACATCCGCTACCGCATCCCGGAGGACCGCTCGGCGGAGTTCCTCGCCGCGTACACCCGGGCCGCGCGGGAGCTCGCGGCCTCGCCGCACTGCGTCGACTACGAACTCGCCCGCTGCGAGGAGGACTTCGGCCACTTCATCCTGCGCATCACCTGGACCTCGACCAAGGACCACCTGGAGGGCTTCCGCACCTCGGACCTGTTCCCCGCCTTCCTCGCGGAGATCCGCCCGTACATCGGCCACATCGACGAGATGCGGCACTACAAGGCCACCTCCGTGCGCGGCGCCGGCTCCGCCGTGCCCACGCTGTACGCATGGGCGGGCGGGGCGGAGGCCTTCGCCCGGCTGACCGAGGCCTTCTACGCCAAGGTGCTCCAGGACGACCTCCTCGCCCCGCTCTTCGCGGGCCTCGCCCCCGAGCACGCCGAGCACGTCGCCCTCTGGCTCGCCGAGGTCTTCGGCGGGCCGCAGACCTACTCCGCGACCCAGGGCGGCCACAGCCACATGGTGGCCAAGCACTTCGGCCGCGGCATCACCGAGCCCCAGCGCCGCCGCTGGGTCAACCTCATCCAGGACGCGGCCGACGAGGCAGGACTGCCCACCGACGCCGAGTTCCGTTCGGCGTTCCTGGCCTACGTCGAGTGGGGCACGCGCCTCGCCGTGCACTTCTCGGGCCCGGACGCCAAACCGCCGGCCGAGCAGCCGGTCCCGAAGTGGGGCTGGGGCGCGGCTCCGCCCTACCAGGGCTGATATCAGGGGACATCCCGGACTGATACCGGAGGACACCAGGCCTGGTACCAGGCGGCAGGGGCGGGGCAGGGCATGGGCCGGCACGGCCGGCACGGCCTCGTCGGCGGGGCGAGCGGACAGAGCGCGTTCGGGCCCGCCCGGCCCCTCCGGGCGCGGTCCGAGGACGCGGCCCGTCGCGGGCGGAAGCGATGCCCGAGGCGGGCGCCCCGGGGCCGGGGCAACCCCGGGGCCGGTGGGCCCACACCGGCGCAGAAGCCCGTACTGGCACAGGGGCCACGCCCAGGCCACAGGGGCCGGCAGTGACGAAGCGGCCCAGGCCGGCGCAGCGGTCCACACCGGTGCAGGGGGCCCTACCGGTGCCGGGCCCGCAGGCGGTGTGGGCGTCCGCACCGGCGGAGGGCCTGCCCCGGGGCAGGGGCTCGTTCAGGCGGACGGCGCCTGCGAACCGGCCCGAGTGGCGTCGGCGCCCCAGCTCGCCAGCAACCGCATCGCCTCCGCCGAGGCCGACCCGGGATCCGCGTGGTACGTCACCATCGTCTGATCGCCGTCACCGCTCAGCCTGAACCCCTCGAAGTTCAGGGCGAGCTCACCCACCAGCGGATGCCTGAGCAGCTTCACGCCGTGGCTCTTCTCCTTGACGTCATGGGTCGCCCACAGCCGCCGGAACTCCTCGCTCTTCACCGACAGCTCGCCCACCAGCGCCGAGAGCCGCGGGTCGTCCGGATGGCAGCCCGCGTCCATCCGCAGGGCGCAGACGATGTCGATCGCCTTCTGCTCCCAGTCCACGAAGAGATCCCGGTAGTCGGGGCGCAGAAAGACCAGCCGGGCCCAGTTGCGCTCCGCCGCCGGCAGCTCCCCCCAGTCCCCGAAGACCGCCGCCGCCGTCCTGTTCCACGCCAGGATCTCCGTGCGCCGCCCGACGACGTACGCCGGCACCGACTCCATCGTGTCCAGCAGTTGCCGCAGCGACGCCCGAACGTGCTGAGGCCGCGCCGTGTGCTTCTTCTTGTGCTTCGGCTTGGCCAGATGGGTGAGGTGGGCGTGCTCGGCGTCCGTCAGCCGCAGCGCGCGGGCGATGGAGTCCAGCACCTCCGCGGACACGTTCCGCCCGTTGCCCTGCTCCAGCCGCGTGTAGTACGCCACCGACACCCCGGCCAGCTGCGCCAGCTCCTCGCGCCGCAGCCCCGGCACCCTGCGGTGCCGGCCGAAGTCGGGCAGCCCCACGTCCTCCGGCTTCAGCCGGGCCCGCCGGCTGCGCAGGAACTCGCTGAGCTCGGCCCGCCGGTCCAGGGAGGCGCCGACGGGTTCGGGGCGTTCGTCCATGCCGTCCAGTATTCACGGTCGTACGCACGGCATCCTGACCCCGCCAGTGGTAGGCACGCCAGACGTACGCAAAGGCGTGACCTGGGTGAATCCCGAGCGCCGGGGCAGGCTGGACGTCGTGCCCGGCCCGAAGGCAGGCCGGGACCAAGCAACCCCCCGCTAGGAGAACCTCGGCATGACCACCGTCGCCGCGTACGCCGCACCCGCCGCCAAGGCTCCGCTGGAGCGCACGACCATCGAGCGTCGTCCCGTCCGCGAGTTCGACGTCCTGATCGACATCGAGTTCGCCGGCATCTGCCACTCCGACATCCACCAGGCCAGGGAGGGCTGGGGAGAGGCGATCTTCCCGATGGTGCCCGGCCACGAGATAGCGGGCGTCGTCTCGGAGGTCGGCCCCGGCGTCACCAGGTTCGCCGTCGGCGACCGGGTGGGCGTCGGCTGCCTCGTCGACTCGTGCCGCGAGTGCGACAACTGCAAGGCCGGCCTGGAGCAGTACTGCACCGGCGGCAGCGTCGGCACGTACAACGCCGTCGGCAAGGACGGCGAGCCCACCTACGGCGGCTACTCGCAGAAGATCGTGGTCGACGAGAACTTCGTCGTCCGCATCCCCGACGGCCTCGCCCTGGACGTCGCCGCGCCGCTGCTCTGCGCCGGCATCACCACGTACTCCCCGCTGAAGCGCTGGAACGCCGGCCCCGGCAAGAAGGTCGCGATCCTCGGCATGGGCGGCCTCGGCCACATGGGCGTCAAGATCGCCCACGCGCTCGGCGCCGAGGTGACCGTCCTGTCCCAGTCGCTGCGCAAGAAGGAGGACGGCCTGAAGCTGGGCGCCGACCACTACTACGCCACCAGCGACGACCAGACCTTCCAGGACCTGCGCGGCACGTTCGACATCATCCTGTCGACGGTCTCGGCCCCGCTGGACTTCAACGCCTACCTGTCGCTGCTGAAGCCGGAGGGTGCGCTGGTGAACGTGGGCGCCCCCGAGGAGCCGATCTCCCTCAACCTCTTCTCGGTGATCGGCGGCGGCAAGACCCTCGCCGGTTCCATGATCGGCGGCATCGCGGAGACCCAGGAGATGCTGGACTTCTGCGCCGAGCACGGCCTGGGCGCCGAGATCGAGCTGATCGGCGCGGGAGAGATCAACGACGCGTACGAGCGGGTCCTCGCCAGCGACGTCCGCTACCGGTTCGTGATCGACGCCTCGACGATCTGACCGTCGTCCGCCCGCCAGGGCCCCCGACGCCGCCCCCGCGCCGGGGGCCCTGGCACACCGGGCGGCCCACCGAGCGCCCATCGGGCGGCCCGGCGCGGGCGAGCGGTCCTCGGTCCTCGGTCCTCGGTCCTCGGTTCAGGCTCGCAGCCCCTGCAGTCCGTCGTACGCGGCCATCAGGATCTCCATGCCCCGGGTGTCGGCGGCGGGCTCGCGCATCTGGTTCGTGACGTACGCCAGCGTCATGCGCGACTCGGGTTCGATCATCACCGTCGAGCCGCCCCAGCCGCCCCACCCGTAGGTGCCGGCGAACCGCCCGTAGCCCAGACCCCAGCTGATCGGCATTCTCAGGATGCGGTCCTCGCCGCTGAACTGCTCCTCCCAGGCGCGGTCGCACCCCGCCCGCGACAGCAGCCGCACCCCGCCCACCGAACCCCCGCAGGCCGGCACCGACTGGACGAGCGCCACCGAGCGGGCGTTGCCGAAACCGCTCGCGGCGGGAATCTGCGCGCGACGCCAGGCCACGCTGTTGCCGTCCCGGACCCGGATCGCGGTCGCGGCGCCCGGGGAGGTCCCGGCGCTCCGGGCCGCGTCGCCGTCGGCCGCGCCCGCGACGTAGTCCTCGTCCCGGGAGGGCGGAGGGATCGCCGACGCCACCCGGTGGTCGTGCTCGGCGGGCAGCCCCATGTGGAAGTCCGCGCCCAGCGGGCCGGCGATCTCGGCGGCGAAGAACTCGCCCGGCATCCGGCCGGTGATCCGGCGGACGACCTCGCCCACCAGGAACCCCTGCGTGAGCGAGTGGTACCCGGCGGCGGTGCCCGGCTCCCACTGCGGCGCCAGCGCGGCCAGTCGAGCCGTGGCGGCCGGCCAGTCGTAGAGCTCCGTCACCGGCCCGTCCCAGTCGGGCAGCCCCGCGGTGTGCGACAGCACGTGCCGGACCAGCACCTCCCGCTTGCCCGCGACGGCGAACTCCGGCCAGTACCGGGCGACCGGCGCGTCGAGATCGAGCTCGCCGCGGTCCGCCAGCACCAGCGCACACAGCGCCGTCATCGTCTTCGTGACGGACCAGACGTTGACGATCGTGTCCCGCTGCCAGGGGACGGTGCGCTCGGCGTCGGCGAACCCGCCCCAGACGTCCACCACCGGCTCCCCGTCCACGAACACGGCCACCGACCCACCGGTGTCCCCGTCGTCCAGCAGAGCGGCCAGCGCGGTGGGCACCGCGGCGAACAGGTCGTCGTACGAGCCCTGGATGTCAGCCATGACGCCATCTAGCCCTCCACGAACCCCCGCAGGCAACCGAATTCCCTCCGCCGCCTCGGGGCCGCCGCCCGCTCACGGGGGACGGTGACGAACGTCGTCGGCCGTCCCGTCCGGCCGTCGCAGACCGCGACGCCGCCGTGCCCGTGGGGTCCTAGGACGGGACGGCGGTGGTGCCGTTCGGCTCGTCGGGTTCCGGGGGTTCCGGCTCGCGGAGCTGATCGCGCACGTAGTTCCAGACCACCGCGATCAGGCCGGCGATCGGTACGGCGAGCAGGCTGCCCACGATGCCGGCCAGGCTGCCGCCCAGCGTCACCGCCAGCAGGATCACTCCCGCGTGGAGGCCGAGCCCGCGGCTCTGGATCAGGGGCTGGAACACGTTGCCCTCGAGCTGCTGCACCACGACGATGACGGCCAGCACGATCAGCGCGTCCGTCAGGCCGTTGGAGACCAGCGCGATGAGAACCGCGACGAGACCGGCGAACACGGCGCCGATGATCGGCACGAACGCCGAGACGAAGGTCAGCACCGCCAGCGGGAGCACCAGCGGCACCCCGACGATCCACAGGCCCAGGCCGATCAGGACGGCGTCGAGCAGGCCGACGGCCGCCTGGGAACGCACGAACGAGCCCAGGGTGTCCCAGCCACGCGAGGCCACGGTCGGGACGTCGGTGGCGAGCCGTCCGGGCAGCTGACGGGCGAGCCACGGCAGGAAGCGCGGGCCGTCCTTGAGGAAGAAGAACATCAGGAAGAGAGCCAGGATGGCGGTGACCAAGCCGTTCACCACGGTGCTCACTCCCGTGACGACCGCGCCGACCATGTTGCCGAGGCCGTCCTGCGCTCGGGAGACCGCGCTGTCGAAGGCCTTGTTGATCTGGGCGTCACCGATGTTCAACGGCGGCCCCGCGGCCCACTCCCGCAGCTTCTGGATGCCTTCGACCACGCCGTCGGTCAGGTCGCCGGACTGGGACGCCACCGGTACCGCGATCAGTGCCACGACGCCCATGGCGACCAGGAGGAACAGCACCGTCACGACCGATGCGGCGAGGGCGGGCTTCCAGCCGCGACGACGCAGGTAACGGGTCGGCGGCCAGGTCAGCGTGGTCATCAGCAGGCCGACCACGAGCGGCCAGACGACCGACCACATCCGGCCCAGGAGCCATACAGCCACCGCGAGCATCAGGAAGATGAGCAGCAGCTCGACGGAGACCCGCGCCGACGTGCGGAGCGCGGCGCGGGTTTTCGTGGAACTCAGGGCGGCAGTCACGCCTGCACCCTATGGGTAATCAAGTCGTACCGGCATCGCCGGTCACGGTGTGCACACCGGCGAGGCCTCATCCACCCGAGCCCGGTCGCGGACCTGTTCCGCGGGGGCAGGGAGCCGGTTGCTCCACCAGGGGCCCGTGGGGCGTGACTTGGCCGCACTGGGGGAAAGAGACTGGCCGCATGGAGTTCACCTTTTCCGGCCGAGTGATCGAATGGCGAGGGCCGTCGCCGTACTACTTCGTTCCCGTTCCGGACGAGGAGTCCGCCGACATCCGCGAGGTGGCCGCGATGGCCACATACGGCTGGGGCGTGATCCCGGTCGAGGCCCGGATCGGCGAGGTCGCCTTCCGGACGTCGCTCTTCCCCAAGGACGGCGGCTACCTCCTGCCGCTCAAGGACGCGGTGCGCAGGCCGAGCGGCCTCTCGGCAGGGGCCGACGTGACGGTGAGGATGACCGTCAGCCTCCATCGCCCCTCACCCCGCCAGGGCCCGCGATGACGGTGCCGGCGACGGTGACGGCGATGCCGGTTCGGGTTCCGTGTCCCGGCCCCGTCCTGGTTACCGTCCAGTCACGTTGACCTGCGGGGATGCCCGGACGGGCTACCTCTGACGAGTGGATGTGCGAGACGGCGATTGCTGGATAGAGTCGTCTCGTCACAGTTGGTTGCGGGGACAACCAAGGTGCCTTTCGGCTGCCATCGTCCTGGGGAGGGCCTGCAGCACATGAGTCGTCGCTCTACTGGTCTGGTCGGCGTCTGGGCCGAGATGCAACGGCAGCAGCAGCGTCAGCTGGAAGCCGAGGCCAGACGGCGAAGGCAGGAAGAACAGCAGGCGCGGGCCTACCAGCGCCGAGCTGCCCAGAGCCACCGTGAGTACCGGCAGGCGGAGGCGCTGCGGCGCACGGAGGAACTGGACGCGCAAGTCGCGTCGCTGCAAGGACTGCTCGCTTCGGGTTGCCGGGCCCCGGCCTTCCGGGCCTCCTCTCTCATGCGGCCCGAGGAGGTGCAGCCCTTCGCTCCAGGGCCGTTGGCGCAGCCGGTGCCCATGCCGGACTTCCATCACTACCAGACGCAGAGCGGCTGGACCGCGAGTCGCAGGGCCCAGGCCCAGGCCGAGGCGCGAGCGCGTTTCGAGCGGGACTGGCAGGCCGCGCAGGAAGCGGAGACCCGGCGACAGCAGCAACTGGCCGCGTACCAGCGGGAGTACCAGCAGTGGGCCGACGCCCAGCTGGCCGACGTGCGGCGGCACAACGCCGGCATCGGCGCGACGACCGAAGGCGTGCGGCGCCGGGACCCCGACTCCGTGATCGAGTACTTCTCCGCCGCCCTCCACGCCTCGACGGCATGGCCGGAAGGTTTCCCCCGTCAGGTGGCGGCGGCCTACGACCCGGCGGCACGCCAACTGGTGCTGGACTGGGAGCTGCCCGCCTACGACATCGTGCCGGAGGTCAAGGCCGTCCGGTACCTGTCCGGGGCCGACCAGGACAAGGAGACTCCCCGCCCAGTGGGCCAGCGCCGGGCTCTGTACCGGGAGGTGCTGGCCCAGTGCGTGCTGCTCGTTCTGCACGAGCTGTTCGGAGCCGACGAGCTGGGCGCGCTCGAGTCCGTGGCGTTGAACGGCTTCGTCGACGGCCACGACCCCACCACGGGCCGACCGGGCCACATCTTCCTTGTCACCGTCATGGCCTCGCGCTCGTCGTTCCGAGACCTGCACCTGGCGCAGGTGGACGCCGTCAGTTGCCTGAGCGACGCACTGCGCGGGCAGTTGTCGGCCCGCTCGGATCAGCTCACACCGGTGCGTCCGGGCAGGCGGCCGCAGGACGTCGGGAACCGCGTCGTCGCCCACGGCGGCGAGGAGGAACCGGACCTGTTCGCCATGGACCCGATCGCCTTCGAGAATCTCGTCGCCGATCTCTTCCGTGCCATGGGCATGCAGGCGGTGACCACCCAGCGCTCCAACGACGGCGGTGTGGACGTCGACGCGCTGGATCCGGCGCCGATCCGCGGCGGCAAGATCGTGGTGCAGGTGAAGCGCTACCGCAGCACGGTGCCGCCCACCGCCGTGCGTGACCTGTACGGAACCGTTCAGGATGCCGGCGCCAACAAGGGCGTCCTCGTGACGACTTCGGGGTTCGGCCCCGGCTCGCACGCTTTCGCCGACGGCAAGCCGCTGGAACTCGTCTCGGGCGCCGAACTCGTCGACCTGCTGCATCGCCACGGACTGCGTGGACGACTGGGCGAGGGCGGTCAGCGCGCTTCGGCACAGTCGCCGCGCCCGGGGCCGGACACTCGGCTGCCCGACGACTACAACGTCCTGGGCATGTCGTGGACCGGACGCGTCGCCCTGGACGTGTGTGCACTCGTCTGCCGTGGCGACCGCGTCCTCAGTGACGACCACTTCGTCTTCTTCAACAACCCGCGGACGCCCGACGGCTCAGTGCGCGCCCTTCCCGCCACGGCACCCGACAAGGCCGCGATCTGCGTCTCGTTCGACGGCTTGCCCGACGAGGCCGACCGGTTCGTGCTCGTGGCCGCCGTCGACCCGGAGGCCAACCCGGACGCCGACCTCTCCGGCTTCACCGACGCCCGCATCCGCCTGCTCGACCCGTCCCTCGCCGAGCTGGGACAACTCGACGTCTCCGACGGACGGCCGGGTGAGACCGCCCTGGTGCTCGGCTCCTTCCGCCGAAGGAGGAACGGGGACTGGGACTTGGTCCTGGGCGGCAAGGGCTACCCGGGCGGCCTGGAGGAACTCGTCCAGGACTTCGGCCTCGAGGTGGAGTGAATGCATCGGGGACCAGGACTGCCGTCCTCGGCAGGCGCAGCGGCCCAGCTATTACGCGGGCCCTGGAAGGACCGTGCGTCAGCCGCGGTACGGCCACAGACCGTGGCGACTGCGCCCCGGCATCGCTTGTCCGCCAGGCGACACCCACGTCGATGACGCCATGCCCGCGTGCGTCTGAACGTGCCTCTGCGACGGAGGCGAAGCGCAGGTCGGAGTCGGACACGTCGACGCCGAGCGGGTGGGCGAGCAATCGAAGCCTCTGATGGAGACGGGCCTCTTGGTCAATAACCCATTCACCTGGGGATTCACCATCCGTCAGAACGACTGGGCAGTCGAATCGGGAGGCTTGGAAGGACTCCCCGACGAATCGAGGTCAGGAGAGTCCGGAAGCGCATGCCTGCTGAACGGTGCCTCAATCTTGTTCTTTGTAATCACACTCCCCCATACTCTCCAGAGGGGTTCTCCACGCAATCTGCATGACATCAGGGGGAGTCGTGTGCGATGAGCGGTGAAGCGGGGCGGCATGCGCTATGACTGCGTCGTCGTCGGCGGCGGCATTGCGGGCCTTGCCGTAGCCGTGCGTTTGGCAGAGGAGGGGCTGAGCACCGCCCTCATCGACAAGCTCAACGTCGGGTCCGGTGCCAGCCTGAGCAATCAAGGAATCATTCACTCGGGAGCGCTCTACTCACTTCTGCACCCGCGGGTGAGTGCGCTCTGTAGCGAGGCTCATACCGTTTACCGTGGACTGTTCGAGAGCAGCATTGTCTCCAGAAGGTCGGCGTGGTACATCGGGTCGCCGGATTTGGTTGAGAAGCACAGTGCACTGTGGGCCGAGCAGCGGATCCGATATGGACATGTGCAGAAGAAGGCGGCCGGCGAATACCTGTCCAATTCGGAGGCCGTGCACTGTGTATCCGTGGATGATTTCGTGGTGTCCCCTCGGCGTCTACTCTTGGATATGTGCATTCGTTGCATGGCTGCTGGCGTGGAGTTCTACACAGGCGCTACCGTGAAGAGGGTAGTGGTATCTCGCGGCAGGGTTTCTGGTGTCTTGCTGGCGAATGGGCAAGTGTGTTACGCATCGAATGTGGTTCTCTGTGCAGGGTCCGGTATCCCCTCATTGCTCGGCTCCATAGGGTCAACGTTTTGCAGGCGTATCAAAACGAGGATGTCCCTGGTCGCGTCTTTTGAGTCGCGAGGAGTGGAGGGCGCGATCATGAGCTTGGAGTACGGCGGGCCGTGCTTATCACCTATCGATGACACCACTTCGCTGGCGGTACGTTACGGGGCTCCGGTGACGTGGGTCGGGGAAAGAGAGCGGATCCCGGTTCCGATCGAAGAACTGACGGAGCTGCGTCGAGGCGTGAGTCGGACGCTAGCTCATGGGGTAATCGACGTGAACAGCGGTTCGGCGTGGGTCTGCTCCAAGACCGAATACGCGGCTGGGGCTGCCGATGAATGGGGTGTGGAGCCGGGGTATGCGATCCTTGATTCCCGCCGGTTCGACGACGTGTCCGGACTGTGGTCGGTAATTCCTGGCAAGCTGACTCTCGCCTTGCATGCAGCTCAGGACCTTGTGCAGAGGATGTGCAGCCGCGAAATAGGGATAGCGCCCCGCACGTCAGTCCCAGCAGGAGATGCAGACATGTCCGCAAAGGCCAATTCGCTGGTGGCTGCGTCGCCTTGGACGATGCCCTGAGAGATCGTTTCCTCACATCCTTGATCGGGAGGGTGAACCTTGACTGGATTCCGACTTCACTTTTATTCCGATGAAATTGACGAGATCCTGGACAAGGTTCGCACTGCCCTCTGCTCGGGGCAGCTTTCCCTCGGCCCGTACGCCGATCAATTGGAGCGGGCCTTTGTTGAACTCGTCGGTGCTCCCTATGCAGTTTCCACGAACAGTGGTTTCTCTGCGCTGGAAATAATCCTCCGCTACTATGAAACCACTGGAAAGGAGGTGCTGGTTCCGGCGAATACAAATTATGCCACAGCGGCGTCGGTGCTGGCCGCTGGCGCGACTGTAACGTTTTATGACAGTGGCCTCTACCCCTGCGTTGAAAGCATCAAAAGCAGAATGAGGGGTAGTACCGCGGCGATAGTGATCGTGCATGTCGCGGGATACATCTCCCCTGATGTGTGGGCGATCAGGGAAATCTGTCAAGCTCGGGGAATTCCCTTGATAGAGGACGCCGCGCACGCATTCGGTGCGACGTTGGACGGCGTTGCGGCAGGCTGCATTGGTAATGCGGCAGCGTTCTCCCTGTTCCCGAGCAAAGTGGTGACGACCGGAGAGGGTGGGATGGTTGTGACGTCGGACGAGCGGCTGAGTACTGTTGCTCGCCGGCTTCGAAATCACGGTAAGCGCTGTGGATCGGAGGTCAGCGAACGCATCGGCGGTAGTTGGCGGATGACTGAATTGGGAGCTGCGATCGGTCTGGTGCAACTCAAGCGCTTTTCTGTCGACCTGCAACGCAGAAATGCAATCGCTGCCATGTATCGCGACGAGCTTGAATCCGTCGAGGGGATTCGTTTTCCTGAACCTGTCGCTCAACGGATTTTAAGCGGATATAAAACGGTCGCCATTTTGGACGGGCGTACGGACAGGGTGGCGCTGAAGAAATCTCTGGCTGCGCGAGGAGTCGAGATCGAGAAGGAGGTCTATGGGATGCCTCTTTATATGCATCCCGTTTTTGAGAAATACGCAGACGGGACTCCGCTCGGGTGGGCCGAATGCTTCACCCGGGATCATATATGTCTCCCCAGTTGGAGACATATGACAGACGCCGACGTGCGGAGTGTCGCAGGAGCAGTGCGTGCCTCCTTGAATTCATGACGGTTCTGATGAGGGGAAGCGGGTCGGCGTGAGCATTTTCTCTCTGGCGGCGACGGCGGCTGTCGTTTCTGCGTTTGTGTCGGCGGCATCTGCCGCTATAGCTTGGGTGGCGGTGAGGCGTCAGGGGCATACTGCCCTGGGCGACTCGATGATGCGCGTCAGCGCGACTCTGGAAACGAAGAAGTTCCGAGAATACAGAACAGTCGTGTACCGGCTCGAACGACTCGACTACGCGTCGTGGGACGGACGTACCTGTGAGGCGGTTGACGCCTGGATCGGATTCTTGGATCTGGTTGGAACGCTTGTGCGTACTGGGCGCATAGATCCAGTCGCCTACCTGCACATGTATGGGGATGTGACCCTGAGGAGCATCTATCAGGTGGCTCCATATTGTAATTCTCAAACGACGACACGGGGTCCGCAGTTTCAGCTCCCCATGCGGTATCTGGCGATATGTCTCATGAGTACTTGGAAGAAGCAGCAGCGGAAAGGTCTGTACCCTTCTGTGATCGGCTTTCCATCTCGTCCGGGGGTTACGCTGAACATTCGCTTGCTCGAGTCGGACATGGACGTTGTGAGATTTGCGAACGTCAGGTTTTCCTCCAGCTGAACTCGTCGTGCCCGTGCGCCGTTTGGGTTCCTTCGGCACCTTGCCATGGCCTCCGCCGTAGCTCCCGGCAGTCAAGCCGTGCCGGCTCTGTGAGCACCCACGGAACACTCGGCGAGTTGCAGCAGAGTGAAGTGAGGGGAGAGCGGGACAGCAGATCCCACGCGCCCGTACGGCGCGGTCCAGACGCGCGTCACCTGGGTGGCTGTCCTCAGGGATCGTCACAACAACTGGGCTAGCCTCATCGGTCACCCACCCAGGTAGCGCCAGCACTTCTCTCCTCCGGCCGCATAGGGCCGCTCCTCGGGCAGTAGCCGTGCCCCAGAGTCCAGGTCGCCGCTCCTCACGTATCCGTGGATCTCGCGGGCGAGCGGAGTCACGTCACTGATCGCGACGATCCACTCGTCCGCGTAGCGTCGTTCGGCCTCACCGGAGAGGCCGAACTGCAGGGACCGGTGCTTCAGGGGCTGAAGGCGCAGGTCCCGCTCGGGGTCCCACTGCACGCGAGCGGGCGCATTCTTCAACTCGCGCTGCCAGGCGGGCCGGTCGGCGTGCAGGCCGGGGAGGTAGCTCGACAGACTCGCGTGCCGCAACGCCCACTCGAAACCGGCCCGGCTGATCTCGACCGCGAGCACGGTCTCCTGCCCCTCCTTCAGGCCCCAGCCGCAGCGGTACATCATCCACAGAAAGCTGGGCTTGATCCACGTCAAGCCGTGTTCACAGCCCTTTCCGCAAGCGGCACGCAATGCTGGCACGACGCCTTAGGGCACGCCCTCGCCGGACGTCGCAGCCTGTTCGAGCCTGTACAGGGAACCTCCCGCGGAGCGGCACGCGATGCTCGGGGCGGAGCTCAGATGTTGCTCAGACGGCTTGCTGGTCGGCCGCCGTGCTGATCAGCTCGACGCACGCCTGAGCGACGTCTGAGCGCTCAGTGCCGAAGAGGTCCCATGGACAGTGTTCGGCAACTCACCCTGGTCTCAGGGTGCACACGGGGGAGGAACGCTCATGCGATACGGACTTCGCGCTGCCTTGGGGACAGCGGTACTGCTGGTCACGGCCTCGACGGGCTGCTCGGGTGGCGACGGGAGCTCAGCGAGGCCGTCCGGCTCCCGCGCTCCCGCCTCGACCGCTGCGCCGACTCCCTCGCAGCCGGACCTGACCGAGGTGATCAACAGAGCCCGAACCACCCTGATGACGTCGGGGGCGGTGGGTGCCGACGCCCCCGACTCTCAAGGCCTGATGCTGGTCGAGCCCTGGCCGACCGGCGCCGCCTACGCCTGGGAGACCCGCGACCAGCGACTGTGCTGGGCATCGGTCGCCGAATCTGCGTTCTCCGAGCGAGCCTGCGGTTCCAATCCCATGGCCATCGAAGACTCAAGGGGGGTGCACCCGCTCGCAACCCTCTTCACCGACGGCTGGGTTCGTCTGTTCGCCGCCGACCACCAGCAGGTGAGTTCCGCGACCTGTGGCGGAAAGCCCCTGGAAGTCCGCCGCGTCGGCACCGTTGCGCAGGGGGTGCGGACACTGTATGCCGTGTGGTTCCCGGACTACACGAAGGGCAGCATTGAGCTGTCGCTGAGCCACGACGGCACGACGTCCGAGGCCTCGCTCTGGCTCGGCGACTTCGGCGACCGCACCTGCGCCGCTGTCCCCTAGGTTCTGGTCCGGAGCCAGATGATCGTTGCTGTGACGGCAACATGGATGAGGTCTGTGAACGCTGCTTGATGATCCACGTCAAGCCGTGCTCACAGACCTTTCGTGAGTCGACACCACGCATCCCTTGCCGCGCACGAAGCCCGAGGCCAGATCTTGAGCGTCCGCCAAGCCTTTGCATGGCGACCAGCGAGAATCAGCAGACTGAGCATCTGACGCCCAATGAACTGCCTGCTCATCAGTCGTTGTTGGACGGCACGGCTTGGGCCTCACTCGGCACCTCAAGAGGGAACGGCGGATTTCTGTCGGCCACGCTGCCTCGCCTCCTCGACGCCCGACCCGGCGATTCAGATCAGGGCCATCAGCGAACTGGAGCCGGTATGCCGTCAGAACAGCTTCTACGCAGCCACGCTCCCCGTAGCGCTGTATATGGCCGCGATCCTCGCCCACCCCGCAACGGCGACCGTCGGGCCTGGCCGTCGGGCTGACTCGGAACGAGGCTGTCCGGTGAGGGCGGCTCTACTGGACTGGCTGGGATCACTCGCCTACGACGCCACGACGAGCGCCTTGCCGCCGCCGAGCGTCACTTCAACAGTGACGACCTCGACGATTATCCGGAAATGCGGGTCTTCCTGGACCACCGCCCCACGTTCTACCGTGCCGAATCAGCTTTTCTGGGCCAGGAAAACACTGCTGTTCGTGAGGCCGCGTCGGAGAAACCTCCGTTCTGACTCCGGACGCTACTCGGCCCGCACGGCCGACTGCCTGCCGCCCGCGGCCGACGTGCTCCGTCGCGTTGCGCAACGCTCGAAAATCGGTGGTCACCTGAGCTGACCGAGCCCACGCTGTACGCCATGGAAGAACCGCACCGCAGGATCCGCGCGCTCCACACGGCGTCCACGATCACCGTCTACCAGGCGTACCGCCCGGAGATCGGCGGACCCGCCGCCCGCAAGGGCCGTTTCCCCGCCGCGTGGAAGCCTGACCGCATGACGTGGATTAAACCCAGTTTCATGTGGATGATGTACCGCTCCGGCTGGGGCATGAAGGAAGGTCAGGAGACCGTCCTGGCCGTCGAGATCACTCGCGAGGGCTTCGACTGGGCGCTGCGCCATGCCTGCCTGTCGCATTACGTCCGCGGACTGCATCCCGATCGCGACACCTGGCAGCGTGACCTCAAGCGCGCACCGGCCCGTGTCCAGTGGGATCCCGAACGCGATCTGCACCTGCATCCCCTGCCGTACCGCTCGCTGCAACTGGGGCTCTCGGGTGAGGCATCGTCGCGTTACGCGGACGAGTGGATCGTGTCCATCAATGATGTGACCCCGCTTGCCCACGGGATCCACGCACTCGTCAGGGACGGCGAACTGGACTCGGCTGCCCGACTGCTCCCCCAGGAACAGGAGTACACCGCCAGTGCAGAACTCCTCGCCCACCTGTGTCCCTGACCGGCAATCCGGGCACAGCCGCCAGCATCACCCACGGGTCACATGGCGGCAAGGGTCTGTGAACGCTGCTTGATGATCCACGTCATCCGGTCCCGCTTCCACCTCGTGGGGAAGCGGCCCTCGTGGGCGGCCGGGAGGCCGATCTCCGGGGGGTAGGCCTGGTAGACGGTGATCGTGGACTCCGTGTGGGTCGCGCGGATGCCGTGTCGCGGTTCGTTCATGGCGTACAGAGTGGGGTCGGCCGGTTGCGGCGGCCACCGGTTTTCGAGCGCCGTACGCAGCCGGGGGAGATGGGGCGGAGCGCCGGCCCCGGCATGCGGGGCGGTCGCTGCGGCCCGGCCGCCCGCTTCGGAGGTCCACGCTCGGATCATCTACTCACCTGTGAGCAGGCCGAGTTGAGTACGCGTGCTCATGCCCGGCGGATCCGTCCGGAGCGAGTATCGGTGCAGCGGCGCAGTCGAGGAGCGCCGGTTCGGTTCCACTCAGTCAGTTGCGGAGAATGCCATGTCTCGTCGTATCGCTCTGTCGGTCGTCGCCGGTGTCGTCGTGCTCGGTGGCGCGGGCGCCTTCGCTCTCGCCTACGCCGGAGAGCAGCCCCCGGCCCTGGACCACAGCACGGCCCGCTACACCGCTCCCGCCGGCGACCGCGACGGCTCGCTGACCTTCACCACCGACGTCACCGCGTCCTCCGGCGTCAAGAACGTGAAGGTGCTGGCCTGGCCCGCGGACTCGCCCTTCGCGAAGAAGAAGCTGACCGCCAAGGACATGGCCGCCGCCGAGCCCGCCGTCTGCAAGCCGGCCGGTCACGACACCGCGCACTGCACCTACACCGTCCAGGTCACCGGCGCCGACGCCGCGTCGTCCCCGCGAGGCGCCTGGCACGTCGCCGTCCTGGCCACCGCGCAGGACGGCACCACGACCCTGGACACCGAGGCGGCCGGCTTCACCGTCAAGTGACCCGCACGCGCGCGTGACCGGGAGCCCGGCTCAGTGCGGCATCGTCGCCGGGCTGCCGCCGTTCGCCTCGAAGCCCGCCACCGCCAGCGCACGGAACACCGCGAACTCGGCGGCCGGGTCGGGGGAGAGGGTCCAGGGCAGGGCGCCGACGTGACCGTCCACGTGTATGAGCTGGCTCATCGCCTCCGACCAGCGCTCGGAGCGCACCAGGAAGAAGATCAGCAGGTGGCGGACGTGGGCCAGCATCGGGTCGTCGGGCCGGGCCGCGTGGACCGCGAACAGCGCGCCGTGCACCGCCTTGGTCACGACCTCGCTCTGGTAGAAGCTGCTGACCAGGTTCACCTCGGGGAGGTGCTCGAAGACCGCGAAGAGGGGCATCGCCGCCAGGAGGGAGCCCTGCGGGGCCCTCGCCGCCGCCGCTTCCGCGAAGGAATAGGCCAGCTCGCGCGACCCGTGCCACTTCTCGCACCAGTAGTGCAGGGCCGCCAGATGCGCCCCCATGTGCGCCGGGGCGCGGTCCAGGATCCTCAGCCACAGCTGCTCGAACTCCGTCTGCGAGTACCGCAGACCACGGGCCACCGACAGCTCGACGATGTAGGGGATCGGGTCGTCGGGGGCCAGGAGCGCCGCCTGGTCGCAGGCGTCCTTGGCCTCCTCCATGATGATCCGGAAGTCGTCCGTGCCCGGCGTCGACGTCCGCCAGGCCTGCTGCACCAGGAACTCGGCGTGCACCGCGGCGCCGCCCGGGTCCTTCGGCGCCTCCGTGCGCCACACCCGCAGCCACTGCCCGCCCGGGGCCTCACTGACGCCGCCCGGCCGCCGCTGCAGCTCCAGCGCCGCCGCGCCCGCGAAGGCCTGCACGCGCTGCCAGCGCAGCTCGCCCTCCGTCTCGGTGCCGGCCAGCAGCTGTTGCGCGGCCCGGTAGTCCTGGGTGCCCTGCACCACGTCGAGGACGTCGAGCAGGTCGTGGTCGGGGCCGGGCATGCGGATGTCCAGCTCCTCCGTGCGCACGAAACCGTAGGTCGCCGGGTCCGCGGCGTCCGGGTGGTCCGCCGGGACCAGCCCGACCAGACCGCGACGGCGCCGTACGAGCGACAGCATCACGAAGCCGATCATGATCAGCGCCATCAGGACCCAGAGAATCTCCATGCCACAAGCGAACCAGACCGCGCCGACAATTGGCGAACCCGCCCCCGTCCCTGTGGAAAACCCTCCGTCCCGCCGGGGCTCCCGCCCGGACTCCCGCCGGGGCTCCCGCCGCGGGTCGGGCGGGCGGCCCGCGCCGGGGCCGCGAGCCGACTACCCTCGGTGCCCATGAGCGACAGGCACATCAGTCAGCACTTCGAGACCCTCGCGATCCACGCGGGCAACACCGCCGACCCCCTCACGGGCGCGGTCGTCCCGCCGATCTACCAGGTCTCGACCTACAAGCAGGACGGCGTCGGCGGTCTGCGCGGCGGCTACGAGTACAGCCGCAGCGCCAACCCGACCAGGACCGCCCTGGAAGAGAACCTCGCAGCCCTCGAGGGCGGCCGCCGAGGGCTCGCGTTCGCTTCCGGACTGGCGGCCGAGGACTGCCTGTTGCGTACGCTGCTCAGCCCCGGCGACCACGTGGTCATCCCGAACGACGCCTACGGCGGCACGTTCCGCCTCTTCGCGAAGGTCGTCGCGCGCTGGGGGGTCGAGTGGTCGGTCGCCGACACCAGCGACCCGGCCGCCGTGCGGGCCGCGATCACCCCGAAGACCAAGGCCGTCTGGGTGGAGACCCCCTCCAACCCGCTCCTCGGCATCACCGACATCGCCGCCGTCGCCCAGGTCGCCCGCGACGCGGGAGCGCGGCTCGTCGTCGACAACACCTTCGCCACGCCGTACCTGCAGCAGCCGCTGTCCCTCGGCGCGGACGTCGTGGTGCACTCCCTGACCAAGTACATGGGCGGCCACTCGGACGTCGTCGGCGGCGCGCTGATCACCGGCGACGCGGAGCTCGGCGAGGAGCTGGCGTACCACCAGAACGCCATGGGCGCGGTCGCCGGGCCCTTCGACTCCTGGCTCGTGCTGCGCGGCACGAAGACGCTGTCGGTGCGCATGGACCGGCACAGCGAGAACGCCACCAAGGTCGCCGACATGCTGACCCGCCACGCGCGCGTGACGAGCGTGCTGTACCCGGGTCTGCCGGAGCACCCCGGTCACGAGGTCGCGGCCAAGCAGATGAGGGCGTTCGGCGGCATGATCTCCTTCCGGGTGGCCGGCGGCGAGGAGGCGGCCGTCGAGGTCTGCAACCGTGCCAAGGTGTTCACCCTCGGCGAGTCCCTGGGCGGCGTCGAGTCCCTCATCGAGCACCCGGGACGCATGACGCACGCGTCCGTGGTCGGTTCCGCCCTGGAGGTGCCCGCCGACCTCGTCCGCCTCTCCGTGGGCATCGAGAACGTCGACGATCTCCTCGAGGACCTGCAGCAGGCCCTCGGCTAGCCCGGTCGGCCGGACAGCCCCCGGCCGGGCCGGTCCGGGCGTCTGCCGGCGCTCACCAGCCCCTGAGCGGTGGAGTCGTCTCCGACGGCGGCTCCACCCAGGGCTGGGCCACCGCCGCCCAGATCACGAACGCCACGGTCGCCGCGCACAGCAGCAGCCACAGCAGCCGCCGGGCGACGGTGCGGCGGCGCAGAATGCGACTGCCCCGGCGGACCACGTCCGCGTGCAGCTCGGTCGGCACGCGCGGCGGGGTCCGCTCCATGAGCTGCCGGACGGTGGCCTCGCGCTCGGCCCGGTTCACGAGGCCGCCGCCTCGGCCCGGGGCGCGGCGGACGCCGGCCCGCGCGGCGGACTCAGAAGGGTCGCCGTGGCCCGTTCGCAGAGCGTGCGGACTCGTTCCGACGGCAGGCCGAGCAGGGCCCCGACCTGCTCCTCGGCGACGCCCTCGTAGAGCCTGAGGACCAGCACGAGACGTTCCTGGGGATGCAGCCGCGCCAGCGCGCCTGCGGCGGGGCGCGGCCGGGGGCGGCCGAGCGGCAGGGCGCCGTACAGATGCGATGCGTACTCGTGCCAGGCGCTGTGGGCGAAGCGGGTGGCCAGGTGCTCGCGGGCACGGTTGTACGGGTCCTCGCCGTGCAGCCGGTCCCAGCACGCGTACGTGTGCGCGAGGGCGAACGTCAGCAGGCGACGCGCGCGCGGGTTGTCCGCCGGGGTCTCGGCCGTGAGCAGCGTGGCGGCGTGCAGCAGCCGCCCGCCCGCTCCGGCGACGAACGCCTCGAACTCCCGGGCCCGGCGGGTTTCCTGGGCCGCACGCCTGTCTCGCACACCGAGCCTCCCGCCTGCCGGCGTCCCCCTGGACGGCCATATGCCCCGGTCTCATATGAGGCCAGGGGCGGGCTCTCGGTCAAGAGCCGCGCACCGCCGTCGGAAAGTCGCCCCACGCGCGCGTGCCCCGGCTTCAGGAGACGGTCGGCGAGGACTCCGCCCCCGGCAGCCCCTGGGCCGCCATACGGGAGGACAGGGCGGTGTTGAAGCGCGTGAGGAGCGTGCAGAACGCCTCGCGCTCCTCCGGCGCCCAGTCGTCCGTCAGCTCGGCCATCAACTGCCGCCGCGAGGAGCGCACTTCCTCGAGACGCGACTGCCCGCGCGGGGACAGCTGGAGCACCACGGCCCGGCCGTCCTCGGGGTGCGAGGTCCGCTTGACCAGACCGGTGTCGACGAGCGGAGCCACCTGCCGGGTGACCGTGGACGAGTCGATGCCCATGCTCGCCGCGAGCGCCTTGACGCCCATCGGGCCTTCTTTGTCGAGGCGGTTGAGCAGCAGGTATGCGGCGCGGTCCATGGAGTTGCGCACCTGCCCGACGCCGCCGAGCCGGGTCTGTTCGGCACGGCGCGCGAACACCGCGACCTCGTGCTGCAGCGTGTCGAGAAGACCGGTGTCACCGACGGTCGTCATGTCCATCGACATTTCAGGTGTTGTGGGCATGGCCGGGGGCTCACTTCATGAAGGGGCTGCTGGAATGGGGGACAGAGTACGCGGCCGGAAGGCGGGTCGTACCGGCGCTGCGGAAACCGGTCTCGGAGGTTGGTCACAGCGGCCGTTCCCGGCTGTGAACTGCGATGCTGGAGTCATGAGCTACAGCACGGCTGACTCCTTTCGCCCCGTCACCCTGGACGATGTGCGTGGCGCCCAGAAGATGCTGTCGGGCGTGGCGCGGGCGACCGCGATGGAGGGCAGCAGGCATCTGTCCCAGCTGGTCGGGGCGCCGGTGCACTTCAAGTGCGAGAACCTCCAGCGGACGGGCTCGTTCAAGCTGCGCGGCGCCTATGTGCGGATCGCCGGGCTGCTGCCGGAGGAACGCGCGGCCGGGGTCGTCGCGGCGAGCGCGGGCAACCACGCACAGGGCGTGGCGCTGGCGTCGTCGCTGCTGGGCGTGCGTTCCACCGTGTTCATGCCGAAGGGCGCCCCGCTGCCGAAGATCAGCGCCACCCGCGAGTACGGCGCCGAGGTGCGTCTGCACGGCCAGGTGGTCGACGAGACGCTGGCCGCGGCGCAGGAGTACGCGGCCGAGACGGGCGCGGTGTTCATCCACCCCTTCGACCACCCCGACGTCATCGCGGGCCAGGGCACGGTCGGCCTGGAGATCCTGGAGCAGTGCCCCGAGGTGCGCACGATCGTCGTCGGGATCGGCGGCGGCGGCCTCGCGGCGGGCATCGCCGTCGCGGTGAAGGCGCTGCGGCCGGACGTGCGGATCGTCGGCGTGCAGGCGGCGGGGGCCGCGGCGTACCCGCCCTCGCTGGCGGCCGGACGGCCGGTGTCGCTCCGCAACCCGGCCACCATGGCCGACGGCATCAAGGTCGGCCGGCCCGGCGAGGTCCCGTTCGCCATCGTCGGCGATCTGGTGGACGAGGTGCGCACGGTCACGGAGGACGAGTTGGCCGCGGCGCTGCTGCTGTGTCTGGAGCGGGCCAAGCTCGTCGTCGAGCCGGCCGGGGCGAGTCCGGTGGCCGCGCTGCTCAGCGCGCCCGACGCGTTCGAGGGCCCGGTGGTGGCGGTGCTGTCCGGCGGCAACGTCGACCCGGTGCTGATGGAGCGCGTCCTGCGGCACGGCATGGCGGCCCAGGGCCGCTACCTGGCCGTGCGCCTGCGCCTGACGGACCGGCCGGGCGCCCTCGCCGCACTTCTGGGGGCGTTGTCCGTGGTGGACGCCAACGTCCTGGACGTGAGCCATCTGCGGACCGACCCCCGGCTCGGACTGACCGAGGCGGAGGTCGAGCTGCACCTGGAGACCAAGGGGCCTGCACACTGCGCCGAGGTCGGCCGGGCCCTGCGCGACGCCGGCTACACGGTCATCGACTAGACCTCACCCCGAGCCCGAGCCCGAGCTCAGCCCGAGGCCGAGGCCGGACCCCGGGGCCCGCACCCCGAGCCCGAACCGCGGAGCCCGCACCCGGACCGGGAACTCCGGGCCCCAACCCCGGAGCCCGCACCCCGGACCGGGAACCACCAGATCTCGAACCCCGGACCCCAGCCCCCGGAGCCCGTCACTCGTTCGAGTAAGTCCATTGTGAGACGCGATACATCGCGTTATGGTGTGTCGCATGCCGCTCCTTCGATTCCACCGTCAGGCGGAACGAAAAGTGCAAACCTAGGCTTTCCGAAGAATCCCCGACGACGTGGAGACTCATATGCCAGGCGCCATCTATGCCGAAGGCCTGGTGAAGACCTTCGGCGACGTAAAGGCTCTGGACGGCGTCGACCTGGACGTGCCGCAGGGCACGGTCCTGGGCCTGCTCGGGCCGAACGGCGCGGGCAAGACCACCACCGTCCGCTGTCTGACCACCTTGCTGCGCCCCGACAGCGGCCGGGCCGTGGTGGCCGGCCTCGACGTGCTCAAGCACCCCGACGCCGTCCGCCGCTCGATCGGACTGTCCGGCCAGTTCGCCGCGGTCGACGAGTACCTCACCGGCCGCGAGAACCTCCAGATGGTCGGCCGGCTCTACCAGATGAAGGCCGGTGCGGCGAAGGCCCGGGCCACCGAGCTGCTCGACCAGTTCGACCTGGCGGACGCCGCCGACCGCACCACCAAGACCTACTCCGGAGGCATGCGCCGCCGGCTCGACCTGGCCGCGGCGCTGGTGGTCTCGCCGCCCGTGATGTTCATGGACGAGCCGACGACCGGCCTCGACCCGCGCAACCGCCAACTGCTGTGGGACGTGATCAAGCGTCTGGTCTCCGGCGGCACGACCCTGCTGCTGACCACCCAGTACCTGGAAGAGGCCGACCACCTCGCGCACGACATCGCCGTCGTCGACCACGGCCGTGTCATCGCCCGAGGCACCTCCGACGAGCTCAAGGCCCGCACCGGCGGCGAGCGCGTGGAGGTCGTGGTGCACGACCGCGACCACATGGCCGTGGCCCGGGAGGTGCTGGCCGGCTTCGGCAAGGGCGACACGACCGTCGAGCAGCACACCCGCAAGCTCACCGTGCCGGTGACAGGCGGCGCCAAGCTGCTCGCCGAGGTCATCCGCGAGCTCGACACCCGCGGCATCGAGATCGACGACATAGGCCTGCGCCGCCCCACCCTCGACGACGTCTTCCTGTTCCTGACGGGACACGTGGCCGAGGCGAAGGCCGGCGAGAACGACGACAACGGAAAGAGCGAGAGGGAAACCGTCGGATGAGTGCTGTGAGCGATTCCCTGGTCATCGCCCGTCGGAATCTGATTCGTATGAGCCGGATTCCCGAGATGGTCATCTTCGGGCTGATCCAGCCGGTGATGTTCGTCGTCCTGTTCACGTACGTCTTCGGCGGCTCGATGAGCATCGGCGGCTCCACCGACCCGGACGTCTACAAGAACTTCCTGATGGCGGGCATCTTCGCGCAGACCGTCACCTTCGCCACCGCAGGAGCCGGCGCGGGCATCGCCGACGACATGCACAAGGGCCTCATCGACCGCTTCCGCTCCCTGCCCATGGCCCGCGGCGCGGTTCTCACCGGCCGTACCATCGCCGACCTGGTGCAGACGTCACTGACCCTGGTCGTCCTGGCCTGCGTCGGCCTCCTGGTCGGATGGCGCCCCGGCTACGCGGAGCCCACCAACTTCGGCAAGATCATGGCCGCCTTCGCCCTGCTGCTGCTCCTCGGCTACGCCTTCACCTGGATCGGCGCCCTGATCGGCCTGACCGTGCGCACCCCGGAGGCGGCCACCTCCGGCGGGCTGATCTGGCTCTTCCCCGTGACCTTCATATCCAACGCGTTCGTGGACTCCTCGCAAATGGCCTCCTGGCTGCAACCGATCGCCGAATGGAACCCGTTCAGCGCCACCGTCCAGGCCTGCCGCACGCTCTTCGGCGACCCGGGCGTCTCACCGTCCGACGCATGGCCCATGGCCCACCCCGTCTGGGCCTCGCTCCTCTACTCGATCGTGATCATCGCGATCTTCCGCACACTCGCGGTCCGCAAGTACCGCTCGGCGGCCGCCTGAGGAACCCAGGCGCGACGGGACCCCCGACAACCCAGGCGCGACGGGACCCCCGGCAACCCGGCATGACGGGACCCCCGGCAACCCCCGGCACGACGGGACCCCCGGCAACCCCCGGCACGACGGGACCCCCGGCAACCCCCGGCACGACGGGACCCCCGGCAACCCCCGGCACGACGGGACCCCAGGCATGACGAAGCCCCCGGCGGCACGGGCGCCGGGGGCTCGTCGGGAAGGCCCGGGAACCGAACAGGTCCAGGAAGGGGGGCTCAGCCGTTGTAGGGCTCGGCCTTGAGGATGCGCACGGAGGCCTTCTTGCCGTTCGGCAGCTCGTACTCCGCGTCCTCGCCGACCTTGTGACCGATCACGCCGGTGCCCAGCGGGGACTGCGGCGAGTAGGTCTCGATGTCGGAGCTCGCGTACTCGCGCGAGGCGAGCAGGAACGTCATGGTGTCGTCCTCGTCACCGTCGAAGGCGATCGTCACGACCATGCCGGGCGCCACGGCGCCGTCCGCGGAGGCCGGGGCCTCGCCGACCTTGGCGTTCTCGAGAAGCTGGGTCAGCTGGCGCACTCGGAGCTCCTGCTTGCCCTGCTCCTCCTTGGCCGCGTGGTACCCACCGTTCTCGCGCAGGTCCCCCTCCTCGCGCGCGGCGGCGATCTTGGCGGCGATCTCCGTGCGCGCAGGACCAGTAAGGTACTCAAGCTCGACCTTGAGCTTGTTGTACGCCTCCTGGGTCAGCCAGGTGACGGACTCGCTGGTCTGGGTCACAGGTGCTCCTCGTCGGTACTGGGAATACAAAGCATCGCCCTACCCAGAAGCATGTTCCTCAGGTGATGGGCGAAACCACGAGCCTAACAATTCAGCGGCCGAAGAGGGAGGACATAAGCCACCAGAATTACGTCGACGCAGGTCAGCGGGTACGTATTGCGGTGGATGCCGGTGGCGTGGGCGGCCCGGAGTCAGCCGGCATGGCAGCCGAGCAGCTCGGCCGTGGTGCCCTTCGCCGTCGTACGCAGCGTGACGACCTTGTCGATGCGCGTGTCCGAGCCGGAGAAGCGGAAGTCCGCCCGGCCCACCTCGGCGCCGTCCGCCCCCTGCGAGCGCACCGTGCAGTAGCCGCTCGTGCCCGAGTCCTTGCGGACCTCCAGGTGGAGTTCCACCGCCTCGTCCGAGGTCGCCTTGAAGGTGATCACCTCGGCACTGATCTTGTTCTGGCCGACGTAGTGGTAGGCGAGGTAGCCGATCAGTGCGAGCAGGAACGCGCCCAGCACGGCACCCGCGATCTTGAGCTTGCGGTCGGCGCGCTCGTCCGAGGAACGGCCGTAGCGACCCTCGGGCAGTCGCGTGCTCGCCGTACTCATGATCGTCCTCTCGGCGCGGAATTTTTCGCCCCCCGGTTCGGTCACTATAGAAGCCTGCGATCGCGCCGGGTCACGCCGGGCGCCGACTTACCGAGGATTGAGTCTTGACTGACCAGCTGCGACTGATGGCCGTTCACGCGCACCCCGACGACGAGTCGAGCAAGGGCGCGGCCACCATGGCGAAGTACGTGTCCGAGGGGGTGGACGTGCTGGTCGTTACCTGCACGGGCGGGGAGCGCGGCTCCATCCTCAATCCCAAGCTGCAGGGCGACAAGTACATCGAGGAGCACATCCACGAGGTACGCAAGAAGGAGATGGACGAGGCCAGGGAGATCCTCGGCGTCAAGCAGGAGTGGCTCGGCTTCGTCGACTCGGGGCTGCCCGAGGGCGACCCGCTGCCGCCGCTGCCCGAGGGCTGCTTCGCCCTGGAGGACGTCGACCGGGCGGCCGGCGAGCTGGTCAAGCAGATCCGCACCTTCCGTCCCCAGGTGATCACCACCTACGACGAGAACGGCGGCTACCCGCACCCCGACCACATCATGACCCACAAGATCTCGATGGTGGCCTTCGAGGGCGCGGACGACACCGCCAAGTACCCCGAGGACGAGTTCGGGCCCGCGTACCGGCCGCTGAAGCTGTACTACAACCAGGGCTTCAACCGCCCCCGCACCGAGGCGCTGCACAACGCGATGATCGAGCGCGGCATGGAGTCGCCCTACGGGGAGTGGCTCAAGCGCTGGGACGAGTTCGGGCAGCGGGAGCGCACGCTCACCACGCACGTCCCGTGCGCCGACTTCTATGAGATCCGCGACAAGGCCCTGATCGCCCACGCCACGCAGATCGACCCCGACGGCGGCTGGTTCCGCGTGCCGATGGAGATCCAGCGGGAGGTCTGGCCGACGGAGGAGTACGAGCTCGCGAAGTCCCACGTCGATACCTCCCTCCCCGAGGACGACCTCTTTGCGGGCATCCGCGACAATGCCTGACATGAGCGCAAGCGTGAGCCTGGCAATGACGCACCTCGTCCCCCTCGCCAAGGAGGTCGACGAGAACAAGGTCACCCCCGGCGTCCTCGGCTTCATCGTCTTCGCGGCGATGGCGGTGGCGGTGTGGGGCCTGATGAGGTCCATGAACAAGCACATGGGCAAGGTCGACTTCAAGGAGCCGGCGGACCCGGCGGCTCCGGGGCAGGCCTCCGACGGCACGACGGCGAACGCCACGGCGGACGCGGCGCCGGGTGCCAAGGCGAGCGCGAAGACGGGTGCGAAGACGACGGGGAAGCCCTCGTCGGCGAGCTGAGGCCGCGACTGCGGCGAGGGCGCGCGACGAGCGCCTGAGCGGCGGACTCACGACGAGCGCGTGAGCGGCCTTGTGGCGGGCGAGTGCGGTGAGCAGGGGGCGGGCCGCCCGCCCCCTGCTCACCGCTCACCCGGCTCCCGTGTCCACGTCGACCTCCACGCCCATGACCTCCCGCCCGTGCCTGCCCGGCACCATCCCCAGCCGCCAGGCCTGCCAGCCCGACTCCAGGCGGACGCCCCGCTCCAGCAGCAGGCCGTAGGCCTCCAGGCACTCGGTGAGCCTGTCGTCCCGCAGCGGGTGGTGCGCCCGGACCAGCTCGGCCAGCTCCTCCTGCGCCACCGCCGTGCCGACCTCGACACCGCCCGGGGCCCCGTACGGCAGCAGGGTGCAGCGCAGGAAGCGCGCCCAGTCCTCACCGCGCCGGTCGCCGTAGGACACGAACAGCGCCGTCGCCTCGTCGCACAGGGCCAGCGCGGCTTGCGTACGCGCGTTGCCCGCGTCGACGATCGCGAGCTCCAGACAGGTCCACGCCTCGCCGTGGGCGACGCCGATGCGCTGGAAGTCGGCGCGGGCGTCGACCAGGAGCTGACGGGCGAAGCCGGAGTTGCGCAACGAGCCGGTCTGGGCGGCCCGCTGGTCGCGGGTCACCCGGGCCGAGTGATGGCGGGCGCAGGCCAGCCCGTAGACGTCCCGCATACGGGAGAACAGCGAGCGGGAACGCTCCAGCTCGCGGACGGCGTGGTCCAGGTCGCCGGTCTCCTCCAGGGCCAGGCCCAGGTAGTACACCGTCCACGCCTCGCCGCGCGCGTCCTCGTTGTCCCGGTGGCGGGCCGCCGCCCGGCGCAGGTCCTCCGCCGCCGGGCCGGGGTCCCCGGCGATCAGCCGGGCCCGGGCCAGCTGGGTCAGGGCCCACGCCTCGCCTCGGGCGTCGCGGGTGCGGCCGTACAGGTCGAGGGCCCGTTGCAGCCCGGCCTGCGCCTGGACGACGTCACCACGGCGCAGGTGCAGCTGGCCCAGCTGGAAGTGCGCCCATGCCTCGCCGTGCACGGAGCCGCCCTCGCGGTGCAGGACCAGCGAGCGCGTGAGCAGGTCCAGGGCCTCGGCCAGGTGCGCCCGGTCGCGCTCCACCGCGGCCAGCGCGTGCATCGTCCAGGCGCGGTCCGTGGCCAGCTCGGGCGCGGCCTGCAGCTCCATCGCCTCCCGCAGCTTCGCCGCCGCCTCCGTCAGCTGGCCCTGGTGGTGCAGGGTGATGCCCAGAGAGCACAGGGCGCGCGCCGCGCCCGCGTCGTGGTGCGCCTGGAGATACAGGTCGACGACCGAGCTGAGCGTCGTTCGCGCCTTGTCCAGTTCGCCCAGCTGACGGGCCGCGATGCCCGTGCGCCACTGCACGGACCGCACCAGCAGGTCCTGGCCGACCGTCTGCGCCAGCTCGCTGATCTCGCCGAGCCGGTAGAGGTCGCCGCGCAGCAGGCAGTAGTCGCACAGCGCGCCCAGCAGGCTCATGACGGCGTTCTGGTCGACGCCCTCGGCGTGCCGCAGCGTCGCGGTGATGAAGCTCGACTCGTCGTCCAGCCAGCGCAGCGCCTCGTCCAGGGAGGTGAAGCCGTGCGGGGTGAACCGGTCCGAGCGGGTCGACATGTTGCCGTCGACCAGCCGCAGCACGGAGTCGGCGAGCTCGGCGTAGCTGACGATCAGACGTTCCTGGGCCGCCGCGCGCTCGGTCTGCGCCTCCTCGTCGAGAAGGCGGGCCTGGGCGAAGGCGCGGACCACGTCGTGCAGGCGGTAGCGGTCGCCCCGGACGTGGTCGACCAGCCCGGCGTCGGACAGGGCCGTCAGGTGACGGGCCGCCTCCGCGCGGTCGGTGGCCAGCAGCGCGGCGGCGGCCGCCGCCCCGAGCGAGGCCCGGCCGGCCAGCGCCAGCCGGCGCAGCAGTCTGCGCGTCACCTCCGGCTGATCGGTGTAGCGCAGCCACAGTGCGCGCTCGACCGGTTCCACCGGGCCGTACGCGCCGAGGTCGGCGGCCAGCGCGCGTGGCGAACGCGGGCCCAGCGAGGAGCCCGCCACCCGCAGCGCCAGCGGCAGCCCACCGCACAGCCGCGTGATCCGCTCGGCGGACTCGGCGTCGTACGGGCCCGAGGCGTCCTGTGCCGCCGCGCCCAGCAGTTCCTCCGCGCCCGCCGCGTTCAGGGGCGCCACCGCCAGCTCGTGCACCCGCGCGGACAGCTCCGCCGGCAGTCCGAGCGGGGAGCGGGCGGTGACCAGGACCAGGCTCTCGGAACGTTCCGGGACGAGCGCGCGCACCTGCTCGGGATCCGAGGCGTCGTCCAGGACCACCGCGACGGGCAACCCGGTCAGATGCTGGTGGTACAGCTCGCCGAGCCGTTTGACCTGCTGTTCCGCTGAGGAGCGTTCACGGAAGAGGAGCTGCTCGCGGGGCGCGCCGAGCCGGTTCAGCAGGTGCAGCAGGGCGTCCCGGGTGGGCAGTGGCGCCTCCTGCGCGCTGTCGCCGCGCAGATCCACCACGCAGGCCCCGCGGAAGTGGTCGCGCAGATCGTGCGCGGCCCGCACCGCGAGCGTGGTGCGGCCGCTGCCGGGGGCGCCGTGCAGCACCACCACGGTGGGCCGGGTCTCGGTGCCGGCTCGGGACGCCTGCACCCACTGCCGTATCTGCGCCAGCTCCGTCCGACGGCCCGCGAACGGGCCCTCCTGCTCGGGAAGTTGGGCGAACGACTGCTCCAGCACGGTCCGTCCGCGCGCCGCCGCGCTCTTGTCCGTGCCGCGCAGCCTCGGTCCCGGGGGCTTCTTCGGGCCGGTCGTCGCGCTCAGCACCCGCTGCTGGTCCAGGAACGGCCGGATGCCCCGCACCTCCAGCGCCGTCAGCCACTGCAGCCGCAGCTGTTCGGCCCCGCCGGGCTGCCCCGCCTCGCCGGCCCGGTGGTGCGCGGCCGGCAGGTGCGACCCCGCCACCTTCACGACGGTCGCCGCCGCCCCGACGACCCCGACGGTCACCCCGGCCCCGAGAGCCGTACCCGGGCCGGTGCCCAGCGCGAGGTCCGCGACCGCCGCCGTCACGGCCGCGACGCCCGCCACCAGCAACGGAGTCCGGCCGCCCTCCTTGGCGTAGCGCCGGCCGAAACTGATCCGCCGGGCCTCCGTCTCGTCCAGGACGCGCGCATACGCCTCGTACTCCTCGGCGGCCGTCTGCGCCATCGCGTCCAGCGCGCCGCGCGCCCGCGTCATCAGCGCCTGCCGGTCGGTGCGCCCGCCGGACCGGCGCACCTCCTCCTCCACGGCCCGCGCCAACAACCGCTCGGCTTCCGCCCTGTGGCCGTCCCGCATGTCCCGTCCCCCTCCGGCGCTCCCAGCTTTTCTTGGTCAAGTGTGCTGCGGGCGGCTGTCCGGCGCGAGGGGGCGACGGGCTCCCGATCGCCGGAGCGGCGGCGTCGGACGCCCGCCGTGGTCCGGCCTCGTGGGGAGGGCGACGTCACCGGCGGGACATGCCTGCAGCCGTCCGGGCCGGGTACTGCGGCAGGATGGACACCATGCCGAACCGACTGGCCCATGAGACGTCCCCGTACCTGCTCCAGCACGCCGACAACCCGGTCGACTGGTGGCCCTGGTCGGCGGAGGCCTTCGAGGAGGCGCGCCGGCGGGGCGTGCCGGTGCTGCTCAGTGTCGGATATTCGAGCTGCCACTGGTGCCATGTGATGGCGCACGAGTCCTTCGAGGACCAGGAGACCGCCGACCACCTCAACGACCACTTCGTCAGCGTCAAGGTCGACCGGGAGGAGCGTCCGGACGTCGACGCCGTCTACATGGAGGCCGTGCAGGCGGCCACCGGGCAGGGCGGCTGGCCCATGACCGTGTTCCTCACGCCCGACGCCGAGCCCTTCTACTTCGGTACGTACTTCCCGCCCGAGCCCCGGCACGGCATGCCCTCCTTCAAGCAGGTGCTGGAAGGGGTCAGGCAGGCCTGGACGGACCGGCGGGACGAGGTCGCCGAGGTCGCCGGGAAGATCGTCCGGGATCTGGCGGGGCGGGAGATGTCCTACGGCGACAGCCGGGCCCCCGGCGAGCAGGAGCTGTCGCAGGCGCTGCTCGGGCTGACCCGGGAGTACGACGCGCAGCGCGGCGGGTTCGGCGGGGCGCCGAAGTTCCCGCCGTCCATGGTGATCGAGTTCCTGCTGCGCCACCACGCGCGGACCGGCGCCGAAGGCGCTCTGCAGATGGCGCAGGACACGTGCGAACGGATGGCCCGCGGCGGGATCTACGACCAGCTCGGCGGAGGTTTCGCGCGGTACTCCGTGGACCGGGACTGGGTCGTCCCGCACTTCGAGAAGATGCTCTACGACAACGCGCTGCTGTGCCGTGTCTACGCCCACCTCTGGCGGGCCACCGGCTCCGAGCTCGCACGCCGGGTCGCGCTGGAGACCGCCGACTTCATGGTGCGGGAACTGCGCACCGTGCAGGGCGGGTTCGCGTCCGCGCTCGACGCGGACAGCGACGACGGCACCGGCCGGCACGTCGAGGGCGCCTACTACGCCTGGACGCCGCAGCAGCTGGACGACGTGCTGGGCGCCGAGGACGCCGAGCTCGCCGCGCGGTACTTCGGTGTGACCGACGAGGGCACCTTCGAGCACGGCTCCTCGGTGCTGCAACTCCCGCAGCAGGACGAGCTGTTCGACGCCGCGAAGATCGAGTCCATCAGGAGCCGGCTGCTCCGGGCCCGCGCCGAACGCCCCGCCCCCGGCCGGGACGACAAGGTCGTCGCCGCCTGGAACGGGCTGGCGATCGCCGCGCTCGCCGAGACGGGCGCCTACTTCGACCGGCCGGATCTCGTCGACGCGGCCCTCGCCGCCGCCGACCTCCTCGTCCGGCTGCACCTCGACGAGCAGGCCCGCATCGCCCGCACCAGCAAGGACGGGCATGTCGGGGCCAACGCAGGCGTCCTGGAGGACTACGCCGACGTCGCCGAGGGCTTCCTCGCCCTCGCCTCCGTCACCGGGGAGGGCGTCTGGCTGGAGTTCGCCGGGTTCCTGCTCGACCACGTCCTGACCCGGTTCGTCGACCCCGGGTCCGGGGCGCTGTACGACACCGCCGCCGACGCCGAGCGGCTCATCCGGCGTCCGCAGGACCCGACCGACAACGCTGTGCCCTCCGGCTGGACCGCCGCCGCCGGCGCGCTGCTCGGCTACGCGGCCCACACCGGCTCGGAACCCCATCGCAAGGCCGCCGAACGGGCGTTGGGAGTGGTCAAGGCGCTCGGGCCGCGTGTGCCCCGGTTCATCGGGTGGGGGCTCGCCGCCGCCGAGGCACTCCTCGACGGGCCGCGCGAGGTCGCCGTCGTCGGCGCCGGCACGACCGACCCGGCCGCGCGGGACCTCCACCGCACGGCGCTACTGGGCACCGCCCCCGGCGCCGTCGTCGCGTTCGGCGCCGCCGACAGCGACGAGTTCCCGCTGCTCGCCGACCGGCCGCTCGTGGGCGGCGAACCCACCGCGTACGTCTGCCGGAACTTCACCTGCGACGCCCCGACCACCGACCCCGAACGCCTCCGCGCGGCACTGAGCCACTGACCCCCGGGCCCCAGGCGCCAGGTCGCCGGGCCGGGGACCCGTCGGACATGATCCGGGCCCTGGTCCGGCCTCCGCCGCCGGCGGTGGCTAGCCGGCGAACTCGGTGAGGGCGCGTTCCACGATGGCCACCAGCTGGTCGTGGTGCGCGCCCTTCCAGTAGGCGCGTCCGCAGGCGACGCACTGCGCGAAGACGTCGTAGGACTTCTGGGTGCCGTGTTGCAGCTGGTCGGCGACCTCGTCCTTGGTGGCCTGCCGCAACAGGCCGTTGCAGGCGGTGCACCTGGTCCAGGGGAGCAGTTCGGGCGCGAACCGGTCGAGGACGTCGCGGAGCTGCTCCTCGGGGTCGGTGCTGTAGATGTAGGCGCCCGCCCACAGTTCGCGGCGGCGCAGCAGGCCCCGGTCGCGGCTGAGCATGACCCGCTGTTCGGCCGCCGAGCGGGTGGCGAGGGCCGGGTCGCCGATGTCGACCGACTCGTAGGCCGCGTCCACGCCGAGCAGCCGCAGCCGGCGGGCCAGGGTGCCGAGGTGGACGTCGAGGAGGAAGCGCAGCGGGGCCCCCGGGACCTGCTGGGGGCGGGCGACCGGGCGGACGGTCACCGACTCTCCGTCGGCCGGGATGTGCGAGACGGGCACCTCGTGGCCGTCGACGAGCAGGGCGCCGACCTCGGTGAGGGGCACCCCGAGCGACTCGACGACGTGGCCGAGGGTGGAGACGCCGTCGACGGCGAGGGCGGTGGCGCCGACGCGCCGGGCGTGCGGGACGAACAGCGCCAGCTCGGGCGCGACTTCGACGCGGATCTCGGGTGCGTTCACCTGGTCAGGATGGCACGGGGGAGCGGCGGGGGCTCAGAGGTTTTCGTTGCCCGGGCCGTGCTGCGCACCCTGCTCCGGGCCATGCCTCCCACCGTTCTCCGGGCCGCGCTCCGCAGCCTGCTCCGGGCCATGCCCCCCACCGTTCTCCAGGCCGTGCTCGAGTACGTCCAGGGCGCGGTCGAGGAGTGCGGTGAAATCGCCCTGGTGGCCGTTCTCCGCCCAGTACATGGAGGTCTCCATCAGGCCCGCGACGAGCGACATCGCGTGGACGCGGACCTCCAGGCCGTCGGGGTCGCGGCCGGTGCGCTCGGCCATCGCGACGCAGAGCAGCCGGCTGACCGACATGCTCTCCATCATCCGCGAGCGCACCGCCGGCACACGCGCCAGCAGCCGCGTGCGCAGGCGCGCCACCTCGATGTCGTCCTCGACACCGGCGCGGGCGGCCGCCAGCATCGCGTGGCGGACGCAGTCCCGCCACGGCTCGTCCGCGGGACGGGCCCGCAGTTCCTCCAGGAGGACCGGGCCGTACTCGTCCGTGAGGACGATGTCCTCCTTGGCCGGGAAGTAGCGCAGGACGGTCGACGGCGACACCTCGGCGCGTTCGGCGATCTGGTCGATCGTCGTGGCGTCGTACCCCTGCTCCTCGACCAGCGCGTAGGTCGCGGTGCGGATCGCCTCACGGGTCTTGATCTTCTTGCGTTCACGGAGACCCGGCCGAGGGCGGTCGGCGGGGGAGCTGATGCGGGCGGCCGTCATGGCGGTCATTGTCCGGCATCGGCCCGTGCGGCCGTTCTCTCCCGGCGTACGAAGAACGGCCACGGCGAGGAAGCCGTGGCCGGTGGGAGCCGGTGGGAGCCGGAGGGAGCCGGAGGGGGCCGTCAGCCGTGCCGGTACGCCACCAGGGAGATGCCGACGTAGTGCACGACGAAGGCGGCCAGCGTGAGGGAGTGGAAGACCTCGTGGAAGCCGAACCAGCGCGGGGAGGGGTTGGGGCGCTTGATGCCGTAGATCACGCCGCCCGCGCTGTAGAGGAGTCCGCCGACGATCACCAGGACCAGCACCGCGACGCCGCCCGTGCGCATGAAGTCCGGCAGGAAGAAGACGGCCGCCCAGCCCATCGCGATGTAGCAGGGGGTGTAGAGCCAGCGGGGGGCGCCGACCCAGAAGACGCGGAAGGCGATCCCGGCGAGCGCCGCCGCCCAGATGCCCCACAGCAGCCACCGGCCCTTGGAGGCGGGCAGGAGCAGCAGGGTGAGCGGGGTGTAGGTGCCCGCGATGATCAGGAAGATGTTCGCGTGGTCGAGCCGGCGCAGGATGCCGTCCATGCGGGCGTTCCAGTCGCCCCGGTGGTAGAGCGCGCTCACGCCGAACAGCAGGCATGCGGTGAGGGCGTAGATGCCGCAGGCGATGCGGCCGCGGGTGGAGTCGGCGAGGGCGGTGAGCACGAGGCCCGCGATGAGCGCGGCCGGAAACATTCCGAGATGCAGCCAGCCGCGGAGCTTGGGCTTGACCGGGTGCGGCAGGGAAAGTGCCACGGGGCCACGGCCGGCGGCCGGCGTGTCCGTGGGCGCGTCGGGGACGGGCGCAGTCATGCGCGCAATCGTACCTACGGAGCCGTTAGGTCACGGCTCGGTGACGACGGTCGCGTCGCCGAAGTGGTCAGCGTCTCACGGGGGCGGGGTCGAAGGGCGATCCTCTGAACGTCAAGTGGACGCAAAGTGGCGTTCCTACACGTGGCCATCCTCACTCCGCTCACCTGTGAGGCCCTCTGGACATATGGGCGGTATCATCGGATGATCAAATGAGTGCGGTCGACACCGGATGAGCGCCCAAGGTCACCACCATGAAGCATCCGGGTCGCAGCCCCCACGGGGCCTCCAACAAAAAACCCCTCTTTTAGGAGCAATCGTGGCGCGCGACATCGCGGCTCCCCCCGTCATCCCCACCGACCACCAGGAACTCGTCTCCTGGGTGAACGAGATCGCCGAACTGACGCAGCCGGACAACGTGGTCTGGTGTGACGGATCCGAGGCCGAGTACGAGCGCCTGTGCGGGGAGCTCGTCGAGAAGGGCACCTTCAAGAGGCTCGACCCGATCAAGCGCCCGAACTCCTACTACGCCGCCTCCGACCCCACCGACGTCGCCCGCGTCGAGGACCGGACCTTCATCTGCTCGGAGAAGGAGCAGGACGCCGGCCCGACCAACCACTGGAAGGACCCCGCCGAGATGCGGGAGATCTTCTCCGGTGACCAGGGCCTGTTCCGCGGCTCGATGCGCGGCCGCACGATGTACGTCGTCCCCTTCTGCATGGGCCCGCTCGGCTCGGACCTCTCCGCGATCGGCGTCGAGATCACCGACTCCGCCTACGTCGCCGTGTCCATGCGCACCATGACCCGCATGGGGCAGCCGGTCCTGGACGAGCTCGGCTCCGACGGCTTCTTCGTGAAGGCCGTGCACACCCTCGGCGCCCCCCTCGCGGAGGGCGAGGCGGACGTGCCGTGGCCCTGCAACTCCACCAAGTACATCTCGCACTTCCCCGAGAGCCGCGAGATCTGGTCCTACGGCTCCGGCTACGGCGGCAACGCCCTGCTCGGCAAGAAGTGCTACGCCCTGCGCATCGCCTCCGTCATGGCCCGTGACGAGGGCTGGCTGGCCGAGCACATGCTGATCCTGAAGCTCACCCCGCCGCAGGGCGAGTCCAAGTACGTGGCCGCGGCCTTCCCGAGCGCCTGCGGCAAGACCAACCTCGCCATGCTGGAGCCCACGATCTCCGGCTGGACCGTCGAGACCATCGGCGACGACATCGCCTGGATGCGGTTCGGCGAGGACGGCCGGCTGTACGCCATCAACCCCGAGGCCGGCTTCTTCGGCGTCGCGCCCGGCACCGGCGAGCACACCAACGCCAACGCGATGAAGACGCTGTGGGGCAACTCGGTCTTCACCAACGTCGCCCTCACCGACGACAACGACATCTGGTGGGAGGGCATGACGGAGGAGACTCCCGCCCACCTCACCGACTGGAAGGGCAACGACTGGACGCCCGACTCGGACGCCCCCGCCGCCCACCCCAACGCCCGCTTCACCGTCCCCGCCTCGCAGTGCCCGATCATCGCGCCCGAGTGGGAGGACCCCAAGGGCGTGCCGATTTCGGCGATCCTCTTCGGCGGCCGGCGCGCGAGCGCGGTCCCGCTGGTGACGGAGTCCTTCGACTGGAACCACGGCGTCTTCCTCGGCGCCAACGTGGCCTCCGAGAAGACCGCCGCCGCCGAGGGCAAGGTCGGCGAACTGCGCCGCGACCCCTTCGCCATGCTGCCGTTCTGCGGCTACAACATGGGCGACTACATGGGCCACTGGGTCGACGTCGCCAAGGGCAAGGACCAGACGAAGCTGCCGAAGATCTACTACGTCAACTGGTTCCGCAAGAACGACGAGGGCAAGTTCGTCTGGCCCGGCTTCGGCGAGAACAGCCGCGTCCTGAAGTGGATCGTGGAGCGGCTGGACGGCACGGCCGAGGGCGTCGAGACCCCGATCGGCGTGCTGCCGACGAAGGAGGCCCTCGACACCAAGGGCCTGAAACTCGACGACGAGGACCTCGAGTTCCTCCTCACCGTGGACAAGGAGGTCTGGCGCGAGGAGGCCGCCCTGGTCCCCGAGCACCTCAACACCTTCGGCGACCACACCCCGAAGGAACTGTGGGACGAGTACCGCGCGCTGGTGCAGCGCCTGGGCTGAGGCCCCACCCGGAAGACTCCGCGGCCGGCACGGGATTGCCCTGACCAGTGATCGTCACGGTCGGCCGCGGTGCGTCGGCAGCCGCGCACAACGGCGTGCGCGGCGACGGGCCCGCCGTCGCTCCCCGTCCGCCCCGACGGGGAGCGACGGCAGGCCCTCGCCTAGGAACTGCGGTCCTCCAGATACCGCGTATGCGTCTCCTGGCGGCGCGCCTCGATCTCCCTGAGCCCGGCCGTCAGCCGCTCGGCCTCCTCCTGGAGCAGCGTCAGCTGCCGTTCCAGATGCCGCTCCGGCGGCTCCTGCCCCGGCGCCATCCGGGTCCACCAGCGCGCCCGTACGAAGCTGTCGACGGCCTCGGGCAGATCCTGCCGCACGGTCCGGGAGAGCACGTGGACGCCCTCAGGGTCCTGGGCGAGGATCTCGGCGACCCAGCCCGGCTCCAGCAACGCGGCCAGCAGCCCGGTGAGTTCGGTGAGGCGTCCCGCGGCGGCCGGGGGAAGCTCGATCTCCGCGAGGTACCCGCCGAGCCGTTCGAAGTCGTCGCGCACCTCGTCGAGCTGGGCGGACGGGTCCGGGAAGTCGGGCAGCGGCGGCCGCTCCGGCGGAGCGATCAGCGCGCCCGCCCCGTACAGGCCGGCGACGACCACCGGCCAGTACGGACCGGCGACGCCGGTGAAGGTCAGCACCAGGCCGGCCAGCCCGCAGGCGCTCCCGGCGATGTTCTTGCGGGACTCCAGGTATCCGGCGAACCTACTGGTAGCCACGGATCTCCTCGAAGGCGCCGTCCAGCGAGCCCTGCTGGGCGTCGAAGAGCCGGCCGCCGGTCAGTTCGGCGATGTGTTCCAGCTCCGAGCGGTCGGAGTCGCCGAAGAGGATGGGGAAGACGGGGATCCGTCTCCCGGCCGGGGTGAGGTCGTCCCGGTAGAAGGCGTCGAAGTCGGCGGCGTCGTCGCCCTCGGTGTTCTCGCCGTCCGTCATCAGCACGATGGAGGTGAACGCGTCGCGGTCGGCGCCCAGGTGGTCGTACGCCTTCTCCAGCGACGTGTAGATCGCGGTGTCGCCGTCGGCCCTGAGCTTCTCGCTGTCCGCGCGGATCGCGGCGAGCCCGGCGTCCGGGTCGGAGGGGCTGACGACATGCGTGGCGACGCTCTTCACGTCCGATCCGAACGGCATCAGCGTCACCTCCTCCCGGTCGCGGAAGTCGCCGGTCAGGTCGGTGAGGGCGTCCTTGAGCCGGCTCAGCCGGTCGCCCTCCATCGAGCCGGAGGTGTCGAGGACGTACACGGTCCGCGAGGGGCGGCGCAGCTCGTTCTCGTAGGCGTCGAGCAGTCCGTCGGCGACGGAACGGCTGCCGGGGAAGGGCAGTTCGCGCCGGCGGGCGGTGTCCAGGCCGGCCGCGGGCGGCACCGAGGCCAGGACCGGACGGCGGTGGGTCCGGGCGGTGATGAGCCGCTGGACGGCCTCCGTGCGCAGGGCGTCGGTCACCCGCTTGACGTTCTCCCGGGTCGTCGCGTCGGTGGCGGCGAGGGAGGAGAGCGGGTAGTCGGCGGTGACGACGCCGTCCGTCGGGCGGATCACGGTCAGCCCGGGGATGCCCTTCAGCACGGACTCGTAGTTGAGCAGCGCGCCGACGTCGTCGCGCCGGGCGTACGCGCTCGCCAGCCAGCCCGACGATCCCGAGGTCAGCTGCTGCCCCTTGAAGAACTCCTTCAGCCTCGGGGTCGCCTTCGTGACGTCCGCGTCGGTCAGCGCCGACTGGGCCCCCGACAGCGCGGAGGCGACGGAGATCAGCGTGGAGAAGCCGGAGTTGGAGCGGGCCGGGTCGGTCATGCCGTAGGTGAGCTTCCCCTCCCGGACCGCCTGCTCGATCTGCGTCCAGGTGACACGGTCGGGCTTCCAGCCGAGGGCGTCCAGGGCGGTCGTCCGCACCCCGAGGGCGACCGGGCTCGACATGATCGGGGTCTCCGAGACGACCTTGTCCGCCGCGTCGGGCCGCAGCCGCAGATAGTCGTCCGACGACAGCCACACGGCGTCGTACTTCCCGTCCGTGGCACCCTTGGCCAGCAGGTTCACGGCGTCCAGGGTGCCCATGTAGGTGGGCCGGATCCTGATGCCGGTGTCCTTGCGGACCTGCTCCAGCACGGGCGTCATGTCGCTCAGCTCGCTGGAGGCGAGGACGCGCAGGGTGCCGGGCTCGGGTGCGCCGGGGTCGGCGGCGTTCTCCTGCGCCGAGCAGGCGCTCAGCAGGAGGGCGAGGACGGTCAGAGCGAGGAGGGGGCGGGGGCGGGCGCGTCTCATGCGAGCCCCCCGTCGAGCGCGCCCCGCGAGCGGCTGCGGTCCAGGTAGGTGCTCGCCTGCTGGAGTTCGGCCGTCAGGTTCTCCACGGTCACCGCCATCGCCTCGGTCGCCTGCACCTTGTAGGTGTCGATGGCGTCGAGGGTGCGGTAGATCTGCTGGAAGGCGGTCCGCAGGGTCTCGGCGCCGACGGCCGGGTCGGCGGCGATGCGCTGGATCTCACCGCTCTGCGTGGAGAGCATCTCCGCGTTGCCTCTGATGAGGTCCTCGGTGGTCCCCCTCAGGGCGTTGACCTGCTCGATCACCTTCTTCTGGTTGTCGAGCGCGGAGGCGAGCATGACCGAGATGCGCAGCGCCGACACCGTGGTCGTGGCGGCCCGGTCGACGCCCTTGATCAGCTCGTCGTTGTTGCGGCGGACGACGTCCATCGCGAGGTAGCCCTGGGCGCACACCGCGAGCTGGGTGAGCAGGTCCTGGTGCTTCTGCCGGACCGGGAAGAGGACGTCGGCGCGCAGGCTGTCGGCCCGCTCCGGGTCGCCGGCCTCGGCGGCGCCGATCTGCCGCTCGACGGCCGCGTCCAGGGCGTCGGTCAGCACGACGTACTCCTGGAGCTTGCCCATGGTCTCCCACAGTCGGACGCGCTCGGTCTGCAACGCGGCGTTGTCGCGCCGCAGTTCGTCCTGGCCGCCGCGCAGCGAGCTCACGATCCTGTTCAACGTGCCCTGCGCGGAGGCGTACTTGGCGACGTGGTCGCGCAGCCTGTTGCCGCCGGGCAGCCGGGAGAGGAACCTGCGCCCCTTGGCGGCCGGCAGGTCACGCGGGTCCAGGTCCTCGACCACCCGCCGGAGTTCGACGAGCGAGCCCGCGACCTGCGACTGGGCGTCCCCGCCCTTGTCCGGCAGGCTCCTGATGGTCCGTTCCAGCATGCGGTTGGACTGTGCGGCGGCCGTGCGCATCTCGCCCGACCCGAGCGCGGTGATCTCACCGACCTTGCCCGCGAACTCGGGCGAGCGGGCGTCGAGCGCGGCGAGCCCCTCGACGTACGAGGCGGCCTTGGCGGCCATGTCCGTGCGAACGGACTCCTCGACCGGGACGAGTCCGCCGGCCTGCTCGCGCGGCACGGCGGCGACGGTCTCGGGCGGCGTGAGGGTGAAGGTGGAGGTGTCTTCGGGCATGTGCTGTTCCCCCTATCCGCGCGCCCGTCGCGCCAGCTCGTGCAGCACCGCGGAGGTGGGCACGGGCGCCTGGCGGACGCCGGTCAGTTGCTGCTTCAGGTAGGTGGAGGCCGAGGCGAACTCGGCGGCGACGCCCTGCGGACGGAACCCGTGCCGGATCTCCAGCTTGCGCAAGCTCGGGTCCGTGGACAGGAGTCGGGCGAGGGCGCCGCCGTCCTCGGTGAGCGGTACGGCCGTGTGGTCGCTGTTGACGGTGGTGTCCGGGTAGAGGACGACCAGGTCGTCCGGCTTCTGCCCGTCCGCCAGGAGCGAGGCGACCTGCGACTCGTAGACCAGGACGAGCGGATTGCCGGCGCCGCTGACGAAGTCCCGGAAGGCCGCGTCCGTGCTGGACTGCTGGGCGCCCTGCACGCTGACCAGCTTGTGCAGCAGGGGCGCCGTGCGATCGACGTCGGCGTCGCTCGCGACCACCTTGCCGCCGCCCGCGACGTAGGACGCGGCGGCGAGGTAGAGCGCGCCGGAGTTGGAGGTCTCCGGGTCGGTGCTGGACAGGTAGAGGGTGCCGGTCAGCTCCCCGTACTGCGCGGCGCCCTTGAGCTGCTGCCAGGTGCGGTCGGCGCGTGCCGCGTCGAGATAGGCGGCCATCCTCAGGGTGCCGCGGTGCTCCGCGTCCAGCGTGGCCAGACCGTTGCCGGCGAGCACTCCGGCGGCGTTCCGGTGCGCCACGACGACGAGGGGCGAGTAGAAGGGACGCGGAAGGGTCCCCCGTACCTTGTACTTCGCGGCCAGCTCGGCGGCGGGCGCCTGGCTGGAGGGGAAGGCCAGGTCGTACCCCTCGAGGTCCAGCCCCTCCATGGCCCAGGACCCGGAGGTCTCGGCCTTGACGGTGTAGCCCTTGGCGGCGAGGGCCTTCACCACGTCCGGGTCCGCGAAGAACTCCGCCTTCTCCGACCCGATCACCGTCCGCACGGTCTTCGTTGCCGTGCTCTTGTCCTCATCGCTGCGGCCCGCGACGACGGCGACCACCACACCCGTCATCAGCAGCACCGCGAGGACGATTCCTGCGATTCGTCTCACGGGAGGAGCGTGCTCGCGGAACCCCACGTTCCTGGGTGGACCGGGTGAACGGAGGGTGAAGGGGGTGACCCGGAACTCAACGGGAGGCCGAGATTCCCCTTGCACGCGCGGGGCACGTCACTCCACGCCGTCGCCGGCCTTCCCGTACAGCCGAAAGTCGGCGGTCTCGACGGTCCAGGGGCCGAACGGGACCTTTTCGCCGTAGATGTAGGACTCCTGGACGGTACGGAGTCAGTGGCGCCCGGTCCGCGCGTCGCTGCGGGTGCACGCGGACCGGGGCCGTTCGTGGTCCCCGGAAGGGGAGTCCCGGTGAGGGGATTCAGCCGGTGGCGCTCAGTTCCTTGGTCTCCGCCAGGGCGGCGGCGTGCGCGTCCATGCGCTGGGCCGCCAGGATCGCCGCCGCGGTGTCCGCGCGGGACGCGGCGACGAGGAGGGCGCGGCCGGCCAGGGCGTGCGCCCGCTCGTGCGCGGCCGCGAGACGCGGCTTCGCCGGGCCGGCGGCGACGGGGGCGCGGACCGGCGTCCGCCCTCCTCGCAACCGGGTCACCTGCTGCGCGAGCCGTGCGGCCGCGCTGTCCAGGTCGGCGGAGGGCGCCGTCGCGCGCAGCTCGTCGGTGACGGCGAGCAGCGCCGCGAGATGGCCTGCGAGCTGGATGTCCAGCTCCTCCTCGCGGGAACGGTGGGGGAAGTCCGAGGGCGTGCCGGCCATCGTGCTGTGCACCGACTTGGTGCGGATCGGCTCGTACATGAGGATGGCCTCCTGTGCTGTCAGGAAACCATCCTAGCTTAGATTTCGTCTAAAGTTGAGGCACTCGCCGAGCTGCTGCCGGCGGACCCTAGGGCTGGCTGTAGCCGTCCAGGAAGCGTGCGATCCGGCCGACGGCGTCCCGCAGGTCCGTCGCCGCCGGAAGGGTGACGACCCGGAAGTGGTCGGGCTCGGGCCAGTTGAAGCCGGTGCCCTGGACGACCATGATCTTCTCCTGGCGCAGCAGGTCCAGGACCATCCGCCGGTCGTCCTTGATCTTGAAGACGGTGGGGTCCAGACGCGGGAAGAGGTACAGCGCACCCTTCGGCCGGACGCATGTCACGCCCGGGATCTGCGTCAGCAGCTCGTACGCGGTGTCCAGCTGCTCCTTGAGCCGCCCGCCCGGCAGTACCAGGTCGTTGATCGTCTGGCGTCCGCTGAGCGCGGCGACCACCCCGTGCTGGCCCGGCATGTTCGCGCACAGGCGCATGTTCGCCAGGATCGTCAGGCCCTCGATGTAGGAGTCGGCGTGGGCGCGCGGCCCGGAGATCGACATCCAGCCGACCCGGTAGCCGGCCACCCGGTACGCCTTCGACATGCCGTTGAAGGTCAGGGTCAGCAGGTCCGGGGCGACCTTCGCGGTCGGGGTGTGCGTGGCGCCGTCGTAGAGGATCTTGTCGTAGATCTCGTCCGAGCAGACCAGGAGGTTGTGGCGGCGGGCGATGTCGGTCAGCCCGCGGATCATCGCCTCGTCGTACACCGCGCCCGTCGGGTTGTTCGGGTTGATGATGACGATCGCCTTGGTGCGGTCGGTGACCTTGCGCTCGACGTCCGCCAGGTCCGGCATCCAGTCCGACTGCTCGTCGCACCGGTAGTGCACGGCGGTGCCGCCGGAGAGCGAGACGGCCGCGGTCCACAGCGGGTAGTCAGGGGCCGGGACGAGGACCTCGTCGCCGTCGTCCAGCAGGCCCTGCATCGCCATGACGATCAGCTCGGAGACGCCGTTGCCGATGAAGACGTGCTCGACGTCCGTCTCGATGCCGAGTGTCTGGTTGTGCATCACCACGGCCCTGCGCGCGGCCAGCAGTCCCTTGGCGTCGCCGTAGCCGTGCGCCGTCGAGACGTTGCGGAGGATGTCCTCCAGGATCTCCGGCGGGCAGTCGAAGCCGAAGGCGGCCGGGTTGCCGGTGTTCAGCTTGAGGATGCGGTGACCAGCCGCTTCCAGGCGCATCGCCTCCTCGAGAACCGGGCCCCGGATCTCGTAACAGACGTTGGCGAGCTTGGTCGACTGGATCACCTGCATGTCTGGGAGCTTACGGCTCGGTAACGCTCCGTGGGGCGTGTTTTCCGCCACGCGAGACGGGTGTTTTGGGGGGTTATCGGTGAAGGCTGTCCCAGGAGGCACACACGTCCCTACAATGCGCGGCCATGTCCAGGCCAGGTGAGAATGGCGTGCCCCAGGTGCGGCCGATCGTGTACCACCCGTACGCCGAGACCGATCAGTCCTCGTACGAGCGCTACGCCGATCCGGCGGCCGCGCACGGGTGGGAGAACGCGTACGACCAGACGACCGAGCTGCCGCGGATTCCCCCCGCCGAGGGGGAGGCGGGCGGCCGGGCGGACCGTCGGCGTGCCGCGCGCCGGGCGGGCGGGTGGCGTGAGCGGCGGGTGCTGGCCGCCGCCGGGGCGGTCGGCGCGGTGGCGCTGGCCGCGGTGGTGGCGGGGTTCTCCGTCGCCGGGGATCCGGCCGGTGATCAGCAGGGCAGGCAGGAGGGCACGCGCTCGGCGCCGGACGGCACGGCGGGTTCCCCGGACGCGCCGGACGCGTCCGCGAGCGACCCTGCCGAGTCCGTGCGGGAGACCCCGTCCGCCTCGGCCGGCGGGACGCCGTCCTCGGACGTCTCGCCGTCGACGACGCCGTCGAGCGAGTCGTCCGACGGCGCCGCCGCGGGCGACGGCACGGGCTCGACGGCGAGCGGTGAGCCCTCCGTCGCACCGTCCGAGCCCAGTAAGGGCAACGCCGGGAAGGGGCGTGGGCTGGGAAAAGGCGGAAGGTAGCCGGGGACGCCTCCTGAGCCCGGCCGTGGCGCCGCCGGCCGGCAGGCCGACGACGCCCCGCGGCTGAAAAGCGCCCCTTGTCCTCAGCCCCCTCTGCACTAACAATGCGCATGACAAATCATCGGCGGCCGGAAGATCTCCGGTCGCCTTGTCATGAGAGGGGACCCCCCACATGAGAAAGCCTCTCGTCGCCGCAGTTTTCGCCCTGGCCATCGCCGGAGCGGGTGCGGCGCCCGCGGTCGCGGCGCCCGCCGGTGCGACGCCCGCCGCCAAGGCGCAGACCAAGGTGGCCGCCGCCCCCGCGCTGAAGGCCGTCAACCTCGCCGGGACCGTCGCGCTCAGCAACTGCTCCGGCTCGGTCGTCCGCTTCCCGAACTCCCTGGACACCGACCCGGCGCTGGTGCTCTCCAACGGCCACTGCCTGTCGACCGGTTTCCCGGAGCCGGGCGAGGTGCTCGTCAACCAGGCCTCCAGCCGTACCTTCAGCCTGCTCAACTCCGCCGGCACCAAGGTCGCGACCCTGCGCGCCAGCAAGCTCGCCTACGGGACGATGACCGACACGGACGTGTCGATCTACCAGCTCACCAGCACGTACGCCACGATCAAGAACTCGTACGGGATCTCCGCGCTGACCGTGCAGGACACCCACCCGGTCGCCGGCACCCCCATCACGGTGGCGTCCGGCTACTGGAAGCGGCTCTACAGCTGCAACGTCGACGGGTTCGTGTACCGCCTGAAGGAGGGCGACTGGACCTGGAAGGACTCGGTCCGCTACACCTCCGCCTGCCAGACCATCGGCGGCACCTCCGGCTCGCCGGTGATCGACCAGTCCACCGGCAAGGTCGTCGCCGTCAACAACACCGGCAACGAGGACGGCGCCCGCTGCACCGAGAACAACCCCTGTGAGGTCGACGCGAGCGGCAACGTCACCGTCCGCCAGGGCATCAACTACGCCCAGGAGACCTACCAGATCCCGGCCTGCTTCACGACCGGCAACCAGCTCAGCCTGAACAAGAGCGGGTGCACCCTGCCCAAGCCGTAGGGCTGGGCGGAGGGGCGTTCCGTCACATGGGACTGCGACGGACCGCCCGCCCCGCCAGCACATCCGTGCGCCGGCCGTCCTCGATCACGAAACGGCCGTCGATCAGGACGTGCGGGATGCCCGTGGGCAGGGCGCGCGGGGACGCGTACGTCGAGCCCGCCGCCACCGTCGCCGGATCGAAGAGGACCAGATCCGCCCGGTACCCCTCGCGGACCAGACCCCGGTCGGGGAGCCGGAGGCGGGCCGCCGGGCGACCGGTCAGGTGGGCCACGCACTCCTCCAGCGACAGCACCCCCGACTCCCGCACGTAGTGGCCGAGATAACGCGGGAACGTGCCGTACCCGCGCGGGTGCGGCCTGGCGCCCGTCAGGACGCCGTCCGAGCCGCCCGTGTGGACGCGGTGGCGCATGATCGTGCGGACGTTCTCCTCGTGGCCCACGTGCTGCAGGATCGTCGGGCCGAGACCGTCCTCGATCAGCAGCCGGCGCGCCGTCGTCCAGGGGGCCTCGCCCAGCCGGGCGGCCGACTCGTGAACCGTGCGGCCGACGAAGTCGCCCAGCGCCGGGTCGGTCACGCCCGAGATCTCGATCGTGGCCCAGTCCACCGGCACCCCGTGACAACCGTCCGCGCCGGTCACCTCCAGGTCGTGGCGGATGCGCTCGGCCGTCGCGTCGTCCGCCAGGCGGCGCAGGATCTCCGCCGGGCCGCCCTCGCCCGCCCAACTGGGCAGCAGGGCCGCGAGCGTGGTGCAACCGGGGGTGTAGGGGTAGGTGTCGAGACTGATGTCGGCGCCCGCGTCGAGCGCCTCGTCCAGCAGGGCCAGCAGCTCCGGCGCCCGGCCCTCGTTCACGCCGAAGTTCATGGTGGCGTGGGCGAGATGCAGCGGGCAGCCCGCCTCACGGGTCAGCTCGATCGTCTCGGCGTAGGCCTCCAGGGCGCCGGCCCCGTAACTGCGGTGGTGGGGGCACCAGTAGCCGCCGTACTCCGCCACCACCCGGCACAGGTCCGTCAGTTCGGCGTTCCCGGCGTACATCCCGGGCGTGTACGTCAGCCCGGACGACATGCCGACCGCGCCCTGCTCCAGGCCCTCCGCCACCAGCCGCCGCATCCGGTCCAGCTCGCGCGGCGTGGCCGGGCGGTCCTCCCAGCCGACGACGAGCGCGCGGACCGTGCCCTGGGGGACGAGGTACGCCGCATTGACGGCGATGCCCCGGCCCTCGACACCGTGGTCCAGCCGGTCCAGGTACTCGCCCACCGACCGCCAGTCGAAGCCGACGTCGTCGCCCGGCCCGTTCCAGCCGGCGATGGCCCGGCGCACCTCCTCGAGGGTGCGGTCGTCGACCGGGGCGTACGACAGGCCGTCCTGGCCCAGCACTTCGAGGGTCACGCCCTGCGCGGCCTTCGCGCTGTGGTCGGGGTCGCGCAGCAGGGCCAGGTCGCTGTGGGCGTGCATGTCGATGAACCCGGGGGAGAGCACCAGGCCCTCCGCGTCCAGCTCCCGCACGGCCTTCGGGCGCTGACAGCCCGCGGCGGCCGCCTCCTTGACGATCGAGACGATCCTGCCGTCGTCGATCAGCACGTCCGCGCGGTAGGAGTCCGCGCCCGTGCCGTCGACGACGTCGGCGTCCCGGATGACGAGGTCTTCCACGATCGGCCTCCAGGTCGGACGGTCGTCGGACGGGTCAGAAGAACGTACGGATGTAGTCGACGACCGTGCCGTCCGCCTCGGCCAGCGGGATCAGCGGCCACTTGTCGAAGGACGTGCACGGGTGCGACAGGCCCAGGCCGACCCAGTCGCCGACCTGGAGGTCCGCCTCGTCCGACGTGCCCAGCCAGGCGTGCTGGTCGGAGAGGGCGGTCACGCGCACGCCGGTGGCGGGGCGTTCCGCCCCGTCGCGGCGGACGGCCTGGGCCAAGGGCAGTCCGAGGTCGTAGGCGGCGTCGCGCTTGCCCGCGTTGACGAACGCCTGGCCGGGGGAGGGGCGGGAGACGACCTGGGTCCACAGCCGCAACGCGGGCTCCAGCGCGCCCTCCGCCGGGACCCGGTTGAACGGCGTGAGCTTGCGGTAGTGGCCGTCGTCGTGCGAGACGTACGCGCCCGAGCGCAGCAGCTTCAGCACCGGGAGGGACAGGTCGGGGATCTCCGCGAAGACGTCGGCGACCGCGTCGAACCAGGCGCTGCCGCCCGCGCTGACCACGATCTCCTCGGCGTCCGCGAACCGTCCCGCCGCGTCGAAGTCGGCGGCGAGGGCGACCAGAGCGCGCAGCCAGGCCTTCACCCGCGCCGGGTCGGCCTGCGGGACCTCGCCCTCATAGCCCGCGACCCCGACCAGCCGCAGGGTCGCGGCGGCGGCCACCGCGTCCGCGACCGCCGCGCAGCCCTGCGCCGTGCGGACGCCGGTGCGGGCTCCGTCGCCGGCGGCCAGTTCGACCACGACGTCCAGGGGGCGGCGCGCGCCGTCCAGGGCGGCGTCCATCAGCTCGACGCCGCGCACCGAGTCGACGTAGCAGACGAGGCGGAACGCGGGGTCGGCGTCGAGCTGGGCGGAGATCCAGCGCAGCGCGGCCGGGTCCACCAGTTCGTTGGCGAGGAAGACCCGCTGGACGCCGAAGGCGCGGGCGACCCGCACCTGGTGCGGGACCGCGAGGGTGATGCCCCAGGCGCCGTGGTCGATCTGCCGCTGGAAGAGCTGCGGGGCCATGGAGGTCTTGCCGTGCGGGGCGAAGGCGAGGCCGTGCCGGGTCGCGTACGTCTCCATGAGCGCGAGGTTGTGCTCCAGGCGCTCCGCCGAGAGGGCCAGCACCGGGGTCGCGAAGCCGCCGGTGAAGAGGTTGCGGCGCTGGGCGGCCAGCTCCCCGACGGTGAGGCCGTCGGCGTCCGGCGGCAGGCCCTTGAAGCGATGGTCGACGCGTTCCTCGGCCAGCCGGGCCAGCGCCGCGATCGCCTCGGTACTCATGGAACCTCCTGATCAGGCGCGTTGCACAGACCGCAACGTCCATTGCGTATGTCGCTCACTGCTGTCTAACATCTCGGCCAACGCGGGGTCAACGGAGCCTCCCCCAGCCTTCGGCCGGGGGGACCCCCATCCCGCTTCGCTCGCCCGCACCAGCACAGGAGCCATGACGATCGTGACCGTCACCGGGCCCTCCCACGCCCCCGACGCCGTGGACGTCGTCGCGCTCGGCGAGTCCATGGTCGCCTTCCTGCCCTCCCGGCCCGGCCGCCTCGCCGAGGTGCCGGCCTTCGACCGGGGCATCGGCGGCGCGGAGTCCAACGTGGTGTGCGCGCTGGCCGCCGCCGGACACCCCGTCCGCTGGGTCAGCCGGGTCGGGGCGGACGGCTTCGGCGACCACCTCGTCGACACCGTCGGCGCGTACGGCGTCGACGTGACCTGCGTCGACCGCGATCCCTCCCGCCCGACCGGCGTCTACTTCCGCACCGCCGGCGACCGGGCCACCCAAGCCCACGAGGTGGCCTACTACCGCGCGGGGTCCGCGGCCTCCGCGATGTCCGTCGACACCGTGGCCCTGGACGCCGTACGGGCCGGCCGGGTGCTGCACCTCACCGGGATCACCGCGGCCCTCTCCGCGGACTGCCTCGCCCTGCTCCGCGAGCTGACGGCCCCCCGGCCCGGCCGGCCCCTCGTCTCCTTCGACGTCAACCACCGGCCCCGGCTGTGGACGGACGGCAACGGCCCCCGGATCCTGCTCGAACTGGCCTGCGGCGCCGACCTGGTGTTCGTCGGCGAGGACGAGGCGGCCGAAGTGTGGGGTCTGGACGGCGTCGACGCCGTACGCGCCGCGCTCCCCGGCCCCCGGACGCTCGTCGTCAAGGAGGGGGCGCGGGGGGCGACCGTCTTCCACGATGGAGACGTCGTGCACGTCCCCGCCCCGCGCGTCGACGTCGTCGCCGCCGTCGGCGCGGGGGACGCCTTCGCCGCCGGGTTCCTCTCCGCCACCCTGCGCGGACTGCCCGTCCGTGACCGGCTGCGGCACGGACACCTCATGGCCGCCGCCGCCCTCACCGTCCCCGGCGACCTCGCCGTCCCCCCGTCCCGCGACCACGCCGACCGCCTCGCCGCGCTCGACGACACGGCGTGGGAGAGACTTCGACTCGGCCCCGGCTGGACGCAGGCCACGGCCGCACCGGAGGAGGCACGCACCCCATGAGCCAGACCGTCGACCGCGCCCTGAGCATCCTGCCGCTGCTCGCCGAGGGCCCCGCCGACCTCGGACAGGTCGCCGACCGCCTCGGGGTGCACAAGTCGACGGCCCTGCGGCTGCTGCGCACCCTCAACGAACACGGCCTCGTCTACCGCCAGTCCGACCAGCGCTACCGCCTCGGCGCCCGCCTCTTCGCCCTCGCCCAGGAGGCGATGGAGAACCTCGACGTCCGCGAGATCGCCCACCCCCACCTCACCCGGCTCAACGAGACCTGCGGACACACCGTCCACCTCGCCGTGTACGAGGAGGGCGAGGTCCTCTACATCGACAAGGTGGAGAGCCGCTACCCGGTGCGCATGTACTCGCGGATCGGCAAGCCGGTCGCCATCACGGTCGCCGCCGTCGCCAAGCTGCTCCTCGCCGACCTGCCCGAGCCCGAGCGGCGGGCGGCCGCCGAGAGCCTCGACTACCCCCTCTACACGGCCCGTTCGACCCCCGACGCCCCCGCCTTCCTGCGGGAGCTGGCAACGGTGCGCGAACAGGGCTGGGCCACCGACCTCGGTGGCCACGAGGAGTCCATCAACTGTGTAGCCGCTCCCGTCCGGGGCGCCGACGGCAGGGTGGTCGCCGCGATGTCGGTCTCCGCGCCGAACGTCGTCGTCACGGCCGACGAACTGCTCACCCTGCTCCCGCTGGTGCGCCGCACGGCGGACGCCGTCAGCGGCGAGTACTCCGGCAGGACCCCGATCGCACAAGCCGCAAAGGGACATCCCCGAGGAACGGCCGCAAAGGAATGAACGCCGCATGACCGAGAAGATTGCGCTCACCCCCAGCACCCACACCACCCCGCCCGCTAAGTTCTCGCACGGGGTGAGGAAGGGCAACATCCTCCAGGTGGCGGGTCAGGTCGGCTTCCTGCCCGCCGAGCCGGGCCGGCCCCCGGTCCCCGCCGGACCCACCCTGCGCGAGCAGACCCTGCAGACCCTCGCCAACGTCGGGGCGATCCTCGCCGAGGGCGGTGCGAGCTGGGACGACGTGATGATGGTCCGCGTCCATCTGACCGACACCGGTCATTTCGCCGAGTTCAACGAGCTGTACGACGCGTACTTCGAGGAGCAGTCCCTCACCGCCGCGCCGGCCGCCCGCACGACGGTCTACGTGGGCCTGCCGGCGGGCCTCCTGGTCGAGATCGACGCGCTCGCCGTCCTCGGCTGACACCCGGCCGCACCCGGCTGCCGGGGGTCCGGCCACGGCGGTCGCCCGCCACGGCGGCCGGGTTCGCCACGGCGGCCGTATTGAGCGTCTTCGTCAGGGTCTCTGTCGGATCGCCGTGCGGAACTCCCGTAACGAAGTAGGGGCTGGCTGTGTCCGGCACAGGATCTTCGACCATACTGCCCGCTGTGGAGCAGCGCATAGGTTCGAGCAGCCAGCCCCTGGAGGGCGCCGGATTCGACCCGGCATTCATCCCCGGGCTCACGTCGCCCGCGACCGCGAAGCCGGAGGACGGGACGCCGGCCGAGGACGAGGTCGTCGAGACCGAGGAGGTGAAGGCCGAGCAGGCGAAGGACGCGACGGCGAAGGACACGACGGCGCAGGACTCGGAGCCCGTCGCCGGGAAGTCCGCCGCTGAGAAGTCCGTCCCCGAGGAGACGGGGTCCCCCGCCGAGGGCGAGCCCTCCGACGGACCCGTCTTCGAGGCCTCCGACCGCCGTGCCAGGTTCACCGCCGACGCGCAGGGCGTCCGCCTCCGCCTCGACGAGGAGGCGTGCGAGTTCCGCTGGGACGAGATCGGCGCGATCGAGACGGAGTCGCCGCGCTTCGGCAAGCGGTTCACCATCACGGTCCACACCCCGGACCGCCGCTGGTACCCGATCGAGATCGAGGCGACGGCCCGGGCGCGCTTCAAGGAGTGGGAGGACCAGCTGGACGCGGTCCTCGACGCCTACTTCGAGGAAGGCGACGCCGAGGACACGGCCGTCGAGGCCGAGGACGCCGAAGCCGTTGACGCGGACGTCGAGGACGCGGACGTCAAGGACTCGGGGGCCAAGGACGCGGACGCCAAGGACGCCGGCTAGCTAGCTGCAGTACTGGGTCTGCTTCCCGATGGACCGGTACATGCAGTCCGCGTTCTCCAGAAGCTGCAGCACGGCGTCCCGGTTGCGGGAGGTCTCCCGCTCGATGACCTCGTCGGGCGGGTAGAACCCGCCTCCCGCGCTGGACGACGGGTACATCTCGAAGGTGTACGAGAAGATCTTCTGCGTGCCCCAGAGATAGTCGTCGATCGTGCCGTCCGTGATGTACAGGTCGCTGGACTGCTCGGCCGTGTACCCGTTGCTCGCGGCCATCTTCTGCCCGACGGCCTTGAACGCGGCGTTGTCGTCCGCGGTCATCCCGGTCGCCGTGTCGGAGTACGTGTACCCGAACGGCCACAGCACCAGCTGGCTGTAGGTGTGGAAGTCGATCCCTGCGGTGATCTGCTGCTTCCCGCCCACGACCCGGCTGCGCACGAAGTCGGCGACGACCTTCACCTCGGGAGCGGACTCGGCGGACGCGCCCCGGTAGGTCTCGGAGGACGTGGACCCCGAAGAGCCGCCGCAGCAGCCCCACTTGTAGTTCCAGTTCCGGTTGAGGTCCGTGCCGACGGACGAGGAGCCGGAGTTGGGCTGCCGGTTCTTGCGCCAGGAGCGGTAGGAGCCGGTGGCGATGTCGTACTCGCCGCCGTCCGGGTTGAGGTCGGGGACGATCCAGATCTCGCGGCCGTTGACCATGCCGGTGACACGTGAGTCGGTGCCGTAGCCGGCGCCCAGCTCGCGGATCAGGTACAGCGCCATCTCCACGGTGAGGTGCTCACGGGCGTGCTGGTGGTGGGTGAACAGCACCTCCGGCTCCGCCTCGTCGGTGGCCACGTTGTCGCTGATCTTGACGGCCACGATGTCCCGGCCCTGGTACGACTTGCCGATGACGCGCTTGCTCATGATGCCCGGGTAGGCGGCGATGCGCTGGTCGATCTCCGCCGTCATCTCGGCGTAGTTGTGGTACTTCCCGTCCGCGGACGGGAAGTCGAAGAGCCGCACGTCGTTCCCGGAGGACCGGTCCGGCGCCGAGCCCAGCGGGGAGACCTCGTACCCCTGCGAGCGCAGCTTCCCGATCTGAGCCGCGTGGCCGGAGACGACCACGCTCTCCTCGTCGGCCTCGTCGACGCTCACTCCGGACGCGGCGATCGCGGTGCGCAGTTGAGCGGTGCTGTGGTGGACGTGGATCTCGTACTGGCGGATGTCGTCGGCGGAGGGTGCCGCCTTCGGGGCGCTGCCCGCCGCCGCGTCGGTGACCGTGGCCGAGACCGGCGCCGCCAGGGCGAGGGCCAGCAGGGCGGCGAAGGCGGCGGTCCGACGGCCGCCGCGGGCGTTCGTGGCGCCGGCGCCTGAGCCGCGAATGCGAAGTCGCATGAACTCTCCTTGTGGGGAGTCGGGTCGTGGGGGGCTGTGCGCTTGCTCTGTGCGGCGGTGCGGGTGCCGCTCATCGTCGGGGCATGGCATGAGCAGGTCAATAGACGACAAACGGCTCATGGCCGGAAACACGCCAAAAACGGCGCGTGCCGGCCGCGGAGTGTATCCGCGGCCGCGCCCTTCGAAGCGATCCCCGGCGAAGTGCACTCGCGCGGGTGAGGCGAAGGTGCATATATGTACATCTCCGGGAAGGCTGGGGGACCGCGCACACGATCACGGACCACTGACCGAGGACCGCACCCCGGAGGACTGGCTGTTCATGGGCGGATCAGCGCCGCGCCGGGACTGTCGTCCGCCGGTGGAGACGACCAGCTTCGTCGACCGGCGGAGCGAACTCGCCGAAGGACGCGAGCTGTTGGCCAGGGCCCGGCTGGTCACCCTGACCGGCCCCGGAGGGGTCGGCAAGACCCGGCTGGCCGGCCGGATCGCCGCACGCGTGGAGCGGGCCTTCCCCGACGGCGTCCGCTTCGTGCACCTCTCCGGGCTGCACGACCCGACCCTGGTCCCCCTCGCCGTCGGCGATGCCCTGGACCTGCGCGACCATTCGGGACGCCCGGCGCTGGACGCGCTGGTGGAGCGTCTGCGAGAGCGCCGGGTCCTGCTCGTCCTCGACAACTGCGAGCACCTGCTCACGTCCTGCGCCACGCTGGCGGGCGCCGTCCTGCGGGGCACGACCGGCGTCCGGGTCCTCGCCACCAGCCGGCACCGCCTCGGCCTGACCGAGGAACACCTGATGGACGTGCGCCCGCTGCCCGTCCCCGACCCGGACGGCGACCTCGGCGCCGCCGACGGCTATCCGGCCCTCGCCCTGTTCGCCGACCGCGCGGCCGCCGTGGTCCCCGGCTTCCGCCTCACGGCGGCGAACCGGGCGTCGGTGGCCCGCCTCTGCCGCCGCCTGGACGGCCTCCCCCTCGCCATCGAACTGGCCGCCGTCCGCATGCGGGTCCTGGACGTCCCCCAGCTTCTGTCCCGCCTCGACGACCGATACCGCATCCTCACCACCGGCAGCCCCGCGGTCCCCCCGCGCCACCAGACCCTGCGGGCGGCCATCGACTGGAGCTACGAACTCTGCGACGAACAGGAGCAGCTGACCTGGTCCCGCCTCTCGATCCTGCCGGGCGCCTTCGACCTGCAGACGGCGGAGGCGGTGTGCGGGGGACCGGGGGACGACGTCGGATGCGCCCCGGCCGGTGCGGTGGGCCGCCGTCCGGCCGGCCGGGTCGCGGAGCCGGTCGACCCCGCGCCGCAGCAGGGCTGGAGGGCCGGCAGCGGTTCGCGGGACTGGGGGGCCGGCGGCGGTTCGCCGGGCCGGGAGGCGGAGCAGCCTGGCGGGGGCGAGGGGGCGGACCCCCTGGCTGCGGGACGGGCGGGAGCGGCCGGGGCGGACGACGGCGACGTCCTCGAAGCCGTCGCCGGTCTCGTCGACAAGTCCGTCCTGTGCCGGGAGACCGGCCCGGACGGCGGCGTGCGGTACCGCCTTCTGGACACACTGCGGCACTACGGCCTGGAGCGCCTCCGAGAGCGCCCGGGCGACGAGCACACGGCCAGAGTGCGGCACCGCGACTGGACGCAACGGCAGGCCGCTCGGGCCGAACAGCACTGGTTCGGCCCCGACCAGCCGGCCGTCGTCGCCCGCCTCCGCGCCGACCAGGACCACCTCCGCGCCGCCCTCGACTTCAGTCTCACCACTCCCGGCGAGACCCTCGCGGGCCTCCGCCTCGCCGGCACCCTCTGGTTCCACTGGCACGCCTGCGGAGCCCCCCGTGAGGGCCGCTACTGGCTGGACCGGGCCCTGGCGGCCAACCCCGAACCCACCCCCGAACGGGCCCGCGCCCTGTGGGTCGCCGCCCTTCTCGCCGGCTGCCCGGAAGACCTCACCCGAGGCCGTCGTCGCGCGGAACAGGCCCGCGACCTGGCCCGCAGGCTGGGCAACGCGGCGGAAGCTGCCCACGCCGACTACGTCGTGGGCGTCATCCTCCTCTTCAGCGACGACCTCACCGGGGCCCTCGAGCACTTCCGCGCGGGCGTCGCCCGCGGCCCGGTCCCCGGCGGGCACCTGAGCCTGGTCGGCCTCGACCGCGTCGAACTGGCCTGCGCGCTCGCCTTCCTGGGCCGGGCCGACGAAGCCATCGAGGTCTGCGAGCAGACCCGCCGGCTGTGCGCCGAGCACGGCGAGCGCTGGGTGCTGTCGTACGTGGAGCGGATCCTCGCCCTGGCCCACGGCGAACGCGGCGACTGGGCGCGGGCGGAGCGCCACGGCAGGGAGGCGCTCCGCCTCAAGCACGCCGTCCACGACGTCGTGGGCATGGGCCTCACCCTCGACCTGCTGGCCCGGATCGCGGCGGCCCGCGGCGCGCACGAACGGGCGGCCGTCCTCCTCGGCGGCGCCGACCGCGCCTGGGCGGACGTCGACCGAGACCGCTGGGGCTCGGCCTGCCTCAACTCCACCCGCCGCGACAGCGAGGAGCGCGTCCGGGCGGCGATCGGACGCGCCGCGTTCCGCCAGGCGTACGACCGCGGAGCCGCCCTGCCCCTCACGGACGTCATCGCCTTCGAGCTGAACGCGAACAGGGGCGTGCGCGGCGAGCGCAGGCCGAGGATCCGGACGGGGGCCGGCGCGGAGACCGGGGTGGAGACCGGGGCCGAGACCTGGACCGGGGCCGGGGCGGAGACCTGGACCGGCGGCGGGGCCGAGACCGGCGGCGGGGCCTGGGCAGGGTCCAGGGCCAGGGGGCGGACGAGGCCCGGTACCGAGCGGTCCCCTCTCCCACCCCGTCGGCGGACCGCCCACCCCGGCCCGGTCCCCGCGCGGCTCCCGGCCGCCCGTACCGCTCCAGCCGCGTCCACCCCCGCCGACGTCCCGCGCCCCGGCCCCGGCATCCGCCTCACCCGCCGCGAGGCGCAGGTCGCCGAACTCGTCGCCGAAGGCCTCGCCAACCAGCAGATCGCCGATCGCCTGGTGATCGCCCGGCGCACGGCCGAAGGACACGTCGAACGCATTCTCAGCAAGCTCGGCTTCAGCAACCGCAGCCAGATCGCCGCCTGGGTCACCGCCCAGCGCTGACACCCGCTCCCGCGCCGACACCGCCCGCGCAAGCGCCCGACCGACCGACCCGACCGACAGATGGGGGACCCATGACCGCCCGACCCGCCACCGCCCCAGGGACGTTCGACCACCGCATGTCCATCTCGGCCACCGACGAGTCCTTCCTCGCCGAGGCCCTGCCCTTCCTCGCCGAAGGCCTCGCCGCCCGCGAGGAGCCGCCGCCCCTCGCCATCGTCGCCCCCGACAAGCTGGACCTCCTGCGCGACGCCCTCGGCGCGGACGCCAAGGACGTCGGCCTTCTCGCGCACACCGACTGGTACACGGGCTCCGCCGCCAACGCCATCGCCCGGGCCGCCGGCCACCTCGCCGCGCACGCCGGTCCCGGCGGCCGCCTGCACCTCCTCATGGAACCGGTGTGGAACGGCAGGGCCGGCCGTTCGCCCCGCGAGAGCGCCGAGTGGATCCGCTACGAGGCCCTCGCCAACCTCCTCTTCGCCCCTACGGCGACCACGGCGATGTGCGTCTACGACACCCGTACCGCGGGCTCGGTCCTCATCGAGGCGGCCCGCCGCGCCCACCCCGACACGGGCGTGTACGAGGACCCCCTGCGCCTCGCGGCCGAGCTGGACGCCCTACCGCTGCCCCCGACCCCCGCCGACGCCGAGCACCTCGCCGACCCCGCCCCGGACGCCGTCCGCGCCTGGGCGTCCGACCGCGGACTGGGCGCCGCCGACGCGCGGTCGTTCGCCACGGCCGTCGCGGAGGCGGCGTCCCTCGGCCCGGTCATCGGCACCCTGCTGTGGGGCGAGGCCCCCGGCTGCGTCTGCGAACTGCTCCTGGCCCGCCGCCTCGACGACCCCCTCGTCGGCTTCGTCCCGCCGCCGGGCGCCGAACCGGCGCCCGGCCAGGGCCTGTGGTTCGCCCGCCAGGTGTGCGCCTACGTCGACGTACGCGAGGCGGGCGCCGGGACGACCGTACGCCTGCAGTACGTGTGAGCGCGGGTCCGCGGACCCCCTACAGGTACGGAATCGGGTAGTCCTCCCCGTACGCGGCCGGCCCCGGAGAGGACATGCTGATCCCATGCTGCGACTTTCCGGGGGACGCGCCCCCCTCCCGGACCCCCACCCCCAGTACGACGCCTACCCCCAACCGCCGATAGGAGCAGGCCACTCGAGCGTCGAGTACGAGCCCCGGCCCACCGCCGTCCGCGAGGCCCGCGCGCAGGTGCGCAGGCAACTGGAGGGCTGGGGGCTGGCGGACCGCGCGGAGCTGGCGGACACGGCCGAGCTGCTCGTCAGCGAACTCGCCACCCACGCCCTGCTGCGCCCGCACGGCCCGGCGGGCCCGGACGGGCCGCCCGCCGCGAGCCGCTTCCGCCTCACCCTGACCGCGGCGCACGGCATCCTGCGCTGCGAGGTGACCGACACGGGCCGGGGCGCGGCGAGCGGCGGCGGGATGTTCCTGGTGAAGGCCCTCGCCCGACGCTGGGGTTGCCACCGGGACGGTCGGCGCAGGACCGTGTGGTTCGAACTCACCACCTGCGACAACGACGGCTGCGGCAGACGGCGGTGACCGGTCGGTTCACCGCACGTCCGTGTCCGGCCGCAGGGTGAGCACATCGGGTGGAGATCGCGCACGCCCCCTTGCCGGACCGGCGTCTTTGGGCTTTCTTGACCTTCATGGCGGACACCACGGAACCCCCCACGGGAGACATCCCGCAGACCGAGGCTCCATCCGGCAGCGACGACGACCTCTCCCCCCGCACCTCCAGTTGGAGACACATCGGCCCCGGCATCGTGGTCGCGGCGACCGGCGTCGGCGCCGGCGACCTGGTGGCCACGCTCATCGCCGGGAGCAACTTCGGCTACACCCTGCTCTGGGCGGCGATCGTCGGCTGCCTGGTCAAGATCTCCCTCGCCGAGGCGGCCGGACGCTGGCACCTGTCCACCGGCCGCACCCTCTTCGACGGCTGGGCGAGTCTGGGCCGTTGGACGACGTGGTTCTTCGTCGTCTACGTGGTCGTCTGGGGCTTCGTCTACGGCGCGGCGGCGATGTCGTCGAGCGCGCTGCCGCTCCAGGCGCTGTTCCCGGACGTGATGGAGCTCGAGTGGTGGGCCATCGCCTGCGGCCTGGTGGGCCTGGTGTTCGTCTGGTTCAACAAGTACGCCGTCTTCGAGAAGGTCATGACCGTCCTGGTGGGCGTCATGTTCGTGGTCACGGTGTATCTGGCGATCCGCGTCACCCCGAACCTCGGCGACGCCTTCGCGGGCCTGCTGCCGGTCCTGCCGGACGAGAAGGACTCCGTTCTCAACACCCTCGGCCTGATCGGCGGCGTCGGCGGCACCATCACCCTGGCCGCGTACGGCTACTGGGTCAACGCCAAGGGCTGGACGAACACCGGGTGGATGAAGGTGATGCGGCTGGACAACCGGGTCGCCTACCTCACCACCGGCGTCTTCGTCGTCGCCATGCTGTTCGTCGGCGCGGAGCTGCTGCACTCCGCGAACGTGGCCATCGCGAGCGGCGACAAGGGGCTCGTCCAGCTGAGCGACATCCTGGAGGCGGAGTACGGCACGGCGACGGCCAAGTTCTTCCTGATCGGCTTCTTCGCCACCTCCTTCACCTCCCTCATCGGCGTCTGGCACGGCGTGAGCCTGATGTTCGCCGACTTCGTGGCCCGCTACCGCGGCCGGGGCGAGTCGGCGGGCGACGCCACCGGCACGGAGATCGCCTCCGGCGAGCGGGAACGCTCATGGCCCTTCCGGGCGTACCTGCTGTGGCTGACCTTCCCGCCGATCGTGCTGCTCTTCCAGGGCCAGCCGTTCCGCCTGGTCATCCTGTACGGCGTGCTCGGCGCGGCGTTCCTGCCGTTCCTGGCGGGCACGCTGCTGTGGCTGCTCAACACCTCCCGCACGCCCAGCAAGTGGCGCAACGGGCTGCTGAGCAACGCCATGCTGGTGCTGGCGGGGCTGCTGTTCCTGGTGCTGTGCGTGAAGCAGGTCTGGGACCAGCCGTGGTCGGAGTTCTTCTGATCCGCTGATCCGCTGATCCACTGCTCTGCCTGGTTCGCGCTCATCGGCCGAGGTCCCCGCCCTGCCCGTCGGCGTCCGAGACCGAGCCCGAGGGCCAGTCCATCCGAGTTCCCCGGCCGTCAGTCCTCGTGGCTCTGCCAGCGCGGGCTGAGCGCGATCGCCCGCAGTTGCTCGATCGTCAGGGCGGGCTTCGCGCGGGTCGCGGCCTTGTCCTGCGCCGAGGAGTTGAAGGCACTGACGACGACGCGCATGCCGTCCTTGCGCATCGTGTCGACGGTCCACATCACGACGCCCGCACCGCCCTTCTCACCCGGGCCCTGCGTCGTCGCGACGCGCGTTCCGTCGGAGAGGGTCTCCGCGTCGGGGCCGTACAGCTCGTCGGCGACGTCGGACATGCCCGGCTGCACGTTGACCTGGACCAGACTGCCGCCCCTTCCGTCGTCGACGACGAAGTAGCCGTACCCGGTCTCCTGGCGGCCGTTCGCGACGCGGTCCAGGCCCTTGGGCAGCAGGAGGCCGAGCTTGCGCAGAATGAGCCAGCCGGCCATCTCCGAGGGGCGGGCGGACGAACCGGGCGAGGCGGACGGGGAGACCGGCCTCCTCCGCTCGCCGGGCATGGCGTCGATGATCCGCCGCCACTCCGGGGCCGCGGCCAGCGCCTTCAACCGGGCCGTCGTCAGCGGGGGTTCGGGCCGGGTGACGGGCTTCCCCTTCTCCGCCGCGGCGTTCCACTCGACGACGCTCACATGGTGCCCGGCCGGGGTGATCAGATCCGCGCCCCACGACTTCAGGTTGTCGCGGTGGTCGGGATACTCGTACCCCTGGTAGACGGTGACGGCCGACCCGTCGGACAGGACCTCGGTCCTGCACGTGCCGATGCCCGACTGCAGTCCGTCCTGCGGGCAGGGCGTCACGGCGGCGGCCGGATCGATCTCGCCCGCGTCCGCCGGAATCCGGTCCAGGCCCACGCCGACGGACCCCTCGCCCTTGCCGTCGTCGAACACACCGACCGCCAGCGGCGGCAGTCTGTCGCCCGTGCCCCGCGCCGACGTCCTGGTGAAGTCGCCCTTCGGGAGCAGCCGTTGCAGCGTCCGGACGACGTCGTCGGCGGAGAAGGAGGTCTTGGCACTGCTGCCGGACGTGGCGAGGGAGGAGGGCTCCGGCGCGGACGCGCCGCCCCACGGTCCGAGCAGCGCCCCGCTCACCCCCACGAGCGCGAGGCCCGCCGTGCCCCCCGCGACCGCGGCCCGTCGTCGCAGCCGCATCCGGCGGCCCCGGGCCTGCCCGGCGGCGGTGAGCGAGGCGCCCGGACTGTCGAAGGCGCCGCCGGTCGCGTGCAGAGCGGCGGAGAGCTGCTCCTCGAAGGGATCGCTGTGCTGGTCGACGGGCATGGTGAACCACCGTTCTCCACGAGGGATGGATTGGGTAACAGACAGGGGCGCCACCGGCGGCCGGGGCGTTCAGGCCGTTCGGAGCAGTCAGGGCGTTCGGATCGGTTGGACCGGTTGGATCAGTCGGGGTGTTCGGGGCGTTCGGGTCGGTCGAGGCAGGCCCGGGCGGGCGCGGACACGCAGGCGAGCCGCAGACAGCCGGGGAAGCCCGGGCGGCTCAGGGTCTGGCGTACTCGCTCATGTCCTCGCCGAGCAGCTCCCGCAACCGCCCCAGCGCCCGGGAGCACCGCGTGCGCACCGCCGCCGAACTCGCGTTCATCGCACTGGCGGTCTCCTCGATCGAGCGGTCCTCCCAGTACCGCAGGACCACGACGGCCCGGTCCTTGGCGGGCAGCCGGCCCAGCGCCTGGAGCAGCGTCAGCCGCAACGGCATGTCGGCGCCGGTGCCGTCGGCCATGTCCGGGAGCGCCTCCACCGCCCGCTCGCGACTGCTGCGCCGCCGCTGGTGGGCGAGGAAGGTGCGGGTGAGGACGGTCTGCGCGTACCCGGCCGGGTTGTCGACCCGGGACACGCGGCTCCAGCGGAGGTACAGCCTGCCGAGGGTCTCCTGCACCAGATCCTCGGCGAGGTACGTGTCCCCGGCCGTGAGCAGACAAGCCGACCGGTACAGATGCCCGGTGCGCGCCGCCGCGAACTCGGCGTACTCGTCCGCGCGGGCGGCCTGCCTCATGAGTGTTCCCCCTGTGTCGGTCGGCGTGCTGTCCTCACCCCACTAATGCGGTGGGGGACGGGAAATGTTTCACGGGGGACCGAAAGTGGGCGCACAGGCGTCGCCGGGTAGGTTTCGCCTGTGACAAGCCAGCCGCCGCCACCGCCCTCCGTGCCGCCGGGCTTCGGCCCGCCCCCGCCGCAGTACGCCCCGCAGGCGGTCCCGCCACAGCCCGCGGCGCCGCTGGCCGGCCCGGAGTTCCTGGCGGTCGACAAGCACAACTCGGTGGTCGTCGACGTGTCGGGCGTCGCCTTCGAGATGTACGACATCACCGTCGACTTCCCCTGGCCCGAGATCCGCAGCATCCACTACAAGGCGAGCCCCAACGGCAAGGCCCTCATGGTCGCCGTGGTCCATCTGGACGGCAGGGTCTACGAGTGCGTGGTCACGGCGAAGCCGAAGGACCGGCTCCAGGCCTGGTTCGCCCAATTGGCCTGGGTCCTGGGGTACTACCGGCCGGCGGGTCACTAGGGCCCGTCTTCAAACGGGTCTTGCCCAGAGCGGAAACGACGCGAGATTGACCGCTGCTTCGTGGGAGGTAGCGGTCTGACCGATGGCTCAGCAAACACCTGAACGGACATCGGCGTGTCCGAGGTCGTCGAATGCCGCGTCGCTTAGTTTGATGCCTATGGGGAAAAGTCAGAATTCAGTGAGCGTTCGGCAGCAGGTCAAGCGCGCTGCCAAGCGCCAAGCGGTCGTTGCGAACATGGCCCTCTCCCGACTGGGAATCCTTGTCGCACCACGCCATTACTATTCCTCTGCTCCGGACCTGCGCGGTCTGGCGCAAACCCGTGAGCTGTGGCGTGCCCCTTCCAGTCTGCCCGGCCTGCACATCGATCTCGATGAACAGATGGCCTGGCTCGAGAAGGCATGCAAGCCGTTCGTCGATGAATACCGCGGAAACAGGGTGTTCGAGGAGTCGGGTGATCTCGGCCCGGGATATGGCTATATCGAGGCGCAGGCCCTGCACGGCATCCTGCGATCGCTGTGCCCCCGCCAGTACCTCGAAGTGGGCAGCGGAGTCTCCACGCACATCGCGCTCCGGGCACTCACCCGGAACGCCAAGGACGGTCGTCCGGGGACGGTGACCTGCATCGAGCCGTACCCGCGCGACTGGCTGTCCCGGGACGCCCGCGTTCACCTGCACCGCGTACCGGTCCAGAGCGTCGACCTGACGACGTTCACCTCCCTGACCGCGGGTGATGTGCTGTTCGTGGACTCGTCCCACGTGGTGAAACCTGGTTCGGACGTGAACTTCCTCGTTCTGGAGGTCTTCCCGCGTCTCGCACCGGGCGTCATTGTCCACGTTCACGACATCTACCTGCCGTACGACTATCAATGTGACCTGTTGGACAGCGTGTTGCACTGGGCGGAAACCTCGCTCGTGCGGGCCTTCCTGGCGAACAACAGCCGTGCCCGGATCCTCGCGTGCATGTCCCACCTGCACTATGAAAGGCCCGACGAGATGCGGGAGGTCTTCCCGGACTACCGGCCGGCGCCCCATCGTGACGGTCTCTTGGCCGGGGAGGGGCACTTCCCCGCTTCGCTGTGGTTCGAAGTCTGTTGATGCCCGATTTCTGCTCGATGCGTGCGCCGATGTAAACCCCGGCTCGCCGGGCGTTCGCAGTACACCCGGGTTCGCGGGAACGCCTCGAAGCCCGGAGGGCTTTCACGGCCCCCCGGGCCCCCGGGTCTACGGCAGGCCGTGGACGTGTGGGCCCACCGCCGATGACCAGGCGTTGCCCGCCGTCGCGTCCCAGTTCGTCGACCAGGTCATCGCGCCGCGCAGGTCGGGATAGGTCCTCGAGGGTTTGAAGGAGCCGCAGTTCGTGCCCTTCGTCAGGCAGTCCAGGGCGTTGGCGACCACGGTCGGGGAGACGTAGCCGCTGCCGGCGCCGCGAGTGGAGGCCGGCACGCCCAGGCCCACCTGGGAGGGGGCCAGGCCGCCCTCCAACTGGATGCAGGCGAGTGCCGTCAGGAAGTCCACCGAGCCCTGGCTGTAGACCTTGCCGTCGCAGCCCAGCATCGAACCGCTGTTGTAGTACTGCATGTTGACGACCGTGAGGATGTCCTTCACGTTCAGGGCGGTCTGGAAGTAGCCGTTCGACGTGGACTGCATGTCGATCGTCTGCGGGGCCATGGTCAGGATCAGGCCCGCTCCCGCCTTGGCGGACAACGAGCGCAGCGCCTGGGACATGTACGTCGCGTCGAGCCCGTTCTCCAGGTCGATGTCGACGCCGTCGAAGCCGTAGGTCTGCATCAGCGAGTACACGGAGTTCGCGAAGTTCGCCGCGGACGTCGCGTCGTTCACCGAGACCGTGCCGTTCTGGCCGCCCACCGAGACGACGACCTTCTTCCCGGCCGCCTGCTTCGCCCTGATGTCCGCCTTGAACCGGTCGACCGTGTAACCGCCCAGGGCGGCAGAGTCGAGGGTGAAGGTCACCGCGCCCGGCGTCGTCGTGGCGTCGGCGAACGCGACCGCGATGATGTCGTACTGGGCGGGCACGTCGGAGATGCGCTGGACGGTCGCGCCGTTGTCGAAGTTCTGCCAGTAGCCGGTCACGGCGTGCCGGGGGAGCGACCCGCCGCCCCCGCCCGTCGGCGCCGTCGTCGCGGTCACCGCCGCCGACTTCGCCGACTCGCCCGCCGCGTTGGTCGCCGTGACCTGGAAGCTGTACGACGTCGAGGCGCTCAGGCCGGTCACGGTCGCCGAGGTCCCTGTCACCGTCGCCGTCCTCGTGCCGCCGCGGTAGACGGAGTAGCCCGTGGCGCCGGACACCGCGTTCCAGGAGAGCGACACGGACGACGACGTCGTCCCGGAGACGGTGAGGCCGCCCGGGGCGCCCGGCACGGTCGGGGCCGGGTCGCCGCCTCCGCCGCCGTCGGGGCCGAACACCGACACGTCGTCGGCGTAGTAGGCCGCCTGGCCGTACCAGCCGTGCGTGTAGACCGTCACCGAGGTCGTCGACGCTCCGGTGGTGAAGGTCGTCGACAGCTGCTTCCAGGCCGACGAGTCCGGCGTCCAGGTCGAGACGTCCGTCGTGCCGGTGCCGGTCGCTCCCAGGTAGGTGTAGCCGCCCTGGACCCATGCGCTCAGCGTGTACGTCGAGTTGGGTTTCACCGCCACCGTCTGGCCGCACCTGGCGTTGTCCTGCCCGGCCGGCGTCGCCTTCAGCGCGGCCGTGCCGCCGTGCACGGGGGAGGAGACCGTGGTGCCGCTGGACGCCGAGCACGTCCAGCCGGTCAGGCCGGACTCGAAGCCGGCGTTCCTGGCGTTGTTCAGGTCCGTGGCGGACGCCTGAGCCGCGCCCGTCAGGGACAGGACGAGAGCGGCGGCGACGGCGCCCGCGGCTCCCGGCCAGAGTCGTGTCACTCGTTTAAGTGGGGACATGACAATAAGTTGGTCCAGACCAATTCTGTTGTCAAGAGGTCCGTCCGTGGAGGGCCGGTGGAGGTGACGGGCGCGTAACCTGCCCCGGTTTGCTGTGAGTTGCGCGAAGAAGAGTTGCCGGTCGGCTACGGAAAGCTGTTCTCCGGCCACAAGGGGCTGGATACAGTGCTGAGGTAGTCACGCAATGAAGTCACCCCGGTGCACCGGAGTAACGCCGGTGGGCCGGACCGCGGGAATCGGGGAGCTGCGCGTGCCAACAGCCATTGCCGTGACCGGAGCCGACCTGGCGCTGCCGCCCCAGGACGAACGCACCCTGCCCGCCACGGTCCTCGCCGACCTCGACCGGCAGCCGCTGGACCAGGCGCTCGCCGCCGTCCAGGCACTCGTCGAACAGTACGGCCATGTGATCGTCGTGTACTCCCATGGCGTGCCCGCCGCCGTGGAGCAGCGGCTGCACACGGTCCGCTCCCTCCTGGAGAGCGACCGCATCGCGCTCTTCCGCCCCGATCTGCCCCCGCTCGGAGTCGCCGTACTGGCCCGCCAGTTGCGACAGCTGGCCTCCTGCGACCTCGGACCCGGCGTCCTCGCCTCCGCGGGCCGGCTGCTCACCCACTACCTCCACGCGGGCGCGCTCCTCGGCTCGGTCGCCCGCCTCGACCGCGTGCCCGTCGTCGGCCTCAAGTCGCACGCCCGCTCCTGGGTTCCGGGCAGCCAGTTCGGCGTGCTCGCGCATCCTCAGGCGCAGTTGGTGAAGGCGACCCCCGAAACGACCCTGCCCGGACCCGAGTTCGGGACCTGGCTGCTGGTCGCGCGCGGTCAGCTGCAGTCCGACTGGGTCACCGACACCCTCGCCCCCGCCTGGCGGGTCCAGGGGCTGCGGGAGACGGCCCTGCCCGCCGAGTCCGCCGGCTGGTGGGGCACCGGCAAGGCGATCGAGTTCTGCGCCTACCTGCCCGATCTGTCGGTCCTCTACCAACTGGTCGCCTCGGTCCGGCAGAGCGTCTGCCACTGGTGCGGCATCGACGTCATCGGCGACCGCTGCGTCTTCTGCTCCGCGACCCCTCCGCCCGCCTCCGAACTGTCCGCCGGCGCCGTCCGCGCGCTCACCGCGGGCGGCTGATCCGCGTGGCCCGCACCGTGCCCCGCACTCCTGTTCCCGTCCGCTCGACCCGACCCCCGACGAGGTTGTACGGCCCATGAACTCCCGTCAGCGCCGCGGCGTGATTCTCCTGCTCCTGTCGGTGGTGTGCGCCCTGGGCGCGTTCGCCGGCGTCCTCTCCGTCATGGACGACGTGAAGTCCAAGGTCGGCCCCGAGGTCACCGCGTACGAGCTGCGCTCCGACGTGGCGCCGTACACCCCCCTGAGCGCGGACCAGTTCAAGAAGATCGAGATGCCGGAGCGCTGGCTGTCCGACAACGCCGTCACCGACCTCGCCGCCATCCGCGGCAAGATCGCCGTGACGACGCTCAAGGAGGGCTCCCTGCTGCAGAGCGACATGATCGTCGAGCAGCCCGCCCTGCAGCCGGGCCAGCAGGAGGTCGCGATCATGATCGACGCGGCCACCGGCGTCGCCGGCAAGATCACGCCGGGTTCGTCCGTCAACGTCTACGCCACCTTCGAGGGCGCCCGCGACGGCGACCCCGACCAGTCGAAGATCATCGTCACGAACGCGAGGGTCCTGGACGTGGGCGAGCTGACCGCCCTGAAGCCGGACGAGAAGAACCGCGGCCAGTCGCCCACCGACGCGGTCCCCATCACCTTCGCGCTGTCCACGCTCGACGCCCAGCGCATCACGTACGCGGAGTCGTTCGCCAAGCGCGTCCGCCTCGCCCTCGTCGCCCCCGGCGGCAGCGCCCCGGTCCCGGACCGGGACCGTACGTACGAACTCGCCACGGACAAGTGAGAGGCCGCCGCCCATGCCCACGAGGATCCTCCCGGCCGTCGGCGACGCGGACGCGGTCCGTTCCCTCACCACCCTGCTCAGCCAGCTGCCCGACGCCGAGCCCGTCGCCCCGGTCACCGACTCCACCCAGCTCGTGGACACCCTCGCCCGCCTCGCCGCCGAGTCCGTCGACGAACTGCCCGAGGTCGTCGTCGTCCACGAACGCATCGGCCCGGTGCCCGCACTGGAGCTGGTCCGCGAGGTCGCGCTGCGCTTCCCGGCGGTCGGCGTCATCCTCGTCACCACCGACGTCGGCCCCGGGCTCTTCGCCGCCGCCATGGACTCCGGCGCCCGCGGCCTGGTCACCCTGCCCCTGAGCTACGAGGACCTCGCCAGCCGCGTCCAGGCCGTCGCCCAGTGGTCGGTCGGCGTACGACGCCATCTCGGCCACGGCGGCGACGTGTTCACCGGGGTCGGCGGCACCGTCGTCACCGTCAGCGGCGCCAAAGGAGGCGTCGGCGCGACCCTCACGGCCGTCCAGCTCGCCCTCGCCGCCCAGGCGTCCGGCCGCACCACCGCCCTCGTCGACCTCGACCTGCAGGCCGGTGACGTCGCCTCCTACCTGGACGTCCAGTTCCGCCGCTCGGTCGTCGACCTCGCCGCGATCACCGACATCTCGCCCCGCATCCTCGCCGAGGCCGTCTTCCGCCACGAGACCGGCGTGGCGCTCCTGCTCGCCCCCGGCGAGGGCGAACGCGGCGAGGAGGTCACCGACCGCGCCGCCCGTCAGATCCTCACCGCCCTGCGCTCCCGCTACGAGGTCGTGGTCGTCGACTGCGGCGCCCAGCTGAGCGGCGCGGGGGCGGCGGCCGTCGAACTGGCCGAGCGCGCCCTGCTGGTCACCACCCCCGACGTGGTCGCCGTCCGCGGCGCCAAACGCACCGTCCGCATGTGGGACCGGCTGCAGATCCGCAAGGCCGAGGAGACGACCGTCGTCGTCAACCGGCACTCCCGCGCCACGGAGATCCAGCCCCCGCTCATCCAGAAGATCACCGGCACGGCCGTCGCCGCGACCGCGATCCCCGCCAACTTCAAGGAACTCCAGGCCGCGGTCGACGCCGGCCGCGTGCACGCCCTCGACGCCAAGGGCGCCGTCCGCCAGGCCCTGTGGGCGCTCGCCGGCGAGCTGGGACTGGTCAAGGCGCCGGAGACCGCCCTGGTGCGCAGGGGCGGCGGACGGGGGCGCGGCGCGGACCGCGGGCCGGCGGGGTTCCGGCGGCGGAGGGAGTGAGATGACCGCACGGCAGGCAAGGGCGTTCCTCGCACGCGACCGGGGCCAGGTCACCGTCGAGTTCCTCGGCGTGATCCCGACGATCATCGTGACCCTGGTGGTGGTGTGGCAGTTCGTGCTCATGGGATACACGTTCACCCTCGCGGGGAATGCTGCCGACGAGGCGGTGCGGGAGGGGACGGCGGCGCACCGGGGGGAGCGGCCGGCAGTGTGCGAGCAGGCGGGGACCGACAAGCTGCCCGACGCGTGGCAGGCGAACGCCGAGGTGACCTGCGGCGGCAGCGACTACGTGACGGCCGACGTCACCCTGCACGTCCCCGTCCTCCTCCCGGGCCTGATCGACTTCCCGTTCCCGGTGCGCGGTCACGCGGGCGCGGTCGAGGAAGAGGACGGCGACTGAGATGGCGTACCCGAGGCGACGACGGACCCGCGGGCGAGGGCACCGCGGCCGCGACCGGGGCCAGGCGGCCATCGAGTACCTGGGCTTCCTTCCCGTCCTCCTCGCCGTCGCGCTGGCCGCCGTACAGCTCGGCCTGATCGCGTACGCGGCGCAGCAGGCGGGGACGGCGGCGCGCACCGGCGCGCGCAGCGCCTCGCTGGACGAGGACTACGCGGGGGACTGCCAACAGGCGGTGAGCAGTTGGCTGGACGCGAGCTGCGAGCCCGCGTACACCGGCGACGAGGTGCGGGTCACCTCCACCGTCACCATCCCGTCCGTCATCCCCGGCATAGGGGACTTCGGCCAGGCCCACAAGACGGCCACGATGCCGGTCGACCACTGAGGGAAGGGCATCCGACATGAGCCTGCGGGCGCGCATCACCACCCCCGAGGAGAACGGGCGGGCCGAGGACGGCCATCTCGTCTCCTCCTACCGCGCCAAGCTGCTGGAGGAGATCGACCTCGCCGAGATGAGTTCGCTGGCGGCGGCCGAACGCCGGGCCCGCCTCGAACGGGTGCTGGGGCACATCATCAGCCGCGAGGGCCCGGTGCTGTCGACGGCGGAACGCGCGCAGCTGATCCGCCGGGTCGTCGACGAGGCGCTCGGCCTCGGCATCCTCGAGCCGCTGCTCGAGGACGCGTCCATCACCGAGATCATGGTGAACGGGCCGGACGCGATCTTCGTCGAGCGCGGCGGCCGGGTGGAGCAGCTCCCCCTGCGCTTCGCGTCGAACGACCAGCTCATGCAGACGATCGAACGCATCGTCTCGACGGTCAACCGGCGGGTGGACGAGACGAACCCGATGGTCGACGCCCGCCTCCCCTCCGGCGAACGCGTCAACGTGATCATCCCCCCGCTGTCGCTCAGCGGTCCCGTCCTCACCATCCGCCGTTTCCCCCGCTCCTTCACCCTGCACGAGCTGGTCGGCTTCGGCTCGCTGGACGAGCACATGCTGTACCTGCTGGCGGGCCTGGTGCAGGCGAAGTTCAACGTGATCGTCTCGGGCGCGACGGGCACCGGCAAGACCACGCTGCTGAACGCGCTCTCCGGCCTGATCCCGGACGGTGAACGCATCATCACCATCGAGGACTCGGCGGAACTGCAGCTCCAGCAGTCCCATGTGATCCGCCTGGAGTCCCGCCCCCCGAACGTGGAGGGCAACGGCCGCATCACCATCCGCGACCTGGTCCGCAACTCCCTGCGGATGCGCCCCGACCGGATCGTGGTCGGCGAGGTCCGCGGCGGCGAGTCGCTCGACATGCTCCAGGCGATGTCGACCGGCCACGACGGCTCCCTGGCCACCGTGCACGCCAACAGCGCGGAGGACGCCCTGATGCGGCTGCAGACCCTCGCCTCGATGTCGGAGGTCGAGATCCCCTTCGTCGCCCTCCACGACCAGATCAACAGCGCCGTGGACGTCATCATCCAGCTCACCCGGTTCGCCGACGGCGCCCGTCGCGTCACCGAGATCGCCCTCCTCGACAGCCACGGCGGGGAGCCGTACCGGCTGGCCACGATCGCCCGCTTCGACGCCCAGCCGATGACCGCCGACGGCCGCGTCCACGGCGCCTTCCAGTACTTCCCCCTCCCGCGCCGCACCGCGGACCGCCTGTACATGGCGAGCCAGCCCGTACCGCAGGCGTTCGGAGTGGCGCGAGCGGCACACGAACTGACGACACGGGAAGCCCGGTGACGCCGATGGACCTCGACACCCTGACCGCCCTCACCACCGGCGTGGCCCTGCTGACCTGCGTCCTGGCCGTCGTGGGCCTGCACGTCTACGGGCGCGGCCGGGCGCAGCGGGCGGAGCTGGTGGAGCGCCTGTCCCACACCGGTCAGCTCCCCGGCGGCGGCCGCCGACGCCGGTTCCGCGGCCTGGACCGACGGCTGCGCCGCACCCGGGCCGGCCGCAAGCTGGAGCTGCGGCTGGCGGCGACGGGCCTGGACGTGACGCCCGGCGAGTTCTTCGCCTGCATGCTGGCGACGGTGGCGGGCCTGTGGCTGATCGGCCAGGCCACCCTGGCCCCCTTCTTCGGCCCGCTGGCCGGCCTCCTGGGCATCTGGGCCGCCTGGCAGTTCCTCAACTGGCAGCGCCAGAAACGCATCGAGAAGTTCATCAACCAACTCCCCGAACTCGCCCGCATCCTGGCCAACGCCACCCACGCCGGACTGGCGCTGCGCACCGCCATCGGCATGGCCGCGGAAGAGCTGGAGGCGCCGGCCGGCGAGGAACTGGCCAAGGTGGCCAATCAGTTGGCGGTCGGTCACTCCATGGACGACGCCCTGGGCGAACTCGCCGACCGCCTCCCCTCCCGTGAACTGGTCGTCCTCGTCACCACACTGGTCCTGTCCAACCGCGCCGGCGGCCAGGTCGTCGGCGCCCTGCGCAACCTGACGGAGACGCTGGAGGAACGCAAGGAGACCCGGCGCGAGGTGCGCACGCAGTTGTCGCAGGTGAACACCACCGCCTACGCCGTGCCGGTGCTGGGGGTGGGCTCCCTCTTCCTGATGAACGGGGTCAAGGACGGCGCCCTGGAACGCATGACCGGATCGCCGGTCGGCCAGGGCGCCGTCATCATCGCCTTCGGCCTGTACGCGGTCGGCTTCGTCCTCATCCGCCGCATGTCCCGGATCGACGTCTGAGCGGCCCGGAAGGGAGCACGAATCATGGAACTGCTGCTCGCCACCGTGATGGGCCTCAGCGTCTGGGGCGCCTTCGCCGGGATCCGCATGTACCGGGCCGACGCCAAACTCCCCCCGGACCTGGCGCTGGCCCTGGAGGTCGGCGCGACCCGCACCGGCGCGGTCGACTCCCTCGTCGACCGCCTGGGCATGCGGTACGCGCCCGCCGTGTTGCGCCTCATGGGCCCGAAGCAGGTGGCCAAGTACCGCCGGAAGATAGACCTGGCGGGCAACCCGGGCGGCCTGACCCTCGACCGCTACGCGGCCCGCCGCGCGGTGTACGGCGCCCTGGGCGGGTTCGGCGGGCTGGTCTTCCTCCTCCAGGGCAGGATCGTGCTGGCTCTCGTGCTGTTCGCGTTCGCCGCGTTCTGGACCGAGGTCGGCATCTGGGCGGCGATCCGCATCCGCAAGGACGTGATCGAGCGGACCCTGCCGGACTTCCTCGACGTCCTCGCCGTCGTGGTCAGCGCGGGGCTGGGCTTCCGGCAGGCGCTCGGCCGGGTGGCGTCCAGGTACGAGGGGCCCTGGGCGGACGAGATCCGCATCACCCTGCGTCAGATGGACCTCGGCGTCAGCCGCCGCGAGGCCTTCGCCGAGCTGCGCCGCCGCAACGACTCCGAGCAGGTCGCCATGTTCGTCACGGCACTCCAGCAGGGCGAGGAACTGGGCGCGCCGATCGTGGACACGCTGGTCTCGATCGCCAAGGACATGCGCCGCACGGACGCCCAGAACGCCCGCCGCAAGGCGGCCAGGGCGGTGCCCCGGGCCACCTTGATGATCACCACGTTCATGGTCCCGGCCACCATGCTGCTGCTCGGCGCGGGCCTGCTGCTCGGCTCGGGCACGGACTTCAGCCCGCTCACGGGCGACTAGGCGGGCGGGGGACGGCGATGACGGCGACCACGAGGACACCCGGCGGCCTGCAGAGGCGACGCCCCGACCCACCGACGGCCCCGGCGCGGCCTGACCCGACGCGGCCTGACCCGGGACCGGTGCCTCCGGCGCGGCCGGACTCGGCGCGGCCGGACTCGATGCGGTTCGACTCGGGACCGGTGGCTCCGGCGCGGCTCGACTCGGGTCCGGCGGCCCCGGCAGGGCTGGTGCCTGCACCGGTGGCTCCGGCGCGGCCGGACCCGGTGCGGCTCGACCCGGGACCGGCGGCCCCCGCCCTTGCACCGGTGGCCCCGGCAGCGGCGGACCCGGCGTCGGCGGCCCTGGCGCGGCCTGACCTCGCACCGGCGGGCCCGGCGTGGGCGGAGGCAGGGAGCGGGAGCAGCGGTTCGGGGGCGGTTCCGGCGCAGGATGTGCGGGAGGCGGCGCGGGAGGTGGCGCGGGAGGCTCCCGAGGACGTCTCCCTCCAGGTGAACGCCCTCCAGGCCATGTGCCGGCAGGTCTTCGGCTTCCGCCTGGCCATGATCGCCGTCGCCGCGCCCTCCGCCCTCCTGAACGCCGCGCCGGGCATGGGCGTCCGTCTGGTGGGCGCGGCCGTGGTCGTCACCTTCATGGGCTCGTACGTCCTGTTCCGCGACTGGGAACGCTTCGGCCCGCTCCTGCTGCGCCACCCCTCGCTCCTCGCCGTGGACACCGCGTTCGGCGCCCTGCTGCTGATCTCAGCCGGCCCCGACACCACCCTCGCGTACGTCAGCGTCTGCACCCCGCTGCTCGCCGGCATCGTGTACGGCTGGCGGGGCGCCGCCTGCTTCGCCTCCCTCCAGTCGCTGATACTGCTGGTGGTCTGCGCGGCGCTGCGGGAGGGGCCGGACACGGGCGTCGCGGAACGACTGCTGCTGCCCGGTCTCTGCGTCGTCACCGGCGCGATGGGCTCCACCCTGCGCAACCTCATGCTGCGGTTCGGCTCGGCGACCCAGGCGCTGACCACCGTCCGGGCCCGGCTCGCCGTCACCGAGGCGGTCGCCGCCGAACGCGCCCGACTGGCCCGCGAGATGCACGACTCCGTGGCCAAGACGCTGCACGGCGTGGCCCTCGCCGCGGACGCCCTGGCCCGGTCGGCTGGGTCGCCCGACATGGACCCCGGCCGGGTGCGGCAACACGCCGACCTGGTGGCCCGCGCCGCCCGCCGTGCCGCCGCCGAGTCCCGCGAACTCCTCACCGAACTGCGCCAGGACGCACCGGACCCGGCGCAGGACGTCGACCTCCTGCCCGAACTCGCCGTCCGCACGCGTGACTTCGCCGACCGCACGGGCCTGACGGCGAGCTACCGCACCACGGGCGACCGCGCGACGCTCCCGGTTCCGCCCGCGGTCGCCCGCCATCTCCTGACGATCACCTCGGAAGCCATGGACAACGTGCAACGCCACGCGGATCCGACCCGCGTGGACGTCCAGGCGGGCGTCCACGGCGACCACCTGTGCATCAGCGTGTACGACGACGGCCGGGGTCTGCCCGCCGGCACCACGCTCGAACAGCTCCGCCGCTCCGGTCACTTCGGACTGGTCGGCATGGTGGAACGGGCCGCCGCCATCGGCGCCCGCATCCACATCGGCCGCGGCGCGCACCCCGGCGGCACCGAAGTCCGCCTGGAGCTCCCTCTCACGGGGGCGCGCCCATGAACGACGTCCCTCACCCGAACGGAAGCCACGTCATGCCGGACACACCGCCGCGCCCCGGCGCCGTGCACCCCCCGTTCCCCCCGCCGCCCCGGCCCGTGCCCGTGCGGGTGGTGGTGGCCGACGACAACCCGGTGGTCCGCGCGGGCCTGACCGCCCTGCTCTCCGGCCGGGAGGACGTCACGGTCGTCGCGGAGGCGGCGGACGGCCGCGAGGCCTACGAGGCCGCCGTGCGTCACCGCCCCGACGTCGTCCTGCTGGACGTCCGCATGCCCGGAGTCGACGGCCTGGCGGCCCTGCCCCACCTGGCCCGGCTCGCCCGCGTGGTGATGCTGACGTACAGCCACGAGGCCGAGGTCGTCCAGGAGGCCCTGCGCGGTGGGGCGGGGGGCTACCTGGTCCACGGGGAGTTCACCGTGGAGGAGTTGGTCTCGGCGGTGCGGGACGTCATGCGAGGCAGGGCCCACTTCACCCCCACGGCGGCGACGGCGGTCCTGGAGCATATCCAGGGAAGTGCGACTGCACACACCAAAGTGGACCCTACACCCCTATTTTCTCTGACTTCTGAGGAATCGCTTTCGCAGTTGCAATCCTCCGTGAGAAAATCGACGCCGACGGGACGAGCGAGGTACGCGCTCAGCGGGAGGGAGGCGGAGATCATGGATCTCATCGCGTCGGGCATGAACAACCGGCAGATCGCCGCCATCTGCTTCATCAGCGAGAAGACGGTCAAGAACCACATCAACCGCATCTTCGCCAAGCTGCACAGCGGCAGCCGTTCCGAGGCCGCGGCCAAGTGGCTGGGGACCACGGCGGGGGCGTCGCGCCGAGGGGTGGGGTGACGGGTGATGAGGGGGTGGCGCGAGAGACCGGCGGGACGGGAATGGGCCCGGAATTGGGCCCTGAGGCCCTCTGGCGGAACGGGTGTTCAGGCCTACGCTCGTGGTGCCGACAGCGGTACCGGCGCCGAGCGAGCCGGCCACGCGACACCCGGAGGGGCACAGCATGACCAACTGGATCAACACCACCGTCGCGTACTTCCAGGCCCGCGCCGCCCGCAGCGACAAGGGCCAGACGGCGGTGGAGTACCTGGGCATCATCGCGGTGGTCGTGGCCATCGTCCTGGCCATCACGGGCACGGACATCGGGCAGACGATCTACGACGCGATCACGGCGAAGATCGCCGAGGTCACCGGCGGCTGAACCCGGCGCGCGGCGACGCAGGGCAGGCTTTCCCCATCTACATCATGGTGGTGGCGGGTCTGCTCTTTCTCGCGTTCGCCTACCTGGCGGTCGGCCAGGCCGCCGCGAACAGGAACGGCGCCCAGACGGCGGCGGACGCCGCGGCGCTCGCGGCGGCCCAGGACACCCGGGACCAACTCGCGGACAGGTGGGCGGAGAACGTACTCGATCCGACCAAGTGGCAGGACATCCTCGCCGGCGTCGCGATGGGGCTGACCCCCTCGTGCTGGCGCGCCTACGAGCTGGCCGCCCAGAACGACGCCAGTATCGGCACCTGTCACGAGGACGGCCTCGACTTCACTGTCGACGTCCGCACCGACAAGTCCGTCGGAGACTCCATCGTCCCCGGCACGGAGGACTTCCAGTCGAAGGCCACTGCGCATGCCGTGATCGAGCCGCTCTGCTCCTTCGAACAGCCCGGCGACGACGCGCCGGCGGACGTCCTGCCGGAATTCACCTGTGAGGACAGCGGCAACTGGGCGCCGGATCCGGACGACCCCACGAGCATGCCGGAACCTCAGGACCTCTTCCGCGTCCATCTGACCGACTGACAACGTACGACGAGCGACGAAGGAAGCAGGGACATGGGCATGGGGTTCACGACGAAGGCCCGCCGGGGGCTGATCGCGGTGGCTGTGGCGGCCGGTCTCGCTCTCGGCGCGACGGCGTGCGGCGGTGGTGGGGACGACAAGAAGCCCGAGACGTCCTCGTCGCCGTCGAAGGGGACCGACTCCAAGCCGAGCACGCAGGAAGGGCAGTCGGACACGCCCCTGGCCGAACTGAAGGGCTCGGACGGGCTGCTCCTCGAGATCAGCTCCGCCGAGCGGGACTCCGGCGGATTCGTCACCGTGAACGGCACCTTGAAGAACGACGGCGACAAGAGCGTCGTGGTTCCTGCCGCGTTGAGCGGGAACGAGACCGAGATCGTCAGGAACGGCAGGTCGCTCGGCGGGGCCACGCTCGTCGATCCCAAGGGGAAGAAGCGGTACTACGTGCTCCGCGACACGGACGGACGGCCGCTGACGACCTCGGGGTTCTCGACCGTCAAGTCCGGGGAAAGCCTCTCCGTCTTCATGCAGTTCCCCGCGCCGCCCTCGGGCACCGCCGACGTCACCTTCCAGTTGCCGACCTTCGCCTCGGCCCCGATCACGATCTCCGGGTGAGGTCCGTCATGCGCCCTGCCCGGAACCCGCGCCCTCGCCTCACCCTGGCGCTGTTCACCACCACCGTCGTGCTCGTCGCCCCCGTTCCCGCCGTGCGGGCCGACACCGCTCCCAGCGTTCCGCCCGGTACCGAAGCCACCGCCACCGCACCCGTGGACGTGGACCCCAACGACCCCGACCTCAAGCTGCCCGAGGGCGGCACCCTCGCCGAGCCCAAGGTGCTCGACATCAAGCAGGTCGTCGAGGACGAGTCGGGCGACGAGCGCCGCGAGGACACCAACGCGGACGTGACGTTCGCTCTGCAGGCCGAGGTCCTCTTCGGCAAGGACAGCGCGAGACTCGGCACGGAGGCGAAGTCCCGCATCGCAACGATCGCGGAGGAGATCGAGAAGCAGCACACCACCGTGGTCCGCGTCTTCGGCTTCACGGACAACCTGGGCTCCTCCGCGCACGGCGACGTCCTGTCGAAGCAGCGGGCGGACGCCGTGCAGGCGCAGCTCGCGGGCAGGCTGAACGACCCGGACATCACCTTCGAGGTGCGGGGCTACGGCGAGCAGTACCCCATCTCCGACAACTCGACCGAGGCCGGACGCAAGAAGAACCGGCGGGTGGAGGTCACGTTCCCGCGTACCGCGGGCTGAGCCTCACGCGCCCGCGGACGCGCACACCCGCACCTGCACCCCGGCCGCCAGCCCCCACCCCTCCATCGCCCCGGCCGCCGCCTCCAGGACGTGCCGGGACCGCAGCCGAGGCAGTCCCAGCCGTCCCGGCCGCATCGTGCGCACCGCGATGACGGTGAGCCGGCGGTCGAGATAGGCGACGTCGATCGGCATGCGCATCCCGAACGTGTGCACCCCGCCGGCCGGCGACAACAGCATCGCCCCGTCCATGAAGTCCCGCCCGAGCAAACCTCGGGTCCGTGCCCGGTACGAAGCGGCGATCTCCAGCGGTACCCGGACCCCGCCCACCAGGAGTTCGCCGCTGCCGTCCCGCCAGCGCGCCATGCCCGTCTCCCCTCGGCCGCCTCGCTACCCTCTGCACGGTAGCGAGCCGGACACGTGAGGGGCCGTCGCATGCGGAAGATCGTTCTGATGATGTCGACGTCGTTGGACGGATACATCGAGGGTCCGGACAGGGACATCTCCTGGCACCGCGTGGACGAGGAACTGCACCGGCACTTCAACGAAGCCGTCGGGCGGATGGGCGGACTCCTGCACGGCAGGATCACCTACGAGCTGATGGCCGACTACTGGCCGACCGCGGACGCCGACCCGGACGTGCCCGCCACCATGGCCGAGTTCGCCGGCATCTGGCGCGAGACGCCGAAGATCGTCTACTCGCGCACGCTGGAGCGCGCCGAGTGGAACACGACGATCGTCCGGGACGTCGTCCCCGAGGAGGTGACCGCCCTCAAGGAGCAGCCGGGCGGGGACCTGGGGCTCGGCGGGGCCGACCTCGCCGCCGCCTTCCTCCGGTACGACCTCGTCGACGAACTGCGCGTCTACGTCCATCCCGTGCTCATCGGCCGGGGCAAGCCCCTCTTCCCGCGCACCGATACGCCGACGGAGACCGCACTCCGGCTCACCGGGACGCAGGCCTTCGGCAACGGGGTCGTGCTGCTGAACTACGAGCGACCCCGAAATTGACGGCGGCCTCGCGGCCCCTCTGACACGATCGTCGTATGAACGACAGGAACCGTGGCGGGGACGGCCACGAGGACGGCGACGGGAAGAGCGCCTTCGAGGACCTGCTCGCCGAAGGGGCCGCCGTTCCCACCGAAGGGTGGGACTTCTCCTGGTTCGAGGGACGGGCCACCGAGGCCCGGCCCTCCTGGGGGTACGCGATGTCGCTGGCCGGGCGGCTGGCGGTGGCGAGCGCGGCGCTCGACGTGCAGACCGGGGGAGGGGAGGTCCTGGACTTCGCCCTCGGCCGGGCCGCCCCCAAGGCCCCGGTGCTGACCGTCGCGACCGAGGGGTGGCCGGCGAACGTCGCCAAGGCCACGGCCCTGCTCCGTCCGCGCGGCATCGCGGTCGTCGCCTCCCCGGAAGACGCCCCGCTGCCCTTCGCGGACGCCTCCTTCGACCTGGTCAGCAGTAGGCACCCGGTGCGCCCCCTGTGGGGGGAGATCGCGCGCGTCCTGCAGCCCGGCGGGACCTACTTCGCCCAGCATGTGGGCCCCCGCAGTGTCTTCGAGCTCGTCGAGTACTTCCTCGGGCCGCAGCCGCAGTCGGTGAGCGGCAACCGCCACCCGGACCGCGAACGCGCCGACGCGGAGGCGGCCGGGCTGGAGGTCGTCGACCTGCGGGCGGAACGGCTGCGCGTCGAGTTCCACGACGTCGCCGCCGTAGTCCACTTCCTGCGCAAGGTGGTGTGGATGGTCCCCGGCTTCACGGTGGAGGCCTACCGGCCCCGACTGCGCGCCCTGCACGAGCGGATCGAGGCCGAAGGTCCCTTCGTCGCCCACAGCACCCGCCACCTCGTCGAGGCCCGCCGCCCGTAGGACCGAATTGGCCGGGAAGCGCCGGTCGGGCGACACGCCGTCTCCACGGAGTTTCCACATCGTTATCGCGATCGGTTCGCATCCGCCGCCCGCCTCGCGTAAGTTCGGGCCCAGGCAATTCGCGTGAGCAAAGCTGCGTGGACGTCACCGCGCAGTGGAGGGGGCTGCGCGGTGACGCTCGCGTCAAGCGGGCGTTCGCGGCCGGGTTAGCCCGTCAGGGGGACGGGTGGACGGGCCGCCGAGCAGGGCCCAAGGCGCCGCGAAACCTCAGCTTCCTTCGGTGATCGGCTCGTTCTCCTGCGAATCGGCTGTGTTCCGGCCATGAACCACCCACGAACCATGCCGTAAAAGGCCACCGGGGCGTCGTCGATCGACTCCGGAGAGTAGTTGTGGCGCGCCGATGCACGCAGCATCACTTACGAAGGGTTATGGTGGAAACCCCCCCTCGGGCCGGTCCGTCTCCCCCCCACGGACCGGCCCGTTTTTTTGCCCCGGCACCCACGGGGGTAGGCTGCGCCCCGCGGGGACCGCACCGTACGGAGGGGCTGACAATCACGTGAACCTGCGCGACAAGCTGCGCGGCCTTCTGGTCAGGCTGTACGCACGCCGGGTGGAAGGCCACCTGGACCACGCTCAGGTGCCCAAGCACATCGGCGTCATCATGGACGGCAACCGACGCTGGGCGAAAGCCGCGGGTTCCACCACCGAGCACGGCCACCGGGCCGGCGCCGACAAGATCGAGGAGTTCCTCGGCTGGTGCTCCGAGACGGACGTCGAGGTCGTCACCCTCTGGCTGCTGTCGACGGACAACCTCGACCGCCCCCAGGAGGAACTCGTCCCGCTCCTCGGCATCATCGAGGACGTCGTGCGCACCCTCGCCGCCGACGGCCGCTGGCGCGTCCACCACGTCGGCACCCCCGACATCCTCCCCTCCCACGTGCAGACCGCGCTGAAGGAGGCCGAGGAGTCCACCGCCCACGTCGACGGGATACTGGTCAACGTCGCCATCGGGTACGGCGGTCGCCAGGAGATCGCCGACGCCGTGCGCTCGATGATCGTGGACGCGGCGGACCGGGGCACCTCCATGGAGGACCTCGCCGACTCCGTCAGCGTCGACCTGATCGGCCGCCACCTCTACACCGGCGCCCAGCCCGACCCCGACCTCGTGATCCGCACCAGCGGCGAGCAGAGGCTGTCCGGATTCATGCTGTGGCAGACGGCGCATGCGGAGTACTACTTCTGCGAGGTCTTCTGGCCGGCCTTCCGCAAGGTCGACTTCCTGCGGGCGCTGCGCGACTACGCGGCCCGCCATCGGCGTTACGGCGGCTGAGACACACACCCGCCGACGCCCCGCGAGGGCGTCCCGTGTACCCCGTTTGGGGCGGAAGTAACGAGGAGTTCACCGGCGCGCCGTCCTGCGCCTTGGCATGGCGGCGCTTGTTAGAGGGCATAAGCCAAGCAGGTCGACGCCCGAACCACGGGTGTCGGATCTCAGCGGACGGCACGGGGCCGTCCGCCCGGGAGGCCCTTTGCACCAGCCCGACCGTGCGGTCACGGCACGGAACAAGCAGCGGGGGGCCGGTTCTCGGCCCGCGCAGGGCGGCCGACGACCGGTCCAGCTCCACTCCGTCGCTCCCCGACCTCATCCGAGGGGGTACGTCCTTCCGTGGTGACCAGCACAAAGCGCCGTATGCCAGACCGGCGCACCTATGTTCTCGACACCAGCGTCCTGCTGGCCGACCCGAACGCCATGACCCGCTTCGAGGAGCACGAGGTCGTGCTCCCCATCGTGGTGGTCACGGAACTGGAGGCCAAGCGGCACCATCCGGAACTCGGCTACTTCGCCCGGCAGGCGCTGCGTCTGCTGGACGACTACCGGGTGAAGTACGGTCGCCTCGACGCCCCCATCCCGATCGGGGAACTCGGCGGCACCGTCCGTGTCGAGCTCAATCACTCGGACCCCAGTGTGCTGCCGACCGGCTACCGCCTGGGGGACAACGACTCCCGCATCCTCGCGGTCGCCCGGAACCTGCAGGCCGAGGGATTCGACGTCACCGTCGTGTCGAAGGACCTCCCGCTCCGGATCAAGGCGTCCTCGGTCGGTCTCCTCGCCGAGGAGTACCGCGCCGAGCTCGCCATCACGGGCTCCTCCGGCTGGACCGGAATGTCCGAACTGGTCCTGTCCGGCGAGCAGGTGGACATCCTCTTCGAGGAGGGGCACCTGCACGTGGCCGAGGTCGCCGACCTTCCCGTGCACACCGGTCTGACCATCCAGTCGGAGCGCGGCAAGGCCTTGGGCCGGGTCACCGCCGACGGCAACGTCCGTCTGGTGCGCGGCGACCGGGAGGCCTTCGGCATCAAGGGCCGCAGCGCCGAGCAGCGCATCGCGCTCGACCTGCTGCTCGACCCGGACGTCGGGATTCTGTCGATGGGCGGCCGGGCCGGCACCGGCAAGTCGGCGCTGGCGCTGTGCGCGGGCCTGGAGGCGGTCCTGGAGCGCCGTCAGCACCAGAAGGTGATGGTCTTCCGGCCGCTGTACGCGGTGGGCGGGCAGGAGCTGGGCTATCTGCCCGGTTCCGAGGCCGACAAGATGGGCCCCTGGGCACAGGCGGTCTTCGACACGCTGTCCGCGGTCACCAGCCGCGAGGTCATCGAGGAGATCACCGCGCGCGGGATGCTGGAGGTCCTGCCGCTGACCCACATCCGGGGCCGCTCCCTCCACGACGCCTTCGTGATCGTCGACGAGGCGCAGTCGCTCGAGCGGAATGTGCTGCTCACCGTTCTGTCCCGAATCGGCGCGAATTCCCGGGTGGTTCTGACCCACGATGTGGCGCAAAGGGACAATCTGCGGGTCGGGCGTTATGACGGGGTCGTCGCCGTCGTGGAGAAACTGAAGGGGCATCCGCTCTTCGCGCACGTCACGCTGAACAGGTCCGAGAGGTCCCAGATCGCGGCGCTTGTGACCGAAATGCTGGAGGATGGGCAGATCTGAACAACCCGCCCCAATTCATCGGGGACCAGCGGTAGTTGGCGCCGCTCGACAAAGGCTGTGAGCCTAGTCGGGCGGCGCCCGCGCGTGTGGGGGTTTCGCGAAATCCCTGGGGTCCCGACAGGTGTGAGCTTTCACACGCAACTCGGAATTGCCTTGCGGTGTCGTGTTACGGCAGAGTCTCGGTTCTGTCAGGCCCCGCATACGGCACACCTGTACCCCCAGAGGTACGGAAACCCACTTGCACCACTGTTCAACTCCATAGCGCCGTCGTATGCCGCCCGAGCACCACGCGGCGCTCCCCTTCCGGGAGTTGCCCACCGGGCCCGTGTCTCCTGTGACCCCGCAGTTCGGAGACCAGCGTCAAGGGCACGATTGCGTCCGCCAGGGTCACCGAAGCGGACGATGCTGGAAGGAAAACCGTGTGAGCCGGATCTCGGTCCGGGGATTCGCAGTGGCCTCGGCCACGGCGGTCACCGCTGTCGGAAGCGTCGTCGGCGTTGCCTCGGGCAGCGTCGCGCAGCCCAACGACGCAGAAGCGACGGCAAGCGACGCGACGCTCCTCGCTGACATTCCCGCGGGCCAGCAGGCCCAGGTACAGACCGCGTCCCTGACGCAGCAGGCCAACTACCAGGCCATCGCCGCGGACGAGGGCGCGAAGAAGGAAGCGGAGGCGACGGCGCGCAAGGCCGCCGCCGAGACCGCCGTCGCGAAGAAGGAGGCCGCCGAGAAGGCGGCGAAGGAGCGCGCCGAGGCCAAGGTCAAGGCCAGCCGCAGCGCGGGCGACTTCCCGATCCAGAGCTCCTACAGCATCGCGCAGATCCAGGCGATGGCGGCGCAGATGGTGCCGAGCGGCCAGTTCCAGTGCTTCAGCAACATCGTGGACCACGAGTCCAGCTGGAACTACCACGCGGTGAACGCCTCCTCCGGTGCCTACGGTCTCTTCCAGGCTCTCCCGGCCGGCAAGTACGCGTCCGCCGGCGCCGACTGGCAGACCAACCCGGCCACCCAGATCAAGTGGGGCCTGAACTACATGGACAGTCGGTACGGCAGCCCCTGTGAGGCGTGGTCGTTCTGGCAGGCCAACCACTGGTACTGAGCACGGGCGGCTCTCGGCCGTCGTCCCCCTTCATCTGATGACACAGCAGAAGGAATCCGTGTGAGCCCGATATCGGCCAGGGGATTCGCCGTGGCCTCGGCCACCGCGGTCACCACCGTCGGCGCCGTCGTGGGTGTGGCCCAGGGCAACGCCGTGCAGTCCGTGGACGACGCACAGGCGACCGGTGGCTCGACGCTGCTCGCCGACTTACCCGCAGGCCAACAGGTCGAGGTGCAGACGGCCTCGCTGACCCGGCAGGCCGACGCCCAGGCCGACGCCGCCGACGCCACCGCCAAGAGGACGGCGGAGGAGGCGGCGCGCAAGCAGGCCGCCAAGGACGCGGTGGCCAAGCAGAAGGCGGCCGCGGCCAAGGCGAAGGCGGACAAGGAAGCCGCGGAGGCCAAGAAGCGCGCGGAGGCGGAGGCCAAGGCGGCCAAGGCCGACACCGAGACGCAGTCGGCCTCGGGCGGCGCCACCTTCGCCCAGCAGGGGTCGTACTCCGTCGCCGAGGTCCAGGCCATCGCCCGCCAGATCATTCCCGGCGGGCAGTTCCAGTGCTTCAGCAACATCGTGGACCACGAGTCCGGCTGGAACTACAAGGCCGTCAACCCCTCCTCCGGCGCCTACGGACTCGTCCAGGCCTACCCCGGCTCGAAGATGTCGTCCGTCGGCGCCGACTGGCAGACCAACCCGGCCACCCAGATCAAGTGGGGCCTGAACTACATGAACGACCGCTACGGCAGTCCCTGCGACGCCTGGGACTACTGGCAGGCCAACGGCTCGTACTGACAGCTCGTACCACGCCCGTCCGAGCCGGCGCCGCCGCGGCCTCCTCGCTCAACCCCGCGCAGCCCCTCCCCGTCATAGGGGGAGGGGCTTTCGCCCTGTACGGTCGGTACCGCCGGGACCGACGACTCCAGGGGGAGTGGTGGGGAGAGACGGGGGAAGAGGACGGATCATGTCGCGAGTGCCAGGGTGGCTCGGCCGGCTCGGCGCCGGTCTGAGCGAGATGGGTGAGCGGCTCGACGAACGGCGCGCGGAGGTCGAGCGGGAGGCCGCCGCCGAGTCCGAACCGACGCCGCCCGAGGCGTCCGTGGCGTCGGTGGCGTCCCCCGAGGCGTTCCCGCAGGAGCCCGTGCCCCCCGCCCCTCGTCCGGACCCCGCGCACGCCGTGCCGTGGGGGGTCCGCGTCGCGGCCGAGGCGGGCTGGCGGCTGCTGGTGCTCGCCGGGACCCTCTGGGTGCTGATAAGAGTCATCAGCGCGATCCAACTGGTCGTCATGGCCTTCGTGGTCGCCCTCCTGCTGACCGCGCTGCTCGAGCCCACGGTGGCCCGGCTGAAGCGGGTCGGCGTTCCCGGCGGGGCAGCCACCGCGCTGACGGCGATTCTCGGGTTCGTCGTCATCGGTCTGATGGGCTGGTTCGTGACCTGGCAGGTCATGGACAACATCGACAACCTCTCCGACCAGGTCCAGGACGGCATCGACGACCTGCGCCGGTGGTTGCTGAACAGTCCCTTCCACGTCACCGACAAGCAGATCAACGGCATCGCCGAGAACCTGCGCGACGCGATCGGGAACAACACCGACTCGATCACCTCGGCGGGCCTGGAGGGCGTCACGGTCGTGGTCGAGGCGCTGACCGGCATCCTGCTGGCGTTCTTCTCGACCCTCTTCCTGCTCTACGACGGCAGGCGCATCTGGGAGTGGACGCTCAAGCTGGTCCCGGCCGCGGCCCGGCCGGGCGTGGCGGGCGCGGGCCCGCGGGCCTGGGCGACGCTCACCGCGTATGTGCGCGGCACGGTGATAGTCGCGCTGATCGACGCGATCTTCATCGGCCTCGGCATCTACTTCCTCGACGTGCCGATGGCCGTCCCGCTCGCCGTGTTCATCTTCCTGTTCTCCTTCATCCCGCTCGTCGGCGCCGTCGCCTCCGGCGCGTTGGCGGTCGTGGTCGCGCTGGTCACCCAGGGCGTGTTCACGGCGGTGATGACGCTGGCGGTCGTGCTGGCGGTGCAGCAGATCGAGGGCCACATCCTGCAGCCGTTCATCCTCGGCCGCGCGGTGCGCGTCCACCCCCTGGCGGTCGTGCTGTCGGTCGCGGCGGGCGGCATGGTGGCGGGCATCGGCGGCGCGATCGTGGCGGTCCCCCTGGTGGCCGTGACCAACACGGTGGTGGGCTATCTGCACGCCTACTCCCGGGAACAGACCCTGCGGCACGCGCCCAGGCCGAGGGGCGCGACGGCGTCGGACGTGGCGCCGGTGGCGGCTTCCGCGGGCGCGGCGAGCGGCGCCACGTCCGACGCCGTGGGCGACGCCACCCCGGCCGTGGATCCCCCCTCCTCGGCGACCTGACGACGAGGCCCCGCCCACCAGGAGGTGAGCGGGGCTCAAGGGGTGCGCGGCGCACCGGCGTCGGTCGCCGGGAGTCAGTCGCCGAGAACGGCTTCCGCGTCCAGGGTCACGCCGACCGCCTGGATCACCGAGGCGATCTTGAAGGCTTCCTGGACGACGTCACGCTCGACGCCGGCCTTGCGCAGCACCTGCTCGTGCGAGTCGAGGCACAGTCCGCAGCCGTTGATGGCGGAGACGGCGAACGACCACAGTTCGAAGTCGACCTTGTCGACGCCGGGGTTGCCGATCACGTTCATCCGCAGACCGGCCCGCAGGTTGCCGTACTCGTGGTCCGACAGCAGGTGGCGGGTGCGGTAGAAGACGTTGTTCATCGCCATCACGGCGGCGGCCGACTTGGCCGCGGTGTACGCCTCCGGCGAGAGGTTGGCCTTCGCCTCCGGCGCCAGCTCGCGCAGCACGATCGGGGAGCGGGAGGCGATGGCGGTCGCCAGCACGGTGCCCCACAGCTGCTGTGCCGGCAGCTCGGAGTTGCCGATGACGGAACCCAGGTTGAGCTTCAGGTCCTTGGCGTAGTCCGGTATCGCGGCCTTCAGGGAATCGAGGGACATGTCAGGTCACTCCCCGGCCAGCAGCTTGACCGGGTCGAGGGTGTCCTCGCCCTTGGTCCAGTTGCAGGGGCACAGCTCGTCGGTCTGCAGGGCGTCCAGAACCCGCAGGACCTCCTTGGGGTTGCGGCCGACGGAGCCCGCGGTGACCATCGTGAACTGGATCTCGCGGTTGGGGTCCACGACGAAGACGGCGCGCTGGGCGAAGCCGTCCTCGCCCTCGATGCCGAGGTCGCGCATCAGCTCGTGCCTGGAGTCGGCCAGCATCGGGAAGGGCAGGTCGGTCAGGTCCGGGTGGTCCTTGCGCCAGGCGTGGTGGACGAACTCGGAGTCACCGGAGAAGCCGAGGATCTGCGCGTCGCGGTCGGCGAACTCCTCGTTCAGCTTGCCGAACGCGGCGATCTCGGTCGGGCAGACGAAGGTGAAGTCCTTGGGCCACGCGAAGACCACGAGCCACTTGCCCTCGTAGGACTTGTGGTGGATCTGCTCGAACTCCTTGCCCTTCTCCAGCGAGACGCAGGCGGTCAGTTCGAACTCCGGGAACTTGTCACCGACAGTGAGCACACGCTCTCCTTGCAGCGAAGGAGCGTCCGGATCGCGGACGCTTCCCTTGGGTTGGACAACCTTGATCGTGGCACAGGGTGCATTGATTCAGGAAATGGCTATACTCGATTGTGTTGATCGGAGGTGGTTATCAGTGACTGTGGGTAACGCGGGGGCCAGGAGCCGACCGCCCAGTCTGGCCCAGCTCCGCGCCTTCGCGGCCGTCGCCGAGCATCTGCACTTCCGGGACGCGGCCGCCGCCATCGGCATGAGCCAGCCCGCCCTGTCGGGCGCCGTCTCGGCTCTGGAGGAGACCCTCGGCGTCACCCTCCTGGAGCGTACGACCCGCAAGGTGCTGCTCTCACCGGCGGGCGAGCGGCTCGTCGTCCGGGCCAGGGCGGTGCTGGCGGAGGTGGAGGCGCTGATGGAGGAGGCCGACGCCGTGCGGGCGCCCTTCACCGGAGCGCTGCGCCTCGGCGTCATCCCCACCGTCGCGCCCTACCTCCTGCCGACCGTCCTGCGCCTGGTCCACGAGCGCTACCCGCACCTCGACCTCCAGGTCCACGAGGAGCAGACCGCCGGCCTCGTCGACGGCCTGCACACGGGCCGGCTCGATCTGCTGCTGCTCGCCGTCCCCCTCGGAGTGCCGGGAGTCGTCGAACTCCCCTTGTTCGACGAGGACTTCGTGCTCGTCACGCCTCCCGACCATGTGCTCGGCGGGCGGGAGGGCATCCCGCGTGAGGCGCTCCGGGAACTCAATCTGCTGCTCCTCGACGAGGGGCACTGCCTGCGCGACCAGGCGCTCGACATCTGCCGCGAGGCCGGCCGCGGGGACGCGCCGGTGACGACCACGGCCGCCGGGCTGTCCACCCTCGTCCAGCTCGTCGCCGGCGGCCTGGGCTGCACGCTCCTGCCGCGCACCGCCGTCACCGTCGAGACCGGCCGCAGCACACAGCTCCTCACCGGCTCCTTCGCCGACCCCGCGCCCGCCCGCCGGGTCGCCCTGGTGATGCGCACCGGCGCGGCGAGGGGAGCGGAGTACCGGGAGCTGGCGGACGCGCTCCGGGAGGCGCTGCGACCGCTTCCCGTGCGGGTGCTCGGCAGCGACGACTGAGGGCCGTCAATCGGTCAAATGAGCGCCGAACAAAGCGAATTGAGCACAGGGGCAGAGCAACTTCCGTCAGCTGAGGGCAGGTCGGAAATCCCTCGCTGGAATATGCGCGCCGGCTGATACACCTTCCCTCCTCAGCGCTACGCGTCAGGCGTGTGTGCGAGAGGCCCAAGGGGAGTGATGTCGGGCTACGAGCTGCTGGCGTGCGCCCTTGCCGCGTGCGGCCGGGACGGCTTCACCGGAGAGGTGCGGGTGTCCGGCTCGCCCGGCGGAGCCTTCCATCTGCATGGCGGGCTGGTCGTCGCCGTCGAGTCGCCGGGCGCGCCCGCCCCGGAGGCGCTGCTGCTGCGCTCCGGCCGGATCGGCGGCGAGGAGTGGACCGCTCTGGTGCGCGAGTCCGGCGGCGCGCGCTGGCCGGCCGCCGGCCTGATCGCCCACGGCTACGCGGGGGCCGCCCAGCTCCGGGTGGTCTGCGCGATGGCCCTCCAGGACGCCGCGTTCGCAGTCGTCGCGGGCAGCGTCGACGGCTGTGAACGCGGTCCGGCGACCGGGCCGCCGCCCGCGGCGGTCGCGGTGGGCGAACCGCCCACCCGGCTGCTCCAGGAGGCCTCCCGCAAGCTGCGCGCGCTCCTGGCGCTGCCGTACCCCGTACGCCCGGACCGGGAGAGGCCCCTGCCCGCCGCCGTCTCCTGCGCGGCGTCCCGCCTCGGGGAGCTGCGGTGCGAGCTGCTCGCGCACGCCGACGGTCGACGCACCTCCCGCGACCTGGCCTTTCGCACCGGGCGCGGGGTCTACACCGTCACCGTCGAGGTGGCCCGGATGCTCGGCGAGGGGCTCCTGGAGTGCGCGGACGCGCCCCGCCCCATCCCGGTCCGGCTGCCCGCGGACGGAGGCGGGGTACGGCCCCGGGAACCCGCGCCGCCCGCCGCGCCGCCGCAGGCCCGGCCGCCGGGTGCGGAGCCGCCGGGCACGGAGTCGGCGGCGCTGCCCCGCCGCCGGCCCGGCGCCAGCGGCATCAACGAAGCCCTCACGCCGGAGCGGAACGGCGGCGCCGGCTGGAAGGAGTTCTTCCGCCTACGGAACCCCACGGCGAGATGACAGCCCCACGCAGAACCCCCACAGACAGAAGACGGTCACATGCGATCAGAACCAGGGGAGTTGCCTTCATGGATCACAAAGCCCTCGCGCGGGAGATGCGCGGCCTGCGCGAGCAGGTGACCGGCATCACCGACACCGCGGTGGCGGCGGCCGACGGACTGCTCATCGCCGCCGACACCGCCGACTTCATCGACCCGGAGGGCCTCGCCGCCCTCGCCGCAGCCGGCCTCGGCCTCGCCCGCCGCACCGCGGAGGCGACCGCCCGCGGCGCCCTGCACCGCACGGTGGCCTACGGCAGCCACGGTTGCGCCGCGTTCTACGCGGTCGGCGACACCGCGCTGATGGTCGTGCTCGGAGACGAGGGCATGGACGTGGAGCGCCTGCACACGGCGACCCAGCCGGCCCTGCGCCGTATCGACCTGATCCTCACCCAGAAAGCCGCCGAAGGAGTCTGAAGGGATGGCGACAAAGCGTATGACCCCCGGTTTTTCCGACCAGGTGATGGGCCTGGTCAAGTCACTGCGTACGGATGCCCCCGACTGCGTCGCCTCCGGCGTCGTCGACATGGCCACCGGCATGCTGCTCTCCTACGAGACCGTCGACAACCACCCGCCCGAGGTCCTGGACCTGCTGGCGGGCGCCACGCTCGACCTGTTCCAGGGCCGCACGGTGGTGATGATCGAGGACGTCTTCAAGGAGCGCCGCGGGATCCAGAGCGACAACCACTTCTTCCAGGAGATCCTCGTCAACAGCGAGAACCTCACCCACCTGTTCGTGCGGATGACCGAGCAGCAGGACGTGGTGGCGGTGGTCGTCTGCCGCAAGTCGGTCAACGTGGGCATGCTGTTCGCCCAGGTGCGGAGGGTGGTGCGGGAGTACCAGCTGTGAACGCCGACGGTCCCTCCCCGGGCGGGGAGGGACCGTGTGCGCCCGGGGCGTGCGACGGCTATTCCGTGCGCAGCCCGTCCGGCCGCATCAGCCGCAGCAGCGGCGGCAGGCTGAGCAGCGTCACCAGCAGGACGACGGCCGCGCCGCAGCCGGTCATCGTCAGCACGCTCATCCAGTCCACGCTCACGGCCGTGCCCGTCATCCGCAGCAGCACGGCCCCGAGCGTGAGCCCCACCGTCGAGGCCAGCAGCAGGCCCAGCGCGATCGGGATCGCCGTCTGCCACAGCACCGACAGGCTCAGCGTGCGCCGCCGGGTACCGAAGGCGACCAGGGCGGACAGCAGCTTGCGCCGCTCACGCAGCTGCTCCAGCTGCGAGACGAGCAGGCTCGCGCCGATCAGCAGCAGCACACAGGCCGAGCCGACGAGCAGACCGGTGCGGATGGAGGTGAACTGCTCGTTCTGCTTGGTGGAGTACCAGTTCATCGGGCGGGCCATCGGATCCACCTGGAACGCCGTGTTGCGGGCGTACTCGTACGCGTCGGGCACGGACTCGTCGAACGAGAGGTACAGCTGGCCGCTGACCAGCCGCTCGGCCGCCTTGGGCAGCGCGCTCGGCGTCATCAGGAAGCCTCCGCGCTCCCAGTCGGTGAGGCCCTTGACCGACTGGGCCGTCGTGACGCCCGCGGGCACGGTCCAGACGATCTCCTTGCTGCCCTCCGGGGTGGACTGCTCGAGGTACAGCTTCTTGCCGGGCTTGTTCAGCCGCGGACCCTCCGTGGAGTACTCGGCGCCGTCGACCACGAAGATGTCGCCGTCCTTGCACGAGGGAAGCTTCGCCAGCTCGCGCAGGGCCTGGCAGTCGCCCACGGTCAGCGCCGTGCTCACGTCCGGGCCGTTCTCGCCGTTCCAGGAGGAGTCGCCCAGGTAGCCCTCCCACAGGGCCGTGACCTTGCGGACGGCCTTGGTGTCGGCGAACTTCCGGGCCGTCTCGGCCATCGGGGCGCCGTCCGGCACCTGGATCTGCATCTGCGCCCGGGTGACGTCCCGGCCGGTGGCCTCGGTGTAGTCGCTGTCCACGCCCGCGAACAGCATCTGCAGCGCGATCGCCCCGGCGACCGCCACCGCGATGCCGTTGACCATCCGGGCCGCCGTGCCGCTGCTCAGCTGCAGCCGTCGCACGGCCAGTTGCCAGGCGACGCCGCCCGAGCCGAGCCTGGCCACGACCGTCTCCACGAGCCAGGGCAGCAGGGCGGTGATCCCGATGAGGAGCAACAGGACGCCGCCGGTCACCAGGTACTTGTTGAAGTCCCCGTTCTCGCGGCCCTGTCCGATCATCGGATAGAGCATCGCGAGGCCCGCCACCGGCATCAGCAGCCGCCACCACAGCCTTCGCCGCGCGGGCTTGGCCGCCCTCACCACGCCGAGGGGTTCGATCACCACACCGCGCAGCGCGAAGAGGGTGACCAGCACCGCGGCCGTCGGCACCGCCAGCGCGACCACCGCCGCGAGTGCGGGGGAGGGGTCGAGATAGCTGGGCCACACGCTGACGCCCATCACCTCGACCGAACCCGCCGCCTGACGGCCGATCAGGAAGAAGACCGTGCCGAGAACCAGGCCCAGCAGGGAGCCGGCCATCGCTTCGCCCGCCGCGATCCGCCGGGTCATCCGGCCGTCGGAACCGATCAGCCGGAGGGCGGCGAGCCTGCGGTCGCGCCGCTCGCCGCCGAACCGCACGGCCGCGGCGATGAACACGGCCACCGGCATCAGCAGCACCACGATCACGACGAGGATCAGCAGGACCAGCACCGGGTCGGCCCGCTCCTTCGTCGGCTCGGGGTTCCCGAACTCCTTCAACCGGGTCGCCCCTCCGCCGTCGAGGTGCGCGGCGAGCCCGGAGGCGCCCGTGTAGTAGGCGAGTTCCTGGGAGCCGACCAGCCCGCTCTCCCCGATCGTCCCGACGACGCGGTAGGGCAGCCGCTCCCGCAGCAGCGCCGCACCGTCGGTGGCGAGCAGCTTCTTCAACGCGGGCGAGACCACCATGTCGCCCTTCGCCGGGAACCGGCCCAAGCCGGGCGGCAGCGGGGCGTGAGCCCCTTCAGGCTCCACCAGCCGGCCGCGTACGTCCTTCTCGCGGAACGTCGTGTCGGCGTCGGCGATCAGCAGGGTGTCGTCGCCTCTGGGCGGCGCCGTGTCCGAGAACATCCAGTCGAGCCGGGCCTCTTCGCGGTCGTGGCGCACCGCGATCGCGTTCGGCACCGCCGTCGTCAGCAGCAGGACGGCGACGCCGAGCCCGACGCCGACCGCTGTCAGCACCGCCCGGACCCAGCCCTCCCGCCCGCCGGCGAAGGCGAAGCGGACCCCCATCCCCAGGTCCCGGGTCCTGCCCCACGTCCGGCCCCGCTCGCCCGTGAGGCGCCCCCCGCGCGGGTTCATACGACCCGCTCCATGTCCCGCGACTTCCCGTCCCGTACGACGATCTCGCGGTCGGAGTAGGCGGCCACCCGTGCCTCGTGCGTGACGAGGACGACGGCCGCGTTGGCCGACCGGGCGGCCTCGGTGAGCAGCTCCATCACGCGTTCGCCGTTGAGGGAGTCCAGGGCGCCGGTCGGCTCGTCGGCGAACAGCACCCGGGGGTTGGTGACGAGCGAGCGCGCCACGGCGACCCGCTGTCCCTGTCCGCCGGAGACCTCGCCGGGCCGCTTTTTGCCGACGTCGTCGACCTCCAGCCGCTCCATCCAGGCCAGCGCGGTGCGCTCGGCCTGCTTGCGCGGGGTGCCGTTCAGCCGCAGCGGCAGCGCGACGTTCTCCACGCAGGTCAGTTCCGGCACGAGCTGACCGAACTGGAACACGAAGCCGAACTCCGAGCGCCGCAGCTGGCTGCGCTGGGCGTCGGTCATCGTCGCGAGCTCACGGCCGTCGTACAGGATCGAACCGGAGTCGGGCGTCACGATGCCGGCGAGGCAGTGCAGCAGCGTCGACTTGCCGGACCCGGAAGGGCCCATGACGGCGACGACCTCGCCGGGGTGTATGGAGAACTCGGCGCCGTCCAGCGCCATGGTCGGGCCGTACGCCTTGCGCAGGTCCTCGGCGACGAGCAGGGATCCCCCGGGAGCGTTCACGCGTGCACCGCCGCCTTCAGCTTGTCGAGACGCGCGGCGGCCAGTTCCAGCCAGCGCAGGTCGGCCTCGAGATGGAACAGGGCGTGGTCGCAGATCAGCTGGTCTGCCAGGTCGCCCTTGCGCTTGCGGTCGGTGAGGATGCGCATGCTGCGCAGGTGCTCGGACCGCTGGGTGTCGAGGATGTCGGCCGCGTCGCGGTGGGTCAGCAGCGCGAGGACGATCTTGGTGTACAGCGTGGACTGCAGGTACGGCTCGGGCTTCTCGGGCGTGGCGAGCCACTGCCCGACGTCGGTGACACCGGCGTCGGTGATCGCGTACCGCTTGCGCTCGGGGCCGCCGCCGGCCTCGATGCCGTCGACCTCGACGAGACCGTTCTTCAGCAGACGCGACATCGTCGAGTAGACCTGGCCGTAGTGCAGCGGCCGGTCGTGACCGAACTTCTCGTCGAAGGCCCGCTTGAGGTCGTAACCGTGGCGGGGCCCGGACTCCAGGAGTCCCAGGAGGGTGTGACCGATGGACATGGGAGGGACTGTACATGCGGTGTATACCTGGCGTGTATACGCGGAGTGCGCAGGTGGCAGCGGGGGGTGTGAGTGCCCAGGTGGCGGCCGATTGTCACCGTTTCGCTACAGGGGCGGCGCCTGCCGTGGGAGGCGAGACCTCTCAGTGCGGCGGGCCCGGGTCGGAGCCCCCCGGAGGCCGCCCGCGGCGGGGCAGCGGCCCGGCGTCACCGGGCAGCCGCCCCGCCTCCTTCAGGGCCTTGCGCAACAGGAACTCGATCTGGGCGTTCGCCGACCGCAGTTCGTCCGAGGCCCACCGGGCCAGCGCGTCGTGGACCAGCGGGTCGAGCCGCAGCAGCATCTGCTTGCGCTGCTGCGGCCGACGCCGAGGGGCCGAGCCCTCTTCGGGCGGGGTCACTGGTAGAGGGTTCCGGTGTTCAGTACGGGCTGGGGCGCCCGGTCCCCGCACAGCACCACCATCAGGTTGGACACCATCGCCGCCTTCCGCTCCTCGTCCAGTTCCACGATGCCCTGCTCGGCGATCCGGCCGAGTGCGGCCTCGACCATCCCGACGGCCCCGTCCACGATCTCGCGCCGCGCCGCGACCACCGCGCCCGCCTGCTGCCGCTGGAGCATCGCCGAGGCGATCTCCGGAGCGTAGGCGAGGTGGGTGAAGCGGGACTCGATGATCCGCACCCCGGCCGCCTCCACGCGCGCGTGCAGCTCCACGGCGAGCTTCTCGGTGATCTCCTCGGCGTTGCCGCGCAGCGAGAGCCCGTCCTCGTCGTGCGAGTCGTAGGGGTACTCGATGGCGATGTGCCGCACGGCCGCCTCGGTCTGGGTGGCGACGAACTCCAGGAAGTCGTCCACCTCGAAAGAGGCCTGCGCGGTGTCCTGCACCTTCCACACCACGACCGCGGCGAGTTCGATCGGGTTGCCGTAGGCGTCGTTGACCTTGAGGACGGCCGTCTCGTGGTTGCGCACCCGGGTGGAGATCTTCGCGCGGGAGGTGAAGGGGTTCACCCAGCGCAGTCCGTCCTCGCGGATGGTGCCCCGGTAGCGGCCGAAGAGCTGCACCACGCGGGCCTCGCCCGGCGCCACCGTGTTCAGTCCGCACATCGCGAGGAACGCGGCGACTGCGACCAGGATGCCGACGGTGATCAGTGCCGCCTTGAGGCCGGTCGCGGTCGCCACGGCGCCCGCGGCGATCAGTCCGGCGCCGGCCAGCAGTCCGGCCAGGCCGAGCAACAGCGCGAGCCCACCGCCCACGCTGTGCGCGGGGAACTCGTGCACGCGCGGGGCGGGCATCTCGGGTATGTCGACGGCGTCGGTGACGCCCGAGGGGTCGTGTGCCGAGGGGTCGTGTGCGGACATGGTGGGTCCCCGTTTCTCGTCAGCAGCCGTTTCAGTGATCGGCTGTCTAGCTAAGTGATATCACTTTTACGCGTGCTGGCAACCCTGTACCCCTCTCGCACGTCGAATCGGTGGGAAGGTTTCGCCGGTTCCACCGCGCGGGGTGCTGATTCTCACGCCCCCCGAAGGCCGGATCGGGGCCGCCTCGTCATAGACAGCGGTGTTAGCTTTCTGAGCTGACCTGCCCCTGCCCCCGGGCACTGGTGTGACTGCCGAGTAGGAAGCGGAGCGAGCGGACTCATGGGACGAGCGGAAGAGAGACGAGCGCGACAGCGCGGTGGCCGCCGCGCGGCGCCCAGGAACCGCTCGACGGAAACGGAGTCGGTGGCGCCCCCCGCCTCCGGGACCGCCGCCGGCGCCGCAGCCGGGACCGGGCCCGCGACCGGCGGCCGCGCCGCGGCCCGAAGAGGCGCGAAGAAGGCCGGCAAGGGCGGGAAGGGCAGGGCCGGCAAGAAGGACAAGAGCTTCATACGCAGGCTCTTCACCTGGAAGAAGATCCTCGGCACGTTCCTCGGCCTCGTCGTCGCCGTGATCGGCGCCCTCGTCTGGCTGTACGTGAGCACCCCGATCCCCAAGGGCAACCCCGACGCCGCCCTGCAGAGCAACGTCTACAAGTACGGCAACGGCGCGATCCTCGCCCGCGACGGCGACGTCAACCGCGAGAACGTCGACCTCGCCAAGGTCCCCAAGGCCGTCCAGCACACCTTCGTCGCGGCCGAGAACAAGACCTTCTACACCGACGCCGGCGTCGACCTGAAGGGAACCGCCCGCGGTGTCCTCAACACCCTGATGGGCAAGGGCGCGCAGGGCGGCTCGACGATCACCCAGCAGTACGTCAAGAACTACTACCTGTCCCAGGAACAGACCGTCACGCGCAAGCTGAAGGAACTGGTCATCTCCCTCAAGCTGGACCGGGAGAAGGACAAGGACTACATCCTCGCCGGGTACATCAACACCAGCTACTACGGCCGCGGCGCCTACGGCATCCAGGCCGCCGCCCAGGCCTACTACCGCAAAGACGCCGACAAGCTCTCCGTCCAGGAGGGCGCCTACCTCGCCGCGCTGCTCCAGGCGCCCAGCCAGTACGACTGGGCCTCCGCCTCCGACACGGGCAAGCGGCTGGTCACGGCCCGCTGGAACTACGTCCTGGACAACATGGTCGAGCAGGACTGGCTGAAGAAGTCCGAGCGCGACGCCATGACGTTCCCGACGCCCAAGGACCCCAAGGCCGCACCCGGCAAGGAGGGCCAGGTCGGCTACCTGGTCGACGCGGCCAACGCCGAACTGGCCCGCCAGCTCGTCGCCCAGGGCGCCGCCGACGACCTCGAGTCGGCCACCGCGCTGGTCCGCAAGGGCGGCTGGAACATCGAGCTCAACATCGACAAGAGGAAGCAGAAGGCGCTGGAGGCCTCGGTCAAGGAGCAGCTGACCAGCAAGCTGGACAAGAAGAAGCGGCCGGTCGACGGCGACGTCCAGGCCGGCGCGGTGTCGGTGAACCCGAAGACCGGCGCGGTCGAGGCGATGTACGGCGGTACGAGCTACACCGACCACTACCTCAACAACGCCACCCGCACCGACTACCAGCCCGCCTCCACCTTCAAGCCGGTGATCCTCGCCGCGGCCTTCGACGAGAACGCCGTGACCCAGAAGGACGAGAAGATCACCGCGAACACGATCTACGACGGCACCAGCAAGCGTCCGGTCGTCGGCAGCGACATCGGCTTCGCCCCGGAGAACGAGGACGACCAGGACTACGGCGACGTCACCGTCCAGACGGCGCTGAACAAGTCCATCAACTCCGTCTTCGCACAGATGGGCGTGGACGTCGGCATGGACAAGGTGCTCAAGGTCGCCGACGACCTCGGCATGGACACCAAGGACCTGAAGGCGGTGCCGGCCCAGACCCTCGGCACCATGGGCGCGAGCCCCCTGCAGATGGCCGGTGTCTACGCCACCCTCGACAACCACGGCGTGAAGGTCACCCCGGCGATCATCAAGTCGGCGGAGAACAGCGCCCACCCGTCCTTCAAGCACACCGACCCCATCGGCGAGCGGGTCATCAGCCGTGAGGCGGCCGACTCGGTCACCTCGGTGCTCACCGGCGTGGTCGACGACGGCACGGCGAAGAAGTCCGTGCGGGACAACCCGCTGCGCAGGGGCCAGAAGGTCGCGGGCAAGACGGGCACCTCCGACAACAACAAGTCGGCCTGGTTCACCGGCTACACCCCCGACCTGGTCACCTCGGTCGGCCTGTTCGGCGAGTCCGCGAAGGCCCCCCACCCCCAGGTCCCGCTGACCGGCGCGACGACCGGCCTGAGCTCGGACGAGGGCCGCATCAACGGCGGTGGCTTCCCGGCGCAGATCTGGGCGGCGTACACCTTCGGCGTCTCCACCAAGGTCACCAAGTTCGACCTGGAGACCGACCAGGGCGCGGCGGTCCAGACCGCGCCGCCGTCCCCGACCTCGTCCCCGTCGCCGTCCTCGTCCCCGTCCTCGTCGCCCTCGCCCTCCTCGTCCCCGTCCTCGTCGCCGAAGCCGTCCTCGTCCCCGTCCTCGTCGCCGAAGCCGAGTTCGTCCCCGTCCAGCACACCCACGGGCAGCACGTCGACGGAACCGAGCACGGACGACCCGTCGACCGGATCGGGGGATCCGGGGGACCCGCTCTTCGGCGGCCAGTAGCGGCGGCCAGTAGCGGCCGCCGGCGGCCGAGAAGCGGAGCCGGCGGCCGAGAAGCGGAGCCGGCGGCCGGTAGCGGCGTCGGCGGCCGATACACGGCACCGGCTCGGCCGGCCGGCTGCGGAACAGCACAGAGGGCGCCCGGAGACTCCGGGCGCCCTCTCCTGTGCGTCTGCTCGCGGTCGTTCGCGACCGCTCGCCTGCCTGCGTCAGCTCCGGTTCAGCTCGAACCAGACCACCTTGCCGGTGCTCAGCCGGGTGGCTCCCCAGCGCCGGGCGAGCCGGTTCACCAGGTACAGCCCGCGCCCACCCTCGTCGGTCGCCCGGGCCTGCCGCAGCCGGGGCAGCTGGGGAACGTCGTCCCCCACCTCGCACCGCAGCACGTCGGTCCGCAGCAGCCGCAGCGTGACCGGCCGCGAGGCATACCGCACCGCGTTCGTGACGACCTCGCTGACCAGCAGCTCCACCGAGTCGGACATGTCCTCCAGGCCCCAGCGGGACAGCGCCCGCCGGGCCAGCCGACGAGCCCGCCCCGGCGCCGCGTCCTCCGGTTCCAGGAACCAGTACGCCACGTCGCTCGGCGCGATCCCGTCGAACCGGGCGGCGAGCAGCGCGATGTCGTCGTCCCGGTCGCCCGGGCCGAGCATGTCGAGCACCTCGTCGCACAGGGCTTCGAGCGGCGGCGGGTGGTCGGGCCCGGTCAGCTGGGCGGTCGCCGCGAGCTTCTCCCGCAGCTGCTCTATCCCGGTCGCCACGTCCCGCAGCCGGGACTCCACCAGGCCGTCGGTGTACAGCAGCAGCGTCGCCCCGGCCGGAGCGTCGAGTTCCACCGCCTCGAAGTCGACCCCGCCGACGCCGATCGGCGCGCCCGGCGGCACCCGCAGCACCTCGGCCCGGCCGCCCAGATGCAGCAGGATGGGCGGCGGATGCCCCGCGTTGGCGATGGTGATGCGATGCGAGACCGGGTCGTAGACGGCGTACAGGCAGGTCGCCATGCGGTCCGTGCCCAGCCGCTGGGCCTGCTCGTCGAGGTGGTGCAGGACCTCCTGCGGAGGCAGGTCGAGGCCGGCCAGGGTCTGCGCCGTCGTCCGCAGCTGCCCCATGATGGCCGCCGACGTCATGGAGTGCCCCATGACGTCCCCGACGACCAGCGCGACCCGGCTGCCGGGCAGCGGGATGGCGTCGTACCAGTCGCCGCCCACCCGCGCGGTCTCCGCCGCCGGCAGGTACCGGGACGCCAGCCGTACGCCCGTGGGGCGCGGCAGGGTCTCCGGCAGCATCGTGCGCTGCAGTTCGTCGGCGATGTACGCCTCGCGGTCGTACAGCACCGCCTTGTCGATGCCCAGGGCGCTGTGCGTGGCGAGCTGGGCGGCCACCAGCAGGTCGTCGTTCTCGAACGGAAAGCGTTCGGGGCGGCGCAGGAACACCGCGGCGCCGATCACCCGGCGCCGGCCGCGCAACGGGGCCAGGATCGCCCGCTGGCCGCCCGGGACGACCAATGTGCTCTCCTCGCCCAGGAGTTCGGGCAGTGCGGCACGAGCGGCCGGATTGTCGGCGAACACCGGGCGCACCCCGCGCAGCACCTCCGCGAGCGCCCCGCCGGGCCGTACCTCGCACATGTCCCCGACCGAGGCCGACAGCTCGGCGGTCAGCTCACCCGGTTCCGGGGGCGGCAGGGCCAGCGCCGCGAAACCGGTCTCGGTGTCCCGTTCCTCCGGGATGCGGTCGGTGCGGCGCAGCCGCAGCATGATGCGGTCCGCGGCGGGCCGCTCGTCGCCGACCGGCAGCGGATCGCGCAGATAGACCAGGATCGCGTCGGAGAAGGTCGGCACGGTGGCACGGCACAGCCCCATCACGATCTCGTCGAGGTCCAGGCCGCGGGCGATCCGCCGGGTCGCCGCGCCCACGAAGCGCAGCCGGTCCCCGTCCCGCCGCATCGGCGTGGGCCGGCCGGGCGACACCGCCCCTCCGGCGCGCCGCTCCGGTCCGCCGGGCGCGCGCTCCGGGCGCGGCTCGGCACCCGGCTGGGCCGGGATGGACTCGGGCACGGGGCGCGGCCGGTGGGTGTCCGGCTCCGCGGACGCGGACGGCTGGGAGTGCTCGGTGCCGGAACCCGCCTCCGGACCGGCCGAGGCGTCCTTCCCCGCAGCTCCCTTGCCGCCCATGGTGCCCTTTCCGCCTTTTTCACCCTTTCCGCACGCCGTCGCACCCGAGGGGTCGGGTGGTAACGCGGACGCACCGGGTGCGGGCGCCGGGGTATGCAGGAGTGCCCCACGGGGGTCCGTGGGGTCGACGCCCTGGGGGCGTTCGTAGGAGGTGGGCTGCTCCGTCACGCGTGTCGAATCCGTCCGTCCGGGGCTGCGCGCCGCGCACGCAGTTGGTCCCGCAGGAAACCCGATACCCGGAATACGTGTCCCCGGAACGGAATTCCCGCGTGGTCAGAGGTTGTTCCTGTGTCGCCGTTGGACCGCATGCGACCCTGGGAGCCTACGTGGAACGTCCCGCCGGTGTTTCCCTCGTGCCCCTCGCTCACGCCCTGCCGCCCCTCGGTGACGTTCGGTCAGACCCGGCGTCTGCTCCGGGAGTTACTGCCTGCGGTGCCTTGCGGAGGACGATCCTACGTTTGCCGCCCGGGGGCGCATCAAGGGTCTCACGTGGACAGGTGCGCGGGGGTGCGGTCCCAGTCCTCCGGCAGCAACGGTACGGCCCAGGACGGATCCGGGCGCCAGCTCTGCCAGCCCTCGTCGAAGGGCGGCCCCCAGGCGCGGATCGTGTCCACGGCCCGGCGGCCCGCCTCCCGCACCTGCCGGGCCACCGTCGCGTCCATCAGGCCGTCCTGCTGGGCCTGCGCGAACTCGTCCTGGTCCCGCCATTCCCAACTGCGGTCCGGGTAGACGCAGATGTCCAGAAAGTGATCCTCGGAGTCCACTCCGCCGTCCCAACGGGCCAGCGGATGCTCCAGGTTGACGTACCAGTTCTTGAACCGCCAGCCCGGCTCCCAGAACAGCCAGACCGACCAGGGCTCGCCGGGCCGGGCCACCTTCAGCACGCCGGTACCGAACCAGCGGTCGCGCTGCACGGTCCGCGGCTTGGTGTACCGGGTGTGCAGGGGCTCCCGGTGCAGCGGGGTGCCGTCCGCGAGCACGGGCTTGACGCACTCCGTGCCCGGGGCCATCCACACGGCGAGCAGTTCCTCGTCGTCGCGCACGACGGTGACCGGACGGGCGATGTGGAAGCGCGCCCCGCCGTTCTCCCGGTAGCGCCACAGGATCCGGTCCCCCGGCTCCCAGAAAGCCGCCGCACCGCCCGTTCCCACGCGTCTCACCGCTCCACCGTCTGCCATGAACAGATATTAGGTGCCATGGGCATACGACGCTGCGGCGCGCGTCACGGTTCTCGCGCCGGGGCGCGAATGGTTACGGGTGTGTCATCCGCAGGACATCCAGCGCCTCGTCGAGCTGCTGGAGCGTCAGATCACCGCGCTCCACGTACCCGCCCTCCAGGACCACCTGCCGGATCGTCCTGCGCTCCGCCAGCGCCTTCTTGGCGACCTTGGCGGCCTCCTCGTACCCGATGTACTTGTTGAGCGGGGTGACCACGGACGGCGAGGACTCGGCGTACTCGCGCGCCCGCTCCCGGTTCGCGGTGATTCCGTCCACGGTCCGGTCGGCGAGCAGCCGCGAGACGTTCGTGAGGAGCCGGATCGACTCCAGAACGTTCTTGGCGATGACCGGCAGCATGACGTTGAGCTCGAAGTTGCCCGCCGCGCCCGCCGTCGCCACGGTCGCGTCGTTCCCGACGACCTGCGCGGCGACCATCAGCACCGCCTCCGGGATCACCGGGTTGACCTTGCCGGGCATGATCGAGGAGCCGGGCTGGAGGTCGGGCAGGCTGATCTCGGCCAGGCCCGTGCGCGGCCCCGAGGCCATCCACCGCAGATCGTTGGCGATCTTCGTGAGCCCCACCGCGATGGTCCGCAGCTGCCCGCTGGTCTCGACGATGCCGTCCCGCGCGCCCTGCGCCTCGAAGTGGTCGCGCGCCTCCGTCAGCGGCAGCCCGGTGACCCGGGCGACCTCCTCGATGACGGCGGCGGAGAAGCCGGGGGGCGTGTTGATGCCGGTGCCGACGGCGGTGCCGCCCAGCGGCAGTTCGGCGAGCCGGGGGAGGGAGGCGGTCAACCGCTCGACGCCGTAGCGCACCTGGGCGGCGTACCCGCCGAACTCCTGACCCAGGGTGACGGGCGTGGCGTCCATGAGATGGGTGCGCCCCGACTTCACGACGTCGGCGAACTCCTCGGACTTGCGGCTGAGGGAGCCGGCGAGGTGCTCCAGGGCGGGGATCAGGTCGTGGGTGACGGCGGCGGTGGCCGCGATGTGGATCGACGAGGGGAAGACGTCGTTGGACGACTGGGAGGCGTTGACGTGGTCGTTGGGGTGCACGTCACGGCCCAGGCGCTCGGTGGCGAGGGTGGCGACGACCTCGTTGGCGTTCATGTTGGACGAGGTCCCGGACCCGGTCTGGAACACGTCGACGGGGAAGTGCTCGTCCCACTTCCCCTCGGCCACCTCGCGGGCCGCCTCCTGGATCGCCTCGGCGACGTCCTCGTCGAGCACCCCCAGCCGCGCGTTGACCTTGGCGGCGGCGCCCTTGATGCGGGCCAGGGCCTCGATGTGGGCGCGCTCGATGCGCTGGCCGGAGACGGGGAAGTTCTCGACGGCGCGCTGTGTCTGGGCCCGCCACTTGGCGTCCGCCGGGACGTGTACCTCGCCCATGGAGTCGTGCTCGATGCGGTAGTCGCTCATGCCCGGTACAGCGATCGGGAGGGCGGGGATGTTCCGCCCACCGCCCGATCGGGGACCGCCGTTCGCCCACCGGCCGCCCGGCCCGGGCCCGAGGGGCGTGTGGTCGAGCGTCGCGGTCGGGTGCGCAGTCGCAGGGGCGCGGGTCCTGGCGACCGGACCGCGACCCGACCCGACCCGACCCGACGTGACGGGCCGGGGCAGGACGGGTGGGGGCGGCGAGGACGAGACGGTCCGCGCCGCCCCTGCGGTGCTACGCCAGGCCCGGTCCCCGTACCGGGATCGACGTGAACGTGGGCGCGGGGGCCGGGTCCTGGAAGAAGTCGTTGCCCTTGTCGTCGACGACGATGAACGCCGGGAAGTCCTCGACCTCGATCTTCCAGACGGCCTCCATGCCGAGCTCCTCGTACTCGACGACCTCGACCTTCTTGATGCAGTCCTGGGCGAGGCGCGCGGCCGGACCGCCGATGGAGCCGAGGTAGAAGCCGCCGTGGGCGTCGCACGCGTCGGTGACCTGCTTGCTGCGGTTGCCCTTGGCGAGCATCACCCTGGATCCGCCCGCGGCCTGGAACTGCTCGACGTAGGAGTCCATGCGGCCGGCCGTCGTGGGCCCGAACGAGCCGGAGGCGTAGCCCTCGGGCGTCTTGGCGGGACCCGCGTAGTACACCGGGTGGTCCTTCAGGTACTGCGGCATCTCCTCGCCGGCGTCGAGGCGTTCCTTGATCTTGGCGTGCGCGATGTCACGGGCCACGACCAGCGGACCGGTCAGGGACAGCCGCGTCTTGACCGGGTACTTGGTGAGTTCGGCGAGGATCTCGTCCATCGGCTGGTTCAGGTCGATCCTCACGACGTCGGACGACTCGTCGAGGTGCTCGTCCGTGGTCTCCGGCAGGAACCGCGCCGGGTCCGTCTCCAGCTGCTCCAGGAAGACGCCCTCGGCGGTGATCTTCGCGACGGCCTGGCGGTCGGCGGAGCACGAGACGGCGATGGCGACCGGGCAGGACGCGCCGTGCCGCGGCAGACGCACCACGCGTACGTCGTGGCAGAAGTACTTGCCGCCGAACTGCGCGCCGATCCCGATCCTCTGGGTCAGCTCGAAGACCTTCTCCTCCAGCTCCTTGTCCCGGAAGCCGTGGCCGAGCGGCGAGCCCTCGGCCGGGATCTCGTCCAGGTAGTGCGCGGAGGCGTACTTCGCGGTCTTCAGCGCGTACTCGGCGCTGGTGCCGCCGACGACGATCGCCAGGTGGTACGGCGGGCAGGCGGCCGTGCCCAGCGAGCGGATCTTCTCCTCCAGGAACTTCATCATGGAGGCCTCGTTCAGGACGGCCTTCGTCTCCTGGTAGAGGAAGCTCTTGTTGGCCGAGCCGCCGCCCTTGGCCATGAACAGGAACTTGTACGCGCCGCCGTCGGTGGCGTACAGCTCGATCTGCGCCGGGAGGTTGGAGCCGGTGTTCTTCTCGTCCCACATGGTGAGCGGGGCCATCTGCGAGTAGCGCAGGTTCAGGTTCAGGTACGCGTCGTAGATGCCGCGGCTGAGGGCCTCCTCGTCGCCGCCGGAGGTCAGCACGTTCTGGCCGCGCTTGCCCATCACGATCGCCGTGCCGGTGTCCTGGCACATCGGCAGCACGCCCGCGGCCGCGATGTTGGCGTTCTTCAGCAGGTCCAGCGCCACGAACTTGTCGTTGCTCGAAGCCTCGGGGTCGTCGATGATCCGGCGCAGCTGAGCGAGGTGGGCCGGGCGCAGGTAGTGCTGGATGTCGTGGATCGCCTCCTCGGCGAGCTTGCGCAGCGCCTCCGGCTCGACCTTGAGGAACGTCCGCCCGTCGGCCTCGAAGGTGGAGACACCCTCGGAGGTCACCAGCCGGTAGGGGGTGGTGTCCTCTCCCATGGGGAGCAGATCGGTGTACGCGAACTCAGGCATCTCGCCCATTCCTCACTCGACAGACGGCGACCGCCTCCATTGGCGGGCGCCCACCAGCGTAGAACCTGGCGCCGGCGGCGAGCTTGTGAGGTAAGGCTCAGTCAGGGGTATCGCGATCTATCGTGTGTGGGTACCCTGCTGTCGTGGACCTTCAGAAGCAGACCACCCCCACTTCCGCCGCCTCCGCACCGGCCGCCGAGCTGCGCGCCTCCGACGCCGACCGCGACCGCATCGCCGACATGCTGCGCGAGGCCCTGGCGGAGGGCCGGCTGACCGCCGACGAGCACGCCGAGCGCGTCGAGGGCGTGCTGGCCGCCAAGACGGTCGGCGAGCTGGAGGCGTTCGTCCGGGACCTGCCCGCCGCGCACGAGCGGCGCGCGGCCCCCTCCTCCTTCTCCGCCCCCGCCCGGCCGACCGCCGGCGCCATCCCCGCCGACCCGGACGACAGCGTGGTCGCGATCTTCAGCAGCGCCGTCCGCAGGGGCCGGTGGCGTGCGGGCCGCCGCATCCACGCGTACGCGATTTTCGGCACCGTCGAGATCGACCTCACCGAGGCGCTCTTCGAGTACCAGCAGGTGGTGATCAAGGCGGTCTCGGTCTTCGGCAACGTCGAGGTCCGGGTCCCCGAGAACGTGTCGCTGCGCGGCACCGGCGGCGCGGTGCTCGGCAACTTCGAGGTCCACGCGCTCGACTCCCCGCAGCCGGACGCCCCGGTGGTCTACGTCGACGGCTGGGCGGTGCTCGGCAACATCGAAGGCCGGCCGAAGCGGGGCAAGCTCGTGGCGGACATCCTCGACCGGGTTCACCACAAGGTCGACAAGGGTCTGCGCAGACACCTGGACCGTTGACGGTCGTGAATCCGCCAAGGCCGGCGGCGGAGGCCCGGGGCGGTTGGAAACCCTGTGCATAGGCGCGCGCACAGCGGGTAGGCCTTGCTGCATCGTCTCTCGCTCGCGAAGCCGTCGTCAGGAGTAGACCCGTGCTGCAACCGCCGCATTCGTCCCTGCAGGTCGCCGCTGTCCCGGCCCCGCCGGTGCCAGCGCGCGACAGGGACCAAGACGCTCCCTGGCATACCGAGGCGGTGTGCCGCCGCGACGAGGCAGGCCTGTTCTTCGCCCCGTCCAAGGAGCCCACGGCCGCCCGGCTGTCCCGCGAGGAGGCGGCGAAGCGGGTCTGCGCGCGCTGTCCCGTGATGGTGGAGTGCCGCGAGCACGCGCTGCTGCAGCCCGAGCCCTACGGCGTCTGGGGCGGCCTCACCGCCGCCGAACGCCGCGTGGTCCTCGCCCGGCGCCGCCGCCGAGACGTCGAACTGCAGAAGGCGGCCAGGGGCCGCATAGCGCAGGCGGGATAGTCCGGGGCCCGGTGGCCCCGGGCCCAGCCGGAACACCGGAACATGAAACGGGCGCCCCCCTCCGCACCGGGGGGCGCCCGTTTTCCGGGACGGAGCTACTTCGCGCGATCGAAATCCACGGCGCTGTAGGCCCGCAGCTTGCTCAGCCGGTGCTCGGAGTCGATGCGCCGGACCGTTCCGGACTTCGACCGCATCACGATCGAGTCGGTGGTCGCGGTCTCCGACCGGTAGCGGACGCCCCGCAGCAGTTCGCCGTCGGTGATGCCGGTGGCGACGAAGAAGACGTTCTCGCCGGTGACCAGGTCCTCGGTGGTCAGCACGCGGTCGAGATCGTGACCGGCGTCGATCGCCCGCTGCCGCTCCTCGTCGTCCTTGGGCCACAGCTTGCCCTGGATGACGCCGCCCAGACACTTCACGGCGCAGGCCGAGATGATGCCCTCGGGCGTGCCGCCGATGCCGAGCAGCAGGTCGATGCCGGTGCCCTCGCGCAGGGCGAGGATCGAGCCGGCGACGTCACCGTCGGAGATCAGCTTGATGCGCGCGCCGGTCGCCCGGATCTCCTCGATGATCCCGGCGTGCCGCGGCCGGTCGAGGATGACGACGGTGACGTCCTCGGGCGTGGCCCGCTTGGCCTTGGCGACCCGGCGGATGTTGACCTCGACGGGCGCGTCGATGTCGACGAACTCGGCGGCCTCCGGGCCGGTGACCAGCTTGTCCATGTAGAACACGGCGGACGGGTCGAACATCGCGCCCCGCTCGGTGGCGGCGAGGACGGCGATCGCGTTGGGCATGCCCTTCGCCGTCAGCGTGGTGCCGTCGATCGGGTCGACCGCGATGTCGACCTCGGGCCCGGTGCCGTCACCGACGCGCTCGCCGTTGAAGAGCATCGGGGCTTCGTCCTTCTCGCCCTCGCCGATGACGACCACGCCGTTCATCGACACGGTGGAGACGAGCGTGCGCATGGCGCGCACCGCGGCGCCGTCGGCGCCGTTCTTGTCCCCGCGCCCCACCCAGCGTCCCGCGGCCATGGCGGCGGCCTCGGTCACCCTGACCAGTTCCAGGGCGAGGTTGCGGTCGGGGGCCTCGGAAGGGACATCGAGTTCGGACGGCAAGTGATGATGCTCGGTCATCGGAGCGCACCTTTCTGATACGACGACGGCCGGATGAGGGTTCGAGCCCGACTCTATCGTCAGTCCGACAAAATGAGCAGGGGACCCCACGGATGAGCGGCCCGGGCACCTGCGACGATAGGGGGCGTGGCAGGTTCGAACGGCAAGCAGAAGACGGCCCGGGACATGATCCTCTCCCTGGGGCTGATCATGATCGCGGCGTGGGTCATATACCTCTTCGTCCCGCACGAGGACCACGCTCCTGACGTCAAGCGGGTCGACTACCGCGTCGAGCTCCTCACGGCGCGCCGCGCGGCGTCGTACCCGGTGGCCGCGCCCGAGGGCCTGCCCGACACGTGGAAGGCGACCTCCGTGCGCTTCCAGGGTGACGCCTTCGATGCCTGGCACCTCGGTTTCCACGCCCCCGACGGGGAGTACGTGACCATCGAGCAGTCCACTCAGCGGCGCTCGCAGTTCATCGACGAGGCCAGCCAGGGCTCGACCGAGACCAAGGTCACCGAGCAGATCGGCGGCCGCACCTGGACCCGCTACAGCGGCGGCCGCTACGACGCGCTCGTCCTGCAGGGCGCCGAGGGCTCCACCACCGTGGTCGCGGGCACCGGCGGCTTCGGGCAGCTGGCGACGATGGCCGGTGCGCTGAAGCTGGCGTGACCGCCCGCAGACACGTCATGGGAAGGGCCCCCGGCGGTGATCGCCGGGGGCCCTTCCCATGACACGCGCGGGTGACTCACCCGGTCGGTTCGCGCCGTCAGACGGTGGTGACGACGTCGTCGTAGGCCAGTCGCGGGGAGCGCGGGTACCAGGCGCCCTCGCCGGGCCTGCCGATGTTCACGACCATCAGCGGGGTGTGGTCGTCGTCCAGGAACTCCTTGCGGACACCCTCGAGGTCCACGCCGGTCATCGGGCCGGCGGCGAGGCCCGCGGCGCGGACGCCGATGATGAAGTACGCGGCCTGGAGGGCGGCGTTCAGCGCGGCGGCGCCCTCACGGGCCGGACGCTCGCTGAAGAACAGGTCCTTGGCCTGCGGGAAGGCGGGGAAGAGGGTCGGCAGCTCCTCGTGGAACTCGTTGTCCGCGGAGAGGATCGCGACCAGCGGGGCGGCGGAGGTCTTGGCCTGGTTGCCCTCGGCCATGTGCTGCACCAGACGCTCCCGGGCCTCGGCCGAGCGGACCAGGGTGATGCGCAGCGGGGTCTGGTTGAACGCCGTCGGCCCGTACTTGACCAGGTCGTAGATCGCCTGGACCTGCTCGTCGGTCACCGGCTCGTCGGTGAAGGTGTTCGCGGTGCGGGCCTCGCGGAACAGCAGGTCCTGGGCGGCGGGGTCGAGAGCGAGAGACATGCGTGGACTTCCTCGGGTGAGTCGGATCCGCGTACCGGACCGTGGTCCGGATCGGCTGACGGGGTCGACGGTACGCGAGTGAAGTTCAAGGTTCAACAAAGGTCGGGGCGTGGTGATCCGCTTCACATGACCCGGCTTCACAGCCGCTCCGGACCACCGGAGCAGATCACTCCCGGCCCGCGCCCCCCGAGCCTCCCGAGCCTCCCGCGCTCCCCTCGTCCTCCTCGGCCAGCGCCGCGTCCAGCCGCGCCCGCGCACCCTCCAGCCAGCGCCGGCACACCTTGGCCAGCTCCTCGCCGCGCTCCCAGAGGGCGAGGGACTCCTCCAGCGTCGTACCGCCCGCCTCGAGGCGCCGTACGACCTCGATCAGCTCGTCGCGGGCCTGCTCGTACCCGAGCACCTCGTCCGTCCTGCTCGTCATGCAGCCATTCCCTTGCTCGTTCCTGCCTGGTTGCCGGCCCTGCCTAGCCGTCGACGCCGCCGTCCGCACCGCCTCTGCCGTCCGCACCGCCCCCGCCGTCCGCTGCGGCGACCCGGACGGTGAACTCGCCCTCGGCGACCCGGGCGCGCAGCACCTCGTCCGCCGTCACGTCCCCCGGGTCCCGGACCACGTGCCCGTCGGCCCGCTGCAGCACCGCGTACCCGCGCTGCAGCGTCGCGGCCGGCGACAGGGCCACCACACGCGCGCGTGTGTGCGTGAGCTCGGAGTCGGCGCGGTCCAGCAGGTGCCCGAGCGTGCGCCGGGAACGGTCGACGAGCGCGGCGACGTGATCGGCCCGTTCGTCGATCATCCGGTGCGGATCCTGTATCGCGGGCCGGGCGAGGGCGTGAGCGAGCCCGCGCTCCTCCCGCTCCAGATACGACTCCGCGCACCTGCGCGCCCGCCCGCGCAGCATCCGCACCCGCTCCAGCTCCTCGCCCACGTCCGGGACGACCTTCTTCGCGGCGTCGGTCGGCGTCGAGGCGCGCAGATCGGCCACATGGTCGAGCAAGGGGCTGTCCGGCTCGTGCCCGATCGCCGAGACGACCGGCGTGCGACAGGCCGCGACCGCGCGGACCAGCTGCTCGTCGGAGAACGGCAGCAGATCCTCCACGCTGCCCCCGCCCCGCGCGACGATGATCACGTCCACGTCCTCCAGGGCGTCCAGCTCCTTCACCGCCTGGACGACCTGCGTCACCGCGTGCACGCCCTGCACGGCGACGTTGCGCACCTCGAAGCGGACGGCCGGCCAGCGGTGCCGGGCGTTCTCCAGGACGTCCCGCTCGGCGGCGGAGGCCCGCCCGCACACCAGCCCGACGAGCTGCGGCAGGAACGGCAGCGGCTTCTTCCGCGCCGGGGCGAACAGCCCCTCCGCGGCCAGGGACTTCTTCAGCTGCTCCAGCCGGGCCAGCAACTCCCCGACGCCGACCGGCTTTATCTCCACGGCCCGCAGCGACAGCTGCCCGCGCGGCGCGTACCACTCCGGCTTCGCGTGGACGACGACCCGCGCGCCCTCGCCCACGACGTCCGCGACCGCGTCGAACACCTGGCGGTAGCAGGTCACGCCCACGGAGATGTCGTGCGACGGGTCCCGCAGCGTCAGGAAGACGACGCCCGCACCCGGGCGCCGCGACAACTGGGTGATCTGCCCCTCGACCCACACCGCGCCGAGCCGCTCGATCCACCCGCCGATGAGCCGCGAGACCTCGCCGACGGGCAGCGGGGCGTCCGCGGACGTGTTCACAGCCATGCCGACGAGAGTATCGGCCACGACCGACAAGCCCGGTCGGCGTGCGGGCGCCGGGGGTGCGCCCCCCGGTACGCGGGCGGCGGCCGCACCCGGCCTTACGATGGGACGCATGACTGCTTCGCCTGGCCGCCGCCGTGTCCTGCTCGCCGCTCCCCGGGGCTACTGCGCGGGCGTCGACCGTGCCGTGATCGCCGTCGAGAAGGCGCTGGAGCAGTACGGGGCTCCGGTCTACGTCCGGCACGAGATCGTCCACAACAAGTACGTCGTGCAGACCCTGGAGAAGAAGGGCGCCGTCTTCGTCGAGCGGACGGAGGAGGTGCCCCCGGGCAACATCGTCATGTTCTCCGCGCACGGCGTCGCCCCCGTCGTCCACGAGGAGGCCGCGCGCGGTCGCCTCGCCACCATCGACGCGACCTGCCCGCTGGTCACCAAGGTCCACAAGGAAGCCGTCCGCTTCGCGAGCGAGGACTACGACATCCTGCTGATCGGGCACGAGGGGCACGAGGAGGTCATCGGCACCTCCGGCGAGGCCCCGGACCACATCCAGCTCGTCGACGGCCCCGAGGACGTCGCCAAGGTCGAGGTCCGCGACCCGTCGAAGATCGTGTGGCTCTCCCAGACCACCCTCTCGGTCGACGAGACCATGGAGACGGTCGACGCGCTGAAGGAGAAGTTCCCGCAGCTCATCTCCCCGCCCAGCGACGACATCTGCTACGCCACGCAGAACCGTCAGCTCGCGGTGAAGCAGATGGGCGCGGAGGCGGAGCTGGTGATCGTGGTCGGCTCCCGCAACTCCTCCAACTCCAAGCGGCTCGTCGAGGTGGCCAAGCTCGCGGGCTCCCGCGAGGCGTATCTGGTGGACTTCGCCGACGAGATCGACGAGGCCTGGCTGGAGGGCGTCACCACGGTGGGCGTCACCTCCGGCGCGTCCGTCCCGGAGGTCCTGGTCGAGGACGTCCTGGCCTGGCTCGCCGAGCGCGGCTACGGCGACGTCGAGCTCGTCAAGGCCGCCGAGGAGCACATCACCTTCTCGCTGCCCAAGGAACTCCGCCGTGACCTGCGCGAAGAGGCCGCGGCACTGGTCGCCGAGCGCGGCGGAAGCGGAGTCGCGGGCTCCTCGGCTGAGTGACTGTCAGCCGATCGTCGTAACGTGGGGCCATGCAGATCTTCGGCGTGGACATCGGCGGATCCGGGATCAAGGGCGCCCCTGTGGACCTGGACAAGGGCGACCTGGCTCAGGAGCGCCTGAAAGTGCTCACCCCGCAACCGGCGACGCCCGAGGGCGTCGCCGACGGCGTGCAGCAGGTCGTGGAGCACTTCGGCTGGAGCGGTCCCGTCGGCCTGACCTTCCCCGGCGTGGTCACCGGTGGATCCACCATCCGCACGGCGGCCAACGTCGACAAGAGCTGGATCGACACGGACGCGCGCGCGTTGTTCAGCGAGCGCCTCGGCGGCCTGCCCGTGACGGTGGTCAACGACGCGGACGCGGCGGGCGTCGCCGAGATGTCGTTCGGCGCCGGCCGCGACCGCAGCGGCACGGTGATCCTGCTGACGTTCGGCACGGGCATCGGCAGCGCCCTCTTCGTCGACGGTGCCCTCGTTCCCAACACCGAGCTCGGCCATCTTGAGCTGAACGGGCACGACGCGGAGAAGCGGGCCAGCAGCAAGGCCAGGGAGGACCACGAGCTGACGTGGGAGCACTGGGCGCACCGCGTCCAGAAGTACCTCGCCCATGTCGAGATGCTCTTCTCGCCCGAGCTGTTCATCATCGGCGGCGGCGTCAGCCGCAAGTCCGAGAAGTTCCTGCCCTTCATCGAGGACATCAAGGCGGAGATCGTCCCGGCCCAGCTCCAGAACAACGCGGGAATCGTGGGCGCGGCCATGCGGGCGGCGAAGGCGGAGTAGACGCGGCGTGCCCGGCTCGGACCGGCCCCTGCGGTCCGGCGGGGTGGACGGCAGGGCGGCGCAGGTCCGGCGGGGTGGGCAGCCGGGCGCCGCATCCGCCCGGGTACCGGGCGTACCCCGGGCGATGCGGCGCGGATGCGCCGTCACGACGTGGCGAGGCGCGTCGTGCCTGGGTGTGCGCGGCCGGGGCCGCCGCGCGCACCGGCGACCCGAGCGGCGGCCCGCTAGCGGCGGTTCAGGGCTCGTCGGCGGGCCGTGGCGCGGCGAACGCCGCGCGCCAGGATGGTCAGTCCGGCTGCCAGCGTCCCCCCGTACAGCCAGCCGACCTGGGTGGCCAGCGCGGTCACCAGACCCGTCAGCCACTCTCCGGCCCCGTCGCCGCCCTTGGCCACGGGCAGGAGCCCCACGGTGAAGGCGATCGGCACGACCACCGGCGCGGCGAGCAGCTCGGCCCCGCGCACCCAGAGGCCGGTGAGCAGGCACACCGGCAGGAACAGCACGCTGTACACCGTCAGCGAGGCCCCGAACAGCAGCTGGTCCAGGCACCCGAGCACGAACATCAGCCCCGCGCTGAACAGGGCCCCGCCCAGCCCGGTGAGCCGGGGGTTCGGCAGCCGTCGCACGGCCCGCACGGCCCGCAGCACAGGCGGCTCGGGCCGTCGCCCGAAGGGGCCGGCGCCGGGACCGCCGGCGGGACGGGCGGGGTGTGCCGGCATCGGGCCGGGCCCCGTGCCGTCCCCCGCGCCCGGGTGCGCCGGCCTGCGGCTTCTGTCCCGGTCGTGCTGGGACGGCAGGGGCGGTGTGCCGGGTCGGGTGCCTTGGTTCGGGGGGCGCGTCCTGTGTTGCTCCACCGGACCAACCTAGGTCGTTTTATGTGCTGAATCGGGTGTCGGACACGCCGTGGAGCAGCGCTTGGGCGTCCGATCGACAGGTCCGCCGGGCCGCGGCCGGGCACGCCGTAAACTGGTGGACCGGTCAGCCTTCTGGCCCTGGCCCTCTCACTCCGGGAACGGGCCCTTTGGCCCTCTCACCACGGGAAGTCGCAACGTGTCGCTCACGATCGGAATCGTCGGTCTGCCGAATGTCGGCAAGTCGACCCTGTTCAACGCCCTGACCAAGAACGACGTGCTGGCGGCCAACTACCCGTTCGCCACGATCGAGCCGAACGTGGGCGTGGTCGGCGTCCCGGACGCCCGTCTGACCAAGCTGGCCGAGATCTTCAGCTCGCAGCGGATCCTCCCGGCGACCGTCGACTTCGTCGACATCGCCGGCATCGTGCGCGGCGCGAGCGAGGGTGAGGGCCTGGGCAACAAGTTCCTGGCGAACATCCGTGAGTCCGACGCGATCTGCCAGGTCATCCGCGCCTTCAAGGACGAGAACGTCGTCCACGTCGACGGCAAGGTCTCGCCCAAGGACGACATCGAGACGATCAACACCGAGCTGATCCTGGCCGACCTCCAGACGATCGAGAAGGTCCTGCCGCGCCTGCAGAAGGAGTCGCGGATCAAGAAGGACGTCGTCCCGAAGGTCGCGGCGGTCGAAGCGGCGAAGGAGATCCTGGAGAAGGGCGACACCCTCTTCTCCGCGGGCATCGCCCAGGGCTCCGGCAAGGAGGAGCTGCTGCACGACCTGCACCTGCTCACCACCAAGCCGTTCCTCTACGTCTTCAACGTCGACGAGGACGAACTGGTCGACGAGGACTTCAAGGCCGAGCAGCGCGCCCTGGTCGCGCCCGCCGAGGCGATCTTCCTGAACGCCAAGCTGGAGGCGGACCTCGCCGAGCTGGACGAGGACGACGCGATGGAGCTCCTGGAGTCGGTCGGCGCCGAGGAGCCCGGCCTCGCCACCCTGGCCCGCGTCGGCTTCAACACCCTCGGCCTGCAGACCTACCTCACGGCCGGTCCCAAGGAATCCCGCGCCTGGACGATCAAGAAGGGCGCCACCGCCCCCGAGGCCGCCGGTGTCATCCACACCGACTTCCAGAAGGGCTTCATCAAGGCGGAGGTCATCTCCTTCGCCGACCTGGTGGAGACCGGCTCGGTCGCCGAGGCCCGCGCGAAGGGCAAGGCCCGCATGGAGGGCAAGGAGTACGTGATGCAGGACGGCGACGTCGTGGAGTTCCGCTTCAACGTGTAGCCGCTCCGCTATCGCACGCTAAGTGATCCGTCAAGCGTGCAGGTGGGAATCCGTCAGAAGTGTGCAGGTGGCAAGGGGTCGGCTCCTCCGGGAGTCGACCCCTTCGTCTTCACCGTGCTGGATGGGTGCTGAATATTCTGACGCCGGATCAGCCGGCGTCAGGTGTCGTAAACGGTGGAGCGATGCCCGACGTGTACGACCCACACCACGAGCTCCCCGTTGTCGATCGTGTAGACGACGCGGTAGTCGCCGACTCGCAGTCGACGGCGTTCCGGCTGCGACACGAGCGCAGTGGTGTTGAAGCCGAGGGGATCGCTCTCCAGCTCGGTCAGCTTGGCCAGGATGCGCAGGGCCATGTCGCGAGGGAACTTCCGGAGCTCGGCCTGCGCCTCGGGGCGGAAGACGGTTCGGTACTCACTCACCGCGTGCCAGCGTCTCCCTCATGATGTCCTCGATCGGGATGCCGGGTGCGGGGTTGGCCATGCGCTCGTCGATGATCCGGTTGATCTCGCGCTCTTCCCACTCCTGGTACTTGCGCAGCACCTCGATGGAGACGACGGCGGCGACTTCCTTGCCTCGGCGGGTGATGACTGTGGGTACGTCGTCGCGGTCCGCGCGCTCCACGACTTCCGCCAAGTGGGCGCGCACGTCGCGGATGGACTCTGTGGGCAGCGGCTGCGTCATGCGTACAAGTGTACCGAGTGTCCCATGTGTACACAGCGGCTGGAATCCGCAGTGGCCCTCCGCTCGCGCTGGATGAACTCGCACCGTGCTGGATTGGTGCTGGGTGAGAGCGGCGGGAACCACATTTCCGCAGGTGGGGGTACTGCACTAGAGATCCCGCTTCAACGTATGGGCGCGTATCCACCACGTCGCCATTGTTGACTGCGCAGGCCAGAGGGGCTCGACTCGTCGGAGTCGAGCCCCTGCCTCTTTCCCGGGCCGGGATGGCGCCGGGATGTCTGATGGGTTGTCGCTTATTCGGCCCCGCTTCGGCGGCCACCCGTGGGCAGTTCGAGCATCGGCTCGAAGGAGGAGTCCTCCTCAGCGGGCGCGTACGGGAGGAAGCCGTCGGGGACGGTGCGGGCGGCAGTGGCGAGGAGGCGGTCCAGGACCTCCCGGTCGGTGGCCGGGGGAAGCCCCAGGGCGGCGAGGAGACGGTCGCGGACGACGGGGTGGCCCGGGTGGTCGTCGAGATAGTCGGAGTTGAGGACCGGAGGCCGGAAGCCGGCCAGGGCGTCGTGCCAGGACGGGAGGGCGATGGCGAGCGTCAGGGCCTCGGCCAGGGACTCGGCGATCAGGGAGGCCTGGCCCTCGGAATCGGTGTAGAGGACCGGGCGGGGGCCGCCCGGGGACACCGGGCCGCAGAGGTAGTGGGTGCCGCCCGCGTTGCAGCCGGCGACGGGCTCCACCGGGAGGCCGTTGGGCAGGGCGATCGGCTCGATCGGGTCGGTGCGGGCAAGGTCGAACTCGCCGTCGCAGGCCAGGAAGGCGGCGACCTCGGGATGCGCGGCGATCCTGCGGAGCAGGGCGTCGTCCGAGAGGGCGTCCGGGTTGAGGGCCGCGACGATCGCCGGGGTGAGGGGTTGCCCGGCGAGGACGTGACGGACGGCTTCGAGGGGGACGGGGCGCTCGTAGTAGTCCTCGAAGTGGGCCCGGACAGCCTCGGGGGAGCGGTCGGTGAGGAGGCGGAAGAGGAAGCCGGAGCCGTCCGGGTCCTCGCTGCCGGAAGGGAAGGCGATGGCCGAGCCGGTGCGCCAGGCTGTGTCGCCGGTCTCCCGCCACAGGCAGGCGGTGACGCGAGTGGCGTCGATGTCCTCGTCACGGAAGGCGGGTGCGTCCAGGAGCGGGCTCAGCGAGGCGGGCACGTCGTCGATGACACCGGGCCAGACCTCCTCGTCGTCCGTCCCATACGGACTCATCTCCGACTCGTGGTCGAAGCCGCGTATGAGCACGCCGGCCGGCGCGAAGACGACGGAGAAGTCGTCCCCCGAGCCGTTCTCCATCAAGGCCGCTTCCTCGCCGGGGCCCCAGGCGGCGTCGAAGGTGTGGCGGCAGAACCGCGGATCGTCGCCGATCGTGGCGTCCAGCACTGCCAACGCGCGCACATGGGTGCGGAGTTCGGCGGGCTCCGGGAGGAGGGCGGCGGTCTCGTGCACAGTGCTCATGAAGTCATGAAAGCAGCCACCACCGACAACCGTGCACGGCCGGTCCGGACGGGGGCGCCGCTCCCGTCCGCGGCGGCTGCCGGGGCCGCCGCGGAGGTGGAGAGCGGGGTGCTCCGTCGCGCGGCTCGCGTCCCGCTTACGATGCGCCCAGTCGAATTCCGGTCGTTCGCCGGTCGAGCACCGGACGCGCATTCGCCGTGCGCAGGTTCGATCCGCTGTCAGAACCCCCTGCCAGACTGACCGGAACGCCTGAGCGGTCGGGTGCGCGACCTCCCGGGCGACCGCCTCGACGCCTGCCCGACCGTCCGAACCGCATGTCAACCGCCCGAGCCGTCCGCACCGCGTCCCGACCGCCCGAACCGCGCCCGAACGGCGTCTGAAAACCGACTGATCCGTCTGAACCAGGAGCACGGTACCCGTGTCCATACCTCCGCCGCCCGGGCCCCAGCAGCCCCAGGACCCGTACCAGCCTCCGCAGCCGCAGAGCCCGTTCCCGCAGGACCCGTTCGCGGCGCCCGCGCAGGACCCCTACGCGCAGGGGCCGTACGGCCCGCAGGGCTTCCAGGGGGCTCCGGGCCCCCAGGGGCCGTACCCGCAGGCTCCCTACGGGGCGGCCCCCTACCCCGCCTGGGGGCAGGGTTACAGCCCCTACGGCCGGCCCTCGCCGGTCAACGGTGTGGCCATCGCCGCTCTCGTGCTCGGCATCCTGTGCTTCCTGCCGGCCGTGGGTCTGGTCCTCGGGATCATCGCGCTGGTGCAGATCAGGAAGCGGGGGGAGCGCGGCAAGGGGATGGCGGTCGCCGGCGCGATCCTGTCCTCCGTCGGGCTCGCGCTGTGGATCCTGCTCCTGGCCACGGGTGGCGCGTCCGACTTCTGGGAGGGGTTCAAGGACGGCGCGCGCGGCAACTCCAGTTTCTCGCTCGCCGAGGGCGACTGCTTCGACGTGCCCGGTGACACCTTCGACGAGGACGTCTACGACGTCGACGAGGTGCCCTGCTCCGGTGAGCACGACGCCGAGGTGTTCGCGACGGTCCCGCTGCCCGGCAGCAGCTTCCCGGGCGACGACCGCGTCACGGAGGTGGCCGACGACAAGTGCTTCCAGCTCCAGGACGCCTACGCGATGGACCCGTGGGCGCTGACCGAGGAGGTGGACGTCTACTACCTCACGCCCACCTCGGAGAGCTGGAACTGGGGCGACCGGGAGATCACCTGCGTCTTCGCCAACGTCGACGAGAAGGGGACCCTGACCGGCTCGCTGCGCGCCGACGAGACGACCCTCGACGCCGATCAACTGGCCTTCCTGAAGGCGATGGCCGCCCTCGACGACGTCCTGTACGAGGAGCCGGAGGACTACGCCGAGGAGGACCTGCAGACCAACCGGACCTGGGCCGGGGACGCGGGGGACGCCACCGGTGAGCAGGCGGCCGCGCTGACCGCGCACACCTGGTCCGCGCGGGCCCGGGGGCCGGTCGCCGCCCTGGTGAAGGACCTGCGCAGGGCGAGCGCGGAGTGGGCGGCGGCGGAGAGGGCCACCGACGCCGACGGCTTCTACGAGCACTACGACGCCGCCTACGGATACGTCGACGGCGACTCCACCGTCACCGCCCGCGAGGCTCTGGGCCTGGCCACCACGCCGCCCACGTACGACGAGGACTCCGGCAGCGGGGACAGTGGCCCGGGCGAGGGCGACAGTGACAGCGGCCTCGATGTGTGATCACGCGCGCAGCGGGGAGAAAGTGCCTGGGTAAAGCGTTTCGCGGGCCGATGTCATCACATCGAGTGATTCTCTGGCCTTTGCTTGCATGGCACAACCCACGGTTGCCAGGCTGTAGCTGTCTGTACAACCTGATGGGAGTGGCCAGTGACATTCGGTGAGCAGCCGGCGTATCTGCGTGTCGCGGGTGATCTCCGCAAGAAGATCGCCGACGGATCGCTGCCACCGCACACTCGCCTCCCCTCCCAGGCGCGGATCCGCGAGGAGTACGGCGTCTCGGACACCGTCGCCCTCGAAGCGCGCAAGGTGCTGATGGCCGAGGGGCTGGTCGAGGGCCGATCCGGTTCGGGGACGTACGTGCGCGAGCGGCCCGTGCCCCGCCGGATCGCCCGCTCCGGCTACCGTCCCGTGAGCGGAGCGACGCCGTTCCGCCAGGAACAGGCCGAGGCGCACAGCCGGGGGACGTGGGAGTCCAGCAGCGAGCAGGTCGAGGCGGGCGTCGCCGTCGCCGAGCGGCTCGGCATCCAGCCCGGCGACCGCGTCATGTGCACCAAGTACGTCTTCCGGGAGGCGGGCGAGGCGATGATGCTCTCCACCTCCTGGGAGCCCCTCGCCGTCACCGGCCGCACCCCGGTCATGCTGCCCGAGGAGGGCCCGCTCGGCGGCATGGGGGTCGTCGAGCGGATGCGGGCCATCGACGTCATCGTCGACAACGTCACCGAGGAGGTGGGGGCCCGCCCCGGTCTCGCGGAGGAATTCCTCGCCCTCGGCGGCGTCCCCGGGCATGTCGTCCTGGTCGTGCAGCGCACGTACTACGCCTCGGGCCGCCCGGTCGAGACGGCCGACGTGGTGATCCCGGCCGACCGCTACCGGGTCGCCTACCACCTGCCGGTGAAGTAGCCGCGCCGAAGCGGGGGGAGGGGGGCACGGAAGGCCGAGGGGGCCGGCGGAGGCGGTGAGGCCGGGAGGCGGGGCGGCGGCGGGGCGCGCGCCCGGGCGGTGTGGGGGAGCGACGGCGGCGGGGCGCGGCCGGGGGCGGTAGCGCATTCGCTCGGGCGGCGCACACCCTTCCGGCAGTTGCCGCCGGAAGTCGCCCGCCCGGAACGCGCCCGCACAGCGTCGGAATCCGGTCGTTTCCGGTCGTTCCCGCAGGTCGCCCGCTCTGTGTCCCGAACCCCGCCGACCGGACGCGTTGTCGCGCACGTACGGCGCGTTCGGTCTCGTGCGCCCCCTGCGTCTTGGCTGGTTGCGTACCTCTTTGTGTAAAGCCGTGTTCGGTGCGTAAAGGTAAGGCGTACGCTCGGGCATATGCGGATTGCGGTTTCCTTGGCAGGCGGGGCGCGCGGCGCGCCGCGGACGGGATCCGGGCTGGGCGGGGCGGGAAGGGGGCGTGGGGCGCGATGAACGACAGCACCATCTCTCTGCCCTGGCTCGTCATACGGCAGGACGACAACGGCAACCGCTACCGCGTGGGCCGGTACGCGACCCGGGCCGAGGCCCAGAAGATCGCGGACAGCCTCGACGGTCGCGGGCACAAGCAGCTCTACTGGGTCGAGCGCGTGGGCCAGGCCCCGGCTCAGACCCAGGTTCAGGCGCAGGCGCAGAACGGAGAAGGCACCCTGAACTGACCTGCCCCCGGGTCCCGTAGGCTCCGCCGCATGACGGAACGGATCGTGGTGGTCGGAGCCGCCCTGCTCGACGGCGGCCGCCTGCTCGCCGCGCGGCGCAGCGCGCCCCCGGAACTCGCCGGACGCTGGGAACTGCCCGGCGGCAAGGTCGAGCAGGGGGAGAAGCCCGAGGCGGCCCTCGTGCGCGAACTGCGCGAAGAACTCGGCGTCGAGGCCGAGACCGTCGAGCCCGTCCCGGGGGAGTGGCCCCTGCGGCCGCCCTACGTCCTCCAGGTGTGGACCGCCCGCCTCCGTCCCGGCTCCGCCGCCCCCGAGCCCCTCCAGGACCACGACGCGCTGCGCTGGCTCACCCCGGACGAGATCTGGGACGTCGACTGGCTCGACCAGGACGTGCCCGCGGTCCGCGAGACGCTCGCGAAACTGGCCGCTGACGCCCGCTGACGCCCGCTGACCCCGATGGACGCCCGCTGACGCTTGTTGACCCCGACCGATGCCCCGCTGAACAGCGGCGGCCGGGCCCGAGGGCGTCGGTCGGACGGGCGGTGACACGGAGCGGGCGGGGGTACGCCGTTCGTGCCACTGTGCGCCCTGCGGAGCGGTACTGGCTCCTGCATATCGGGTATGTGCCCATTAACCCCACGAAAACGGACATGGGTGTACTTGCTGGGCTGGGAAGTGATCGGCGTGATCGACACCGAAGGCGACTGCGCCGAGTGGTCGTTCCCGGCTGAGCCCGGTGCGGTGCGCACGGCCCGCGGCGCCGTCCGCGCCCAGCTGCGCCGCTGGGACCTCGACAGCCTGGCCGACATCGCGGCCCTGCTGGTCAGCGAGCTGGTCACCAACGCCCTGCGCCATGCGACCGGTCCCATCGGTGTTCGTCTGGTACGCCCGGCCCGGCTGGAGGGCGTGCTGCTGGTCGAGGTGTCCGACCCGCTGCCCGATCCGCCGCGCGAGCGGATCGCCCGGCCCGAGGACGAGAGCGGGCGCGGACTGCAACTCGTGGCCTTTTCCTCGCGGCGCTGGGGTACCCGGCCCGGGAGTGACGGCAAGACGGTGTGGTTCGAGCTCGCGGTGCCCGGTTGACGTGACATGGCGCGGGGATGACCCCGGTGTACAGCACAGGTTCCGGTGTCGCTCTCCCGCCGCCCGTATCCGACCGGTGTCAGAAGGTGTGGTTCGACCATGTGTCCGCTGGTTAGAAGACTGGAAGTGTTGTCACGGGACGGGCCAAAAAACGCCTGGACCGTGCTGTGATCGTGAACATCGTGTCGTGCGGACCCGTAGTGCTGGATACTGCGGGCATCCGCCGCCGGTGACCGGTGCCGGACGCGGTGAGCTGGAGGGGACGGTTCGCGTGAGCGAGATACCAGCGAAGGCCACGGAGTCCGAGGACCCGTCGGGCGGCGCGAGGGCGAAGGCCACGGGTGCGCTCGCCGGCGACGCCGTGCACGGCCGCGCCGAGGACGACTACGAGGCGGAGCCGCCCGGTGACGCCATGTGGCAGAGCAGCCCGCCCGGCTCCATCTACGACTACATCAAGGTCGCCTCGTTCTCGATCGGCCCCGACGGCCTCGTCGACCAGTGGAGTCTGCGCGCCGAGCAGATCTTCGGCATCTCCGCCGAGCGGGCCGTCGGCATGGACCCCATCGACGCCTTCATCGACCCCGACCTGCGCGAACGCGGACAGCGCAAGATGGCCGAGATCCTCGACGGCCGCGAGTGGACCGGTGTGGTGCCCTTCCGGATGCCCGACCCGGTGCCCGGCGGCGGACGCGGCGAGAGGGGCCTCGCCGAGGTGTACGTCATGCCGACGCGCAGTCTGGACGGCGAGAAGGCCGCCGTGTGCATCGTCGTCGACGTCCGCACGCTCCGCAGCATCGAGACCGACCTCGCCGCCTCGCAGGCGATTTTCGGTCAATCCCCGTTCGGCTTCCTGCTGATCGACCCCGACCTGCGGGTCCGCCGCGCCAACCACCGGTTCGCGTCCATCTTCGGCGGCACCCCCGGCGATCACCGCGGCAAGGGCGTCCACGACTACCTGCCCCGGCCCGAGGCCGAGCGGGTCACCGCGACCCTGCGACGGGTACTGGAGACCGGCGACTCGATCACGGACATGCACGTCACCGGCTTCGTCCCGGGCTCCGACGAACGCCGGCACTGGTCGATCAACCTCTACCGCGTGCACAGCGGCAGCGGCCGTCCCATCGGCGTCGCCTGGCTCGGCACCGACATCACCGCCCGCCGCGCAGCCGCCCGGGAGGCCGCCGCCGCACGGCGCAATCTCGCCCTTCTGAACGAGGCCGGAGCCCGCATAGGGAACTCCCTCGACCTGGAGACGACCGCCCGCGAACTCCTCGACGTCGTCGTGCCCGGCTTCTGCGACCTGGCCACCGTCGACCTCTACCAGGGGCTCCTGGCCGGCGACGAGACCCCGCCCGGCCTCGCCGACGGCAGCGCCGAGCTGCGCCGGGTCGCCTTCTCCTCCGCCGTCTCCGACGCCCCCTTCGCCGGCGCGGGCGCGCCGGTCGCGGTCGGCGCGGTCCACCACTTCCCCTTCAACTCGCCCTGCGCGGACGCCCTGCGCACCGCCCGGCCGCAGACCATCCCCGGCGAGGAGGGCGGCCTCGTGCAGTCCACCCTCGCCGTCCCGATGGTCGCCCACGACACCGTCGTCGGCCTCGCGCAGTTCTCGCGGACCAAGGGCAGCGAGCCGTTCGGGGACCGCGACCGTGACCTGGCCGTGGAACTCGCGGCGCGCGCCGCGGTCTGCATCGACAACGCGCGCCTGTACCGGCGCGAGCACGAGCGGGCGTTGATACTGCAACGGTCGCTGCTGCCGCCCGGCGACCCGGTGGCGTCCGGTCTGGACATCGCCTGCCGCTACCTCCCCGGCAACGCCTCCACCGGACGCCCCAGCGAGGTCGGCGGCGACTGGTTCGACGTCATCGAACTGCCCGGCCACCGTACGGCGTTGGTGGTGGGCGACGTCATGGGGCGGGGACTGCGCGCCGCGGTCGCGATGGGCGAACTGCGCACCGCCGTCCGCACCCTGGCCCTGCTCGACCTCGAACCGGCCGAGGTCCTCTCCGCGTTGGACGAGATCGCGCGCGGCCTCGGCACCCCCGGCGGAGTCCAGCAGGCGACCCGGGCCGCCCGCCGTCCCCGCGAGGCCGACCTGTCCGAGGTCTACCTGGCGACGTGCGTGTACGCGGTCTACGACTCGGTGACCCGTCGCTGCACCTTCGCCAACGCCGGCCATCTGCCCCCGGTCCTCGTCGAGCCCGGCGAGCCCGCCCTCATGCTCGACGTGCCGCCGGGCATGCCGCTCGGCGTCGGCGGCGAACCCTTCGAGGAGGTGGAGGTCGAACTTCCCGAAGGCGCACTGTTGGCGCTCTACACGGATGGACTGGTCGAATCGCGCGACCATCCGCTGGACGAGGGCCTCAACGCGTTCGTCGGGGCGCTCACCGATCCCGCGAGGCCCCTGGAGGATGTCTGCGACCACGTCCTCAACACCCTCGACTCCCACCACGGCGAGGACGACATCGCGCTGCTGATGGCGCGGGTGCAGGGCCTCCCCGCAGACTCGGTCGGCGACTGGACGCTGCCGCGCGAGCCGCGCAGTGTGGGACGCGCCCGGGAGTACGCCCGCGGCCAGTTGCTCTCCTGGGACCTGGAACCCCTCGTCGACACGACGGAACTGCTGGTCAGCGAGCTGGTCACGAACGCGCTGCGGTACGGCGAGGGCGAGATCAGGCTCCGGCTGCTGCTGGACCGCACCCTGGTCTGCGAGGTCTGGGACGCGGGCCTCGTCCAGCCGCGCCGCCGCCGCGCCCGGGACACCGACGAGGGCGGCCGGGGCCTGCAGCTCGTGGGCCTGCTCTCGGCGGCCTGGGGCTCACGCCGCACCCCGCGCGGCAAGACGGTGTGGTTCGAACTGCCCCTGCCGGACGGCACGACGGCCCTGGCGGACCCGGCGGAGGCCCTGCTGAGCCTGTTCTGACGGAGGCTCACCCATGGGCGGGGGAGGGGCCGGCCGGGCCGCCGAAGCCCGCGGGCGTCCCGCCGTCCGGGTCCTCGGCCGGGACGACGCCGCCGAGGACCGCTCCGCCCACGCCCGCCGTGTGATCCGCCCCCGCGTAGGGGTTCCCGTGCGCCCGTACGTCGAGCTCTGCCAGCTCCCGGGCCTGAACGGCGAGGGCGTCGGCGGGCAGGCGGTCCGCCGGATCCTCCGTCGCGAGGAGCCGTCGCGCCTCCGCCAGCCGGGTGCGCGCCGTCGCGCCCACCGCGCCGCGGTGCGTCTCGACGTAGTCGTCGGCGGCGGCCGTGGCGGTGCGGGCGGTGAGAAGAGCGGCGGCCTGCAACACCCCGGCCGCCCGCCCCGAGGCGATCGGCACGATCACCCGCACGATCCGCCGCAGCACCCCGAGCGGGTCGTACGCCGCCCCACCGACCGCCTCTTCACCCGACTGCTCGCCGGAAGGCTGCGCGGGCTGTTCGACCGGGGCGTGCGGGACAGGGCGGCCGTCGTAGGGCGGTCCGCCGGTCCCCCCGCCGGAGGGCTGCCGGCCGGTCAGTTCCTGGCGCACGGAGTCCAGCACGGCGTCGGCGTGCAGCAGCCGGGCGTGCAACTCCCCCGGGGAGGCGTCCGGCGGCGGCACATCGGCCACCTGCCCCTCCGCCGGCTTCCCGACGCCTGCCCCTGCCCCCGCCCCTGCTTCTGACCCTGCTCCACCTCCTGCCGCTACTCCTGCTCCCGCCCCTGCCTCCGCCCGGGTCTCCGTCCCCCTTCGTTCCCGTTCGCCCTTCCCTCCTCGTTCCTGGTCCCGGGCCCAGGACACCTCCGCCTCCGCGCCCGCGAGGACGTCCGGCACCATCTGCTCGGCCGCTCGCAGCTCGGCGGCCAGCCGGTCGACGCCCTCGACGAGGACGGCGGCCTGGGCTGTCGCACCCTCGGCGGCGCGCAGTTGCCGGGCCGCCCGCTCCGGCTGCCCCGAGTCGGCGGACTGGCGGGCCTCGTTCAGTCGGACGGTGGCGAACAGGAGCCGGTCCTTGGCCTGTTCCACGTTCCCGGTGACGCAGGCGGTGGCGGTGGGCGCGTAACGGGCCCGGAGCCCGGCGAGGACGGCCTCCGCGGTCCCCACCCGTCCCGTCAGCTCCCGGAAGCGGCCCTCGGCGACCACCAGGGCCTCGCCCGACGCCCGTCCCGGTTCCCGCAGCCGTTCGAACGCACCGGACGCGGAGTCCAGCCGACGCTCCGCCTCGTCGCACCGTCCGACGATCCCGGCGAGCGCGTGCCCCCGCGCCGCCTCCTCCCGCGGCACCCCGTCGTCGTACCGCTGCCGCATCCGGAAGGCGGCGGCGAGTTCGGCCTCGGCCTCGTTCAGCGTGCGGCGGAAGGCGGCCTCGTCCTTCTCCTCGAACAGCTCCTTGGCGAAGCCGAGTTCGGTCCGCGCCGCACGGATCCGGTCGTCGGCCGTGACCAGCGCCGCGCAGGCCTGCTCGTCGAGGGCGGCGAGCGGCGGCGACGACTTCGGCGGCGGCGGGCTGCTCGCCCCGCCGGGGGTCGTCCGGCCCCGGGTGCGCCGGGCCCGGCGTATGTACCCGTAGCCGGCCAGCGCGCCGGCCGCACCGACGGCCACCAGCGGCAGCACGAGATCGACGGTGGACCTGCCGTCCGCGGTGACCGGGGCCGCCGGCACGGCCGCGGGGGAGCTCGCTGCGGGCGTCGGCTTCTTGATCGCAACCGGAACGTCGTCACCCGACGTCATCCCTGGCAACACCAGCCACACGACCCCGACCACACCGCCCAGCACGGCATGAGCCACCCGCACGGATATGTGCGGCCCGGCTCGCCGGGGCCGGCCTCGGAGCAAGGAAGAGGTCACATTTGGGAGCGTATGGCCGCGAATACGGCCACGCGAGCGGGATGCACCCGACATGGGGACCGTGGGGCGGAACGACACGGGAGGGGGAACCCCGATGGAACGAGCGCCGGGGCAGACGGCCGGGGACACCGAGGCCGACGCGGAACACGGGACGGCTCCCGCGGTCACCGAGGGGGGTGCGGGAGGGAGCCGGCCGGCGGTCACCGACGGTGACGCACCAGCGGGTTCGTCCTCGGTGGGCCCGGAGGGTACGCCCGCCGACGACACCGACGACACCGACGACACCGACGACACCGACGACACCGAGGGCGTCTCGGGCACCCGGGTCGCGAGCGGGCCGGCGGTCGCCGAAGCCGACGCGGGCGCCGACGGGGGCGGGGGAGAGCCCGTGGACGCGGGCGGCGAAGGAGACGGCGAAGGAGACAGGGGAGGGGAAGGGCGCGGAAGCGGGAAGCGGGGCGGGCGGTGGGTGCGGTGGGTGCGCCGGGGGGTCCTCGTCGCCGTGCTGCTCGTGCTCGTTCCGGTGCTCGCCGCCCAGGCCGCGCTGCGCGTGAACTACCTGGGCGACCCGGCCGACGGCACGTACACCCGCGGCAAGGACGCCGTCTGGCTGGGACACGCCTGGGTCGACGGCCGCAAGACCGACGCCGACGTCGAGGCCCTGGGCCGCCGTCTGCGAGACACCGGCATACGGGACCTCTATGTGCACGCCGGCCCGCTGGAGCACGACGGCACGTTGCCGGCGTCCGCCTATGCGAAGGCGCGCTGGTTCATCGACGCCGTGCACCGCGAGGCTCCCGGGCTTCGCGTCCAGGCGTGGCTCGGCGACGTGCTCGCCAGTGAGAGCCCGAACGGCATGCGGCTGGAGCGCGCGGCGACCCGGGCCGCCGTCGTGCGGTCCACCCGCGAGATCCTCGCGGCCGGCTTCGAGGGCGCGCACTTCGACCTCGAACCCCTGCACTCCGACGACGCCGACTACCTCACCCTCCTCGACTCCCTGCGCGCCGTCACCCGCGCCCGCGACGCCCAGCTCTCCGTCGCCGCCCACCAGATCGACCCGGTCCCCGGCTTCCACTCCTTCTGGAAGGCGACCACCGGTCACCCCAAGTGGTGGTCGCAGAGGTTCTTCGGCCAGGTGGCCCGCCGCGTGGACCAGATCGCCGTGATGTCGTACGACACCATGCAGCCGCTCGAGAGCACGTACGGCGGCTATGTCGCCCAGCAGACCTCCCTCGCCCTGGAGGTGACCCCTCCCTCCACCGACCTGCTGATGGGCCTGCCCTTCTACCACGAGAACCGGTTCGGCCACTGGGCGCACGCCGAGACCGTCGCCGCCGCGGTCCGGGGCGTCCGGCTGGGCCTGTCGCGGACCGACGCGGACCGCGCGAACTTCGGCGTCGCGGCCTACGTGGACTTCGCGGCGACGGAGACCGACTGGACGTCGTACGAGGAGGGGTGGGTCCGGTAGCCCCTGCCGGCCCGCCCGTCGGCCGGGGATTTCAGGTCGCCCCCGGCCGCACACCCCGCCCCGCCGCGCCGGCTACGACGACCGTCTCCTGATCTTCGACCCCAGCCACACCAGGGGGTCGTACTTGCGGTCGACCGCCCGCTCCTTCAGGGGGATCAGCGCGTTGTCCGTGATCCTGATGCCCTCGGGGCAGACCTCGGTGCAGCACTTGGTGATGTTGCAGTAGCCGAGACCGTGTTCGTCCTGCGCCGCGCGTTTGCGGTCCAGGCCGGCCTCCTCGGCCCCGTCCAGCGGATGCATGTCCAGTTCGGCGACCCGCATGAGGAAGCGCGGGCCCGCGAACGCCGTCTTGTTCTCCTCGTGGTCGCGCACGACATGGCAGGTGTCCTGGCACAGGAAGCACTCGATGCACTTGCGGAACTCCTGCGGCCGGTCCACGTCCTCCTGGAACATCCGGTACTCGCCGGGCGCGACCCCGTCGGGCGGCACGAACGCCGGCACCTCCCTCGCCTTCTGGTAGTTGAAGCCGACGTCCGTGACGAGGTCGCGGATCACGGGGAAGGCCCGTAGGGGAGTGACGGTGATCGTCTCCGCGCGGTCGAAGACCGACATGCGGGTCATGCACATCAGCCGGGGACGCCCGTTGATCTCCGCCGAACACGAACCACACTTGCCCGCCTTGCAGTTCCAGCGGACGGCGAGATCGGGGGCCTGCGTGGCCTGGATGCGGTGGACGATGTCCAGGACCACCTCGCCGTCGTTGACCTCGATCTTGAAGTCCTCCAGGTCCCCGCCGCGCACGTCGCCCCGCCACACCCTGAAGTGGGCGTCGTAGCTGCTCATTCGTACAGCTCCTCTTCGGTGAGGTACTTGACCAGCTCCTCCTTCTCGAACAGGGCGAGCAGGTCGGGGCGGATGGGGTCGGTGGTCTCGCGCACGAGGTGGATCTGGCCGCGTCCTGGGTCCCCGGCCGGGAGGCCCCCCGCCGCCGGGTTCCCGGCCGGATCGGCGAGCCGGCACAGCAGATTGACGTTGCGCCAGGCCCGGTCCATCGACGGGTGGTCCTCACGGGTGTGGCCGCCGCGCGACTCGGTGCGCTCCAGAGCCGCCCGTGCCACGCACTCGCTGACCAGCAGCATGTTCCGCAGGTCGAGGGCCAGGTGCCAGCCCGGGTTGAACTGGCGGTGGCCCTCGACGCCGGCCCGCCGGGCGCGTGCCCGCAGCTGCGCGAGCTTGTCCAGGGCCAGCTCCATCTCGCCCTCCCGGCGGATGATGCCGACCAGGTCGTTCATGGTCTGCTGCAGCTCCTGGTGAACGGCGTACGGGTTCTCCGCGGGGCCGGCCGCGGGCTCCTCTCCGGCCGTCTCGGCGGAGAAGGGGCGCAGGGCCTCCGCGGCCGCCGCGTCCACCTGGACGTCGTCCACCGGCGCACGCTCGTACGCCGTCGCCGCCGCGTGCTCGGCCGCGTGCAGGCCCGCCCGGCGGCCGAACACCAGCAGGTCGGACAGCGAGTTGCCGCCGAGCCGGTTGGAGCCGTGCATGCCGCCGGCCACCTCGCCGGCCGCGAACAGTCCCGGCACCCCGCGGGCCGCGGCCGTGTCGGACTCGACGGCGATGCCGCCCATCACGTAGTGGCAGGTCGGTCCGACCTCCATCGCCTCGGCGGTGATGTCGACGTCGGCCAGCTCCTTGAACTGGTGGTACATCGAGGGCAGCCGGCGCCGGATGACCTCGGCGGGCATCCGCGTCGACACGTCCAGGAAGACCCCGCCGTGCGGGGAGCCGCGGCCCGCCTTCACCTCCGCGTTGATGGCGCGGGCCACCTCGTCGCGGGGGAGCAGTTCGGGGGGACGCCGGTTGTGGTCCGGGTCCTCGTACCAGCGGTCGCCCTCCTCCTCCGACTCGGCGTACTTCTCCTTGAAGACGTCGGGGACGTAGTCGAACATGAACCGATTGCCCTCGGAGTTCCTGAGCACCCCGCCGTCCCCGCGCACCGACTCGGTGACGAGGATGCCCTTGACCGACGGCGGCCAGACCATGCCCGTCGGGTGGAACTGCACGAACTCCATGTTGAGCAGGGGGGCTCCGGCGAGCAGGGCCAGCGCGTGGCCGTCGCCGGTGTACTCCCACGAGTTCGACGTCACCTTGAAGGACTTGCCGATGCCGCCGGTCGCGATCACCACGGCGGGCGCCTGGAGGACGAAGAAGCGGCCGGTCTCGCGCTCGTAGGCGAAGACGCCGCTCACCCGGGAGCCGTCCTTGAGGATCCGGGTGACGGTGCACTCCTGGAAGACCTTCAGCCGGGACTCGTAGTCGCCGGTCTCCTTGAAGTCCTCCTGCTGGAGCGCGACGATCTTCTGCTGGAGGGTGCGGATCAGCTCCAGGCCGGTGCGGTCGCCGACGTGCGCGAGGCGTGGGTACTCGTGGCCGCCGAAGTTGCGCTGGGAGATCCGGCCGTCCTTGGTTCGGTCGAACAGGGCGCCCCAGGTCTCCAGCTCCCAGACCCGGTCCGGGGCCTCCTGGGCGTGCAGCTCGGCCATCCGCCACTGGTTGAGGAACTTGCCGCCGCGCAGGGTGTCGCGGAAGTGGACCTGCCAGCTGTCGTGCTCGTTGGCGTTGGCCATGGCCGCCGCGATGCCGCCCTCGGCCATCACCGTGTGCGCCTTGCCGAACAGCGACTTGCAGATGACGGCGGTGCGGGCGCCGCGCTCGCGGGCCTCGATGGCGGCGCGCAGCCCGGCGCCTCCCGCTCCGACCACGACGACGTCCCACTCCTGGCGGTCGACCACGGTCATCGGCGGGCCCCGCTCATCAGGTTCGGCAGCATCTAGAAAAACCTCGGATCGTCGAAGACACCGGACGCGACGAGATACACGTAGAAGTCGGCGAGCGCCACGCTCACCAGCGACGCCCAGGCCAGCAGCATGTGACGGGCGTTGAGCCGGCCGACGAACTGCCACGCCCGGTAGCGCACGGGGTGCCGGGAGAAGTGCTTCAGCTTGCCGCCGACGATGTGCCGGCAGGAGTGGCAGGAGACCGTGTACGCCCAGATCAGGATGATGTTGAGCAGGAAGACGAGGGTGCCCAGGCCCATGTGGCCCCACGCGTAGTGCTCGTCGCGGAACGCGAGCACGGTGTCGTACGTCAGGATCCCGGCGACGACGATCGCGGCGTAGAAGAAGTACCGGTGGACGTTCTGCAGGATCAGCGGGAAGCGGGTCTCGCCGGTGTACTTCGCGTGCGGCTCGGCCACCGCGCAGGCCGGGGGCGAGGCCCAGAAGCCCCGGTAGTAGGCCTTGCGGTAGTAGTAGCAGGTCAGCCGGAAGCCGAGCGGGAAGATCAGGATGATGATCGCCGGGGAGATGCCCCACCAGCCGCCGAACAGGTCCGCGTTCGGGCCCGCGTGCATGGGCCGGCAGTTCTCCGCCAGACAGGGCGAGTAGAACGGCGAGACGTACGGCGCCGCGTAGTAGTCCGCGTTCGCGAAGGCCCGCCAGGTCGAGTAGACGATGAACGCCAGCAGGCCGGCGGCGGTGGCGGCGGGGGCCAGCCACCAGCGGTCGGTCCGCAGGTGGGGCGCGGCGATCGCGGCGCGGCCGGCGCCGCGTACGCCGCTCGGGGGATGGGGGTCGGTGGGTGGAGGTTCCGTACCAGTGGCCAACGCAGGACTCCGGTCGGGTCAGGGGCTCGGGTCAGGGTGCGTGCCGGTGCCGGGCGCCGAGTCCCTCGTCGTCGGTGTCGATCCACAGGGAGTCGTCGTACGGGGTGTCGGGAATGGTGACGAGCTCGGGCCTGCGCGGCGCGCCGGGCTGGGACGCGGCCTCGCGCAGCAGCTCCACGCTCTCCTTCAGGTGACTGGCGTCGGCGCGGACGCGGCGCATCTCCAGGCCGCCGCTGCCGAGCTGCTGTTCCAGGCGGCCGACGGACCGGGAGAGGTCGTCGAGGCAGCGCTGGACCGCTGTCAGGTCGTCGTGCACGGACATGACATGACCTCGCTTCCGTGGGCGCGTGCGCCCGGGACGGCAACGTTCATGCGCCTGCGAGTGTTGCGCGTCACACCGGTGGATGTGAAGGCGTGTGCGGCGATTGGCGGATACGGACCGGGGGTGTTGCTCCGCTCGGGTGGCCTTGGGCCGCCCCGCCGCCGTGTCGCCGTCGGCAGGCGAACCGTTTCCCTTTCAGTGGGCCGTAGATCTGATCAACACCAAAATACCGCCAAATGTGATCAGAACGCACCGCCAGCGGCTCACCGGAGGTACCAGAGATGTCCCACGACGGCGTCGGCCCGCGCGCGGTGACGCGCTCGGTCGCCTTCCTCACCGCGGGTGTGCTCGCGGTGCCCCTGCTGGCCGGCTGCGCCTCCTCGGACGAGGCCGGCCGCCCCCTGGCCCGCCAGGACATCGCCCGTGCCGCCCGCGCCTCGGTCACCGAGGGCGGCACGCTGCGCTGGGCCGTGGACGCGGTGCCGGAGACCTTCAACGCCTTCCAGTCGGACGCCGACGCCACGACAGCCCAGGTCGCCCAGGCCGTGCTGCCGTCGATGTACCGCATCGACGCCAACGGGAGGCCGCAGCGCGACCCCGACTACCTGGAGTCCGCGAAGGTCGTCGACACCGAGCCCAAGCAGGTCGTGCTGTACAAGCTGAACCAGCAGGCCGTCTGGAGCGACGGCCGGGAGATCGGCGCCGCCGACTTCGCCGCCCAGTGGCGGGCCCTGGCCGGAAAGGACAGCGCGTACTGGACCGCTCGCAACGCCGGCTACGACCGCATCGAGAAGATCGAGCGCGGAGCGAACGACCTGGAGGTCAGGGTCACGTTCAGCCGGACCTACGCCGACTGGAGGTCGCTGTTCTCCCCGCTGTACCCGAAGGAGGTCATGGGCACGCCCGACTCGTTCAACGACGGGGCGCGGCGCAAGCTGAAGGTGACCGCCGGGCCGTTCGCCGTCAAGACGGTGGACCGCAAGAAGGGCCAGGTGCGCCTCGCCCGCAACCCCCGCTGGTGGGGGAAGCCGGCCAAGCTGTCCGAGATCGTGCTGACGGCCGTCCCGAGGAACGAGCGGGCGTCCGCGCTCGCCGCCGGGAAGATCGACCTGGCCGAGATCGACCCGGCCGCCGCACAGCAGGTCGACGGCGCGGCGAAGGGCACGGCCGGACCCCCCGCCGGCCCCGGTTCCGCGCACGCCGACCTGAAGACGCTGCGGGCCTGGGCCCTCGCCCACGGCATCGACGCGGGCGAGGTCGAGACCGACGACGATGACGACGACGAAGAGGACAAGGGCGAGACGAAGGCCCGCGCGAAGCTGATCAAGGCGATCGCGAAGTGGGAGAGCGGGCAGAAGGCGCTGCGCGGCTTCGAGGTGCGCAGATCGCTGGAGCCCGCGTACACGCAGCTCGCACTGAACGGCGCGGAGGGACCGCTGGCGGACGAGCGGGTGCGGCGGGCCGTGGCCCGGGCACTGGACCGCAAGGAGCTGGCCAAGGTGGTGCTGAAGCCGTTGGGTCTGCCCGCGGAGCCCGTGGGCAGCCATCTGGCACTGGCCGGGCAGGACGCGTACGCCGACAACAGCGGTGCCCTCGGCGGTCAGGACACGGCCGAGGCGCAGGCGCTGCTGGCGGACGCCGGCTGGGTGCTCGGGGGCCCGGTCAAGGACAAGGGCGAGAAGGCGGCCGGATCGGCGGGGAAGAAGGCCGACGGATCGGCGGGGAAGAAGGCCGACGGATCGGCGGGGAAGAAGGCCGACGACGACTCCACGGACGGCGACGACGGCATGTACATCGTCGGCGAGGACGACAAGGCGCCGGCCGAGACCGCTCGCGCGGACGGGCAGCACGCTCTGAGGAGCGACAGCGTCCGCAGGAGCGCGGCGAAGAGCATCGCGAAGAGCGGGAGCGGCGGGCGGCAGCTCGCCCAGGACGGCAAGCAGTACAAGCAGCTGCACCAGGGCGGCGCCCCCGGCGCCTACGCCCCGCTGGGCACGGCCGCCCCGAAGGAGGGCGCCGCGGAACCGAAGGCCGGCGCGGCGTCGAAGGGCGCCGGGGCCGCGAAGGCCAGTGCCGTGCCGGTCGTCGTCCCGGCCAAGGCGCTGGCCAAGGACGGCAAGGCGCTCAACCTGCGGTTCGTGCTGCCGTCCGGGCCGGGGTCGGAGCCCCTGGGGGCGGTCGCCGCACGGATCACGAGGATGCTGGCGAAGGTCGGCATCGGCACGGAGATCACCAGGGTCTCGGACGAGAGCTACTTCAAGGACCACATCGCGTCCGGCGAGTACGACCTCGCCCTGTATTCCTGGCCGGCGTCCGCCTTCCCGGCCACCGACGCCCGGCCGATCTACGCCAAGCCCAAGCCGGCCGCCGACGGCTCCCTGAGCGTCGAGCAGAACTACACCCGGGTCGGCACCGACCAGGTCGACCAGCTGTTCGACCAGGCGCTCGCGACCCTGGACCAGGACGAGGCCCGCTCCCTGATCCGCAAGGCCGACTCCCGTATCTGGGCGGCCGCCGGATCGATCCCGCTCTACCAGCGGCCCCAGCTCACGGCCGTGCGGAAGAACGTGGCGAACGCGGGCGCGTTCGGCTTCCAGACGCCCGTCTACGAGGACATGGGCTTCCTGAAGAAGGGCGCGAAGGCCTCCGCGGGCCCCTCGCGGAAGTGAGCCGGAACCGGGTGCGGGAAGGAGCCCGGAAGCGGCCCGTGAAGGAGCCCGTGGACGGCCTCGGAAGCGGGTCCGGAAGTGAGCGACAGGTGATCGCCGGATGAACCGTGTGGCCCTGCGGAGGCCGTCCCCCGCCGGGCCACGTACCATGGGGTGAGGCCGTGGCGTGTCAAGCCCGGCAGGGCCCGCGTAACACGGACGTACGCAGCAGGGTCGCCCTCACACTCCGGGAGAACGCCGCTTTATGGCCACGCGCCACGATATTCGCAACGTAGCCATCGTCGCTCACGTCGACCACGGCAAGACGACTCTTGTCGACGCCATGCTCAAGCAGGCCGGCGCCTTCGCCGCGCACGCCGCCGAGTCGCTCGACGACCGCATGATGGACTCGAACGACCTGGAGCGTGAGAAGGGCATCACGATCCTCGCCAAGAACACGGCGGTGAAGTACCACCCCAAGGACGGGGGGGACGTCGTGACCATCAACATCATCGACACCCCCGGCCACGCCGACTTCGGCGGAGAGGTCGAGCGCGGCCTGTCGATGGTCGACGCGGTGGTGCTGCTGGTGGACGCCTCCGAGGGCCCGCTTCCGCAGACCCGCTTCGTGCTGCGCAAGGCGCTGCAGGCCCGCCTGCCCGTCATCCTGTGCATCAACAAGACGGACCGCCCGGACTCGCGCATCGACGAGGTCGTCAACGAGGCCTACGACCTCTTCCTCGACCTCGACGCCGACGAGGACCAGATCGAGTTTCCGATCGTCTACGCCTGCGCGCGGGACGGCGTCGCCTCGCTGACCAAGCCGGAGGACGGCACGGTCCCGAAGGACAGCGACAACCTGGAGCCCTTCTTCTCCACGATCCTGTCGCACGTCCCGGCCCCCGAGTACGACGAGGAGGCTCCGCTCCAGGCGCACGTCACCAACCTGGACGCCGACAACTTCCTCGGCCGTATCGCGCTGCTGCGCGTCGAGCAGGGCGAGCTGCGCAAGGGCCAGACCGTCACGTGGATCAAGCGCGACGGCACGATGTCCAACGTGCGCATCACCGAGCTGCTGATGACCGAGGCGCTCACCCGCAAGCCCGCCGAGGTGGCGGGCCCCGGTGACATCTGCGCCGTCGCCGGCATCGCGGACATCATGATCGGCGAGACCCTCGCCGACCCCGAGAACCCGATCGCGCTGCCGCTCATCACGGTCGACGAGCCGGCGATCTCCATGACCATCGGCACCAACACCTCGCCGCTGGTCGGCCGTGGCGGCACCGGCAAGGGCGCCGACAACAAGGCCGCGGTCAAGGACCGCAAGGTCACCGCCCGCCAGGTCAAGGACCGCCTGGACCGCGAGCTGGTCGGCAACGTCAGCCTCCGCGTCCTGGACACCGAGCGCCCCGACGCCTGGGAGGTGCAGGGCCGCGGCGAGCTGGCGCTGGCCATCCTGGTCGAGCAGATGCGCCGTGAGGGCTTCGAGCTGACCATCGGCAAGCCGCAGGTCGTCACCAAGCTCGTCGACGGCAAGGTGTACGAGCCGGTCGAGCGCATGACGATCGACGTGCCCGAGGAGCACATGGGCGCGGTCACGCAGCTCATGGGCGTCCGCAAGGGCCGGATGGACAACATGTCCAACCACGGCTCGGGCTGGGTCCGCATGGAGTTCGTCGTTCCCTCCCGCGGTCTCATCGGCTTCCGTACCGAGTTCCTGACCGGTACGCGCGGCACGGGCATCGCCCACTCCATCCACGAGGGCCACGAGCCGTGGTTCGGCACGCTGACGACCCGTAACAACGGTTCGCTGGTCGCCGACCGCGCCGGCGCCGTCACCGCGTTCGCGATGACGAACCTCCAGGAGCGCGGCGTGCTGTTCACCGACCCCGGCACCGAGGTGTACGAGGGCATGATCGTCGGCGAGAACTCGCGCTCCGACGACATGGACGTGAACATCACCAAGGAGAAGAAGCTCACGAACATGCGGTCGTCCTCGGCCGACTCGTTCGAGGCGATCGTGCCGCCGCGCAAGCTGTCGCTGGAGCAGTCGCTGGAGTTCTGCCGCGACGACGAGTGCGTCGAGGTGACCCCGGAGGCGGTGCGCATCCGCAAGGTCGTGCTCGACCAGCGCGACCGCGCCCGCACCGCGAGCCGCGCCAAGCACAGCTGATCCGCGGGTAGTTCGCAGCCGGGCACACGTGCTCGAAGGCCCGGGCGCCCCCTTCGCGGGGGAGCCCGGGCTTTTCGCCGCCCGTCTCCGGCCGGCACGGCCAGGGTGATCATCTCCGGGCTCGTCCGTCCGGCCCGCCGCCGGAGCGAGACCCCGGAATTCCCTCGACAGGGGGAGGTGCGGCCGGACACTCTCTCCGCGATGACAAGAACAGACGACATGCCCACCGCCTGGGACGAGCGCACCCAGCTCGTCGCCTTCCTCGACTACACCCGGGCCACCGCCCGCGCCAAGTGCGAGGACCTCTCCGACGCGGACGCCCGCCTAGCCCCCCTGTCCAGCTCGCCGCTGATGACCCCCAGCGGCCTGATCAGCCATCTGCGCTGGGTCGAGTACTACTGGTTCCAGGTCATGTTCCTCGGCGAGGAGGACGAGGGCCCGTGGACCGAGGAGGACCCCGACCGCGAGATGCGCATCGCCGTCGACCTCCCGCTCGCGCAGCTGCTCGACGAGTACGCCGCACACGCGGAGACCTACCGCGAGCTGGTCGCCGCGCACGACCTCGACACCAAGGCCCAACGGCCGGCCCGGGACGGCCGGCACGTGGACCTGCGCTGGATCCTCCTGCACCTGATCGAGGAGACGGCCCGCCACAACGGTCACCTCGACATCCTGCGCGAACTGATCGACGGCACAACCGGCGTCTGAGCACCCGGCCGCGCGCCGGTCCGGGCCTGTCCGGCCGCGCGCCGCCGGGGTGGAAGACGGATGAAAGATCGTCGAAGGAGACGCGAAAGGCGGCTCTCGGAGACTGGTGGTGCGGGGCGGGCGACCGACGGGGGACACGCGGCGCCCGCCCCCGCCTCACCCCTGGGCGCGTCGCCCGGACCACGCCCCGCCCGGGCGCCCGCAGTTGGCCGGATCCCGGCCCCCGGGCGGCCCGAGGTTCACACGGGCGAAGCCCGGCGTTGCCCGGGCCGTCGACGCTGGACTACGTTCTGTGAATGCTCACCCCACGGCCCCGGTTCCGCCTGCTCGGACCCCTGGACGTCGAGATCGACGGACGGGCCGTCTCCCTCACCGGCCGGCAACGGGCCCTGTGCGCGGTTCTGTTGCTCCACGCCAACCAGGTGGTCTCCGTCGACCGGCTCATCCAGTGCCTGTGGGACGACCGCCCGCCCGGCGCCGGCGCGGCACGCGTGAGGGCCCTCGTCGCCGAGGTGCGGCGCGCGCTCGGACCGTCGGGGCCGGACCTGCTGTCGACCCGGCGGCCCGGCTACGTCATGCACGCGGGCCCGGCCGAACTGGACCTGCTGGCCTTCGAGAACCTCATCAGGGACGGTTCGCGGGCCGCGGCCGACGGTGACTGGCGGACGGCCCGGCGCTGCGGCGAACAGGCCCTCGCGCTGTGGCGGGACGAGCCCCTGGCCGATCTGTCCGACGTCGCGGTGCGCGAGGCCGAGCGTCAGCGGCTGGGCGAACTGCACCTCGCGGCCCGTGAGGGCATGGCCGAGGCGGAGATCGAGACCGGCCGGCACCGGGAGGCCATCGCCGAGCTCCTCCGGCTGACGGCCGCCCACCCGCTGCGCGAGCGCCCGCACGGCCTCCTCATGCGCGCGCTGCAGCAGGACGGCCGCAGCGCCGAGGCGCTGGAGCTGTACTCCGCGTTGCGCCGCCGCATGGTGGACCAACTGGGCATGGAGCCCTCCGACGACCTGAGGGACCTGCACCGGCGCCTGCTGGGCGGCGGCAGCGCCCGCGGCGCCCTGGGCGGCGGACCCGGCGTCCGCCCCGCGCAGCCGTCGGCAACCACGCCCGAACGGCCCGTGCCCCGCCAGCTCCCGCCCACGCCACGGCGTTTCGTCGGCCGCGACCGGGAACTCGACCGCCTCGACTCCTGCCTGCGCACCGCCGAACCGCTCGCCCTGATCGTGGGACCGGCCGGCGTCGGCAAGAGCGCCCTGGCGCTGAACTGGGCGCACCGGGTCGCCGACCGCTTCCCCGACGGCCAGCTCTTCCTCGACATGCGGGGCTTCGACAACGCCGAGCCGATGACCCCGGACGAGGCCCTGCCGTTGCTTCTGCAGGGCTTGGGCTGCGCCCCGCGCGACATCCCGCTGGGCGCCGAGGCGCAGACCGCGCTGTACCGGACGCTGCTGGCGGAGCGCCGGGTGCTGGTCGTCCTCGACGACGTGGCCGACGCCTCCTACGTACGACGGCTGCTGCCCGCCTCCACCGGCTCGCTCACGCTGGTCACGAGCCGCGACAAGCTCAGCGGCCTGGTCACGTTGGACGGCGCCTACCGGGTGTCCTGCGACGTCCTCGACAGCGCGGCCGCACTGGAGTTGATCAGCGGCGCGGTCGGCGAGGAGGCCGTGGCCGCCGACCCGGAGGCCGCGGCCCGGCTGGTCGAACTCTGCGACCACCTGCCGCTCGCCCTGTGCGTGGCCGGCTCCTGGATCGGCGACCGGCCGGGCAGTATCCGCAACTACGTGCGCGACCTCGCCGACCGGGGCCGGCTGGCCCGGCTGCACGTCGAGGGCGAGGAGTCCGTCGCCGTACGGGCCGCGCTCGACCTGTCGTACGGGACGCTGCCGGACGAGGCCCGCCGGGCCTTCCGCTGTCTGGGTGCGCTGCCCGGCACCGGCCGGTCGGTCGCGGCGGCCGCCGCTGCCGCCGGGCTCGACGAGCGACGCCTGGCCGACCTGCTGCGGATGGCCCAGCGCGTGCACCTGCTGCGCGACGTCGAGTACGGCCGCCCGGCGTGGCACGACCTCGTGCACGAGTACGCCCGCGACCGCACGGCCGCGGAGGACGCCCCCGAGGAGCGCGCGGCCGCCGTCACCCGGGTCCTCGACCACTATCTGCAGAGCGTCGTCAACGCGGCCGCCAGGGCGGGCCTGTACGTCATGCGGACCCGTCCGGGCGCCGTCGAGGGCTCGCTGCAGCGGGAGTTCCGTACGGCCGAGGAGGCGTACGCCTGGTTCGACGGCGAGTGGGACGACATCGCGGCCGCCATCGGGCACGCCGCCGAGCACGGCCCCGCACCGTACGTCTGGTGGCTGGTGGACGCGCTGCAGGACCTCTTCCACCACCGCCGTCCGCTGTCGGACTGGATGCGGCTGGCCACCCTCGCCCGGCAGGTGGCCGCGCGCCACGGGGACGAGGTCGGCCAGGCCTCCATGTGCCTGTCCCTGGGCAGCGCCCGCTGGCGCAACGGAGACCTGCGGGGCGCCCTGGCCGAGTACGAGGAGGCGGAGGAGCTGGCGCGGCGGGCCGGCTGGGCGTACGGCGAGGCCGGCAGCCTCCAGGGCAAGGGCGTCACCCTCAAACTCCTGGGCGAACTGCGCCGCGCGCTGCCCTGCTACGACCGCGCCCTCGCGCTCTACCGCACCCTGGGGAACGTCAAGAACGAAGAGATCATGCTGATCAACACGGCGTCCCTGAACCTCGCCCTGGGCCGGCTCGACGCCGCCGAGGAGGCGGCGTGCACGGCCCTCGACCTGATCGGCGACACGGTCCACCACAACCGGGCGATGGCCCTCGTCAGCCTTGCCCTGGTGCGGCAGCGGCAGGCCCGGTTCGACGAGGCCGCGGCGGCGCTGCGCACCTGCTTCCTCGTCTCCCGCGACTCCGGATCCACCTACACCGAGGCGGTGGCCCTGGAGGCGCTGGGCCGGGTCCGCGCCGACGCCGGCCGCGACGACCGCGCGCTCCTCGCCTACGAGGACGCCCTCGCCGTCTCCCGCCGGGTGGAGAACCGCAACTGCCAGGTCGACAGCCTGGTCGGGATCGCCTCCGTGAAGCTGCGCGCGGGCCGCCTCGAGGAGACGGCCGAGCACCTCGACACCGCCTTCGAGACGGCCGAGCGCACCGGCCATCGCGCGGGCCTGGTCGAGGTGTTGCTGGCCCGTGCCGACCTGGCCCGCGCCCAGGGCCGTCCCGCCGAGGCCCTGGACTGCCTGGCGCGCGCCGAAAGCCTCGCGACCGACGGCACCCCCCTCGCCCTCCCCCGCATCCACCTCACCACCGCCCTGACCCTCCTGCCCACCGAAACCGCCCCTGGCCCCGACACCCGCCCCCGCACCGCCCCCCACACAGGCACAGCCACCGGCACCGACCCCCACGCCGGCACCCGCCCCCACCCCGAAACCGGCCCCGGCACCGGCCCCCGCACCGGCACCGGGACCGGCGTCCCCACGGGCGCCCCCGAGTTCGCCCCCGCCCCCGAGCCCGACCCCTCGTCCGGTCCCGACCCCTCCCCGAGCGCCCGGGCTCTCGTCGAGGCGGGCCGGGCCGTCGCACTGGCCGAGGCCTCCGGTCAACGCCTCCTGCTCGCTCGCGCCCTCGCGGCCCTGGCCGCCGCGCACGAGGTCCACGGCGACACCGAGTCGGCGCGGACCGCTCGGGCGCGGGCCGAGGCGCTGTACGGCACGCTCGGCGTCCGGACCGGTGACGGCGTTCCGCCCGGCCCCCTGGCCGGTCACCGGCACCGCGAGCTCCCCCCCGACGCGGAGTCGCGCCTCACCCTCTATCTGAGGGAGCACTTCGAGGGCTGACCGGGACCGGCGGGCCGCTCAGGCGGACGTCGCGTACGCGCTGCCGAGCTGCAGCCGGGGGTCGCGGGCCAGGATGCGTTCCTGCAGGGACCGCAGCTCCGGACCCGGCTCGCAGCCCAGGAGGTCGATCATCCGCATCCGCAGCAGATGGAAGCAGTCCAGGGCGTCCGCCTGGCGTCCGCCGCGGTGCAGGGCGAGCATCAGCAGCCCGGCGACCTTCTCGTCGAAGGGGTGCATCTCGGCCAGCCAGTGCAACTGCGGAAGGCACTCCTCGTGCCGTCCCGCGCGCAGGTACAGCTCGGTGCTGCCGATCAGCGCCTCGCGGTGCTCGCGCCGCAGCGCCACCCGCGCCGACTCCGCCCAGGGCGTGCGCACGTCGGACAGCGGTTCGCCGCGCCACAGCTCGAGAGCCTGTCCGTACACGCAGAGGGCCGATTCGGCGTCCCCGGCGCGGGCGGTGTGACGAGCCTGCCGGACGAGGGCGCGGAACCGTGCCGTGTCCACGCAGCGCTCGTCGATCGTGAGGAGGTAGCCGCCCCGCCTGCGGGCCAGTTCGAAGTCCTCGTCCCGCAGCCCGTCGGCCCGCAGCGCCTTCCGCAGCCGGGTGGCCTGGATGTACAGGGCGTCCCGCGGATGCTGGGGCCGGCGGTCCTGCCACACCCGCTCGATCAGCGTCTCGTCGGCCACGAAGACGCCCGGGGTCCAGGCCAGCGCCGCCAGCAGCAGCTTGGTGCCGTGCGGGAGCGGCAGCTTGTCGCCGGACCGGGCGCGGGCCTCGACGCAGCCCAGCAGCTGGATTTCCATGCCTTACCCCCGTACCTCGAACCACTCGAACCACTTGGGTCACCACTGTGCGCGCGGGGTGTTCGGGTGGCGCATGGATGCTGCACGGAAGCGGCGACCGGCCCCGAGCGGCCGTGGACGCGATGTGGCCGGGAGTTAAGGAGCACGTAGGGAAAACCCTTCATCCTGGCCGTGAAGTCCGCTCCGAGCCCTTTTCCCCACTAGCCTGCTCTGTGAACGGATGGATCGCGCTCGAAGCGCGCGTCCGTGGAGCTCGGACGCCCTGTCGTGGGTGTGACGAGCCGGCCGAAGCACACGGCCTGTCCGGAGGCAAGTGATTTTCCACTCCCCGGTGTCCGCAATACGGACAGTCGATCCCGATAGATGTGTAACAAGTCCGTTTCGCAGGGATCTTTCTGCTTGCTGTTTGTCCGGATTTTGGAAGAAGTACACGTCAGGTGTGATCGAACCGAGACCTTGTGAGTGTGGTTTGGTCAGATTCCATGCCAGATAGTTAGGCGCGTAGAGCTCGGGGTTGACGGGTCATGCGTTGCAGGGGGCGCCCGCTCGCGAGCCTGCGGGGGCATTCGACCTTCTCCGTCCTTACCGACCGGTAAGTGCTGTGTGCCCCCATATGTGTTGAACAACAGGACTCTTGAGGAGGAACCCATGCGCGGTGCCAGAAGCGCCAAGTGGGCTGCGGGGGCGATAGTCATTGCTCTCGCCGCGACTGCCTGTGGTGGCAGCGACGACGACAGCAGCGGCAACGGCGGTGGCTCGGGCAAGGCCGGCGGCACCTTCCGGATGGGCATCACCGAGCCGGTCGCCATCGACCCTTACAACTCCCAGGAGTCCGAGGGCATTCTGGTCACGGACAACCTCTTCACGGGGCTGTACGAGCCGACCGCCGACGGCAAGGTCATCCCGGCCCTGGCCACCTCCAAGGAGGTCAGTGCGGACGGCAAGACCTGGACCTTCAAGATCAAGCCGGGCACCAAGTTCTCCAACGGCGACCCGGTGGACGCCGAGGCGTTCATCCGCGGTTGGAACCGTGTGGCGCAGAAGACGGCCGCGTCCGACGTCGCCTACCACCTGGCCGGCATCGCGGGCTTCGAGGACGTCCAGTCGGGCAAGGCTCCCAGCATGTCCGGCCTCAGCGCGCCGGACGCGAACACCCTCCAGGTGAAGCTCTCCGCCCCGGACTTCGAGTTCTACGTCAAGACCACGCACACGGTCTTCAGCCCCGTTCCCAAGGTCGCGGGCGACGCCAAGAACAAGACGTACAACGAGGCGCCCATCGGCAACGGCCCCTTCAAGATGAAGGGTTCCTGGCAGCACAACAAGTCGATCACGCTCGTCCGCAACGACGACTACGGCCTGACCAAGGCCAAGCTCGACGAGGTCAAGATCGACATCCTGAACTCCAACAACGGCGTCACGCTGGAGTACCAGGGCTTCGAGGCGGGCAGCTACGACTGGGCCCGCATGCCCACCCCGCAGCTGCCGGCCGCCAAGGCCAAGTACGACGCGCAGGGTGAGTGGATCTCCGAGGACACGAACGGGATGAACTACCTCCTCCCGATCACCGAGAGCGGTCCGCTGAAGGACCCGAAGGCGCGCGAAGCCGTCTCCTACGCGATCGACCGGGACGCCATCGTCAAGGGCGTCTTCCAGGGCATGCAGACCAAGTCGACGACGATCCTGCCGCCCGCCTTCAAGAGCGTGTACACGAAGGACCTGTGCCAGTCCTGCATCAAGCAGGACCCGGCCAAGGCCAAGCAGCTCGCGAAGGAGGCCGGCCTCACCCCCGGCTCCACCATCGAGCTCGGCTACAACACGGGCGCGGGCCACGAAGAGTGGATCCAGGCTGTGAAGCAGCAGCTGGAGAAGGTCCTCGGCGTGAAGGTGAAGACGACCGGCAAGCCGTTCGCCGAGCTGCTCGCCGACCAGCAGAAGCCGAAGGCCACGGGCCTGTACCGCTTCGCCTGGGGCGCGGACTACCCGACGCCGGACAACTTCCTCTTCCCGCTGCTCGACACCGCGTCCATCAACAAGGACGCGTCGGGCAAGGTCACCGGTGACAACCGCGGCCGCTACAGCAACAAGGCGTTCGACGCCCTGCTGGCCAAGGCCCGCGCCACCGAGAGCGAGGCCGGCCGCAACGAGCTGTACAAGCAGGCGGAGAAGATCGCCATGGACGACATGGCCCTGATCCCGCTGTGGAACCGCACCCAGCTGCGTCTCGCCAACACCAAGAAGTTCGCCGACATCAAGATGGACTTCCACGAGAACCCGAACCTCGCCGAGATCAGCACGAAGTAACCGGGCGCCGCGTGACGCGGTGTCTGGAGACGGGGGCCGTGGGGACCGAGACGCACTCGGACGCCACGGCCCTCGACGACCGTCGGGAGCGGTGTGATCCACTCTCCCGCCCCTTACCCCTACCGCCCCACCAACCTGGGGGGAGGGAGCTGCCCCGAAACGGCAGCGAGGCAGAGAGGCAAGTCATGGGAAGGTATGTGGTCCGCAGGCTGGGCCAGTTGGTCGTCGTCGTGCTCGGCGCGACGATGATCCTGTTCGCCTGCCTGTTTGTGCTCCCGGGTGACCCGGTCGGGCAGATCGCGGGCAGCGACAAAGCACGCGACCCCGCGGTGATCGCGCAGCTGCACAAGCAGTACGGACTCGACGACCCGCTGATCGTGCAGTACGGCAACTACGTGGGCAAACTCGTGCAGGGAGACCTGGGCGAGGACTACACGCAGAGCCGGCCGGTCTCCGAGATCCTCGGTCCGAAGCTGGCCAACACGGCCAAGCTGGCCACGGCGGCGATCGTGCTCGACATCATCATCGGCATCTCCGTCGGCGTGCTGGCGGCGATGCGCAGATACTCGATCTGGGACGTGTCGGCGACGTTCGTCACCACCCTGGCCATCGGTGTCCCCTCCATCGTGCTCGGCATGATCATGCAGCGCGTCTTCGTCATCGAGCTGGGTTGGTTCCCGCTGATCGCCGACGACAGCTTCAACTCGATCGTCCTGCCGGCCGTGACGCTGGCGATCATCGACGCGGCACTCGTCGCCCAGCTCGCCCGCAGCACGATGCTCGAGGTCCTGGGCGCCGACTACGTCAAGACGGCCGTGGCCAAGGGGCTTCCGCGGCGGACCGTGCTCTCGCGGCACATCCTGCGGAACTCGGTCATTCCCGTGATCACCTACCTGGGCATCTCCTTCGGTGGTCTCCTCGGCGGCGCGATCATCACCGAGACGATCTTCAACTGGAACGGCATCGGTCTCGCACTGATCCAGGCGATCCAGCAGAACAACAACCCCGTCATCGTGGGCGTGGTGACCATCAGCGTGGCGATCTTCGTCGTGCTGAACCTGGTCGTCGACCTGCTGTACGCCGCTCTGGACCCGCGTATCCGACTGGCCTGACCCCCAGGGTCGCCCCCATCTAGGAGTCACACCATGACCGAACTCGCCACGGGCGCGGGCGAGCCGAAGACGGCGGACCCCGTCTCGGCCTCCAAGGGCGCCGAACCCAGCGTCGCCAGGGTCAGCCAGTGGTCCGACATCCGGCACCGCTTCGTGCAGAACAAGCTTGCCGTGCTCGGCCTGGCCATCATCGTCGTACTGATCCTGATGGCCGTGTTCGCGCCGTTGATATCACCGCACGACCCCCTCGAGCAGGACCTGAACGCGACGCTCCAGTCCCCGGGCGCGGGCCACTGGCTCGGCACCGACTCGCTCGGCCGCGACCAGCTCTCGCGTCTCATCTACGGCAGCCGCATCGCGATGATCGTCGGCCTCGCCTCCATCGTCGTCGCGTTGAGCATCGGCATTCTCTTCGGCGCGCTGGCCGGCTACTTCGGCCGCTGGGTCGACACCGTGATCATGCGCGTGGCGGACATCTTCTTCGCCTTCCCGCTGCTGATCGGCGCCATCGTCATCATCCTGCTGATGGGCCGTGGCGTGATGCCGGTGGTCCTCTCGCTCGGCATCTTCTCGTGGGCGACGTTCGCCCGGCTGCTGCGCAGTCAGATCCTGTCGGTGCGTGAGATGGACTACGTCCACGCCGCCAAGGCGCTCGGCGCGAGCCAGGGCCGGATCATCCGCAAGCACATCCTGCCCAACTCGCTGACCTCCGTCCTGGTGTACGGCACGAGCAACGTCGGCATCGCGATCGTGGCCGAGGCGTCGCTGTCCTACCTGGGCGTCGGCGTGGACCCCGAGGTCGCGGAGTGGGGGAACATGATCGCCGCGGGCCGCGGGTTCATGGGAGTCAAGGACTTCATGTGGACGTACCCCAGCCTCGCGATCGTCATCACCGCGCTGGGCTTCATCCTGCTGGGCAACGGTCTTCGCGACGCGCTCGACCCGAAGCTCCGGTGATCCGCAGCCATGAGTCGAACCCCCCTGAGCAAGCAAGACGAAGGTGATGGCATGACCACCCTGGAGCAGGCCCCCTCGAACGCCGGGCCGGACGGGTCCGCGCCCCTTCTCGAAGTCCGCGACCTGCACGTGGAGTTCAAGATCCGTGACTCCGTGACCAAGGCGGTCAACGGCGTCAACTACAGCGTCAACGCGGGCGAGACGCTCGCCGTGCTGGGCGAGTCGGGATCCGGCAAGTCCGTGACGGCGCAGGCCATCATGGGCATCCTGGACAGCCCTCCCGGGCGGATCAGCAAGGGCGAGATCTTCTTCCAGGGCCAGGACATCCTGAGCCTGCCGGAGAGCGAGCGGCGCAAGCTGCGTGGCGCCAAGATGGCGATGATCTTCCAGGACGCGCTGTCCTCCCTCAACCCCGTGCTCTCCGTCGGCTTCCAGCTGGGCGAGATGTTCCGGGCCCACCAGGGAATGTCCCGCAAGGACGCCAAGGCCAAGGCCATCGAGCTGATGGACCGGGTGCGCATCCCGGCCGCGCGCCAGCGCGTCGGCGACTACCCGCACCAGTTCTCCGGCGGCATGCGCCAGCGCATCATGATCGCCATGGCGCTGGCGATGGAGCCGGACCTGATCATCGCCGACGAGCCGACCACGGCCCTCGACGTGACGGTCCAGGCCCAGGTGATGGACCTGCTCGCCGAGTTGCAGCGCGAGTACCAGATGGGTCTGATCCTCATCACCCACGACCTCGGTGTGGTCGCGGACGTCGCCGACAAGATCGCGGTCATGTACGCGGGCCGGATCGTGGAGACCGCGCCGGTGCACGAGCTGTACAAGCGCCCCGCCCACCCGTACACCCGCGGTCTGCTGGACTCGATCCCGCGCCTGGACCAGAAGGGCCAGGAGCTGTACGCGATCAAGGGTCTGCCGCCCAACCTGCTGAACATCCCCACCGGTTGCGCCTTCAACCCGCGCTGCCCCAAGGCACAGGACATCTGCCGTACGGAGGTCCCGGCCCTGCTTCCGGTGACCGAGCAGGACGGCACCGAGCTGGTCGGCCGAGGTTCGGCATGCCACTTCTGGAAGGAGACGATCCATGGCTGAGCTCAGCAAGAACGACGAGCGCCCGGACGCCACACCGAACGTCTCCGAGGTGGAGACCGCCGAGGTGCACTCCGAGACGGAGGCGGTCGCCGCGATCGAGGCGCCCGTGGAGCGCGGTGAGCCCATCCTCCAGGTCCGTAACCTGGTCAAGCACTTCCCGCTGACGCAGGGCATCCTGTTCAAGCGTCAGGTCGGCGCGGTCAAGGCCGTCGACGGCGTCTCGTTCGACCTCCACCAGGGCGAGACCCTGGGCATCGTCGGCGAGTCGGGCTGCGGCAAGTCGACGGTCGCCAAGCTCCTGATGAACCTGGAGCAGGCCACCGCCGGCGAGGTCTTCTACAAGGGCCAGGACATCACCAAGCTGTCCGGGCGCGCCCTCAAGGCCGTCCGCCGCAACATCCAGATGGTGTTCCAGGACCCGTACACCTCGCTCAACCCCCGTATGACGGTGGGCGACATCATCGGCGAGCCGTACGAGATCCACCCCGAGGTGGCCCCCAAGGGCGACCGGCGTCGCAAGGTGCAGGAACTGCTGGACGTCGTCGGGCTCAACCCGGAGTACATCAACCGGTACCCGCACCAGTTCTCCGGCGGCCAGCGCCAGCGCATCGGCATCGCGCGCGGTCTCGCGCTCAACCCGGAGATCATCATCTGCGACGAGCCGGTCTCGGCGCTGGACGTGTCGGTGCAGGCACAGGTCATCAACCTGATGGAGCGGCTGCAGGAGGAGTTCAACCTCTCCTACCTCTTCATCGCGCACGACCTGTCGATCGTCCGGCACATCTCCGACCGCGTCGGCGTGATGTACCTCGGCAAGATGGCCGAGATCGGGTCCGACGAGCAGATCTACGACCACCCGACGCACCCGTACACCCAGGCGCTGCTGTCGGCGGTGCCGGTGCCGGACCCGGAGGCCCGTGACCACCGCGAGCGGATCATCCTGACCGGTGACGTCCCCTCGCCGGCCAACCCGCCGTCCGGCTGCCGCTTCCGCACGCGCTGCTGGAAGGCCCAGGACAAGTGCGCCGAGGAGGCCCCGCTGCTCGCGATCCCGGAGCGGTTCAGGGGAGTGGACTCGCCGGCGGCCCACGAGTCGGCCTGCCACTTCGCCGAGGAGAAGGACGTCGTCCACGCGGTCTGACGACAGGTGCTGTCCACCGACTCCGGCCTCCGGCGGCTTCGCGCTGCGGGAGGCCGGAGTCGTTGTACGGGGGAGGGCCTGCCGAGTCCCTCCTCACCTGGAAGGTGTCTTCGGGCGGAGAGGGAAGGGGCTGGAAATCCTTGTTGCATCACGTTGAGCTGTGGGTGCCCGATCTGGCACGGGCGTCACGGGAGTGGGGCTGGCTGCTGGGCGGCCTCGGCTGCGAGCCGTACCAGGAGTGGGAGCGGGGCCGCAGCTGGCGACTCGGCGCGACCTACCTCGTGATCGAGGAGTCCCCGGCGATGAAGCGCGACGGCGGCCACGACCGGCTGCGCCCCGGCCTCAACCATCTCGCCTTCCACGCCGGCAGCGCGTCGGATCTCGACGCGCTCGCGGCCGAGGCCCCGGCCCACGGCTGGGCGCCGCTGTTCGCCGAGAGGTACCCGCACGCGGGCGGCCCGGAGCACTACGCGGCCTACCTGGAGAACTCCGACGGCTTCGAGGTCGAGCTGGTGGCCCGTCCCTGAGCACCGCCGTGCGGCCGCGGACGACGGAGCCCTGCGCGCGCCGCACCGCCCCACGCGAGTCGCGAGCCGACCCGTGCGGCCCCCTCCGTGCCGGCCGATCCGTGCGAGTCGACCCGTGCACCGAACGGGCATGTGAAACGTCCGTTCGGTCGACGCCTGCCTTCTGACGCCCATTGAGCCCATGTGGATGGGTGAAAGTGCGAAGCATCGCCTTTGTGTAGATATTGACCGGTATAAGGATCGGGACACCAGGGTGACAGACGCGCAGTCATGAGGAGGCATCCATGCGTGGAGCCACGCACGCCAAGTGGGCCGCATGCGCGGCGGCGGCAGCGCTCGCGGCGACGGGCTGCGGGGGCGGGGGGAGCGGAAGCGGCGACAGCAGTGCGGTGCTCAGCTCCTCCTGGGGCGACCCGCAGAACCCGCTGGAGCCCGCCAACACCAATGAGGTGCAGGGCGGGAAGGTCCTCGACATGATCTTCCGCAGCCTGAAGAAGTACAACCCGGAGACCGGCGCCGCCGAGGACATGCTGGCCGAGAAGATCGACACCACGGACTCCCAGACCTTCACCATCACCGTCAAGGACGGCTGGACGTTCAGCAACGGCGAGAAGGTGACGGCGAAGTCCTTCGTGGACGCCTGGAACTACGGCGCGAACCTGAAGAACAACCAGAAGAACGCCTACTTCTTCGAGTACATCGACGGGTACACCGCGGTCCACCCCGCCGAGGGCGGCAAGCAGACCGCCGACACCCTCTCCGGTCTCAAGGTCGTCGACGACAGGACCTTCACCGTCAAGCTCAAGCAGAAGTTCTCCACCTTCCCCGACACCCTGGGCTACCCGGCCTTCGCCCCGCTGCCCCAGTCCTTCTTCAGCGACCACGCCGGCTGGCTGAAGAAGCCGGTGGGAAACGGTCCGTACGCGATCGACTCGTACACCAAGGGCTCCCAGATGGAGCTGAAGAAGTGGGACGGCTACCCCGGCGACGACAAGGCGCAGAACGGCGGGGTGACCCTGAAGGTCTACACCGACAACAACACCGCCTACACCGACCTGCTGGCCGGCAACCTCGACCTGGTCGACGACGTGCCCGCGGCCCAGCTGAAGAACGTCAAGAACGACCTCGGCGACCGCTACATCAACACCCCCGCGGGCATCATCCAGACCCTGGCCTTCCCGTTCTACGACAAGAAGTGGAACACCGAGGGCTCGCAGAAGGTCCGCACCGGCCTGTCCCGCGCGATCGACCGCAAGCAGATCACCGAGACGATCTTCCACAACACCCGCACCCCCGCCACCGACTGGACCTTCCCGGTGCTCGGCGAGAAAGGCGGCTTCAAGGCAGGCCTGTGCGGGGACGCCTGCGAGTACGACCCCGTCGCTGCGAAGAAGCTCATCGAGGAGGGCGGCGGCCTCCCCGGCGGACAGATCAAGATCACCTACAACGCGGACACCGGATCGCACAAGCAGTGGGTCGACGCGGTCTGCAACTCGATCAACAACGCCCTCGGCAAAGACAAGGCCTGCGTCGGCAACCCGTTCGGCACCTTCGCGGACTTCCGCACCCAGCTCGGCGAACGGAAGATGACCGGACCCTTCCGGGCGGGGTGGCAGATGGACTACCCGCTCATCCAGAACTTCCTCCAGCCGCTCTACTACACCAACGCCTCCTCCAACGACGGCAAGTGGTCGAACAAGGACTTCGACAAGCTCGTCGACCAGGCCAACGCCGAGACCGACGCCGCCAAGGCCGTGGAGATGTTCCAGAAGGCCGAGGAGGTCGTCCGCGACAACATGGCCGCCATCCCGCTCTGGTACCAGAACGGCAGCGCCGGCTACTCGGAGCGGCTCTCGAATGTCAGGCTCAACCCGTTCTCCGTCCCGGTCTACGACAAGATCAAGGTCGGCTGACCCGCATGGGCCGGTATGTGATCCGGCGTCTGCTCCAGATGATCCCGGTGTTCATCGGGGCCACGCTGCTGATCTTCCTGATGGTGAACGTGATGGGCGACCCCATCGCGGGGCTGTGCGGCGACCGGGAGTGCGACCCGTCCACCGCTGCCCAGCTGAAGAAGGAGTTCGGCCTCGACAAGCCGGTCTGGCAGCAGTACCTGACCTACCTGGGGAACATCTTCACCGGAGACTTCGGGACGGCGTTCAACGGCCAGCCGGTCACCGAGCTGATGTCGACGGCCTTCCCGGTCACCCTCCGGCTGACCGTCGTCGCGATCCTCATCGAGATCGTCATCGGCGTCACCCTGGGCGTCGTGACGGGCCTGCGCCGGGGCCGGCCCGTCGACACCGGGGCCCTGCTGCTCACCCTCGTGGTCATCTCCGTCCCGACCTTCGTCACCGGTCTGCTGCTGCAACTGCTGCTCGGCGTCGAATGGGGCTGGATCAAACCCTCGGTCTCCTCGGAGGCGACCTTCGGCGAGCTGATCGTGCCGGGACTCGTGCTGGCCTCGGTCTCGCTGGCCTACGTCACCCGGCTGACCCGGACCTCGATCGCGGAGAACAGACGGTCCGACTACGTCCGCACCGCCGTCGCCAAGGGGCTGCCCCACCGCCGGGTCGTCACCCGGCACCTGCTGCGCAACTCCCTCATCCCCGTGGTGACCTTCATCGGCACCGACATCGGCGCCCTGATGGGCGGCGCGATCGTCACCGAGCGCATCTTCAACATCCACGGCGTCGGCTACCAGCTCTACCAGGGGATCCTCCGTCAGAACACCCAGACCGTCGTCGGCTTCGTGACCGTCCTGGTCCTGGTCTTCCTGGTGGCCAACCTGCTCGTCGACCTCCTGTACGCCGTACTCGACCCGAGGATCCGCTATGCCTGAGCCGACGCCGCCGGAGTACCCCCTGCCGGGCACCGGCCGAGCCCTGGAGGACGGCGCCATCGCCGACACCGGCATCGGCGGCGTAATGGACCTCGCCACCGCGGAGGTCAGGACCCTCGAGAAGGCGCCGGGCGGAACGCCGGGCACGGGACCGCGGAAGCCGGACGCGTCGGAAGCCTCCGGCGAGCGGGCCCGCTCTCTCGGCTCCGACGCCTGGCGCGACCTGCGCCGCAACCCGGTCTTCATCGTCGCCGGCCTGGTCATCCTGTTCCTGGTCCTCATCTCCCTGTGGCCCTCGTCCATCACCTGGATGAGCCCCCTCAAGTGCGAGCTCTCCAAGGCCCAGGAGGGCTCCCAGCCCGGCCACCCCTTCGGCTTCGACGGTCAGGGCTGCGACGTCTACACCCGCACGGTCTACGGCGCCCGCACGTCCGTCACGGTCGGCGTCCTGGCCACGCTCGGCGTGGCGCTCCTGGGCAGCGTCCTGGGCGGGCTGGCGGGGTTCTTCGGCGGGGCGGGGGACGCGGTCCTGTCCCGCGTCACCGACGTCTTCTTCGCCATCCCGGTCGTCCTCGGCGGCCTGGTCCTGCTCTCGGTGGTGTCCAGCAACACCGTCTGGCCGGTCATCGGGTTCATGGTGCTGCTCGGCTGGCCCCAGATCTCCCGCATCGCCCGCGGCTCGGTCATCACCGTCAAACAGAACGACTACGTCCAGGCCGCCCGCGCCCTGGGCGCCTCCCCCTCCCGGCTCCTGCTGCGCCACATCACCCCGAACGCGGTCGCCCCGGTGATCGTCGTGGCGACCATCGCGCTCGGCACGTACATCGCGCTGGAGGCGACCCTGTCCTACCTGGGCGTCGGTCTGAAGCCACCGACCGTCTCGTGGGGCATCGACATCTCCGCGGCCTCCCCGTACATCCGCAACGCCCCGCACGCCCTGCTGTGGCCCTCGGGCGCCCTGGCCGTCACGGTCCTGGCGTTCATCATGCTCGGCGACGCGGTGCGCGACGCCCTCGACCCTAAGCTGAGGTGACGGCCGGATGCTGCTCGAAGTGCGCGATCTGCACGTGGAGTTCCGCACCCGGGACGGGATCGCCCGGGCCGTCAACGGCGTCAGCTACGGCGTGGACGCGGGCGAGACCCTCGCCGTGCTCGGCGAGTCCGGCTCCGGCAAGTCCGTCACCGCCCAGGCGGTCATGGGCATCCTCGACGTGCCACCCGGCCGGATCACCTCCGGCGAGGTGGTCTTCCGGGGCCGGGACCTGCTCACGCTCAAGGAGGACGAACGGCGGAAGGTCCGGGGCGCCGAGATGGCGATGATCTTCCAGGACGCGCTGTCGTCCCTGAACCCCGTGCTGTCGGTCGGCGACCAGCTCGGCGAGATGTTCGTCGTGCACCGCGGCATGTCGAGGAAGGACGCGCGGGCCAAGGCGGTGGAGCTGATGGACCGCGTCCGCATCCCGGCCGCCCGCGAGCGGGTCAGGGACTACCCGCACCAGTTCTCGGGCGGCATGCGCCAGCGCATCATGATCGCGATGGCGATGGCCCTGGAACCGGCGCTCATCATCGCCGACGAGCCCACCACCGCCCTCGACGTCACGGTCCAGGCCCAGGTCATGGACCTGCTCGCGGAGTTGCAGCGCGAGTACCGCATGGGCCTGATCCTGATCACGCACGACCTGGGCGTGGTCGCGGACGTGGCCGACCGGATCGCGGTCATGTACGCGGGCCGGATCGTCGAGTCGGCCCCGGTCCACGACATCTACAAGGCCCCGGCCCACCCCTACACCCGCGGACTGCTCGACTCCGTCCCGCGCCTGGGCCAGAAGGGCCGGGAGCTCTACGCCATCAAGGGCCTGCCGCCCAACCTGATGAAGATCCCCCCGGGCTGCGCCTTCAACCCGCGCTGCCCGATGGCCCAGGAGGTGTGCCGCACGGAGGTGCCGCCCCGGTACGAGGTCGACGAGTCGGACGCGGACCGCACGAGCGCGTGCCACTTCTGGAGGGAGTGCCTGCATGCATAGCACCTCGGCCGTTCCGTCCGCCTCGTCCGCCCCGGCGGCCGAGCCGCTCCTGGAGGTCAGCGGGCTGCACAAGCACTACCCGCTGACGCGGGGAATCCTGTTCAAGAAGCAGGTCGGCTCGGTGAAGGCGGTCGACGGCGTCGACTTCACCCTCGGCAGGGGCGAGACGCTGGGCATCGTCGGCGAGTCGGGCTGCGGCAAGTCGACGGTCGCGAAGATGCTGGTCAACCTGGAGCGGCCGACGAAGGGTCGGATCCGCTACAAGGGGGAGGACGTCACCCGGCTGTCGGGGCGGGCCCTCAAGGCCGTCCGCCGCAACATCCAGATGGTCTTCCAGGACCCCTACACCTCCCTCAACCCGCGTATGACCGTCGGCGACATCATCGGCGAGCCGTACGAGATCCACCCCGAGGTGGCGCCCAAGGGGGACCGGCGCAGAAAGGTCCAGGACCTGCTCGACGTCGTGGGTCTCAACCCCGAGTACATCAACCGGTACCCGCACCAGTTCTCCGGCGGCCAGCGTCAGCGCATCGGCATCGCGCGCGGGCTGGCCCTGCGCCCGGAGGTGATCGTCGCCGACGAGCCGGTGTCCGCGCTGGACGTGTCGGTCCAGGCGCAGGTGATCAACCTGCTGGACCGGCTGCAGAGCGAGTTCGATCTGTCCTACCTGTTCATCGCCCACGACCTGTCGATCGTCCGGCACATCTCGGACCGGGTGGGGGTCATGTACCTCGGACGGATCGTGGAGATCGGCCGCGACGCCGAGATCTACGACCACCCCACGCACCCCTACACCCAGGCGCTGCTGTCCGCGGTGCCCGTGCCGGACCCGGAGGCGCGGAAGCACCGGGAGCGGATCATCCTGACGGGCGACGTGCCGTCCCCGACCGACATCCCCTTCGGCTGCCGCTTCCGCACCCGTTGCTGGAAGGCCCGGGAGCGCTGCGCGCAGGAGGTGCCGGTGCTGGCCGTACCGGCGGAGTTCCGCTTCGCGACGGGCCCCGCGGCGCACGACTCGGCGTGCCACTTCGCGGAGGAGAAACAGGTGGTTCCGTCGGAGGAGCCACTGGATGATCATGTCAACGACGGTGTATAGCAGCATATTTGCACAGCAACCGCGTTAACACGCAGGCAACTTGGCTGACCCGGTTCCGATATACGGACGCGTCAGTCTGAACAGCGTACGGCCGTGCGGGTGCCGTAAACGGGCCGGAGCGCGCCATGTCGCTCCGGCCCGTTGCCGTGCCCTAGGGCTTGTCCCCGACGAGGCCCAGGGAGCGTCGGAGGAAGTCCAGCTGCAGGCGCAGGAGGTTCTCGGCGACCTGCTCCTGGGGGGTCATGTGGGTCACGCCGGACAGCGGCAGCACCTCGTGCGGCCGGCCGGCGGCGAGCAGCGCCGAGGACAGCCGCAGCGAGTGGGCGACCACCACGTTGTCGTCCGCCAGCCCGTGGACGATCAGCATCGGACGGGCCGGCTCGGCCGCGTCCACCAGACCCTCGTCGTCGATCAGCGAGTTGCGCCGGTAGACCTCCGGCTGCTCCCCGGGGTGGCCGAGGTAGCGCTCCTGGTAGTGGGTGTCGTACAGGCGCAGGTCGGTGACCGGGGCGCCGACCACCGCGGCGTGGAAGACGTCGGGGCGGCGCAGTGCCGCGAGCGCGGCCAGGTATCCGCCGAAGGACCAGCCGCGGACGGCCACCCGGGTCAGGTCGAGCGGGAAGCGTTCGGCGAGCGCGTGCAGGGCGTCCACCTGGTCCTCCAGGGTCACCGCGGCCACGTCGTCCTTGATCGCCTTCTCCCAGGCGGGCGAGCGGCCCGGCGTGCCCCGGCCGTCGGCGACGATCACCGCGAAGCCCTGGTCGGCGAACCACTGCGACGTCAGGTGCGCGTTGTGCGCGGCGAGTACCCGCTGTCCGTGCGGGCCGCCGTAGGGGTCCAGGAGGACGGGGAGTGGGGAGTCACCGGGGTAGTCCGTAGGCATAAGCACGGCGCACGGGATGCGTCGTGCGCCCCCTTCGACAAAGGACACGCGGGGGGTCAGGCCGGGATCCTCCGCATGGGACCGGACGGTCGCCACCGGCTTCCCCTCGCGCAGCACCCGCGCCACGCTCCCGGGCCGGTCCGGGACCGCCGACACCAGGACGGTCACGGCGCCCGAGCGCACCGCCGAGTGCACTCCGGGTTCCTGCGAGAGGCGCTCCACGCCGAGCTCGTTGACCCGGTAGACGTGCACCTCGCCGATTTCCGGCGCGGCCGCGGCCTCCCCGGCCGAGGCGGACACCAGCACATCGTCGGCCGTGACGTCCAGCACTGCCCGCACGTGCAACTGGGCCCCGGTCAGCGGCCGTTCGCCGACCGCGAGTACCCGGGCGCCGCCCTCGTCGGCGATCCTGACCAACTGCCCGGAGGGGCTCCAGCAGGGCACTCCAGGGAAAAGATCCAGCCAAATCCGATCTTCGTCGGCATGCACCATCCGGGTCGCCCCGGAGTCGGTGTCCACCGCCAGGAACAGCTGGCTGCGCTGGTCGCGCGCCTGTACGAGCAGCAGCGGCGCCCCCGCTCCTGACCAGTGCACTCGCGCCAGGTACGGATAGCGCGAACGGTCCCAGGAGACCTCCGTGCGCACCCCGTCGAGCCCGAACACGAACAGCCTGACGTCCGCGTTGGCCGTCCCGGCAGCCGGATAGGGCACGTGTTGTGGGTCACGTTTCGGCTGGGCCGGATCCGAGATCCACCAGCGCTCCACCGGCGTGTCGTCCACCCTCGCGACCAGCAGACGGTCCGACTCCGGAGCCCACCAGAAGCCGCGCGAGCGCCCCATCTCCTCGGCCGCGATGAACTCGGCCAATCCATAGGAAACCGTGTCCGATTCCGGTTCCACCACCGCACGGTCGTCCCCGCCCTCGGCGCCCACCACCCGCAGGGCGCCACCCGTGACGTACGCGACGAGCCGCCCGTCGGGGGACGGCCGGGGGTCGATCACCGGCCCCGGGACCGGCAGCTCGGTGGCCGTGCCGGCCCGCAGCTCGGCCGTGAAAAGCCGCCCTGACAAGGCGAAAGACGCCAACTCCACGGCCTCGTCGGTGGCATAGCCGACGATCCCCGCGCCGCCCTCGCGGCTGCGTTCGCGGCGGGCCCGTTCCTGGGGCGAGAGGTCCTCGCGGGCGCCGCCGAGCAGGGCGGCCGGGTCGGCGGCCAGGCGCTCCGTGCCGTCCGCCGGATCGAGGACCCACAGGGCGCCCGCACGGTCCGTGCCGGAACCGGACCGCAGGAACACCACCCGGGAGCTGTCGGGGGCCACCGTGAACGAACGCGGCGCGCCGAGGGTGAAACGCTGGGTGCGGGCGTGCCTGCGGGGAAACGAGTCGGAGTCGGTCGTCATCCCCCGACCATATTGGCCATGCGACCCCCTTGTGCGGCTGTGCGCCGAGAGATGCGCGCCCACACATAGTTATGATCACTAGCGCTGTGTGGGTATGAACCTGCTGGCTGATGTATGGATGTACGAGTTCCCTCGCTCTGTTTTCCCCCACGTTTCCCGGGTCCTTGGAGGTGAGCCGCCGTGGCACTCTCGATTTCGGCGGTGCTGCTGCTGGCGATCGTCGTCTTCTTGTTGATCAAGAAGTCGGGACTGAAGGGCGGTCACGCTGTCGTCTGCATCCTGCTCGGCTTCTACCTCGCCTCCTCGACGATCGCGCCGACCATCAGCGATCTGACGACGAGCGTGGCGAGCATGATCGGCAGCATCAAGTTCTGACGCGTGGTGAGACCGGGCTCCGGCGGGCGACCGACCGGAGCCCGCCACCGGCTGCCTTGTCCTGCACCCGCCTCGCATCCTGATCCGTCAGCCCGACGGATACGAGAAGTGGCAGTGCTGGGGGCCGGGGCGCGTGGACGGACGCAACGCTGACGATCGGCTGCGCCGGCCGGCGAAGGCATCGCCCGACTTCGGCGCCTGTAGGGCTGCCGGCCCCTCCTGGCCATCTACGGGGCGCAGGCGGAACTCACCGTCCTGACCCACCCGAACGCCGCCTGTGTGAGCGCCGGGCGGTCCGGCGAGGTGCCGGCCGAGGGGTTCGTCACCCGCACCGGCACACGGGTCGAGGGAACGAGCCGGTTCGACCGCCTGAACGCGCTCACGCGCGCGGGCGTGCTCGTCGGTTGGGGCCGTGATCCCGCCCTCCACGACGCCGACAGCGGAGTGTCGCCCGAGAAGATCGCCGAGGAGGTCGTCCGCGACCTCCAGCCGGCGTTGATCGAGTTCACGGCCATCGCCCGCTCTCTGGGCGGCGAGGCCGACGTACCGGAGGGCGAGGTCGAGCAGACCGTCAGCCCTCGGACGCGTACGGCACGAAGTCGGCCCAGGCTTCCGGCGAGAGTCGGAGTCGGGGGCCGGCGGTGTGCTTGGAGTCGCGGACGTGGATGGTGGCGGGGGTGATGGCGATCTCTACGCAGGAGTCGCCCTCGGTGCCGTCGCTGTAGCTGCTCTTGAACCAGGCCAGCTCGGAGGGGGCTCCAGCGGAGTACTTGCGGATCATGTTTCTCCCAGCAACTGCTCGATGAAGACGAGTGACTCCCCGGGCGTGAGTGCCTCGGCCCGGATGGTGCTGTAGCGCAGTTCCAGGATGCGGAGTTCTTTCGGCTCCGTCGTCGGGCGGCCGTTGAACGCCCCGTCGGAACGCCCCACAGCCGTACCGTCTGCGAACTTCAGCAACTCGATCTTGCCATCCACTCCGGGGTGAGCGCCGCTCTCCGTTGGCATGACCTGGAACGTTACGTTGCGCAACCGTGCCACCTCCAGCAAGTGTTCGAGCTGTCGGCGTCGCACCATTGTGCCTCCGATGCGACGACGTAGTGCCGCCTCTTCCTGGACGAAGCTCAGCGCAGGCACGGGTGACTTGTCGAAGACTGCTTTCCGGGTCATGCGAGCAGCAACCAGACGCTCCACTTCCTCCTCTGAATACGGTGGTTGTCGAGCCTCGAACAAGGCCCGCGCATGCTCCGGCGTCTGCAACAACCCATGCAGGCTGAGCCCGACGTACACCCCAAGCTCGACTGCCTGCGCTTCCAACTTGGCGATCTCGCGGACGTTCTTGGGGTACCGGACCTTCTTCACGTCCTCCTTCATCGCCGAGAGCAGTCCACCCGCCCCCAACACCTTGTCGGCCTTGTCCAGGTACTCGGGGCGGGGGATACGCTTCCCGCTCTCGATCTTGTAGACGAGGTCCTCGCCGTACCCGACCGCCAGCCCGAAGTCGGCCGCGCGCATCCCCACGGCCTCTCGCCGCAGCTTCAGCTGCCGCCCCACCGTCTCCACGACGGCGATGCCCCAGTCGTCGTCCGGGTCCACCTCCCAACCCGGTTCGTCCGCCTCCTCCTTGAGCTGGACGGCCTTGCCGTTCACCTGCGTCATTCGCACCCCTCCGTCACCCGGACCGACAGTCCGGACACGACCGGACAACGCCCGGACAGTCACCGTACGCAACGGCTCCATCACTGTTCACGGTAGGCGTGAGTGGCCACTCTGAGTGACGTGATCCAGGAATCCGTCTCCTCCGGGACCCGGCCCGGCCGGCACTTCCGCAGCTTCAGCGTGCGGTTGTCTCCCACGCCTCGCGGAGCGCGCCTCGCCCGTCTGCTGACCGCCGAGCAACTGCGCTCCTGGGGAATGCCGGTGGACCCGGCCGGCCAGATCGTCGCCGAACTCGCGGCGAACGCGGTGACCCATGGGCGCGTACCGGGCCGGGACTTCAGACTCACGCTGTACGTCATCGCGCACACACTGCGCATCGAAGTGACCGACACGGCGGGGGACCGCCCTCCCCGCCCACCGCATCCGGGCCGCGACGCCGAATCCGAGTCCGGCCGTGGTCTGCTCCTGGTCGAGGCGCTCGCCGACCGGTGGGGGTGGGGCCCGGAGCTGCGCCCGCGCAAGACGGTCTGGGCCGAGGTCGTACCGCCGACGGATGACGTTCGGAGCCGCCACAACTCCTGACCGGCGGAAGCCCCGGACGAGGCGACGCGCGTCCGTCACCGGAACCCGGATCCTCAGGCTTCGGGGCAAGTGGCGCTCATTCCAAAGAACCACCACTGCGGAGAAAGAACCCGACCGAGCCCCACCCCTCCCGCCCGTCGAGCAAACTCACTCCCGCGAGTGAATATGCCCAACTCGGCTGGATTCGTGACGGGTTGCCTGCCTTACGCTCAGCGCAAAGCAGGACCCCGACGCAGCACCACAACCCCAGACATGCGACGGCCCCCGCCGGGACGGCAATCCCAGTGCGAGGGCCTGACCACCGAGGAAGTAGGAGCTTCCCGATGGACACCCAAAACCCTAGCGCGCCCCCATGCGCCGAGTCCCGTAACGCGGGCAAAAACCACTCTCGCGCGGGCGGACTCACCCACGACAACGCCCGCCACACCACCCGCTTCACGGTGATCGGCAACCACCTCGCCCAGCACCGGGAGCTGTCGCTCCTGGCGATCGGGCTGGGCGTGCACATCCAGTCGCTGCCGCAGGGCGCCCGCGTCGACATCAAGTCCCTCACCGCCCGCTTCCCCGAGGGCGCCACCCGTATCGCCGCCGCCCTGCGCGAACTGGAGTCCCACGGCTATCTGCGCCGCGAACGCTCCCGCATCCCGGGCGGCCGGATCGTCACCCGCACGGTCTCCTGCAACCAGCCCGGCCGCCACGACCGCCGTCCGGCTGCCGTCGATCAGGCTCACGACCGCCGCCCAGTAGCCGTCGATCACGCCCACGACACCGCAAGCCCCGCCAAGCCGAAGAAGCGCACACCCCTCAAGCCACTCCCCGTCGTCCCGCGCCCCGGCTACCCCGCCCCCGCTTTACTCCAGGCGGCCACCGACCTCCTCGCCGGCCTTCACCGTCACGATCCCCGCCTCCTCCTCTCCGCCTGCGACACGGCCCATCTCGCTCCCGGCGTCGCCGCCTGGCTGGAACGGGACGTCAGCCCCGTTGCCGTACGCCAGGCCCTCACGGCCGACCTTCCGCCCGAAGGCGTCCGCCGCCCCGCCGCCCTTCTGGCCCACCGGCTCGCAGCCCTGCTGCCACCACCGCCACCGTTCCGTGGGCCCGCGGCCCCACCGTCGGCTGCCCCGCACCGGATGCGGAACTGCGACGGCTGCGACCGCGGCATCCGCTCACCCGAACCGGGCGCCCGCTGCCGCGACTGCCGCTAGCGATCGGCAGCGGTCCTTTGAAGATCCGCAGGCAAAGGAACCGCATGGTCAACTCGTCCCACGAGGCGATGCACCGCATCTTCCAGGAGTACCCCGGCCTGTTCACCGGCGTCTCCAAAGTGCTCGGCCTCCCGTTCGTCCCGCCCAAGTGCGTGACGGTTCTGCCGACCGACCTCACCGAGATCCAGCCTGTGGAACGTCGTGTCGACACTCTGCTGCGTTTCGACGGTGAGGAGTCGTTCTTGCTGGCTGTCGAGGCACAGAGCGCGAAGGGCCCGGACAAGCCCGCCAGCTGGGCCTACTACCGGGCTCAGCGAGGCGCCGAGGACATCGTGCTCGTCCTCGAGGCACGTGGCCTCGACGTCTCCGACGAGGTCCGCGAACGCGTCACCGGCTGCGACGACCCCGACCTCCTGCGGCACTGGCTCCCCCGAGCCGTCACCGCGTCGTCCGGCGAAGCGATCTTCACCGGCGACCGAGAAGACGCCTGAGCCCTGCCGGGAGTCGTCGGCGAGGTGACGCAACTCTCCCCGAGGCTGTTATCGAACATCAGTGCGACAGGCTTGCCGCCTCACTCTCTCCGCACCCTGGATCGAGCGCATCGCCCTCGCCGTCGCCCACGTGCGCGACGAGGAGGGAGTGCAGACGGGCGGGTAGGTGGCCGGGGAAGGGATCTCGCCTCGTAGGGTTGGCGGTATGACGGAACTGCCCTCCCGGCGTCTGCTGCTGGTGCACGCGCACCCGGACGACGAGTCGATCAACAACGGCGCGACCATGGCCAGGTACGCGGCCGAGGGCGTCCACGTGACCCTGGTCACCTGCACCCTCGGCGAGCGCGGCGAGGTCATCCCGCCGGAGCTGCGGCACCTGACCGGAGCCGCCCTGGGGGAGCACCGCAGACGGGAGCTCGCCGCCGCCATGGCCGCACTCGGCGTCGACGACTTCCGCCTGCTCGGCGGCACGGGCCGCTACGGAGACTCCGGAATGATGGGCCTCTCCGACAACGACGACCCGGCGTGCTTCTGGCAGGCCGGCGTCGACGAGGCCGCCGCGTCCCTCGCCGAGGTGATCCTGGAGGTGCGCCCCCAGGTCCTCGTCACCTACGACGACAACGGCGGCTACGGCCACCCCGACCACATCCAGGCCCACCGCGTCGCCATGCGCGCGGCGGAGCTGGCCGAGGCCGCCGGGTGGCGCATCCCCAAGGTGTACTGGAACCGCGTCCCGCGGTCCGTCGCCGAGGAGGCCTTCGCCCGGCTCCGGGACGAGCTCCCGGCGCTCCCCTTCACCAGGAGCGCCGCCGTCTCCGACGTGCCGGGCGTCGTGGACGACGACCGCGTCACCGCCGAGATCGACGGCTCCGCCGTCCATGCCGCCGCCAAGGCCGCCGCGATGCGCGCGCACGCCACCCAGATCGAAGTCGCCCCGGGGGACCGGCACTTCGTCCTGTCCAACGAACTCGCCCAGCCCCTGTTCACCACCGAGTACTACGAACTCGTGCGCGGGGAAGCGGCGCAGGAGCGGGAGACCGACCTGTTCGCGGGCACGGGCGACGCGGGGGAGGCGGCCTGATGTCCGACCGTGGCTCGATGCTCGCCCAGCCGCTGCGCATGCCCTCCGCCGGACGGGCCGCCGCCTATGCGGCGCTCCTGCTGCTCGGGGCGGTCGCCGGAGTCGCCGGCGGGCTCGTCCAGGCCGGCTGGTTCCCGGGCGGGCTCCTCCTCGCGCTCGCGGGCGCGGCCGGGCTGTTCGTCGGCGGTGCGCGCGCCCTCGGCACCCGCGCCGGAGCCGTCGCCCCCGCCGTCGGCTGGATGATCTCCGTCGTCCTGTGCACCGCGGGCCGTCCCGAAGGGGACTTCCTGTTCGGCGCGGGAGGCGGCTCGTACCTCTTCCTGCTCGGCGGCATGGCACTTGCTGTGATCTGCGCCACCCTTGGTTTGGGGCGGCAACCGGTCGGCGACGACGTCCGACTTGGCAAGTGACGTACCACTTCACCCTGGCGTGCCCGTGGGAGTCCCGTGCGGGTTTCCCCGGCGGTCGTGGGATACGGGCCAGAAGTGGCCAGTATGGTGGTGCGCGCCGCCGAGCTGCCCGTGAGGTCGTGGCGGGCGGTGGAGCCAACCTGGAGAACCTGCCTTGAGTCGTGAAACTGACAGTCCGTCCTCCGGGCCCAACGGGTCCAACGGGCGCGGCGGAGCCGCATACCCCTCGGGCACGCCGCCGTACGGCACCCCCGTGGTGTCCGACGGCGGTGCGGACGCGGGCCGTTCGACCGCCCGGCCGGAGGAACGCAAGACCGAGACCACGCTGACGACCCGGATCCGCATCAACATCCCCGGGTCGCGGCCCATTCCGCCGGTCGTCGTGCGCACGCCCGTCGGCGACGCCGAGAGCGCGGGCGACGACAGCCCGGGCGGCAAGGCCGACGCCGGTGTCGACGCGCAGCAGGCGGCGCCCACGGGCGCCGTCGGCCCGGCCTCGTCCGACACCGGTTCGTTCGAGCTGCCCGCCGAACCCGCGTCCGCGGGCGATGAGAAGACGAGCGACTGGTTCGCGCCACGCAAGTCCTCGCCCGGCAAGGGCGGTCAGGGCGGTGGCGGCACCAACGGAGCCGGTCTGCCGGGCGGTTCGGCCGCCGGATCCGGTGCGCCCGCGAGCGCCCCCGGCGCGGCGGGCCCGAGCGCGGGCACCGGCGCAGGCGCGCCGGGCGGCGCGCGGCCGGGCGCCGGGCGTCCCGGCGGGGTGGTCGGCTCCATGAGCGTGCCGGGAGGCGCCCGCTCCGGCGGCACCAACGGCGCTGGGCTCCCCGGTGCGACCGGCGGTCCCGTGGCTCCGGGACACGGCGGCGGCACGGGCTCCTTCGACGTGACCGAGGCACTCGCCGGCGGTCCTCTGGGCAACGGCCCGCGTCCGGGCCAGGAGCCGGGCCAGGGCCGCCCCCAGGGACCGGCGCAGGGCGGCGCCGAGTCGCGCCGTGACAACCTGCCGTACTTCTCCGACAACGGTCAGAACGGTCTCCCCGGCCCGAACGACGGGCCCGGCGTCGGCGGCGGCTCCCACGGCCAGGGCGGTCTCCCGGCCGGCCCGGGCGGCCCCGGAGGTCCCGGCGGCTCCTACGACTTCAACGGCCCCGAGGGCCCCGGCGGCCCCGGCGGCCGAGGCGGCCCGCAGGGCGGCCCCACGGGCCCGACGGGCGGTCCCGTCACCGGCGACGGCCCGATGGTGCCCCCGGTGAACGGCGGCGGCCCCGGCGGGCCCCGCCACGGCGGTCAGGGCGCCCCCGGAGCTCCGGCAGGTCCCGGCGGCCCGCGTTCCGCCGCACCCGGCGTCGGCGCCGGCGCCGGAGCCGGCCGGCTCCCGGGCGGCGGCCTCAGCGACGACACCGCGATCCTCACCCCGCAGAAGCCCGCCCCCGGACCGGGCGCGGGCGGCTACGGCGGCCGTCCCGTCGACAACGTCTCCGGGCACACCGTCACCAGCGGCATCCCCGTCGTGCCGGCCGGCGGCCAGGGCGCACCTGGCGCCCCCTTCACCGGCGGCGCGCCCGCCGAGGGCCCGCTGCCGCACACCCCGCCCAAGGGGCCGGAGCAGGGCGCGCAGAGCACGTCCGCGGGCGGCTCCAAGAAGAAGAAAAAGAAGAAGGGCCGCAGCAAGCTCCCGCTGCTGGGCGGCGTGGTGGTCGTCGCGGGCGTCGGCCTCTACGGCGCCGGCCTGCTGATGAACCACTCCGACGTGCCCAAGGGCACCACCGTCCTCGGCGTCGACATCGGCGGCGGCACCCGCGACGACGCCGTCAAGAAGCTCGACGACGCCTTCGAGAAGCGGGCGGCCGAGCCGCTGAAGCTGTCCGTCGACGGCGGCACCGTCACCCTCAAGCCGGACCAGGCGGGCCTGCAGTTCGACATGCAGGCCACGGTCGACGACGCCGCCGAGAGCGACTACAACCCCGTCTCCGTGATCGGCTCGCTGTTCGGGCAGCACCGCGAGGTCGAGCCCGAGATGCCGGTCGACGAGGAGAAGCTCCAGGCCGCTCTGCAGAGCGCGGCGGGCGGTGCCGGCTCGGCCACCGACGGCACCATCAAGTTCGAGTCCGGCAAGGCCGTCGCCGTCTACGGCAAGGCCGGCAAGGGCATCGACGCGGCGAAGGCCCAGGACGCCGTCGTGGCGGCCTACCGCGCCCAGGTGGAGACCGGCACGGCCGACGGCGTGAAGGTCCCGACGACCCAGAAGCAGCCGACGATCTCCGACGCCGAGGTCGACCGGATGATGAAGGAGTTCGCCGAACCGGCGATGTCCGGCAAGGTCACCGTCATGACCGACGCCGCGCACACCGTCTCCTTCAGCCCGAAGAACTCCCTGTGGAAGTTCCTCCAGGTCAAGGCGGTCAACGGCAAGCTCGTCGAGAGCTACGACCAGGCCGCGCTGACGGAGCTCTACGGAGGCACCTTCAACGGTGTGCTGATCACCCGCGGCACCGGCCAGAAGACGGCCGTCACCGTCCAGGACGTCATCGGCGCGCTGCGTCCCGCCCTGAAGAGCGAGACGAACCGGACCGCGGTCATCGACACCGACCCGAGCTGACCCGCCCGCGGTGCCGCATGACATCTGTCATGCGGCACCGCGGACGTCCGACACTGCCGCCCCAGGGGCCGTCGCGGCGACGATTGCCCCCATGACGACGCAGACAGCACCGGTGGTCGGATTCGACCAGGTGAGCAAGAGCTTCGGGGACGTACGGGCCGTGGACGGCCTGACGCTCTCGCTGCGCCCGGGGGAGACCGTGGCGCTGCTGGGGCCCAACGGGGCGGGCAAGTCCACCACCCTCGACCTGCTCCTCGGCCTCAAGCAGCCCGACAGCGGCACGGTCCGCGTCCTCGGCACAGGCCCGCGCGAGGCGATCGTCGCCGGCCGGGTGGGCGCGATGCTGCAGAGCGGCGGCCTGATGGACGAGGTCACCGTCGCCGAACTCGTCGGCCTCGCCTGCGCCCTGCACCCTGAGCCGTACCGCGCCTCCGACGTGCTGGCCCGCGCGGGCATCACGCAGATCGCCTCCCGCAAGGTGAACAAGCTCTCCGGCGGGCAGGCCCAGCGCGTCCGCTTCGCCCTCGCCACCGCGGGCGACAGCGACCTGATCGTCCTCGACGAGCCCACCACCGGCATGGACGTCACCACCCGCCAGGCCTTCTGGGCCACCATGCGCGAGCAGGCGGACCAGGGCCGCACCGTGCTCTTCGCCACGCACTACCTCGAGGAGGCCGACGCCATGGCCGACCGGGTGCTGGTGCTGCACCGGGGCCGGCTGCTGGCCGACGGCACGGCGGCCGAGATCAAGGCGAAGGCGGGGGCCCGCCGGGTCTCCTTCGACCTGGAGGGCCGGATCGACGAAGAGGCGCTGCGCGGGCTGCCCTTCCTGACGGCCGTCGACGTCTCCGGGCAGACCGTCCGCATCCAGTCCGCCGACGCCGACGCCACCGTCCACGCCCTGTACGGGCTCGGCGTCCACCCCCGCAACCTCGAAGTCGCCGGGCTCGGTCTGGAGCAGGCCTTCGTCGCCATCACCGCCGCCGAGGAGGCGAAGACCAAGTGAACAGCCTGATCAAGCTGGAGCTCACCCGCGCCCTGCGCAACCGCAAGTTCCTGTTCTTCTCGGTGATCTACCCGTCCGTGCTGTTCCTGCTGATCGCGGGCAGCTCCGACGCCACCGAGAAGGTCGGCGGCACCGGCCTCACCCTGCCGACCTACATGATGGTCTCGATGGCCTCCTTCGGCGCCCTCACGGCCGTCCTGATGGGCAACAGCGAACGCATCGCCAAGGAGCGCGAGAGCGGCTGGGTACGGCAGCTGCGGCTGACCGCGCTCCCGGGCCGCGGGTACGTGCTCGCCAAGACCGCCGGCGCGGCCGTGGTCAGCCTTCCGTCCGTCGTCGTGGTCTTCGCCGTCGCCGCGGCCGTGAAGGACGTACGGCTGGAGGCCTGGCAGTGGCTCGCGCTCACCGGGTCCATCTGGGCCGGCAGCCTGGTCTTCGCCGCGCTCGGCGTCGCGATCGGCTACCTCGCGAGCGGGGACGCGGTCCGCCCGATCACGATGATCACCTACTTCGGCCTGTCGATCCTCGGCGGCCTGTGGATGCCGACCACGACGTTCCCGCAGTGGCTGCAGGACATCGCCAGGTGGGTGCCCACCCACGCGTACGCTTCCCTGGGCCAGGCCATCGAACAGAGCCGGGCACCGCACACCGAGGACGTCGTCGTCCTGGCCGTCTTCTTCGCCCTGTTCACGGGCGGCGCGGCCTGGCTGTACCGGAAGGACACCCTGAAGGCGTGAGCGCCATGACGGACGAGTCACAGACCCACGCGGCCGGGCGGGAACCGCGGTTCCTGCCGGGACGGCCGGCCCGCAACCGGCGCGAGCTGTGGCGCCGCAAGCTGCTGTGGATCGGCGTGTGGCTGGTGTTCCTCAGCTCGCCGGTCCACGACCTCGTCTCCGGCGGCCACACCACGGGCGGCACGGCGGCCGGCTGGCTGGGCCTGGCGGTGTTCGTCGCGCTCTACCTCGCGCTCCTGTTCCGGAACATGGGGGACAGGCCCTACCCCCTGAAGGTCGTCGGCGCCCTCATCGGGGCCATGGCGGTCCTGGCCACCGTCCTGAGCCTCACCCTCGGCTCCGCCTGGCTCGGCCTGTACTGCTATGTCTCCGTGGCCTGCGGGAGCGTGCTCGCACCGCGGGCGGCCTTCTGGACGATCCCGGCCACGGGCGCGGTGCTGCTCCTCGTCGGCCTGCGCACCGACGAGGAGGAGGCGCTCAACCTCCTTGTGCTGGTCGTGCTGATCGGCTTCGCGATGACGGGCGTGAGCCAACTGGTCCGCACGACGATCGAGTTGCGCAAGGCGCGGGCGACGGTCGCCCAACTGGCCGCCAACGAGGAGCGGTTGCGGCTGGCCAGGGACCTGCACGACCTTCTCGGCCACTCCCTGTCCCTGATCACGCTCAAGAGCGAGCTGGCCGGGCGGATGCTTCCCGACCACCCCGACAACGCCGCCCGGCAGATCGCCGACATCGAACAGGTCAGCCGTCAGGCCCTGGTGGACGTCCGCGAGGCCGTCACCGGCTACCGGCGTCCACGGCTGGCGGCCGAACTGGCCGGGGCGGAAGTCGCGTTGACGGCGGCCGCGATCACCGCCGCCGTCCCCGCCGAGCCGGACCTGGAAGGCGTTCCCGAGGAGAGCGAGTCCGCCCTCGCCTGGACCCTGCGCGAGGCGATCACCAACGTCGTACGGCACAGCGGCGCCACCCGCTGCACGGTGGACCTCGTGCGACGCCAGACCCTCGACGGCCCGGTCCTCGAACTCTGCGTCGAGGACGACGGCTCCGGCGGCTCGGGCAAGGGCCCCGGCAACGGTCTCAGCGGCCTGAGCGAGCGGCTGCAGAAGGCGGGCGGCGCGCTGGACGCGGGCCGCGTGAAGCAGGGTTTCCGGCTGACGGCCCGGGTCCCGGCCGGCACGGCGCCGGACATAGGATCCCGCTCATGACTGGTGGCGTGATCAAGGTCCTGCTGGCCGAGGACCAGTCGATGGTCCGGGAGGCCCTGGCGGCCCTGCTCGGCCTGGAGGACGACATCGAGGTGGTCGTCCAGGTGGCGCGCGGCGACGAGGTCCTCGCGGCCGCCCGCGCCCACGACGTCGACGTGGCCCTCCTCGACATCGAGATGCCGGGCGCGACGGGCATCGAGGCCGCCGCCCAACTCCACCGCGAGCTGCCGCGGTTGAAGCTGGTCGTCCTCACCACCTTCGGCCGCCCCGGCTATCTGCGCAGCGCGATGGAGGCGGGCGCCGACGCGTTCCTGGTCAAGGACGCCCCTGCCGCCCAGCTGGCCCAGGCGGTCCGCAAGGTCCTGGCGGGCGAGCGGGTCATCGACCCCACGCTCGCGGCGGCGGCCCTGGCGGGGGGCGCCAACCCCCTGACCGACCGCGAGCGGGAGGTCCTGCGAGCGGCGGCCGACGGCTCGACGAACGCGGAACTGGCCGCCGCCCTGCACCTGTCCCAGGGCACGGTCCGCAACTACCTGTCGACCGCGATCCAGAAGCTGGCGGTGCGCAACAGGGCGGAGGCGGTGCGGATCGCGAGGGAGAAGGGCTGGCTGTGACGGCCGCGTCGCGGGGCCGGGCGGCGAGCGCGACGAGCGGCGCCGCCCGTGGGCTTCCGCGGGCCGGCGAGGGCCGGACGTCCGCGGCCCCCGGACGTCAGTTCAGGAGCGCCCGCGCGGCGAACGCCTCCTTCCGCACCCGCTCCGCCGCCACCTCGTCCACGACCTCCACCAGCCCCGCGTACTCCTCCAGCTCGGCGGCCCCGCCGACGAAGTCGCCCCGCTGAACCAGCAGCTGCCCCTTCTCGTACCGCAGCCGCGCCGGATGCGAGGGCACGGCCAGCGCCAGCTCCACGGCCCACAGGGCGACGTCCGACCGCTCCGGCCGGGCCGCCGCCCACGACCGGATGTTGTTCAGGATCCGCATCACGACGTCCAGCGGCTCGGCCGGCGCCAGCATCGACGGTTCCAGCCGCGCCCCCGTCGCCCCGGTGACCAGCCGCTCCGCGTCGCCGCCGGTCAGCACCCGTCCGCCGTCGAAGGGATCGACGAGCACCTGCCGCTCGACGTCCGCGGGCGGGCCGAACCCGACCACGAAGTGACCCGGCAGCGCGACCCCGTACACCGGCGCCCCGGCCCGCCGCGCCACCTCCACCCACACCACCGACAGCAGGATCGGCAGCCCCCGCCGCCGCGCCAGCACCTGATGCAGCAGCGACGACTCCAGCCGGTCGTAGTCCGCGGCCGAACCGGCGAAGCCGTACCGCTCGCCGAGCAGCTCCCGCAGCGCCTCGGCCCAGGCCCGCGGGCCTCCGGGACGGAACGGCAGCTCCCCGGCCAGCCGGTCCAGCTCGATCTGGGCGGCGTCCAGGCCGGCCTCGTCCAGCTGGGGGTCCGCCGCCGCGCCGACGAGCAGACACAGCAGCGCCAGGTCGGGCCGCTCGGCGCGCGTCTCCTCGGCGAACCGCCGCCGCACCTCGCCGCCGTCGAGGCCGCTCCCCGTCCCGCTCACGACAGCTCCGGCGAGGACTCCCGCGACGGCTCCCGGTAGTGGTGGTACGCGTGGTGCGCGGCGAAGCCCAGGCCGGCGTACAGCGTGCGCGCCGCCGCGTTGTCCTCCTCCACCTGCAGCCAGGCCGCCGAGGCCCCCTCCGCCAGCGCCTGCCGGGCCAGCGCGGCCATCACGCTCGTCGCGAGGCCCCTGCGACGCTGGGCCGGGTCCACCTCGACGGCGGCGAACCCTGCCCACCGTCCGTCCACGACACACCGCCCGATGGCGACCGGAGTCCCGCCCCGCGGTCCGGGCACGGACGCGAACCACACCGACGGCGTCCCTCCGCTCCCGGCTTCGCCCGAGCGGGGGGACCCCCCGCCCAGCACCTTCAGGGCCACCTCGCCCAGCCCCTTGCGCCGGTACCGGGCCAGCCAGGCCTCGTCGGCCTCCCGGGCCAGCACCACGCCCTCGGACTCCGCCCGGTCGGCGACCGGCGCCAGTGCTCCGACCCACAGCTCGGCCGTCACCTCGCGCACCCACCCGCGCCGCTCCAGCTGCGCGCTCAGCAGCTCCTCGGTGCCCTCGGCGCCCGTCGCCGTCTGCACGTAGGCGGGCAGCCCGCGCTCGCCGTACCAGTCCCGGACCACGTCCAGGGCCGCGTCCAGCGGGATGCCGGGGTCGCCGAGCGGCAGCACCGAGTTGGCACGCCGCGTGAATCCGGCGGCGGCCCGCAGCTCCCAGTCGCCGAGCCGCTCGCTCTCCACGGGACGCCAGGCCCGCGCGGCCACCCGGGCGAGCTCCTCGTAGGAGGCGGCCGGACCCCGCCGGCGGGCCGGCGCGGCCGGCACGACCTTCCCGGCGACCAGCGAGGACTCGTCAACGCGGACGCTCTCCCCGCTCTTGCGTGTGATCACGAGCACACCTTCGTCCCATGATGTGAGAACACCCACCGTGTCGGTGAATTTCCCCCCGGTGGCTCCAGCATCCCTCGAGCACCTTACGGAGACGCGTTTGCCCACGTCAGCAGCGGTGATGCGGACCTCGAGGCGTCCGGCGGCCGAGATTTCCACAGGTCAGTTCACCCCTCCTGTTCGGATCATGCCCAAGAACGGAGATACTAGGGGCGGGCATCGACGACGCCGCGCTCCCGCGCGCCAGGCGGCGGAGCCTGAGGAGGCCCGCCAGCGCCCTATCGAGGAGGAACGACAGCGTGACCTACGTCATCGCGCAGCCTTGTGTCGACGTGAAGGACAAGGCGTGCATCGAAGAGTGCCCGGTCGACTGTATCTACGAGGGCCAGCGGTCCTTGTACATCCACCCGGACGAATGCGTCGACTGCGGTGCCTGTGAGCCGGTCTGCCCGGTCGAAGCGATCTTCTACGAGGACGACACTCCGGAGGAGTGGAAGGACTACTACAAGGCGAACGTCGAGTTCTTCGACGACCTCGGCTCGCCCGGCGGCGCCAGCAAGCTGGGTCTGATCGAGCGCGACCATCCCTTCATCGCCGCGCTCCCGCCGCAGGCGGCCGAGTAACACGCAGCAGCGGCAGCACTCCGTGCCGCCTCGGTCCCGTACGGCCTGATCCCGCCCGATCGCCGTACGGGGCCGAGGCGTTTGCCGTACGTACGAAAGTGAGCCAGTCACCGTGTCCTCCGTAGTCTCCGACCGCCTTCCCACCTTTCCCTGGGACAAGCTGGAGCCGTACAAGAAGACGGCCGCAGCGCACCCGGACGGCATCGTCGACCTCTCCGTCGGCACTCCGGTCGACCCGGTGCCCGACCTGATCCAGAAGGCGCTGATCGACGCGGCGGACTCGCCGGGCTACCCGACGGTCTGGGGCACCCCGGCCCTGCGGGACGCGATCACCGGCTGGCTGGAGCGACGGCTGGGCGCCCGCGAGGTCACCCACCGCCATGTCCTGCCGATCGTCGGCTCCAAGGAACTGGTGGCCTGGCTGCCGACCCAGCTGGGCCTCGGCCCCGGCGACAAGGTGGCCCACCCGCGGCTGGCCTACCCGACCTACGAGGTGGGCGCGCGGCTGGCCCGCGCACGGTACGAGGTCTACGACGACCCCACGACCCTGGACCCCACGGACCTCAAGCTCCTCTGGCTGAACTCGCCGTCCAACCCGACGGGCCGGGTCCTGTCGAAGGCCGAGCTGACCCGGATCGTCGCCTGGGCCAGGCAGCACGGGGTGCTGGTCTTCTCCGACGAGTGCTACCTGGAACTGGGCTGGGAGGCCGACCCGGTCTCGGTCCTGCACCCGGACGTCAACGGCGGCTCGTACGAGGGCATCGTCGCCGTCCACTCCCTCTCCAAGCGCTCGAACCTGGCCGGCTACCGCGCGGCCTTCCTGGCGGGCGACCCGGCCGTCCTGGGCCCCCTCCTGGAGATCCGCAAGCACGGCGGCATGATGACGGCCGCGCCCACCCAGGCGGCGGTCGTGGCGGCCCTCGGCGACGACGTCCACGTCCGTGAGCAGCGCGAACGCTACGCGGCCCGGCGCACCCTGCTGCGCGAGGCGCTCCTGTCCCACGGCTTCCGCATCGAGCACAGCGAGGCCAGCCTCTACCTCTGGGCCACCCGGGACGAGTCCTGCTGGACCACCGTCGCCCACCTGGCCGACCGGGGCATCCTGGTGGCCCCCGGCGACTTCTACGGCGAGGCGGGCGAGAAGTTCGTACGCGTGGCCCTCACGGCGACGGACGAACGGGTCAGGGCGGCCGTGGCGCGCCTGTGACCCCGGCGCGACGACGGCGAGCACGCGCAGGGACGGGGCCCGGAAAACACCCGGACCCCGTCCCCGGCTCACCGGCTCGAACCGGGCGCTAGCCGAGCGGCAGGCTCTTCACCGGCAGGGTCTGCGCGCCGGGCAGCCCGCCCTTGGCGAGGGAGTCGGTCGGCAGCCCGCCCTTCGTGGCGGTCGACGCGGTGTCCCCGAGGAGGTCCCCGGCGGAGCCCGCCGCCTCGCCGGCCGCCTTCTGCGCCGCCGGCGCGGCCTTCTTGACGGCCTTGCCGCCGGACTTGGCCGCGGTCGGCAGGGCCTGCTCGACGGTCTTGCCGCCGGTCTCACCCGCGAGCCCGGTGACGTTCTGCGCCGCGCCGTCGACCGTGTTGCCGACGCTCGCCCCGTCCAGGGCGGTCAGCCCGCCGAGGTTCGGAGCGGCGGGAAGGCTGGGGGCCGCACTGGCGGAGCCGGCCGCACCGACCCCGGCGGCCGCTCCTGCAGCGACGAGCAGCGCGGCACGGGCGATCCGGCGGGTCAGGGGGAGGGACATGGTGCTCCTTCGACGGGAGAGAACAAGGACTGTCCGTGACTCAGGACTGTCTGCGACTCACTGACTGATCGCCGACCGAACTGATCACCGACTGACTGTCTGTCCGGGCCCGGACGCAGTGACTACCGCTCGAAGCCCGCGAAGGTTGCGCACGCCCGACGTAAAGAGTTGGCAATGCGTCGCATTATCGGCTGCGGATAAATGCGGGCATAGACCACCCGATGTGAAAGTCCGCCAAACCCGTGCAGCCCTTTGTCCTCAAGGGTTTCGCGGCCCACGAGGGTGACGGCGCGAAAACCTGACCACCCGGCCGTCCGCGCGTCCCGCACGTGACCCGGCCGGGTGAAGACCCGTACTACTGCTCGGTGACGATCCGCACGCTGTCGGCGCCCCCGCCGGCCGTGCCCCCGGCGGCCTCCGCGCTGGTCGAACCGGTCGCCCGCCACCTGCTGTCGGTGTTCCCGGCGACCCACTCCCGGCCCGCGTACGAGACGCGCTCGATGCGCAGCGCGGAGGCGTTGGCCACCGCCCAGTGCGCCAGCTGCCAGCCCCGCTCGCCGACGCTGCGCCCGCCGGTCGTGGCGCCCTCGGCCACGGGCAGCGTCACGGTCCGCCCCGAGCTCTCGGCGAGAGGGGCCTCGGCGACGGGCGACGCCGTCCTCCCGGCGCCGGTCCCGGCCTTCGCGTCGGAGTCGGCCACTGCGCCCGCCTGCCGCGGGGTGCCGCGCCCGAAGTCCCGGGCCAGCGCGGCTCGCACCGCCGAGGGGCCGGTGGCCGCCGTGGACTGCGAGCGGCCGGCGCAGGTCAGCGTGGCCGGCGAGGTCCCGGTCAGCGCGGCGGCCAGCAGCGTGGCGTCCGACTCGTGCTTGGCGTACGCCTCCGGATACCCGCTGCGCTGCACGCGCTGCGCGGCGACGGTGAGCGGGAGCTCGGTGTAGTCACGGACCTTGGCGAGGTGCGCGTAGAAGACGTTCGCCGCGTACGCGGGGTCCGTGACCTGCTGCTCGGTGCCCCAGCCCTGCGAGGGCCGCTGCTGGAACAGGCCGAGCGAATCCCGGTCGCCGTGGGCGAGATTGCGCAGCCCGGACTCCTGGATGGCGGTCGCGAGGGCGATGGCGACGGCCCGCTCGGGCATGGCCCGGTCGGTGCCGACGGCGGCGATCGTGGCCGCGTTCACCGCCTGCTCCGGCGTGAACTCGTACGTCGCCCCGTCCGCACCGCCGGAAACGACTCTGCAACCGGGGTCCCCCGCCCCGCCGGAGACGTACTGGACCACGGCGTAACCCGCGACGGCGGACAGGACCACGCAGGCCGCCCCGAAACGGAGGAGGCGGCCGCGGCGCTTGGGAGAAGGGGACGGCTCTGGCACGCGTACAAGGTACTGGAGAGTAGCGAGAAGGAGGAGGTGCATGTGCAGAGGCGGTGAAGAGCAGGGCCGCTGCCAGGCGCGTTAGGGTCGACGCCATGGCCGACACCCCGCTTGACCTCACCCTGGACGCCGCGGCGCTCACCGCGTGGCTCGTCGACTTCCCCTCGGAGAGCGGCACCGAGAAGCCGCTCGCGGACGCGATCGAGACCGCCCTGCGCGCGCTGCCCCACCTGACGGTGGACCGCTACGGGAACAACGTGATCGCCCGCACGAACCTGGGCCGCGCGGAGCGGGTCGTCCTGGCCGGTCACATCGACACCGTCCCGATCGCCGGCAACGTCCCGTCCAGGCTGGACGAGGACGGGGTGCTGTGGGGCTGCGGCACCTGCGACATGAAGTCCGGGGTGGCGGTCCAGCTGCGCATCGCGGCGACGGTCCCGGCGCCCAACCGCGATCTCACCTTCGTCTTCTACGACAACGAGGAGGTCGCCGCCGACCTCAACGGCCTCAAGCACGTCGCCGAGGCCCGTCCGCAGTGGCTGGCGGGTGATTTCGCGGTCCTCCTCGAACCCTCCGACGGCCAGGTCGAGGGCGGCTGCCAGGGCACCCTCCGGGTCCTGCTGAGGACGAAGGGCGAGCGGGCCCACTCGGCGCGCGGCTGGATGGGCTCCAACGCGATCCACGCGGCCGCCCCGATCCTGGCCCGGCTGGCCTCCTACGAGCCCCGTCACCCGGTCATCGACGGCCTGGAGTACCGCGAGGGCCTCAACGCGGTCGGCATCACGGGCGGCGTGGCCGGCAACGTCATCCCCGACGAGTGCGTCGTCACCGTCAACTTCCGCTACGCGCCGGACCGCAGCGAGGAGGAGGCCGTCGCCCACGTGCGCGAGGTCTTCGCCGACTGCGGGGTGGCGGAGTTCGTGGTCGACGACCACAGCCCGGCCGCCCTGCCCGGCCTCTCCCACCCGGCCGCGGCCGCCTTCATCGAGGCGGTCGGCGGGACCCCGCTGCCCAAGTACGGCTGGACGGACGTCAGCCGCTTCTCCTCGCTGGGCGTGCCCGCGGTCAACTACGGCCCCGGCAACCCGCACTTGGCGCACAAGCGGGACGAGCGCGTGGAGACGGCCAGGATCCTGGCGGGCGAGGAGCGGCTGCGGGCCTGGCTCACCGCCTGAGCGGCGGCCGTGACGACGGCGCTTCGCGGCGGACACGCCGACGTCCCCCGCGCGTAACCCGCGTGGATCTACGCTGAGGCGGAACCACTTGCAAGCGGAGGGAGCTCACATGGCTACAGGGAACCCCGAGGGCAAGAAGCAGCCACCGGAGGAACAGCGCCTGGGACCGGTCCTCCGACGGCGGGACCAGGTGCAGGCGAGCACGACGGACCAGCGCCTGCTGGACGAACGGGCCCCCTCCGACTGGGTCCACACCGATCCCTGGCGCGTCCTGCGCATCCAGTCGGAGTTCATCGAGGGCTTCGGCACCCTCGCCGAACTCCCCCCGGCGATCAGCGTGTTCGGCTCGGCCCGGACACCGGTGGACTCGCCCGAGTACGCGGCGGGCGTACGGCTGGGCAGCGCCCTCGTCGAGGCCGGCTGGGCCGTGATCACGGGCGGCGGACCGGGCGCGATGGAGGCGGCCAACAAGGGCGCGAGCGAGGCCGGCGGCACGTCCGTCGGCCTCGGCATCGAGCTGCCCTTCGAGCAGGGACTCAACCCCTACGTCGACATCGGCCTCAACTTCCGCTACTTCTTCGTCCGCAAGATGATGTTCGTGAAGTACGCGCAGGGCTTCGTGGTCCTGCCCGGCGGTCTGGGCACCCTGGACGAGCTCTTCGAGGCGCTCACCCTCGTCCAGACCCAGAAGGTCACCCGCTTCCCGATCGTCCTCTTCGGCACGGAGTACTGGGGCGGCCTGATCGACTGGCTCAGGAACACCCTGATCGCCCAGGGCAAGGCCGCCGAGAAGGACCTCCTCCTGTTCCACGTGACGGACGACGTGGACGAGGCGGTGGCCCTGGTCTCGAAGGAGGCGGCCCGCTGAGGCGTCCCGGCCCGCAGACGTGTTCCGGCCCGGCCGGCGTCTGAGGACGAGGGCCCTTCCGGGGCCGAAGCCGGAGCCCGGGGGCCGCGGCCCCCGGAACGGGAACGGGAAGGGAACGAGAAGGGGCGGCGGGGGCGAGGAGGACTAGGCCAGCCCCCGCCGTGCCACCGCCGGCGCCCGGTGGCCCGCGATGGCGGCGACCATGTCCAGCACCTGCCGCGTCTCCGCCACCTCGTGCACCCGGTACACCTGCGCCCCGAGCCACGCCGACACGGCCGTCGTCGCCAGCGTCCCCACGACCCGCTCCTTCACCGGCCGGTCCAGCGTCTCCCCGACGAAGTCCTTGTTGGACAGGGACACCAGCACCGGCCAGCCCGTCTCCATCATCTCCCCGAGCCGCCTGGTCGCCTCCAGGCTGTGCCGGGTGTTCTTGCCGAAGTCGTGCCCCGGATCGATCATGATCGACTCCCGTGGCACCCCCAGCTCCACGGCCCGCTCCGCAAGTCCCACGGTCACCCGCAGGATGTCGGCCATGACGTCGTCGTACGTCACCCGGTGCGGACGCGTCCGCGGCTCCGCGCCGCCCGCGTGCGTGCACACCAGACCGGCCCCGTACCGCGCCGCCACCTCCGCCAGCCTCGGGTCCACCCCGCCCCACGCGTCGTTCAGCAGGTCGGCGCCGGCCTCGCAGACCGCCTCCCCGACCTCGGCCCGCCAGGTGTCCACGCTGATGACCACGTCCGGGAAGCGCCGGCGCACCTCGGCCACGAAGCCGACGGTCCGGCGGGCCTCCTCCCGTGCGGTGACCTCTTCGCCGGGACCGGCCTTGACCCCGCCGACGTCGATGATCGCCGCCCCCTCCGTCACCGCCTGCTCCACGCGCGCGAGGGCCGGCTCGTCCCGGAAGGTGGCGCCCTGGTCGTAGAAGGAGTCCGGGGTCCGGTTCACGATCGCCATGATCACCGGCTCGTGCGCGCCGAATTCACGCCTGCCCAGTCTGAGCATCCCCTGTGACCTCTCCTAGTACGTCCTGCACAACCACCGCCTGCGACCCTAACCGTCGGACCCGCATGGCACGATCGGACCCACACACATCCACTCCGAGCACACCGAGCGTGGGGACCCACCGATGGTTATGTTCTTGTTCCTGGTCATCGCGCTCGCCGTCGTGGTCGCCGCGGTGACACTCGCCGTGGTGGGCGGCGGCGAGGGCACCGGTCCACTGCCGGAGGCCGCCCCCGAGCGGCTGCACGACCCGCTGCCCCCGGACCGCCCGGTCGACCGCTCCGACGTCGACCGCCTCCGCTTCCCGCTGGCCGCCCGCGGCTACCGCATGGCGGACGTCGACGACGCCCTGAACCGCGTCGCCGCCGAGCTCGCCGAGCGCGACGCCCGCATCGCCGACCTGGAGTCCGCCCTGGCCGGCGCGCAGGCCCCGGCCGCGCCCCACGTGTCGATGGAGAAGCAGGCCCCGGAGGACGAGCGGTGAGCGACGGAACCGCCCGGACCGGCGCGGACGGCGCGCCGCGCTGCCCCTGGGCCCTGTCCACGCCGGACTACGTGACGTACCACGACGAGGAGTGGGGCCGCCCGGTCCACGGCGACGACGCGCTGTTCGAGCGCCTCAGCCTGGAGGCCTTCCAGTCCGGCCTGTCCTGGATCACGATCCTGCGCCGCCGCCCCGGCTTCCGCACCGCCTTCGCCGACTTCAAGATCGCCTCGGTCGCCGTCTTCACCGACGAGGACCGCGAACGCCTCCTCGCCGACCCGGGCATCATCCGCAACCGCGCCAAGATCGACGCGACGCTCGCCAACGCGCGCGTGCTGGCCGGCTGGGCGCCGGGCGACCTGGACGAACTGATCTGGTCCCACGCCCCCGACCCGGCGGGCCGCCCGGTCCCGAAGACGCTGGCGGACGTCCCGGCGGTCACGGACGAGTCGACGGCCCTGTCGAAGGCGCTGAAGAAGCGGGGCCTGCGGTTCGTGGGGCCGACGACGGCGTACGCGCTGATGCAGGCCTGCGGCCTGGTGAACGACCACCTGGAGACGTGCGTGAGCCGTCCCGGCCCGTCGGGCGGAACCCTCTCCGGGGGAGCCTGAGGACCGGACCCGGTCAGGGTCCGAAACGGGGGCCGGGGCAGCGGCCCCCATGCCTCAGCCGGTGCTCACCTGCCGAGATACTTCGGCTTCTCCTTGTTCACGAACGCCCGGACCGCGATCGCGTGGTCCTCGGAGGCCCCGGCCCGGGTCTGCAGCTCGTCCTCCTTCTCCAGGGTCTGCGCCAGCGTGTGGGAGAACCCGTACGCCATCGCCTCCTTGAGCGCCGCGTAGGCGACGGTCGGGCCCTCGGCCAGCGCCCGGGCCACGGTCTCGGCCTCCGCGCGCAGCGCGTCCGCCGGCACGATCCGGTTGGCGATGCCCAGCTCGTACGCCTCCTGGGCCTTGATGCTGCGCGGGAAGAGCAGCAGGTCGGCCGCGCGGCCCGGACCGATCACCCGGGGCAGGGTCCACGAGACGCCGGAGTCGGCGGTGAGCGCGACGCCCGCGAACGAGGTGTTGAAGGACGCGGTGTCGGCCACGACGCGGTAGTCCGCGGCCAGCGCGAAACCGAACCCGGCGCCCGCGGCGACCCCGTTCACGGCGGCGACCACCGGCTTCGGCGCCTCCGTCAGCGCCCGCACGATCGGGTTGTAGTGCTCCTTGACCGTGCTCATGACCTGCTTCGAGCCCTCGGCCAGCAGCCCGATGTGCTCCTTGAGATCCTGGCCCACGCAGAACGCCCGCTCGCCGGCGGCGGTCAGCAGCACGGCCCGTACGGCGTCGTCGGCCGCCGCGGACTCGACCGCCTCCCGGAGGACTTCCTTGGTCGCGATGTTCAGCGCGTTCATCGCCTCGGGACGGTTGAGCGTGATCGTCGCGAGCCCGTCACTCACCTCGTAGAGCACGGTGTCGACCATGGCGTTTCCCCTCCGTGTCGCGGCTGGACGCACTACTGGCCAGTACGTCCGTGTACGAGGACAGCATGGCGGAGATCGCCGTACGGGGCCCGGACCCGACGTGTGACCTGCGTCAAAGAATTCGGGACGGATTCCGGCGGCCAAAGGTGCGTGTGGCCGCGCAGTATCGCAGCCACATCGCCGAATTGAGTGGTTTTGCTCGCGCGCGTTGCCCAAGCGATGCCGACTGATGTTGGTCATCGGGTCCTGAGATGCGGGATAATGGCCTGGAAGCAATGTGTTCGATGCCGGTGCCGCGCGTCCCACGCTGGACCGCGGCTGCCCTCCACGGGCCGTCGGCTATGGCGATGAGCTGGTTTCAGGAAGGGGAACGAGCATGGCGGCCATGAAGCCGCGAACGGGTGATGGCCCGCTCGAGGTGACCAAGGAGGGGCGGGGCATCGTCATGCGCGTTCCGCTCGAAGGCGGCGGGCGGCTCGTCGTCGAGCTGACCCCTGACGAGGCCGACGCGCTCGGCGACGCCCTGAAGAAGGTCGTCGGCTGACGCGCAAGCGACCCTGCACTTACGACCGCTCCGGCGTCCCTCTGGGCGCCGGAGCGGTCGTTTTCCCGGGCCTTTCGAGGTTTGCCGTGGTCGGCGGGCCCGAAAGGCCCAACGGGGGTGTTCCGGCGTTTTCGGCGTCTTCGGCGTCTTCGCGGGCCCTACGGCTCAGCGCTTGACCGCGCACAGCAGGCCGTCGCCCACCGGCAGCAGCGACGTCACCAGCTCCTGGCTCTCGCGCACCGCCCGCAACAGCTCCCGGATCCTTATGACCTCCGTGGGCTGCGGACCCGAGTCGACCGTGCGGCCGTTGGCGAACACGCCCTCGAAGACGACCAGCCCGCCCGGACGCAGCAGGCGCAACGATTCAGCGAGGTACTCCAGCAACTCCAGCCGGTCGCCGTCGCAGAAGACCAGGTCATAGCCGGAGTCGGCGAGGCGGGGCAGGACGTCCAGCGCGCGGCCCGGGATGAACCGGGCCCGGTTGCTGGCGAAGCCGCAGGCACGGAAGGCCTGCCGGGCGAACTGCTGGTGCTCCGGCTCGGGGTCCACGGTGGTCAGGACGCCGTCCGGGCGCATCCCGTGCAGCAGGTGGATCCCGGAGACGCCGGTGCCCGTGCCGATCTCCGCGACCGCCTTCGCGTCCACGGTCGCGGCCAGCATCCGCAGCGCGGCGCCCGTGCTGGGCGACACCGAGCGCAGCCCTGCCTCGCGGGCCCGGTCACGGGCCCAGCGCAGCGCTTCGTCCTCGGCGGCATAGGCGTCGGCGAACGCCCAGCTTGCCTGCCGGTTGCCGGTAATGACCCTCTCCTGTCCCCGTGGTTGCCTGGGCGTGACTGTATCCGTTGCCGCCGGGAACCCGCAGATGGGACCGGGCGTTTGAAGGGGTGTGAACGAGGACGGGGGGACACAGTTGGATCACGATGCGGGACGGGGCGCCGAGCAAGTGCTGACGCAGCCGCATGAGCCGTGTCAGCCCAGATCAATTTCTCGTAAAACCGCTTATCCGGAGCTAACGGGCGAGGTGGCTATGGTAGGGGCTCCACTGGACACCACCAATGCCGACAGGGGAGGTGCGGCCGCGGCTGTGGATCGGGGAGGAGTGCTGCGGCGCTTTCTCGGGTCGGCAGGCAGGCCGAAATCCGTGAACGACACCGCTGCTGACCCCAGCCACTCCGCCGGCACCGCCGTCGGCCCAGCCCAGACCGCGACCTTCACCACCGACGCGGACGGGCAGGCGTGGACTCCGCCCACGTGGGAGGAGATCGTCAGCATGCACAGCGGCCGGGTCTACCGGCTCGCCTACCGTCTGACCGGCAACCAGCACGACGCCGAGGATCTCACCCAGGAGGTCTTCGTCCGCGTCTTCCGCTCCCTGTCGACGTACACGCCCGGCACCTTCGAGGGCTGGCTGCACCGCATCACCACCAACCTCTTCCTGGACATGGTCCGCCGCAAGCAGCGCATCCGCTTCGACGCGCTGGGCGACGACGCGGCCGAGCGGCTGCCCAGCAAGGAGCCCACCCCGCAGCAGGCGTTCAACGACGCCCACTTCGACGCGGACGTTCAGCAGGCCCTCGACACCCTCGCCCCCGAGTTCCGCGCCGCGGTCGTCCTGTGCGACATCGAAGGCCTCTCCTACGAGGAGATCGCCGCGACCCTGGGCGTCAAGCTGGGCACGGTCCGCTCGCGCATCCACCGCGGCCGTTCGCAGCTGCGCAAGGCCCTCGCGCACCGCGCGCCCGAGGCCCGCGCGGGGCGCCGCTCCTTCGTGCCCCGGGTGCCCGCTCTGGGAGGAGGGGGCGCGACCGCGTGACTGGATCCCGACACGACGCAACCGAGAGGCTCCTCGCGGAGCAGCATCTCGGAGACCGGCTCTCGGCCCTGGTGGACGGCGAGCTCGGTCACGACACCCGCGAGCGCGTGCTGGCGCACGTGGCGACCTGCGCGAAGTGCAAGTCCGAGGTCGACGCGCAGCGCCGGCTGAAGAACGTCTTCGCCGAGGTGGCCCCGCCCGCGCCCTCCGAAAGCTTCCTGGCCCGCCTTCAGGGGCTTCCCGCGGGAGGTGACTCCGACGGCGGCACGCCGCTGGGCGGGGGAGGCTTCGGCGGCGGAGTCTTCGGAGTGAGAGACGCAAGACGGGACGAGCCCTTCGAGTTCGGTTACGTGCCCGCCCGCGACCACGGCTCCGTGCTTTCACCGGCATCGGACCGGGGCTTCCGCATCCACCCCGTCGGCCGCGCCGGCGACCGGCACGACGTCGAGCGCTCGCGCGGCATGCGGTTCGCGTTCGTCGCCGCGGGCGCGGTGTCGCTGGCCGCGATCGCCCTGGGCGGCATGACCACCGTCGCCCCGGTCGACACGACCGCGGACAACCGTGGCGGCTCGGGCTCCGGAAGCAATGTGACGCCGGCCCGCACCCCGGGCACGGGCTCCGCGGCGACCCCGGAGAACCAGCGCCGCCGTGCCGCCGGCCCCCTGCTCTCCCAGGGCGGCCAGCTCGGCGACACCTCGACGGCACCGGCCGAGGTGTCGGCGCCGCTGCTGCCCGGCGTGCCCTCCCCGCCCGCCGGGGAACAGGCCGAGCAGGCACTGCACCGGCTGACCACGCCCGTGGTGGCCGGCGCCGCCGCGATGTCCCCGCTGATACGTCCGCTCGGCACGCACTCGCCGGTCTCCCTCACCGCGTGGACCGCCGGCGCGCCGGAACTCTCCGGTCCCGGTCTGCTCGCCGCACCCGACTCCCTCTCCTCCGCTCCCAGCTCCTCTCCTTCCCCGGCCTCCGCGCGCAACACCCGCTGAAAACGGGCCCGACGCCACTTCGCCGCGAACCTGGTTGAATCCTGGGTGGACCGCGTCCGGCCAGGCAGCCGGGCGCGAAGGCGAAGCGGCCGGGCCGGGGCCGGGGGCGCTCCGACCGTTCGGCGTCGCGGTCGGCTCGAGTGTGGGGAGAGCATGGACGAGGGGAAGCCCGCGAAGGCGAAGTGGTGGGGCCGGCCTCGACCGCAGCCGACCTCGGCGAGAAACGGCCCGGCGGACCCGGCCGGCGACGAGGCAGGGGCTGCGAGCCCGGCCGAGAGCCCGGCCGATGGCTTGTCCCAGAGCCCGGTCGAGAGCTCGTCCGAGAGTCCGGCCGGTGGCTCGTCCGCTAGCTCGTCCAAGGGTCCGGTCGAGAGCCTGTCCGACGGCGACTTCGAACTGGCCCGGCCGAACCGGACACCGGCTGCCGGTGACACCGCCGGGGAGCAGTTCGCGACGCCGGGAACGGACACCGCCGCTTCCGACGCCGAGGCCGCTTCCGACGACGCTTCCGACGCCGCTGCTCCCGTCGTCGCCGACAGCGGCGCGGAGTGCAGGGCAGAGGACAGCGCGGGAAGCGGCACAGGACACGGCGGCGACGGCGACTACGAACTGAGCCGCCCGACACCTCCCCCCGCCCCGGTCCCTGCCTTGGCGGCCCAGGGCGATCCGGGTGGCCCAAGCGACCCGAGCGACCCGAGCGGGCCGGGCGGCACGACGGGAGTGGACGGTGTGGAGGACGCGGAGGGCATGGGGCACTCGGCGGGCGGGGTCGCGATGGGCCTGGGCCCGGGGGACTCCGGCGGCGCCTCCGTCGGGGTGGGGCCGGTTGTTGCGGGGCGGGGTGGACCGTTGCACGATCCCGACCCCTACAGCACCCCGCCGTACGGGCAACCGGGACCCTGGGCGCCCGCGCCGCCTGTGCAGCACCCGGCGGTCGCCCCCGCACACGGCACCGTGACCGGCCCGCCCGTCATCCCGGACGCGCCCGGCGCGGCGCTCCCGCCGACGCCCGCCCCTGGCGTCCCCGGTGTGTCTGGGGCACCTGCGGCCCCGGGCGTCCCCGGTGTGTCTGAGGCGCCTCCGGCCCCGGGCGTCCCCGGTGTCTCTGGCGTGTCCGCGGCGCCCCCGGTCGACGTTGCCTTCCCCGCTGTCGTGCAGTCCGTGGTTGCGGGAGGGGAGCCCGGGCCCGCCCCTCTCTCCGCTCCCGCTCCCGCATCCGCCGCCGTTCCTGCCACACCCGCCCCCGCACCCGCACCCGGGCCTTCCTCCGCTTCCTCCGGTGGGCCATGGCAGCGCTACGACCCCTGGGCCGCGGCCCCACTCGGGGGAGCCGGCGGTGGGCCGTTGCAGCAGACCGGGGCCGGGGCCGTCAGCGAGACGCAGCGGCGGCGCCAGGTGCGCCGGAAGCTGGTCGGCGGTGCGCTGGCCGTCGCCCTGGTCTCCGGCGGGCTGGGCGGAGCCGTGGGCACCTATCTGGAGCGCAACGGCGGGCTCCACCCCGTACAGCTGCCGCAGGCCTCCGCCGAGGCCACCGGGCGGGACGCGGACAGCGTGGCCGGGATCGCCGCGCGCGCCCTGCCCAGCGTCGTCACACTGCATGTCAGCGGCCGCGACGAGGCCGGCACCGGGACCGGCTTCGTGCTCGACTCCCTCGGTCACATCCTCACCAACAACCACGTCGTCGAGCCCGCCGGGAGCGACGGCGGGATAACCGTCGTCTTCAACGGGGGCCAGACCGCCGAGGCCGAGGTCGTCGGCCGGGACAGCGGCTACGACCTCGCCGTGGTGCGGGTGACGGGGGTGAAGGGCCTCAAGCCCCTCTCCCTCGGCAACTCCGACAACGTCAGGGTCGGCGACCCCGTCGTCGCCATCGGCGCCCCCTTCGACCTGGAGGGCACGGTCACCTCCGGCATCATCAGCGCCAGGGAGCGGCCCGTCGTCGCCGGCGGCGGGAGCGGGGACGGGAGCGACGTCTCGTACGTCGACGCCCTGCAGACCGACGCGCCGATCAATCCCGGCAACTCCGGCGGCCCGCTCCTCGACGCGCGGGGCCGCGTCGTCGGCATCAACTCCGCCATCCGTTCCGCCACCGACGGCGCCGACTCCGGCGACGCCCAGGCGGGTTCGATCGGCCTCGGTTTCGCCATCCCGATCAACCAGGGCAAGCGGGTGGCCGAGGAGCTGATCAACACCGGCAAGGCGACGCACCCGGTCATAGGCGTCACCCTCGACATGGACTACGCGGGCGACGGTGCGCGCGTCGGCGCGGCGGGCGCCGACGGGAACGCCCCGGTCACCGCGGGCGGCCCCGGCGACCGGGCCGGCATCCGGGCGGGCGACGTCATCACGGAGGTCGACGGGCGGCCCGTCCACTCCGGCGAGGAGCTGATCGTCAAGACGCGTGCGCACCGACCCGGTGACCGTCTGGAGCTGACCATCGAGCGCGACGGCCGGGAGCGCACGCTCACGCTGGTCCTGGGCTCGTCCGACGGCGGGTGAGCCGACGGTCTCCGACGTGCCGTGCGCGCCGGTTCGCGCACGGCCCGACGCCGGGTCCGCGCACGGCCGCTCCCGGGCGCGCTCCGGCGACTGACGGAAACGTCACAGGTCGGACCGCGAAAGGCGTGCGACAAGGCAAACAACGCGGAAAACCGGCCGTGTACACCCACTCGGAGGCTCCGGGACAGTACCGGTCGGACAGGTGCGACAGGTACCGTGGACCCGGCCCGGACCACGGAAGACCCGAACTTGACCACTGAGGGCCGAGGGCCGAGGACCGCGGACATCGCAAGGAGCTTCAGGTGTTCAATGACATAGGACCGCTCGAGCTGGTGACGCTTGTTGTCCTGGCCGTGCTCGTCTTCGGTCCGGACAAGCTCCCGAAGGTCATTCAGGACGTGATGCGCACCGTCCGGAAGATCCGCGAGTTCTCGGAGAGCGCCAAGGCGGACATCCGCAGCGAACTGGGCCCGGAGTTCAAGGACTTCGAGTTCGAGGACCTCAACCCCAAGACGTTCATCCGCAAGCAGCTGGACAACGACGAGCTGGGGCTGAAGGAGATCCGCAACGGCTTCGACCTGAAGAAGGAGATGGCCGAGGTCACGGACGCGGTCCACAGCCGCGACACGGACACCCCCTCCCCCTCGGGTGCGTCGGGTGCGTCGGGCGGCGCGCGCATCGACATGACCAAGAAGCCCGAGGAGCCGGGCAAGGACGACCGTCCGCCCTTCGACGCGGACGCCACCTGAGTCACCCGCGTGCCCTCGGTGTGAGGGGGCGCACGCCCCACGCGCCGGGTGGATTCCCGGCAGCCCGGAGCGGGGTGGCTATGCTGCCTGGTTGTTGTGCGGAGCGGACGAGTACGCCCGAAGGGGGGCGGGCCGGTCGTTCCGTCGAGAACGAGGAGGCGTCCGGGCACATGGAGACGACGAGTCGGGCAGTCGCGCAGACGCCGGCCGCGGAAGGCGGACAGCAGGTCCCCTCCGCGCGGCGTACGGTCGACGGCTACCTGGAGGCACCCTTCCCCTGGTACGGCCTCGACGAGGCCTTCACGGGGCCGCGCTGGCTGATGCAGGTGGGCACGGCGGCCGACGGGGCCGTGGAGCACGGTTCCATCGGACACGGGGACGAGCCCTCCGTCCGGCACGAGACGGCCGGCGAGGACCGCGGGAGGTTCGCGGTCGTCGTGACCGTCGCCGCGAACCCCGTACGGCGCAGCGCGGACGGCACGGGCCTGCTGGAGGCCACCTCGGTGTCCTCGGCGGCCTGGCTCGCGGGCGTGGGGCTGCTGTCCTTCACCTGGCCGGGCCAGATGGACCACAGCCTGCGCGACGACTGGCTGGACCAGCAGACCGAGACGGCGTGGGTCCTCGCCGACGACCTGGCCGGCGCGGACTGGTCGACGCTGTCCCTCCCGGTGGACGGCGTCCCGACGCCCTTCCACTACCGCGAGTCCGAGTTCGGCTGGGTGCTGGCCGGTTCCACCGAGGCGGGCGTGCACCTGGGGGCGTACGGGCGCGGCATGAGCGCGTACGGGCTCGGCTTCTCGGTGATCAAGGACATCGCCGAGTACGCCTAGACACGCCGAGTACGCCCGGACACGCGAGTACGCCCGGACACGACTGGGCCTGGATCCGACGAGCAGGCCCCGACACGACGAAGGGTGCCCCCCGGCGGGTGGGCACCCTCCCTCATGGTGGTGGCGCGCTAGAACTTGTTGCGCGGGGTGATCCCCAGCGACAGGCCCGACAGACCGCGCTGCCGGCCGCCCAGCTTGCCCGCGATCGCGCGCAGGGCGGACCCGGCGGGCGACTCGGGGTCGGTCAGCACGACCGGCTTGCCCTCGTCGCCGCCCTCGCGCAGCCGGACGTCGATCGGGATGGAGCCCAGGACCGGGACGTTCGCGCCGGTGGTGCGGGTCAGACCCTCGGCCACCGTCTGTCCGCCGCCGGTGCCGAAGACGTCGACCATCTCCCCGCAGTGCGGGCAGGGCAGGCCGGACATGTTCTCGACCACGCCGACGATCTTCTGGTGGGTCTGCACGGCGATGGAGCCCGCCCGCTCGGCCACCTCGGCGGCCGCCTGCTGCGGGGTCGTCACGACCAGGATCTCGGCGTTCGGGACCAACTGGGCGACGGAGATCGCGATGTCGCCGGTGCCCGGCGGGAGGTCGAGCAGCAGCACGTCCAGGTCGCCCCAGTAGACGTCCGCCAGGAACTGCTGCAGCGCGCGGTGGAGCATCGGGCCGCGCCAGACGACCGGGGCGTTGCCCGGGGTGAACATGCCGATGGAGATGACCTTCACGCCGTTCGCGGACGGCGGCATGATCATGTTCTCGACCTGGGTCGGACGGCCGTCCGCGCCCAGCATGCGCGGCACGCTGTGACCGTAGATGTCGGCGTCGACCACGCCCACCTTCAGACCGTCGGCCGCCATCGCCGCCGCCAGGTTCACCGTCACCGACGACTTGCCGACGCCGCCCTTGCCGGAGGCGACCGCGTACACGCGGGTGAGCGAGCCGGGCTTGGCGAAGGGCACCTCGCGCTCGGTCTGCCCGCCGCGCAGGGCGTTCGCCAGCTCCTTGCGCTGCTCGTCGCTCATCACGTCGAGGGTGACGTCGACGCGCGTGACGCCGTCCACCCCGGAGACCGCGTCCGTCACGCGCTGCGTGATCGTCTCGCGCATCGGGCAGCCGGAGACCGTCAGGTACACGGTGACCGCGACCGCCCCGTCCGCGCCGATCTCGACCGACTTCACCATCCCGAGTTCGGTGATGGGCCGGTTGATCTCGGGGTCGTTCACCGTCGCCAGTGCCTCGCGCACCGCGTCTTCGCTAGCCATAAGCACGATGGTACGGCGACCGGTGGGGGCGTCGGTAAGCCCGTCACCGGTCGTCTACGTCACGTCCCCGCGACCGTTCTGCCGGGAATACGGCATGTTCGCGGTGACCGTCCCGCCGCTCCTCCAGTTCCTTGACCATGTCCTGCAGCTCCGAGCGGATCCAGTCCCGGGTGGCGACCTCGCCGAGGCCGATGCGCAGGGCGGCGATCTCCCTGGTCAGGTACTCGGTGTCGGCGATGGACCGCTCGTTCTGCTTGCGGTCCTGCTCCAGGTTGACCCGGTCGCGGTCGTCCTGCCGGTTCTGCGCGAGCAGGATCAGCGGGGCCGCGTAGGAGGCCTGCAGCGACAGCATCAGGGTCAGGAAGATGAAGGGGTAGTTGTCGAAGCGCAGGTCGTGCGGGGCGAAGATGTTCCACAGGACCCAGGCGATGATGACGACCGTCATCCAGACGATGAACCGGCCGGTGCCCAGGAAGCGCGCGATGCGCTCCGACAGCCGCCCGAAGGCCTCCGGGTCCCACTCGGGCAGGAGCCGGCGCCGGGGCGGCCGCGGCTGGTCCAGACGGGCCCGGTGACGACTGGTCGCCGTGGCGCCCACCGGGGTGCGTTCACGGGCGGCGCCGGCGTGGGCGCGGCCTGTGCCCTCGCGCTCAGGAACCATGCGGACCAGCCCCCTCGGGCTCGCCCCGGGCCGCGCGCCCGGAGTCCGTCCCGGGCCCGGGCTCGTCCTCCAGGTGGAACTCCGTCTCCCGCCAGTCCTCCGGCAGCATGTGGTCCAGGACGTCGTCCACGGTCACCGCGCCGAGCAGGGACCCCGCCTCGTCCACCACGGGCGCCGCGACCATGTCGTAGGTCGCGAAGAACCCGGCGACGACCGGCAGCGCCGCGTCCGGCGCCAGGGCCTGCAGATCGTCGTCGAGGAGCGAGCTGACCAGCGTGTACGGGGGGTCGCGCAGCAGCCGCTGGAAGTGGACCGTGCCGAGGTACTTGCCGGTCGGGGTCTCGTCCGGCGGGCGGCAGACGTAGACCTGCGCGGCGAGCGCGGGGGACAGGTCGCGGTTGCGCACGCGCGCCAGGGCGTCGGCGACGGTGGCGTCGGGCCGCAGCACGATCGGCTCGGTGGTCATCAGCCCGCCCGCGGTGTGCTCCTCGTACGCCATCAGACGCCGCATGTCCGCCGCGTCGTCGGGCTGCATCAGGCTCAGCAGCCGCTCCTGGTCCTGCTCCGGGAGCTCGGAGAGCAGGTCGGCCGCGTCGTCGGGGTCCATGGCCTCCAGGACGTCCGCCGCGCGCTCCTCCTTCAGCTTGCCGAGGATCTCGATCTGGTCGTCCTCCGGCAGCTCCTCCAGGACGTCGGCCAGGCGGTCGTCGTCGAGGGCCGCGGCCACCTCGGCGCGACGCTTCGGCGACAGGTGGTGCAGGACGTTGGCGAGGTCGGCGGGGCGCAACTGCTCGAAGGTGGCGAGCAGGCTCTCCGCGCCCTGTCCGTGCTCCTCCAGGGAGAACCCGGTGACCGCCGACCACTCCACGGTCAGCGTCTCGCCCTTGGCCCGCCGGAAGGCGCTCGCCTTCCTGCCCTTGCGGACGAAGACCCGGTCGATCTCCCAGTCCCGGCGGGCCGGCAGCTGCTGCACCGAAACGTCGAGGACGGTGACCTCCTCGCCCGTCTCGACGAGCGTGACACGCCGGTCGAGCAGTTCCCCGAACACCAGCCGCTCGGTGGGCCGCTGCTCGAAGCGGCGGACGTTGAGCACGCCCGTGGTGATGACCTGACCGGACTCGATGCCGGTCACCCGCGTCATGGGCAGGAAGATCCGGCGCCGCGTGGCCAGTTCGACGACCAGCCCGAGCACCCTCGGCGGCCGCCGCCGCACGCGCAGCACGACGACCAGCTCGCGCACGCGCCCCACCTGGTCGCCGTTCGGATCGAAGACCGGGATGCCGGAGAGGTGCGAGACGAAGATCCGCGGGACTCCCGCTGCCATGACCACCCCTCCTTTTCGTACTCGTTCGTGGGCCGTGTTGCCGGTGATGCTCTTTTCCCAATTGCCCGCTGCTGCGGGCTTCAGGCTAGCCCGTCCCGATCGGATACGCCCTGGTGGGCAGTCCGGACGGACTGGCTCCGCCCGGGGTCCGCGCCCCCGGTACGCTGCCGTACGCCGCTCAGCACACCCCCGCAGAAAGGCAGCTTTCTCTGTGACTGCGATTCCCCAGGGCCGCACTCGCCGGGCCCCACTGGTGAGCGCGATCTGCGCACTGGTCGTGGGCATGGGACTGGCCGGATGCAGCGAGGATCCGGACGCGGGCACGAACGGGGTGGGCAAGCTGTCCGCCGCGCAGATCCAGGCGAAGACCAAGGCGGCCGCCGCCTCCGTGGACGCGGTGCGGCTCTCGGGCAACGTCACCACCAGCGGCCACACGTACAAGCTCGACATGAGCCTGAAGGCGGACGGCGGCACCGGCTCGGTCACCGCGGAGGGGGCCGCCTTCCACCTGCTGCGGGTGGGCGAGCAGCTGTACCTGAAGGCGGACGCGGCGTTCTGGAAGAAGGAGGACGGCAAGTCCGCCGACGGCTCGGACACGGCGGCCGCCGACAAACTCGGCGGCAAGTACGTGAAGGTGCCGACGGGCGACCCCTCGTACAAGAAGTTCAGCGTCTTCACGGACAAGGACCTCCTCCTCGACGGTCTGCTGTCGCTGCACGGCTCGCTGGCCACCGACGGCCACCACGAGCAGGCCGGAGTGCGCACGATCCGCATCACCGGCGACGGCGGCTCCGGCGGCACGCTGGACGTGTCGCTGGAGGGCACGCCGTACCCGCTCCTGCTGGAACGCGCCGGCGGGGCCGGCACGCTGAGCTTCTCCGCCTGGGGCAAGGACTTCGCCCTGGAGAAGCCGGCGAAGGACGAGACGGTGGACTACGGCAAGCAGCTCCCGACGTCGTGACCGGCTGACACGCTCACCGGCCCGCCCGGCCGGGTACCCGGGCTACCTGCGTTTCCGCTTGCGCAGCAGCAGCTTCGGCAGCCCGGCGGGCGCCGGCTCACGCGTGGTGGCGGGCGAGGGGAGCGGCCGCGCGGCCAGACTCCCGTCCGGAAGCGGCGCGGTGGCCCCCGTCGGCTCCAGGCGGAGCACCCGGCACTCGCGCGCCCAGCGCTCGGTCATGGCCTCGCCGTCGGGCGCGTTCAGCCGCTTGCCCTTGAGCTCGGCGACGGCCGCCTGCCAAGCCTCGGAGCCGGGGGCGAGCTGCGCCACCTTCGCCGTCCAGGTGACCAGCCGGCCGCCCTTGTCCTTGCTGCGGACGGTGACCTCGGCCGAGCCGCCCTCGACGAGTCCCGGCAGCGGCTGCTCGCCGGGCCCGTCGCCGACCAGACAGGCCGCACCCTCGTGCCACACGTGCCACAGCGCACGCGCGGCCGTCCCGCCCTCGCCCCGGACCCAGACGAGGCCGGACTTCTTGGTGGCCTCCTCGACGAGGGCCTGGTCGACGAGAGTCTGGTCGGGCAGCTCGCTTGTCATGTCGCCCAGCCTATCCGGGGGCCCTCACAGCCAGCCGTTGCGCTTCAGCGTGCGGTGGATGCCCACGCAGAGCGCCACCATGGCCGACATGACCACGGGATAGCCGTACTTCCAGTGCAGTTCCGGCATGTAGTCGAAGTTCATGCCGTACACCCCGCACACCATCGTCGGCACGGCGATGATGGCCGCCCAGGACGTGATCTTGCGCATGTCCTCGTTCTGCGCGACGGACGCCTGGGCGAGGTTGGCCTGCAGGATCGAGTTGAGCAGTTCGTCGAAGCCGATGACCTGCTCCTGGACCCGGGCGAGGTGGTCGGCGACGTCCCGGAAGTACTTCTGGATGTCGGGGTCGACCAGCCGCATGGGCCGCTCGCTCAGCAGCTGCATCGGCCGCAGCAGCGGCGACACCGCCCGCTTGAACTCCAGCACCTCACGCTTGAGTTGGTAGATCCGGCTCGCGTCCGTGCCGCGCGGGGTGCCCTTGCGGCCCGGCGAGAACACCTCGGTCTCGACCTCGTCGATGTCGTCCTGGACGGCGTCCGCGACCGCGATGTAGCCGTCGACCACGTGGTCGGCGATGGCGTGCAGCACCGCCGACGGGCCCTTCGCCAGCAGTTCGGGGTCGTCCTGGAGGCGGTGGCGCAGTGCGCGCAGCGAACCCTGGCCGCCGTGCCGGACGGTGATGAAGAAGTCCTTGCCGGTGAAGCACATGACCTCACCGGTCTCGACGACCTCGCTGTTGGCCGTGAGCCGGTCGTGCTCGATGTAGTGGATGGTCTTGAAGACGGTGAACAGGGAGTCGTCGTAGCGCTCCAGCTTGGGCCGCTGGTGCGCCTGCACCGCGTCCTCCACGGCCAGCGGGTGCAGCCCGAACTCGCTGGCGATTCCGGCGAATTCGGCCTCGGTCGGCTCGTGCAGACCGATCCACACGAAGCCCCCGTCGCGCCGCACCTGGCGCATGGCCTCCTGCGGGGTGGGCGCCTGCGGGAACGCGACGCGCGATCCGTCGCGGTAGACGGCGCAGTCGACGACGGCCGACGGGGTCCCCGGGTCGCGGGTGGTGTCGTAGGCGCCGCTGTCCGTGCGCCCGCCCCCCTTGCGCAGGGAGGGGCGGGCGGGGCGGACGACGGCACGGAGGTCGCGGATCATCGACATGGCAGGCTCCTTCGCGACGAGCAAAGAAAGACCGCCACGACGGTTGGAACTGCCCGGAATGGGGACGTCCTGACTGCGGAGGTTTGGCACGTCCACAAAGCGGGGAGCACCGCTCCGTCGCGGTGGCGAGCTTCGCTGTTGATTCAGATCAGAGAGATCTGGGAGATCAGACAGATCAGGCAAAACGAAACGAAGTGCTCTTCCGCATGAAGATGAGCGCGAGAGGCGGCGACCAGCCGGAGGCGAAGAGGCCAGAGCAGCGATATCAGCGGCCGGAAGAGCGAGTGGTACTGCACGGGTGACTTCGATCCATGACAGCCCCACCTCCTCCAGCCGGTCCCTCGTAAGGGAGTCTCGTCTGCGTCGGGGCAAGATAGCGACGCTTCTGCGTGCTGCCCCGAACCACCGGGCAAGAGTATCAGCCGACCGAAGTGTCAAGGCGCTGCTTTGCCCCGCGCTGACGAGTTCTATGCTCGCGCCATGGCTGATGTTCTCCCTCTCGTCGAGGCCCGTTTGCGCACCGCGCTGGGCGAGCCGGACGCCCGCGCCGCGGTCACCTTCCTCGGTACGGACCGCGTCGAAGTGCTCCGCTTCCACGAGGGCGACGTCGTCCGCTACGCCACGCTCGGCATGTCCGCGCAGCCGATGAGCGACCCCACCGCCGTGCTCGCGGACCCCGTCAAGGGGCCGCGCGCCGAACTGCTCCTGTCCGTCCGGCCGGGCGGCGCCGACACGGACAAGGTTCTGCGTCCGCTGGCCGTGCTCGCCGCGTCCCCGCAGGTCGAGGGCGTGGTCGTGGCCCCGGGCGCGTCCCTCGACGTGGGTGAGCCGCTGTGGCCCGGGGCCCCGTTCACCTCGGTCCTGGTCGCCGAGCCGGGCGGGCTGGTCGAGGACCTCGAACTCGACGAGCCCCTCGACCCGGTCCGCTTCCTGCCCCTGCTCCCCATGACGCCCAACGAGGCCGCCTGGAAGCGCGTCCACGGCGCCCAGGCCCTCCAGGAGCGCTGGCTGACCAACGGGACGGACCTCAGGGATCCGTCCCGCAGGTCCGTCCCGCTCGACTGACGCTTCGTGAGGAACGTCACCAACAGGTGTCCGGAAAAGGTCAGTTGACCGTGGAGGTGTGGGCTCTCAGCCGGCGAAGACCGCGACCCCGTCCTCCGTCGCGTGCCGGGGCTGCAGCTCCCGCGCCTCCCCGGTGAGCGCCTCGCGCCGTACGACGACCACGACCGCGCCGAGGACCGCCGTCACCGCCGCGACCACGAACGGCACGTGGACGTCGGTCCATTCCTCGATCTTCGGCGCGAAGTAGGGCGCGGCGGCGGCCGCGAACCAGCGCACGAAGTTGTATCCGGCGCTCGCCACCGGGCGCGGGGCGTCCGACACGCCGAGCGCCAACTCGGTGTAGACGGTGTTGTTCACGCCGATGAACGCGCCGGACAGGATCGTGCAGACGATCGCCGCGGTGTGGCCGCCGTAACCGAGGACGAGAACGTCGGCGGCGAGCAGCAGCAGCGAGCCGCCGAGCACCTTCAGCGAGCCGAACCGCCTCTGCAGACGCGGCGCCACGAGCACCGAGAAGACCGCGAGCAGCACGCCCCACGCGAAGAACACGGCGCCCGACCTGTAGGGGGTCATGTCCAGCACGAACGGGGTGAAGGCCAGCACGGTGAAGAACGTGTAGTTGTAGAAGAAGGCCGAGGCGGCCGCTGAGGCGAGACCGCCGTGGCCGAGCGCCCTGAGCGGGTCCAGCAGCGAGGTCCTGCGGGCCGGCTTCGGCTGCTCCTTCAGGAACGCCGTGATGCACAGGAAGCCGACGGCCATCAGGAACGCGGTGCCGAAGAAGGGGTAGCGCCAGCTCGCGTCGCCGAGCAGCGCGCCCACCAGCGGGCCGCAGGCCATGCCCAGGCCGAGGGCGGACTCGTACAGCAGGATGGCGGCCGCGCTGCCGCCGGCCGCCGCGCCGACGATCACCGCGAGGGCGGTCGAGACGAAGAGGGCGTTGCCGAGTCCCCAGCCTGCGCGGTAGCCGACCAGTTGCGCGACCGAGTCCGAGGTGCCGGCCAGGCCCGCGAAGACGACGACCAGGGCCAGGCCGAGCAGGAGGGTGCGGCGCCCGCCGATGCGGCTGGAGACGAAGCCGGTGACCAGCATCGCGAGCGCGGTGATCAGGAAGTACGAGGTGAAGAGCAGGGAGACCTGGCCGGCCGTGGCGTCCAGCCCCTGGGCGATGGACGGCAGGATCGGGTCGACCAGACCGATGCCCATGAAGGCGACGACGGAGGCGCCGGCCGTCGCCCACACCGCCTTCGGCTGCCGCAGGATGCTTCCGGCTCCGGCGTCGAACGTGTCCATGGTTCCCCTCGCTCCCCGATAGATGGTTGGTGTATACACACACTAAGTTAGGTCGCCTAATTAATGCAAGCTACATCCAATTGGTCCCGGCCGATCGGTTTCCGTCCGGACGGGTGATCGTCCTTGACGTGGGCGGGCTCGGGTAGGACCGTGGGGCCCTATGAGGGGCGAACCCAGTTGCCCGAAGTGTGGTGGCCGGGTCAGGGCTCCCGGACTCTTCGCCGATTCCTGGCAGTGCGACGTGCACGGGACGGTGCATCCGCTGCAGCCCGTGATCCCGCCCAGCGTCGAGGCCCTCAGCGTCGTCGTGCACCGCACGCAGGTGCCGGTGTGGATGCCGTGGCCGCTGCCGGTCGGCTGGCTCTTCACGGGCGTGACCTTCGCGGGCGACGACCGCAGCGGGGGGCGCGCCACCGCGGTGGCCTGCTCCGGCCCCGGTCCGCTCGGCGGCATGGGTGAGCTGATCCTGGTCGCCGAGGAGTTGGGGGTCGGTCTCGGCGCCCGCTACGCCGGCGTGGACGGGCCGGACCCCGGGCCGTACATGAGCGTCGAGAAGCCCCCGCAGGCCAAGGTGCTCGCCGCCGGCCGCCCGACCCCGCTCTGGCATGTCTCCGCCACCCCGGACGACCGCGCGGTCTTCGCCGGGGAGGCCCGGGGGCTGTGGCTGTGGGCGGTCGTCTGGCCCGAGCAGTCCGGGCTGCTGATGTACGACGAACTGGTGCTGACGGATCTGCGGGACGCGGGCGCGGAGCTCGAACTCGTGCCCTGCGGTGCGCTGTCGCCGCGTCTGCTCAAGCCGTAGCCCCCCGCTGGGCTGAGCGGTCGAGGGTTCGTGGGGCTTGCGGTCCTTCTGCCGCGCCGTCGTGGTCGGCCGGGCGGTTCCTCGCGCCCCTGGGGGCGCCGGTTCCGTGCATTGTGCTGCGGGTCGGTGTGTAGGGGGTGCTTTGGTGGTTTGGGTGTGACAGGGGTGGTCTGATTACCGGTTATGCTGGAGCGTCCCCTTCCGCCCCGTCATCGCCTGGAGCCCGCGTCGTGCGCATCGATCTGCACTGCCACTCCACGGCCTCCGACGGAACGGACACCCCGGCCGAGCTGGTGCGCAACGCGGCCGCCGCCGGTCTGGACGTCGTCGCGCTGACCGACCACGACACCACCCGCGGACACGCCGAGGCCGTCGCCGCCCTGCCCCCCGGGCTCACCCTCGTCACCGGCGCCGAGCTGTCCTGCCGAGTCGACGGCGTCAGCATGCACATGCTGGCCTACCTGTTCGATCCCGAGGAGCCCGCACTGTTCGCCGAGCGTGAGCTGGTGCGCGACGACCGGGTGCCGCGGGCGCGCGCGATGGTCGTCAGGCTGAACGAGCTGGGCGTGCCCGTCACCTGGGAGCAGGTCGCGCGGATCGCCGGCGAGGGGTCCGTCGGGCGGCCGCACGTCGCGACCGCCCTGGTGGAGCTCGGTGTCGTCCCGACCGTGAGCGACGCGTTCACCCGGGGCTGGCTCGCCGACGGCGGGCGCGCCTACGTCGAGAAGCACGAGACCGACCCCTTCGAGGCGATCCGGCTGGTCAAGGGCGCGGGCGGGGTCACCGTCTTCGCGCACCCGGGCGCCGACAAGCGGGGCCGCACGGTGCCGGAGTCGACGATCGCCGAGCTGGCCGCCGCCGGGCTCGACGGCATCGAGGTCGACCACATGGACCACGACGCGGACACGCGGGCGCGGCTGCGCGGGCTGGCCGGAGATCTGGGGCTGCTGGTCACCGGCTCCTCGGACTACCACGGCAGCCGCAAGACGTGCACGCTCGGCGAGTACACGACCGACCCCGAGGTGTACGGGGAGATCACCCGGCGCGCCACCGGGGCGTTCCCGGTGCCGGGGACCGGCGGGGCCTGAGGCTCCTCCGCGCGTCCCCCTTCTCTTCCTCTCGCAAGGCTTTCGCACTGATGTTCGACGTCGCCGTCTTCGGCTCCCTCTTCCTGACCCTTTTTGTCATCATGGATCCCCCCGGGATCACCCCGATCTTCCTCGCCCTGACCGCCGGTCGCCCCGGCAAGGTGCAGAAGCGGATGGCCTTCCAGGCGGTCTGCGTGGCGGGCGGCGTGATCGCCGTCTTCGGACTGCTGGGCCACCAGATCCTCGACTACCTGCACGTCTCGGTGCCTGCGCTGATGATCGCGGGCGGGCTGCTGCTCCTGCTGATCGCGCTCGATCTGCTCACCGGCAAGACCGACGAGCCCAAGCAGACGAAGGACGTCAACGTCGCGCTCGTCCCGCTGGGCATGCCCCTGCTGGCCGGACCGGGCGCGATCGTGTCCGTCATCCTCGCCGTGCAGAAGGCCGACAGCGTGGCCACGCAGATGTCCGTCTGGGCGGCGATCCTCGCCATCCATGTGGTGCTGTGGCTGGTGATGCGGTACTCGCTGCTGATCATCCGGGTCATCAAGGACGGCGGTGTGGTCCTGGTGACGCGGCTCGCGGGCATGATGCTCTCCGCGATCGCCGTGCAGCAGATCATCAACGGCGTCACGCAGGTGATCCAGGGGAGCTGAACATGCCCCGTGCACACAGAGCCCCCTACGGCGACGCCGTAGGGGGCTCTGAAACCTGTAGGGGGACCCGTGTCATGAGGCCGAGGTGTCGGCCGGACGGATCCACAGTCGCTGCCCTATGGCGGCGGCCTGCTGAACGATCCGGTTGACGGAGGCGGCGTCCACGACGGTGCTGTCCACGGGCGTGCCGTCGACGTCGTCGAGTCGCATGATTTCGAAGCGCATTGGCTTCTCCCTTCGTCTGGTCATCCTCCTGCGGAGAATTGCTGTGTTCGGTGCTACACGAGTAGTCAACGCGGTGCGTGTTACAAACATTCCCTACGCTAAATAAATTTTTCGAACGGCTAATTACTCACGAGTAAGGGGGTTTGCGGAGACTGAACGGGACCGGTTGTGTTCGCAGCGTGACCACCGGGACAATGGAAGCGATGAACGACGACCTCCCGGCCCTCGCCGCCCGTATCGACCGCACGAACGAGCTGCTGACCCGCATGCTCGCCGAGGTGGCCAAGACGCCCTCGACCCACGCGATCTTCGTCGACGCGGGATACCTCTACGCGGCCGCCGGACGGCTGGTGGCCGGGACGGAGGACCGGCGCGCCTTCGACCTCGACGCCGAGGGACTGATCGAGGCGCTCATCGACCGCGCCCGCTCCATCTTCGCCGACAGCCGGCTGCTGCGCGTCTACTGGTACGACGGCGCCCGGCGCCGCATCCACACCGCCGAGCAGCAGTCCATCGCCGAACTGCCGGACGTGAAGGTGCGACTGGGCAACCTGAACGCCAACAACCAGCAGAAGGGCGTCGACTCACTCATCCGTTCGGACCTGGAGTCCCTGGCCCGCCACCGGGCCATCAGCGACGCGGCCCTGCTCGGCGGCGACGAGGACCTGGTCTCGGCGGTGGAGGCCGCCCAGGGATACGGCGCCCGGGTCCACCTCTGGGGCATCGAGGCGCCGGACGGCCGCAACCAGGCCGAGCCGCTGCTCTGGGAGGTCGACAGCCAGCGCACCCTCGACCTCGACTTCTTCAAGCCGTACGTCTCGCGGCGCACCGCCGGCTACGAGGCGAGCGGCGCGAGCCGGCCCACCCGGGAGGCCGTCCGTTTCGTCGGCGCGCAGATCGCGGCGAAGTGGCTGGTGGCGCGCGGCAGGGAGTCGCTGGCCGAGCTGCTGCCGGGCCACCCCTACCTGCCCGGCTCCGTCGACCAGGACCTCCTCGTGGAGGCCGAGGGCATCCTGCAGTACTCCCTGCGCGGCCAGGCGGACCTCAGGCGCGCGCTGCGGGACGGCTTCTGGGAGCACGTGCAGACGCAGTACTAGCGGGACGGGCGGCAGCGGTGGCGCCGGCGGCAGCGGTGGCGCGGGCGGTGCCGGGGGTGTCGGAGGGCCAGGGGTGTCGGCGGTGTCGGTCGCACGGCGTCTCGGGCGGCACGGCGGCGCCGCCGGAGGCGGGCGTACCGGTGCTCAGCGGTCCCAGAAGTCGGCGAGGGCGTGGGCCGTGGGCAGCGGTCGGTCCAGGTTCGGCGAGTGCTCGGCGCCCGCCACGACCGTCCGGTGCGCACGCAGCTCCACGGCCATCTCGTCCAGGAGGGGCACCGGCCAGGTGTCGTCCCGCGCCCCGGACAGAACGTGCAACGGCAGCGGCACGGCCGCGAGTTCGGCGACACGATCCGGCTCGACGCACAACTGGCGTCCTGTGGCGAGGAGTTGGGCGGGCTTGTGGTTCAGCCAGCGCAGCCGCAGCTGATCCAGCTTGCCGAATCCGCGGGCCGGGCCGCCGACGTCCTCGGGCGGGCCCATCGCGAGGATCGCCGCCCAGACCTGCGGCATGGTCATCACCTCGAGTGCGTCGTGCAGCAGTTTCACGCGCTGCTTCTGCGACTCCGAGATCTCACCCGGGCCCGAGGACACGAGCGTGAACGACACGAAGGGGGAGTGGTCCAGGAGGACCGCGGCGCGGGCGATCTGGCCGCCCAGCGAGTGTCCGACGAGGTGCACGGGGGTGTCGAGGGCGGCCGCCTGTGCGAGCACGTCCCTGGCCAACTCCTGCTGGGCGTACGGTGATTCGTCCTCGGCCGGACCGTCGGACTCGTTCTGCCCGCGCCCGTCCACGGCGATGCTCCGGTAGCCGCGGGCCGCGAGCGGCTCGTGCATCCGGTGGAAGTCCTCCTTGCTCCCCGTGAAGCCGGGCAGCAGCAGCGCGACGCCCCGCGGCTCCACGCCCGCCGCGACCGGCGCGTCGACGACGGCGAACTCGCCACGCCCGGTCCGCAGGGCATACGAACGCGCGCCGGGAGGGGGAGGGAAGGGGGTGGCGATGCTCGGCCTGGTCACGTGCCGAGGCTACCGGCACCGCCCGCGGCGTGCTCTCGCCGGGTTCCTTCCCGGGGAACGCCGACGGCCCGGCTCCTCGTCGAGGAGGAGCCGGGCCGCCGGGTCGTTCAGCCGTGCCGGCCGATCAGCCGTCCGCGGGCTCCGCGGCGGCCGTCGCCTTGCGGGTGCGGCGCACCCGCGGCTTCGCCTCGGCCGCGACCGTGGCGTCGGCCTCGGCGGTGGCCGGGGCGGCGGCGGCCTTGCGGGTGCGGCGCGGCTTGGCGGGCTCCGCTTCCTGGGTGGCCTGGGCCGGGATGTCGGCGGTGGTGGCCGTCGGCTCCGGCTGGGCGGTCTTGCGGGTGGTGCGGCGGCGGGGCTTGGCCTCGGTCGCTTCGGCGGTGTCGACCGCGGCCTCGGCCGGAGCCGCTGCCTTGCGGGTGCGACGCGGCTTGGCCACGACGGCCTCCGCGACCGGCTCCGCCTCTGCCGCCTTGACGGCCGTGGCGGCCGTCTTGCGGGTGCGGCGCGGCTTGGCCTCCGTCCCCTCCGCGGTGTCGACCGCGGCCTCGGCCGGAGCCGCCGCCTTGCGGGTGCGGCGCGGCTTGACCTCGGCCTCGACGGCCTCGGGCGCCTCGGCGGGGGCCGGAGCGGTCGCCGCCGTCTTGCGCGTACGGCGCGGCTTGGCCTCGACGGCCTCGGCCGTGTCCACCACGGCCTCCGCGGTGGCGGCGGTCTTGCGCGTGGTGCGGCGGCGCGGCTTGGCCTCCGCGCCCTCGGCCGTGTCGGCCGCGACCGTGGCGTCGGCCTCGGCGGTGGCCGGGGCGGCGGCGGTCTTGCGGGTGCGGCGCGGCTTGGCGGGCTCCGCTTCCTGGGTGGCCTGGGCCGGGATGCCGGCGGTGGTGGCCGTCGGCTCCGGCTGGGCGGTCTTGCGGGTGGTGCGGCGGCGGGGCTTGGCCTCGGTCGCTTCGGCGGTGTCGACCGCGGCCTCCGCGGCGGCGGCCGTCTTGCGGGTGCGACGCGGCTTGGCCTCGGCCTCGACGGCCGGGGCGGTGTCGAGCACGGCCTCGGCCTCGGTCCCGGCCGGAGCCGTCGCCTTGCGGGTGCGGCGGCGCGGCCTGGCCTCCGTCGTCTCCGCGGCCTGCGCCGTGTCGACGACGGCCTCGGCCGCGGGGGCCTCGGCGGCCGGCAGCTCCGTCACGGTGGCCGGGGCAGCCTCCGCGGTCTTGCGGGTGCGGCGTCGACGCGAGGTCGCCGGGGCGTCCGTCGCGCTGTCCGCGGCGGTTCCCGCGGTGTCGAGCGCCGGGCTCTCCACCGTGGCCACGGCGGCTGCCGCGGCCTCGGCGACCGGCTCCACGACCGCGGCGGTGGCCGTCACGGTCGTCGCGGTCGTCTCCGCCGCGGACCCGTTGCGGGTACGACGGCGGCGGCGCGGGGTGCGCGGGCCGGCGGCCTCCTCCGCGACGGGCGTCCGCTCGGCCACGGGAGCCTGCTCGGCCGCCGTGGTCCCGGCAGGGGCCTGCGTCGCGTCGATGGGGGAGCCGTTGCGGGTACGACGGCGGCGGCGCGGCGTGCGGGCCGAACGCTCGCGCTCGGTGGACCGCTCGCCGGAACGCGACTCGCCCCGGCCGCCACGGTCACTGCGGTCGCCCCGGCCTCCGCGGTCACCGCGACCGCGCGCACCGCGGCCGCCCGTCTCGCCCAGGTCCTCGAGCTCCTCCGCCTCGAGCCCGGCGCGCGTGCGCTCCGAGCGCGGCAGAACGCCCTTGGTGCCCGCGGGGATGCCGAGCTCCTCGTAGAAGTGCGGGGACGTGGAGTACGTCTCCGGCGGGTCGCTGAAGTCGAGCTCCAGCGCCTTGTTGATGAGCTGCCAGCGCGGGATGTCGTCCCAGTCGACGAGCGTGATCGCGATGCCCTTGGCGCCGGCGCGGCCGGTGCGGCCGATGCGGTGCAGGTACGTCTTCTCGTCCTCGGGGGACTGGTAGTTGATGACGTGGGTGACGCCCTCGACGTCGATGCCGCGGGCGGCGACGTCGGTGCAGACGAGGACGTCGACCTTGCCGTTGCGGAAGGCGCGCAGCGCCTGCTCGCGGGCACCCTGGCCGAGGTCGCCGTGGACCGCCCCGGAGGCGAAACCGCGCTGCTGGAGCTGGTCGGCGAGGTCGGCGGCCGTGCGCTTGGTGCGACAGAACACCATGACCAGGCCCCGGCCCTCGGCCTGCAGGATGCGGGCGACCATCTCGGGCTTGTCCATGTTGTGCGCGCGGTACACGTGCTGCTTGGTGTTCGCGACGGTCCGGCCCGCGTCGTCCGGAGAGGTGGCGTTGATGTGCGTCGGCTGCGACATGTAGCGGCGCGCGAGGCTGATGACCGCGCCCGGCATGGTCGCCGAGAACAGCATGGTCTGGCGCCGTGCCGGAAGCATGTTGATGATCTTCTCGACGTCGGGCAGGAAGCCCAGGTCGAGCATCTCGTCGGCCTCGTCGAGCACGAGCGACTTGATGTGCTTGAGGTCGAGCTTCTTCTGGCCGGCGAGGTCCAGCAGTCGGCCCGGGGTGCCGACGACGACGTCGACGCCCTTCTTCAGGGCCTCGACCTGGGGTTCGTAGGCCCGGCCGCCGTAGATGGCGAGGACGCGCACGTTGCGCACCTTGCCCGCGGTCAGCAGGTCGTTGGTGACCTGGGTGCACAGCTCGCGCGTGGGGACGACGACGAGCGCCTGCGGGGCGTCGGTGAGGGCCTCGGGCGCGGCGCGGCCGGCCTCGACGTCGGCGGGGACGGTCACGCGCTCGAGGAGCGGCAGGCCGAAGCCGAGCGTCTTGCCGGTGCCGGTCTTGGCCTGGCCGATGACGTCCGAGCCCGACAGGGCCACGGGGAGCGTCATCTCCTGGATGGGGAAGGCGGTGGTGATGCCGACGGCCTCCAGGGCCTCGGCGGTCTCGGAAAGGATTCCGAGCTCTCGGAACGTCGTAGTCAGGGTGCTGCCTCTTCTGTGTGTGCGGTGCGAGGCGAGCGCGGGGGTCTTGACGGACCGTGCCGGGGGACGTCGGCGGCCTACGGGCGAGCCGTGAAGGGCAAGCCGTTCGGCACGGGACCACTGCCGACGCTCTAGCGCTCGTACCGCTGGAGGGTGTCCCTCCGGTCGTCGTACGCAATGTGCCGTACGGCCGGGGAGGGCGGGCGGGTCGGAGCCGATCGGGCCACCGACCGGGCATCCTCATACGTGCGGCCCGTCGAATACTCGGCAGGCGCATTACCACCATACCCCGGAATCGCGCACACGTGATGGCCGATTCGGTCACGTTGTGGTTGTCACAGTGCCGGACGCGGTCCTGTACGTCTCCGTTGTCACACTGACTGACCAGGGACTTCCACCGCGCGAGGAGCGGGCTATTGTGCGCTTCATGACGACCTCTGACAAGCCTGAGAACACCGCCGCCCCCACCGGAATCGCCGCCCAGGACTGGGCGAAGGCCTCCGCCGACCCGCAGTACCGGGCCGCGGTCGTGGACCTGCTCGGGGCGCTGGCGTACGGCGAGCTGGCGGCGTTCGAGCGACTCGCGGAGGACGCCAAACTGGCCCCCACACTGGACGACAAGGCGGAGCTGGCGAAGATGGCGTCGGCCGAGTTCCACCACTTCGAGCGGCTGCGCGACCGGCTCACGGAGATCGGCGCGGAGCCGACGCCCTCGATGGAGCCGTTCGTCGCCGCGCTGGACGGCTTCCACAAGCAGACGGCCCCGTCGGACTGGCTGGAGGGCCTGGTCAAGGCGTACGTCGGTGACTCGATCGCCAGCGACTTCTACCGGGAGGTCGCGGTGCGCCTGGACAGTGACACGCGGGCCCTGGTGCTGGCGGTGCTCGACGACACCGGCCACGCCGGTTTCGCGGTGGACCGGGTGCGGGCGGCGATCGACGCGGACCCGCGCGTGGGCGGGCGGCTCGCGCTGTGGGCGCGGCGGCTGATGGGTGAGGCCCTGTCGCAGTCCCAGCGAGTGGTCGCGGACCGCGACGCGCTGTCGACGATGCTGGTGGGCGGGGTGGCGGACGGCTTCGACCTCGCCGAGGTGGGGCGGATGTTCTCCCGGATCACCGAGGCGCACACCAAGCGGATGGCCGCGCTGGGCCTGGCGGCCTAGACAGTGCCCTCACGGGGCGAGGCGCTCGGGGACCGGCGCCCGCACGGGGCGAGGCGCTCAGGGACCGGCGCCCGCACGGAGTGGCGGGCTCAGGGACCGGCGTCCGGCCTACGCCGGCGCCGATCGTCGCCGCAGCCGCCCGGCGGGGCGCAGCAGCAGCGAGAGCGAGGCGGCGGAGACGATCGCCGCGCCGAGGAGACTCGGCAGGACGGTGCCGGGGCCCAGTGCGCTGTGGGTGACGAAGTCGCCGAACAGGGCTCCGGCGACGCCCGTCGCGAGGACGAGGGTACGGACCGGCAGGCGGTGGGAGAGGCGGGTGACCGCCGCCCACGCGAGCACGAGACCGAGCACAGCGGAGCCGAGCGCTTCCAAGATCATGTAGGTCCCTCCCAGACGGCGGGGCTGTGCACCGAGGTCGTAGCCGGTCATACCCGTGACCTGCGGAATGCAATCCTCCTCCGTGGACGAGTCGTGCTCCATCCGTGGAGAGAACGCTGAGAGCGAACGAAGGCGCCCGGAAGGGGACGGCGACGGCGAACGAAGGAGGGCCCGGCGACCACTCGGTCGCCGGGCCCTCCTTCGTTCGTTCGCCTACAGAGCGCCGAAGCCGACCTTGCGCGGGGCGGGCTCGCCCAGCTCGACGTAGGCCAGGCGGTCGGCCGGAACCAGGACCTTGCGGCCGTGCTGGTCCACGAGGCTGAGCAGCTGCGACTTCCCGGCCAGTGCGTCGGCCACCACGCGCTCGACCTCCTCGGGAGTCTGACCGCTCTCCAGAACGATCTCGCGGGGCGCGTGCTGCACGCCGATCTTGACCTCCACGGCTATGTCCCTCCGACGGTCACGAGGTGCGCGGGCGTCCGCGCCGTACGCTGCACACATTAGCCCGGTGAGGGGACGTACACGGTCCGGCCGTCCACGCCAGGAGCGAACAGCGGGCGGGAACAAACGGCCGAGCGTCCCCGCGAGTCAGTGCTGATCCGTTCCGTGCAGCGGGAAACCGGCGATGCCCCGCCACGCGAGCGAGGCCAGCAGCTGTACCGCCTGGTCGCGCGGAACGCTGCGGTCGCTGTGCAGCCAGGAACGGGCCACGACCTGTGCGAGACCGCCCAGGCCGGAGGCGAGCAGCATCGACTCCGCGCGCGAGAGGCCGGTGTCCTCCGCGATGACCTCGCAGATCGCCTCGGCGCACTCGGTGGTGACCTTGTCGACGCGCTCGCGCACCGCGGGCTCGTTCGTCAGGTCCGACTCGAAGACCAGGCGGAAGGCGCCGCCGTCGTCCTCCACGTACGCGAAGTACGCGTCCATGGTGGCCCGGACGCGCTGCTTGTTGTCGGTCGTCGAGGCGAGCGCGCCGCGCACGGCCTGGATGAGCGACTCGCAGTGCTGGTCCAGCAGGGCCAGGTAGAGGTCGAGCTTGCCGGGGAAGTGCTGGTAGAGCACCGGCTTGCTGACGCCGGCCCGCTCGGCGATGTCGTCCATCGCGGCCGCGTGATAGCCCTGCGCGACGAAGACTTCCTGGGCGGCGCCCAGCAGCTGGTTCCGTCGGGCACGGCGCGGCAGGCGTGTGCCCCGCGGGCGCGCCGCCTCTGTCTGCTCGATGGCTGTCACGCCGCCTCCCAAAGTCGTCCTCTTGCGGTGAGCGCCGCGCCGCCATCGTACTTTTCGGTAACCGTCGTGCGCGCGGTGCGAACGCAGAATTTCACGGACTGGACGACGACAAAAGCGGTAGAGACGGTTTCGAAACGTAACTTTCCGGGCATACTGGCGTCCCGCTCCAGCTCAGCGCCCGTCAGCGATAGTCTTCCTCGTCGAGCGAGACGACGCGCGCCTGTTCGGCCAGGTCGGCCTCGTTGGCCCGGGCGGGGTCCGCGTCCTCCAGGGAGTCGTCGCGCTCCGGCTTGACGTCCTTGTACTGCTCGGCGGCGTCGTTCTCCGGCGCCTCGACGTCGATCTCGCCGAAGTCGTCGTCCTCTTCGAACGTCCCCGGGTCGGTCGGGTCAACGGACATGGTGGGCTCCCTTCCTACGAAAGTCCCTGCGAGTTGCAGGGGCCACAAGCGGGTGCCCTCGGTACGAGCCTAGGAGACACCCGATCGGGACGCTATGCGATCGCTGTGCAGGGTGCCCCGGAATCGCGTCGGCATGACGCGGGCGCGGCAGCGTCTCGGCGCGCGTTCGAACCCACGTGTGATGGCGAACACACAAAGTCGCACGTGATCGTCTCGTAACATTGCCCGCATGTCTTCGACCGAGCTGCCCTCCGTGCCGCCCACCAGTGTGCTGCCGAAGGCGACCGCCGTACGGGTTGCGGAGGGAGAGCGGCTCCGGTCGGTCGGGCTGCCGGGCGTCACGCTGACGGTGCGTTCCCGGCCGCCCGCGCGCGACGGGCTCCAGCCCGCGCTCTACGTGCACGGCCTGGGCGGTTCCTCGCAGAACTGGTCCGCGCTGATGGCCCTGCTCGACGGGGTCGTGGCGAGCGAGGCCGTCGACCTCCCCGGCTTCGGCGACTCTCCGCCGCCGGACGACGGCGACTACTCGATCACGGCACACGCGCGTGCCGTGATCCGCTACCTCGACGCCTCCGGACGCGGGCCCGTCCATCTCTTCGGCAACTCCCTCGGCGGCGCGGTGTCCACGCGCGTCGCCGCCGTCCGGCCCGACCTGGTGCGCACCCTGACCCTGGTCTCCCCCGCCCTGCCGGAGCTGCGCGTGCAGCGCACCGCGGTGCCCACCGGGCTGGTCGGGCTGCCCGGCATCGCCGCGCTCTTCAGCCGGTTCACCCGGGAGTGGACGGCCGAGCAGCGCGTCCGAGGCGTCATGGCGCTCTGCTACGGCGATCCCGGGCGGGTGAGCCCCGAGGCGTTCCGGCACGCGGTGGAGGAGCTGGAGCGCCGACTGCAACTGCCTTACTTCTGGGACGCGTTGACGCGCTCCACGCGCGGGTTGCTCAGCGCGTACACGCTGGGCGGCCAGCACGGGTTGTGGCGGCAGGCCGAACGGGTCCTCGCCCCGACCCTTCTCGTCTACGGCGGCCGCGACCAGCTCGTCGGCTTCCGCATGGCGCAGCGGTCCGCCCGCGCCTTCCGCGACTCCCGCCTGCTCACCCTGCCGGACGCCGGCCATGTGGCGATGATGGAGTACCCCGAGACGGTGGCGATGGGGTTCCGCGAGCTCCTCGCCGAGACCACGACCGAGAAGTCGGGGGGCTGAGGCCGACGTGGGACGCCACAGCCGGCGCGGGCCCGCGCCCAAGGGCGCCGACAAGGGCTCGTCCAAGGTCGCACCGCAAGGCCCCGCTCAGGGGCCGGCGCAGGGCGACCCGCGGGGTGCCCGCGTCCAGTCCCCGCCCCCGGGCCGGGACGGCACTCCCGCACGCGGAGTACCCCGCTTTCCCGAAGGAACACCCGCCCACGGGTTTGCGCCGGTGCGCGGCGGTCACCCCGAGCAGCGTGAAGCCGGAGGCGGCTGGGGTGAGTTGAAGGGGCGGCAGGCGGGTACCGGGCAGCCCGTGATACCGCGTCAGAGAACCACGCCCCCGGGCAGCCCGCGCCAGGGCGCCCGTCAGGGCCCACGTCAGGACTACCTCGACGCCTTCGAGGAGGACGACGACGTCTTCACGCGCGCGAGGACGCCGTACGCCTCCACCCGCACGCGTGAGGGAGTCCTGCACGCCTCAGCCGCCGACGTGCACACCGTCTCCGGCGCGACCTCCTCGGTCGGCGTCGACGGGCCCGACGAAGCGCCGCCCACCGGCGCGCCCGCCCCGGCCAGGAGCGCCAAGGGGCGGACGTTCACCGGCATCGCGGCGGCCGCCGTCACCACGGCGCTGGCCGTCGTGGTGGCAGGCCAGGTCACCGACGGGCGGGACGAATCCGTCCGGCCGCAGGCCGCGGCCGACCGCGCCCGAGACACCGTCGACGACGCCACCCGCGGGGACGACCGGCCCAGCCCGTCGGCGTCCACCGGCGCGGTTACGCTGACGTACGCGCAGAAGATGGCCGTCAGGTACCCGCTCGGCGCCAAGTTGAAGGGGTCGGGACGGTTCGACGCGGTCGCGGGCGTCGACAAGGCGCCCGGCAAGGGCCGCAAGTACACCTACCGCGTGGACGTGGAACAGGGGCTCGGCCTCGACGGCGAGCTCTTCGCCGAGGCCGTGCAGCAGACGCTGAACGACGACCGCAGCTGGGCCCACAACGGTGCGCGCACCTTCGAACGGATCCACTCGGGAAAGCCCGACTTCGTCATCACGCTCGCCAGCCCCGGCACCACCGCCGTGTGGTGCGCCAAGTCGGGTCTGGACACCACGGTGGACAACGTCTCCTGCGACTCGGCCTCCACCGAGCGCGTGATGATCAACGCCTACCGGTGGGCGCAGGGCTCGAAGACCTTCGGCGACGAGATGTACGCCTACCGGCAGATGCTGATCAACCACGAGGTCGGCCACCGGCTCGGCTTCAGCCACGTCACCTGCGACAAGGACGGCGAACTCGCGCCGGTCATGCAGCAGCAGACGAAGTTCCTCGACCACGACGGGATCCACTGTCTGCCCAACGCCTGGGCCTTCCCCGGGAGTTGACGGACGGCGACGGAGGTCACGTTGACATGCGCAGAAAGTTCGACCATATTTCTGCGCATGTCGCCCCGTCACACCTCCGCGCGCGCCGCCATCGAGCTGGCGCTCATCGGTGTGACCGCAATCTGCGTGGCCGACATTCTCTGTAGCTGACGCCCGCCTCTGGCGTTCGCGTCGCGACTTCTCTCCTCTTCCGTGACTCCGTCACGGGTTTTCCGACGACCTGACGCCGGGCAGACGTCTGCTCCTCTTCGTCTCACCCCTCGTCACTTTGTCTCATCATTTGAGAGGTCGTCTCCGATGCGTCAACCGTCCCCCACTGCGCGCCGCGTGGCCGCGGCGTCCATCAGCCTCCTGGTGGCAGCCGGCGCCTCCGCCTGCGGGCCGGAAGACAACGATGCCAAGGCCGCCGGCGGCGACTCGGCGCCCCACCGGGGCGGCACGCTGACGATCCTGAACCGCAACCCGCAGGAGGACTTCGACCCCGCCCGCCTGTACACCTCCGGCGGTGGCAAGGTCCCCACCCTGGTCTTCCGCACGCTCACCACCCGCAACCGCGAGAACGGCGCGGCCGGCGCCCAGGTCGTCCCCGACCTCGCCACCGACACCGGACGGCCCAACAAGGACGCCACGGTGTGGACGTACACCCTCAAGGAGGGCCTGAAGTACGAGGACGGGACGGCGATCACCTCGGCCGACGTCAAGTACGGCATCGAGCGGTCCTTCGCGCCCGAGCTCTCCGGCGGCGCGCCCTACCTGCGGGACTGGCTGGTCGGCGCGGCCGGCTACCAGGGGCCGTACAAGGACCCGAAGGGCCTCGCCTCCATCGAGACGCCCGACAGCCGCACGATCGTCTTCCATCTGAACAAGCCCGAGGGCGAGTTCCCCTACCTGGCCACCCAGACGCAGTTCGCGCCCGTCCCGAAGGCCAAGGACACCGGTACGAAGTACGAGGAGCACCCGGTCTCGTCCGGCCCCTACAAGGTCGTCAGGAACGAGAACGACGGCGAGCGGCTCACCCTGGAGCGCAACACCTTCTGGTCCGCGAAGACGGACGCCGAGCGCAAGGCCTACCCCGACCGGATCGACGTGCGGTCCGGGCTCGACTCCTCGGTGATCAACCAGCGGCTGTCCGCGTCCCAGGGGGCGGACGCCACGTCCATCACCACGGACACCAACCTCGGCCCGGCCGAGCTGGCCAAGGTCAGCGGCGACAAGGAGCTCGCCGCGCGCGTCGGCACCGGCCGCTTCGGCTACACGAACTACATCGCGTTCAACCCCAAGGTGAAGCCGTTCGACGACATCAGGGTGCGGCAGGCCATCTCGTACGCCGTCGACCGGTCGTCGGTCGTCAACGCGGCGGGCGGCTCCTCGCTCGCCGAGGCCGCCACCACCTACCTGCCGAACCAGAAGTCCTTCGGCTACGAGCCCTACGACCTCTTCCCGGCGGGCCGGACGGGCGACGCGGCGAAGGCCAGGGAACTGCTGAAGCAGGCCGGTCACCCGAACGGGCTGACCGTCACCCTCACCCACTCCAACAGCCAGGACTTCGAGACCAGCCCGGAGATCGCCACCGCGATCCAGGACGCGCTCAAGAAGGCCGGCATCACCGTCAAGCTGCAGGGCCTCGAGGACAACGACTACTCCGACACGATCCACGACGTGAAGACCGAGCCCGGCTTCTTCCTGGCCCACTGGGGTGCCGACTGGCCCTCCGGCGGTCCGTTCCTCGCCCCGATCTTCGACGGCCGGCAGATCGTCGAGGACGGCGCCAACTTCAACACGGGCTTCCTGAACGACAAGTCGGTCAACGCCGAGATCGACGCGATCAACAAGCTGACGGATCTCGACGCCGCCGCCAAGAGGTGGGGCGCTCTGGACAAGAAGATCGGCGCGCAGGCGCTGACCGTGCCGCTGTTCCACCCCGTCTACAAGCGGCTGTACGGGTCGGACGTCCGCAACATCGTCATCAGCGACTGGGACGGCGTCCTGGATCCCTCGCAGGTCGCGGTGAAGTAGCGCCGTGAGCGAGGCAGTCACCGAGGCGGCCGCCGAGGCCGCCCTCGCCGCCCGGGCCATGGGGACGGACTCCGCGTCCGTCCCGGTGGCCTCGGGGGCCCATCAGTTCTGGCGACGGCTGCGTACGCAGCGCGCCGCCCTCGTCGCGGCGTTCGTCGTCGCGCTGCTCGTCCTGGTCGCGCTGGCCGCACCGCTGCTCACCGCCCTCGAGGGCCAGGACCCGACCACCTACCACCCCGCCCTCATCGACTCCGCGCGCGGGGGCGTGCCCGTCGGGTCGCTCGGCGGGATCGGCGCCGACCACTGGCTGGGCGTCGAACCGCAGACCGGCCGCGACCTGTTCGCCCGTCTCGTCCTCGGAGCCCGGGTCTCGCTGGGCGTCGCACTGGCGGCGACCGTGATCCAGGTCGCCATCGGCGTCACCATGGGCATCGCCTCCGCGCTCGGCAGCCGCTGGATCGACCAGCTGTTGAGCAGGATCACCGACGTCTTCGTCGCCCTGCCGCTGATGATCATGTCGTTGGCGCTGCTCGCCGTCGTCCCCGCGAGCTTCCCCCGGCCCGTGCTGGTCACCCTGGTCATCGGCCTGCTGTCCTGGGGCAACATCGCCAAGGTGGTACGCGCGCACACCCTCACCCTCAAGGGACTCGACCATGTGGCCGCGGCACGCCTGAGCGGCTGGGGGTCCTGGCGCGTCGCCCGCCGCGAGCTGCTGCCCGGCCTCGCCGCACCCGTCATCACGTACGCGGCGCTGCTCGTGCCGCAGAACATCACCGTCGAGGCCGCCCTGTCCTTCCTCGGCGTCGGCGTGAAGCCGCCCACGCCGTCCTGGGGACAGATGCTCACCGCCGCCGACGTCTGGTACCAGGCCGCCCCGCAGTACCTGCTGCTGCCCGCCGGCGCGCTCTTCGTGACCGTCCTCGCGCTGACCGTCCTCGGCGACGGCGTGCGCACGGCCCTCGACCCGCGCGCGGCCTCCCGGCTGCGGGTGGGCACGGGGCGCAGGCGCGAGAACGGGGCGGCCGCGGCCGTGCGGAAGGGAACATCCTCATGAGCGGCTTCAGCGGGTTCAGCGGGTTCGTGCTGCGCCGGGCGGTCGGAGTGGTCCTCACCCTGTTCGCCATCTCGGTGATCGTCTACGTCGTCTTCTACGTCACTCCTGGAAACGTCGCCCAGATCACCTGCGGCCCGCGCTGCTCGCCCGAACAGGTGCAGCAGGTCGCCGCCCAACTGCGCCTCGACGACCCCCTGTACCTGCGGTACTGGCACTTCCTGGAGGGACTCGTCACCGGCCGGGACTACTCGACCGGCACCTCCGTGGAGCACTGCCCGGCGCCCTGCCTGGGGCTGTCGTACCAGAGCGACCAGCAGGTCACCCGGCTGATCCTGACCAAGCTGCCGGTGAGCCTGTCGCTCGTCTTCGGCGCGATGGTGGTGTGGCTGATCCTCGGCGTGGGCACCGGCGTGCTCTCGGCCTGGCGGCGCGGCCGGCTCACCGAGCGCGTGCTGACGGCCGTCACCCTCGCCGGCACCGCCACGCCCGTCTTCGTCATCGGTCTGATCCTGATGATCGTCGTCTGCGGGGAACTGCGGCTGCTGCCCTTCCCGCAGTACGTGAACCTCACCGACGACCCCGAGCAGTGGGCCTGGAACCTGCTCCTGCCCTGGCTCTCGCTCGCCCTCATCGAGGCCGCGTCCTTCGCCCGGCTGACCAGGGCGGCGATGCTGGAGACCCTTGCCGAGGACCACATCCGCACCTTCCGCGCGTACGGCGTCGGCGAGCGCTCGGTCATCGGGCGGCACGCGCTGCGCGGGGCGTTCGCACCGGTCATCGCGCTGAACGCGAACAACTTCGGTTCCGCGGTCGGCGGCGCCGTGCTCACCGAGACCCTCTTCGGGCTGCCCGGCATCGGCCAGGAACTGGTGCACGCGGTCAACGTCGTCGACCTGCCGGTGGTGGTCGGCATGGTCCTGGTCATCGGCTTCTTCGTGGTCCTCGCCAACGCCGTCGCGGACGTCCTGTACGCGCTGGCCGACCGACGGGTGGTGCTCGTATGAGCCTGGTGGACGTCACTGATCTGACGGTCGAGTTCGGCGCCCTGCGCGCCGTCGACGGCCTCTCCTTCCGCCTGGCCGAGGGTGCCGCCCTGGGGCTGGTCGGCGAGTCCGGCTCCGGCAAGTCGACGGTCGCCGCGGCCCTGCTGGGGCTGCACCGGGGGACGGGAGCCGTGGTGCACGGCTCCGTGCGGGTCGCCGGGACGGACGTCCGGGCCGCGTCCGACGAGGAGCTGCGGCGGCTGCGCGGGGGCCGGGCGGCGATGGTCTTCCAGGACCCGCTGTCCTCGCTCGACCCGTACTACGCGATCGGCGACCAGATCGCCGAGGTGCACCGGGTGCACACGCGTGTGTCGCGCCGTGCGGCACGCGCGCGTGCCGTGCGGGTCCTGGAGCGCGTGGGAATCCCGGACGCGGCACGGCGCTCCCGGTCACGGCCGCACGAGTTCAGCGGCGGCATGCGCCAGCGCGCTCTCATCGCCATGGCGCTGGCCTGCGAGCCCGACCTGCTGATCGCCGACGAGCCGACGACGGCGCTCGACGTGACCGTCCAGGCGCAGATCCTCGACCTGCTGCACACCCTGCGCGAGGAGACCGGCATGGGGCTGCTCCTGGTGACGCACGACGTGGGCGTGGCCGCCGAGAGCGTCGACGAGGTGCTCGTCATGCGGCACGGGCGGCTCGTCGAACACGGACCCGTGGGGACGGTCCTGGCGGCGCCCGCGCAGGCCTACACACGCGAACTGCTCGGGGCCGTGCCCCGGGTGGACGAGCGCCGCGAGGCAGGGCCTCGTGGAGCATGGATTCGTGAGGCAGGGCTTCGCGAGGCCCAGGTGCAGGAGGCGGGTTCCCGCGAGGGCGCTCCCCACGAGGGCGCTCCCCACGAGGGCGGTCCACGGGAGGGCGGTCCACGGGAGGGCGCCGTCGACGGGGTCGAGGTCCATGACGTCGCGGGTGGGCCGGGGGCGGCGGAGGTCGTCCTGGAGGCGCGCGGGCTGCGCCGCGAGTTCGGGCGCGGGAAGCGGGCGTTCGCGGCCGTGGACGGCGTTTCGCTGACGGTCCGCCGGGGCGAGACCCTCGGCGTCGTCGGGGAGAGCGGCAGCGGCAAGACGACGCTGGGCCGGATGCTGGTCGGACTGCTGGAGCCGACGGCGGGCGAGGTCCGCCACCGGGGACGGGTGTCGGCCGGAGTCGACCCGGCCGTCCAGATGGTCTTCCAGGACCCCGTGTCCTCCCTCAACCCCCGCCGCAGCGTGGGGGAGTCCGTCGCCGACCCGCTCCGCGCGCGGGGCGAGCGGGACGAGGCGCGCGTCAGGGGGCGGGTGAGGGAGCTCCTGGAGCGCGTGGGGCTCGAAGCGGCGCACTACGACCGCTATCCGCACGAGTTCAGCGGGGGTCAGCGCCAGCGCGTGGGCATCGCGCGGGCCCTCGCGGCGGACCCGCGCGTCATCGTCTGCGACGAGCCGGTCTCGGCGCTCGACGTGACCACCCAAGCCCAGGTCGTCGCCCTGCTCGGCGAGTTGCAGCGCGAGCTCGGCCTCGCGCTGGTCTTCGTGGCCCACGATCTGGCCGTGGTACGCCAGGTCAGCGACCGGGTCGCGGTGATGCGACGTGGCCGCGTCGTCGAGGAGGGGCCCGCCGACCAGGTGTACGAGTCGCCGAAGGACCCGTACACCAGGCAGCTGCTGGCCGCCGTGCCGGCGCTCGACCCGGCGGTCGCGGCCCGGCGGCGGGCGGAGCGGCGCAGCGCGCGGCGACGGGAGCCGGCGGTGGCGTGACGCCCGCCGCCGGGCCGGGTGACGCATGCTGCCGGGCGGCGTGGCGCCCGCTGCCGTGGGAGCGGACGTCACAGAGCCGCGGCGGGAGCGCCGACGGCCCGCCGCGGTGGGAACGGCTGGTCGTGGGTGTCAACGCCGCGCAGAGGTGGCGTAACGTTTCGCGGTCGGATGATCTCTTAGCGCGACCGAACGCGGCCCGCACGGGAAAGTTACGTCCGTTCACCCCTTTTGGTGGTGCGATGGACAACCGTCCATCGCACCACCGCCTTGTCCGCATACGTTCTTCCCGCTGCGAGCCGCCGGGTCAACGGCGGCTCCCCAAACGGGAGATCGGGGGTGCGCGTGCGCATCGGACTGGTTACGGAGGGTGGCTATCCGTATGTGAGCGGTGACGCCGGGCTCTGGTGCGACCGGCTCGTGCGCGGGCTCGGGCAGCACCAGTTCGACGTCTACGCGCTCAGCCGCGGCGAGCATCAGGAGGACGCGGGCTGGATCGAGCTTCCGCCGCAGGTCGGTCGCGTGCGCACGGCGACGCTGTGGACGGCCGAGGACGACGGGGTCTCCTACGGACGGCGTGCGCGCCGGCGCTTCGCGGAGTGCTACGACGAGTTGGCGGCCGCCCTGTGCGAAGGGGAGGCCCCCGACTCGACGGATCCTCCTGGGGCCGGTCCGACCGCTCAGGCGGACCGTTTCGCCTACGCGTTGTACGGCCTCGCCGAGCTCGCCCGGGACGAGGGCGGGCTCGTGGGAGCGCTCCGCTCGGAAGGCGCCGTGCGCGCACTGGAACGTGCCTGTCGCGCGCCCGGCGCGAGGCGTGAGGCGCGTGAGGCGCGCGTACCCGAGCTGCTCGCCGTCGCCGCACAGCTCGAACGCGCCCTGCGCCCCCTCTCGTTCGACTGGTACGAGGACCACGGGGGCGACGAGGGGGAGGGGCTCGGCTCCGTCGACCTGTGCCACGCCACGTCGGGCGGCGCGGCCGCCCTGCCCGGGCTGCTCGCACGGCACTTCTTCGACGTACCGATGCTGCTGACCGAGTACGGGGTACGGCTGCGCACCCACTACCTGACCTCGGGCAGTGCTCCGTCGCCCGCGGGTCCCGGGAGCGCGCCCGGCGCCGAAGCCGCGCCGGCCGCCCGCGCCCTGGTCGCCGCCTTCCACGGCCGGCTCGCGGCCGAGGTCTACCGGCAGGCGGCGTGCGTCACGCCCGGCAACACCCACGCCCGCCGCTGGCAGGAGCGCTGCGGCGCGGACCGCGCCAAGCTGCGCACCGTCTACCCGGGCATGGAGGAGTCCCGCTTCGCCGAGGTGGGCGACGCCCCGGACACCGCCGACCCGCACACGCTGGTCTGGGTAGGCCGGGTCGAGCCGGCGAAGGACCTGGTGTCCCTGCTGCACGCCTTCGCGGAGATCCGCAGGGAGGAGCCGCGGGCGCGCCTGCGCATCGTCGGCGCGGCGGCCGGCGGGGAGGCCCGGGCATACCTCGGCCACTGCAGGATGCTCGCCGCCCAGCTCTTCCCCGACGAGGCGGACGGACCGCACTGCGTCGGCCACAACCCCGTGTCCTTCGAAGAGGTCGGCGGCCCGGAGGCGCCCAGCCTGGCCGAGGTGTACGCCTCCGGCGCGGTCGTCGTGCTGTCCAGCGTCGTGGAGGGGTTCCCGGTCGGCCTGGTCGAGGCCATGTTCTGCGGGCGGGCGACCGTGTCGACCGACGTCGGCGCGGTGGTCGAGGTCATCGGCGGCACGGGACTGGTCGTACCGCCGCGCAACCCGCGGGCGCTCGCCGAGACGTGCGTGGCACTCCTGCGGGACCCCGAGCGTCGTGCGCGCTTGGGCGCGGCCGCCCGCGCCCGCGCCCTCGAACTGTTCACCGTCGAGCAGAACGTGGCGGCGTTCCACAGCATCTACCTGGAGCTCGTGTCCCAGGCCCCGGTGAGCCGGTTCGTCTTCGACGACGACGGCGAACCCCGGCCGTTCGCCGTCCCGGCCGAGGCACGTGTGCCGGGCCTCTGGATCGACCTGGGCGCGCGCGGGCCCGCCCGGCACGACCCGGTCCGGCACGACCCGGTCCGGCACGACCCGGTCCCGCACGGCCCGGCCTGGGTGGCGGGAGCGCCAGTACAGGAGGGCGTGTCGGTACGGGAGAACTCGCCGCTATGGGAGGACGTGCAGGTACGGGAGGGCGTGCAGGTACGGGCGGACGTGCAGGTACGGGAGGGCGTGCCGGTACAGGAGGACTCGCCGGTACGGGAGGGCGCGCCGGTCGCCGCTACGGAGGGAGCACGATGAGCGGACTCGACGAACTCGACCGGCCCGGCACGCCGGACGGCGCAGACGCGCCCGCCGACGCCGGTGCGGTACCGGACAGCCGCAGGCCGCCCGCTCCCCGACGCGGGGCGGCGGACCCGGTGAAGGCCCTGATGCACCGTCACCGTGAGCTGTGCGAGCGGGCCGTCGACCCGCTCGAGATCGCGGCCGGCCTGGAGGCCCACGGGGTCACCGACCGCACCGCCGCGCGCTTCCGCCACCGGGACGTCTTCTCCCTGGCCGAGGAGATGTACGCCCGCGTCCCCCGCGACGGCGACGCGCCCCCGCTCCCCACGCCCGGCGAGCTTCCCCGCCCCCGCCTGGACTGGGCGCTGCTCACCCTCCTGCCGGGCGTCCTGTGCGCCGCGACCGTGACCGGCGTGCGCCTCACCGACGGGCGGACCTGCCTCCTCGTCGCCGCCGCCGGCACCCTCGCCGTGGCGTTCGCCGTGCACGCGGCACTGCACCGGGGCCCGTTGAGCGCGCACCGTGGCGCCCACCCCGGTCTGCAGCGGACCGAGGCCTGGACGTGCTGGCTCCTCGGCTACGCCGCCCTCGGCGACGGTCTGCTGCGCGCCGCCGTCGAGGGCGGTCCCGACGTCCTGCCCGACGGCACGGCGGACGGCCCCTGGCCCTTCGCCGCGGTCCCGCTGCTGGCCCTCACCCTGGCCTGCGCCCCGGCCGCCTGGTGCGCCCACCTGCTCGCCGTGCGGGCCCGCCGCCGCCTGAACGCCAGCCGTGGCCTGGAGGAGTTCGCCGCCTCCGTGCGGCCGCTGCTGCTGGGCGTGTTCGCCCTGTTCGGGTGCGCGCTCGCCGCCCTGACCGCCCTGAGCGCCGCGGTCCTGGACGAGCCCGCCGACCACGCCCCCGTCCTCGCCCTGGGCGCCCTCCTCTTCCTCGCCCGTCTTCTCACCCTGCACGGCTTCACTCATGCCCCGGCGGTCGTCATCGGGGCCGTCGGCACGGCTGAACTGCTCGCGCCGGCCACGGTCTTCGCGGGCCGTCTGCCCGGGTGCGGCTTCCTGGCCGCCCCCGTGGAGAACGTCGTGACCGCGTGGGGCCCGGCGGGCGTCCCGTCCCTGGTCTGTGCGAGCGCCGCGCTGATCCTGCTGGTCCACGCGACCCGCACGCTGACCAGGGCCTCCGCCCACGCGCGAACGGACCAGCCGTGCTGACCCAAGCCCGCCACCGCCGCCGCCCGTGCCTTCGGCCGCCGTGCGCAGCGCAGCCCCCACCGTGCCCCGACGGCACGACGCGCGCGTGCCTCCACCCGGCCGCAGCCCACCGCAACACCCCTGAAGGAGAGAACAGATGACCACCTCCCGATCCGGAGCGACCAGAGCCGCCGGGGCACCCGCGGTCGCCGGAGCCCCCGCGGTCACAGGAGCCGGAGCACCCGGGGCGACCGGAGCCCCCGCCGCCCCGGCGACAGCCGCGACGCACACCCCGGGAGCCGCACGATGAGGGTCCTGCTGATCGGAGCCAACGGTTACCTCGGCCGCTTCGTCGCCGACCGTCTGCTCGCCGACCCGGCCGTCCAGCTCACCGCGCTCGGCCGCGGAGACGACGCCGACGTCCGCTTCGACCTCGCGTCCGGCAGCCCCGGCGCACTCACCCGTTTCCTCGACGCGGTCCACCCCCAGGTCGTCGTCAACTGCGCGGGCACCACCCGCGGCGGCGCCCGCGAACTCACCCGGCACAACACGGTCGCGGTCGCCACCGTCTGCGAGGCCCTGCGGCGCAGCGGCTGCGGCGCCCGGCTGGTGCAGATCGGCTGCGGCGCCGAGTACGGCCCGAGCCAGCCCGGCTCCTCCACGGCCGAGGACGCCGTGCCCCGCCCCGGCGGCCCGTACGGCGTCAGCAAACTCGCCGCCACCGAACTCGTCCTCGGCTCCGGACTGGACGCCGTGGTGCTCCGGGTCTTCTCGCCCGCCGGTCCGGGCACACCCGCCGGTTCTCCGCTGGGCCGGCTCGCCGAGGCCATGCGCCGCGCCATGCAGTCCGGCGACGGCGAACTCAAGCTCGGCGGCCTCGGCGTCCAGCGCGACTTCATCGACGTCCGCGACGTCGCCCGCGCCGTGCACGCCGCCTCGCTCTCCGCCGCGCAGGGTGTCATCAACATCGGCTCGGGCCGCGCCGTGCGGTTGCGCGACGCCGCCTCCGTCCTCGCGCGCGTGGCCGGGTACGGCGGTTCCCTCCACGAACTCGACGGCCCGCCCGGCGGCCACCTCAGGAGCGCCATCGGCCATCCCCGCCCCGAGCCCGACCACGCGGGCCCGGTCGCGTACCCGTACCCGGACGGCTGCGGCAGCTGGCAGCAGGCCGACGTGCGCACCGCCCGCGACCGGCTCGGCTGGCGACCCCGGATCAACCTCGAGGAGTCCCTCGCCGACATCTGGATGGAGGCGGCATGTCGTATCTGACCGGAACGCCCGCGGGCACCGCGAGCGCCGGGTCCACCGACGTCCGCACCGGCCTCGGCGTCCCGGGCCTGGCCCACCCCCTCCTCGCGCCGGCCGAGTGGGCCGAACTCACCCGTCCCGGCCGGCCCCTGCACTGGGTCGTCCTCGACGTCGCCGACGGGCCCGGCGTCCGCCCCGATCCGCGCTGCCTGGAATCCGCGGGCCGGCTGCACAACGCGGGCGTCCGGGTCCTCGGGCGTCTCGACGCCTTCCACGGCGCCCGCGCCTTCGCCGAGCTGATCTCCGACGCGCAGCGGTACCTCGACTGGTACCAGGTCGACGGTTTCCTCCTGGACCGCTGCCCGGCCGAGCGCGCCGAACTCGCCGGACTGAGCCGCACGACCGGCGCACTCCGGACGCTCCGTGACGCACTCCACCTCGTCCTCGGACACGGGACCCACCCGTACCCCGGCTACGCCGAGCACGCCGACCAGTTGGTCACCTTCTGCGGCCCGTGGAGCGACTACCGCTGGTCGCAGGTGGCGGAATGGACCGCCGAGCATCCGCCGGAGCGCTTCTGCCACCTCGTGCACGGGGTGCCGCGCGGGCATCTCGACGAGGCGCTGCGCATCGCCCGCTGGCAGGGCGCCGGGACGATCTGGTTCACGGACGGCACCGATCGAGGCGGCCTGACCGACCCCTGGGAGACCATGCCCGGCTACTGGGACGAAATCGTCTCGCGGATCGGAACAGGTGTCTCGGAATGAAGAAGGCCATGGCAGTGTTACGGGGAGAACAACCGTAGTGATCGACCGACCAACGGAGTCCCCGTGTCGCTGCCACCCCTGGTCGAGCCAGCCTCTGAGCTCACCGTAGACGAGGTTCGCCGGTACTCCCGCCACCTGATCATCCCCGATGTCGGGATGGACGGGCAGAAGCGGCTGAAGAACGCCAAGGTGCTCTGTGTGGGCGCCGGCGGCCTGGGCTCGCCGGCGCTGATGTACCTGGCCGCGGCGGGCGTGGGCACGCTCGGCATCGTGGAGTTCGACGAGGTCGACGAGTCGAACCTGCAGCGGCAGATCATCCACAGCCAGGCCGACATCGGCCGCTCCAAGGCCGAGTCCGCCCGTGACTCCGTCCTCGGCATCAACCCGTACGTGAACGTGATCCTCCACGAAGAGCGGCTCGAGGCCGAGAACGTGATGGACATCTTCAGCCAGTACGACCTGATCGTCGACGGCACGGACAACTTCGCGACCCGCTACCTGGTCAACGACGCGTGTGTGCTGCTGAACAAGCCGTACGTGTGGGGCTCGATCTACCGCTTCGACGGACAGGCGTCCGTCTTCTGGTCCGAGCACGGCCCCTGCTACCGCTGCCTCTACCCGGAGCCCCCGCCGCCGGGCATGGTCCCCTCCTGCGCCGAGGGCGGCGTCCTGGGCGTGCTGTGCGCGTCCATCGGCTCCATCCAGGTCAACGAGGCCATCAAGCTCCTCGCGGGCATCGGCGAGCCGCTCGTCGGCCGCCTGATGATCTACGACGCCCTGGAGATGCAGTACCGCCAGGTCAAGGTCCGCAAGGACCCCGACTGCGCGGTCTGCGGCGAGAACCCGACCGTCACCGAGCTCATCGACTACGAGGCCTTCTGCGGCGTCGTCTCCGAGGAGGCCCAGCAGGCGGCGGCCGGCTCCACGATCACTCCCAAGCAGCTCAAGGAGTGGATCGACGACGGCGAGAACATCGAGATCATCGACGTCCGCGAGCTGAACGAGTACGAGATCGTCTCCATCCCGGGCGCCAAGCTGATCCCGAAGAACGAGTTCCTGCTGGGCACCGCCCTGCAGGGGCTGCCGCAGGACAAGAAGATCGTCTTGCACTGCAAGACGGGTGTCCGCAGTGCGGAAGTGCTCGCGGTGCTGAAGTCCGCGGGCTTCTCGGACGCCGTGCACGTCGGCGGCGGCGTGATCGGCTGGGTCAACCAGATCGAGCCGAGCAAGCCGATCTACTGACCCCACAGCTCGCACCGCCCACCGGGCCAACCGGTCGGACCGGCGGGGGCTTCGCGTACCACGAGTGCGCGAAGCCCCCGCCGTCGTCATGAACAGACCGTGCCGTCCTTCGGCACCGTGCCCTTCAACAGGTACGCGTTCACCGCCGAGTCGACGCAGGTGCTCCCGCTCCCGTAGGCGCCGTGACCCTCGCCCTTCCAGGTGAGCAGCACCCCGACGTCCCTGCCGAGTTCGTCCGCCATCTTCCGTGCGCCCTCGTACGGCGTCGCCGGATCCCCGGTGTTGCCCACCAGCAGGATCGGCGCCGCGCCCGCCGCGCTCACCTCCGGGGTGTCGTACTGCCCGGCCACCGGCCAGTCGTGGCACCAGCCGGCCGTGTCCCAGCCCAGGAAGTCCCCGAACACGGGCGAGATCCTCTCGAACTCCGCAAGCCGCTTCTTCGTCTCCTCCGCGGTCGGCCGCTGCTTGTCGTCCAGGCACGATATGACCCGTTGGGAGTGGGTCGTCGTGCCGTAGTGCCCCGAGGGGTCGCGCTCGTTGTAGCCGTCGGCCAGCGTCAGGAGTTCGGTGCCGTCCCCGTCCTTCGCCGCCGCCAGGGCGCTCGTCAGGCTCGGCCAGCTCTGCTCGCTGTACAGCGGCAGCACGATGCCGGTGACCGCGAGCGTCTGCGTCAGCCTGCGCCCGTCCGAGGTGGGCAGCGGCGCGGCGTCGAGCCGGTCCAGCAGGTCCGCGATCTCCTTGCTGCCTTCCGCCGGGTCCCGGCCCGTCGACTCGAGGTAGTCGTCCAGCGCCCGCTGGAAGCCGCGTGCCTGGTTCTGAGCGTGGCCCACCGAGTCGGCGCTCGGGTCGACGACGGCGTCCAGGATCAGCCGCCCCACGTTCTTCGGGAACAGGTGGGCGTACACACCGCCGAGTTCGGTGCCGTACGAGATGCCGAAGTAGTGCGTCTTCCGGTCCCCGAGCACCTGACGCATCAGGTCCATGTCGCGGGCGGTGTCGGTCGTCGACACGTGCGCCATCAGCTCGCCTGCCGCCTTCTCGCAGCCCTTGCCGAAGTCGGTCGCGTCCTGGAAGTACGCCTGTTCCTCCGCCGGGGTGTCGGGGGTGGAGTCCAGGGACTCGGCGGCCTGGATGTCCTTGTCGCTGCGGCAGCGGACGCCCTCGCTGGCGCCGACCCCGCGCGGATCCCAGCTCACCAGGTCGTAGCGCTCGCGGAGCGAGGAGAACGTGGAGCCGTAGGAGGGCAGCGTCGACACGCCCGAGCCGCCGGGGCCGCCGAAGTTGAACAGCAGAGAGCCGGCCCGGTCGCGCCCGTGGGCGCGGGACTTGGCCCGCACCAGGGCGATGCCGATCGTGTCGCCGTCCGGTTTCGACCAGTCCAGGGGCGCCTTCAGGGTGGCGCACTGCCAGTCGTCGCCCGGTGCGGCGGAGTCCGCGGTGGCCTTGCAGCGCCTCCAGGCCGGTTTCTGCCCGGTCAGCGCGGCGGGCAGTGCCTCCGTCGTGCCCGCCGTCGCGGAGGAGCCGGTCGAGGAACGGGCGCCGGCCCTGCTCCCCTTGCCGTCCCCGTCCGACGCGGCGCCGCTGCAGCCCGCCACCAGCAGGGCGGCGGCGGCCCCCAGCGCCGTCCACCGTACGAATCGCACCATGTGAGCTCCCCCCTCCCAGGCCTTCCGCGCTCGGTGGCGGACGGCTTCAGGCCATGTTAGGCGGCGCGGGGCCCGCCCGTCCGGGCCTGTGGATAACCTTTTGACCTGCGGATTCTCCGGGGATTAGGGAGGGGGCGTCAGGAGCAGACCGTCCCGGCGGCCGGGGTTTTCCCGTTCAGCAGGTAGCCGTCCACCGCCCCCTGCACGCACTTGCTCCCGCTGCCGTACGCGCCGTGGCCCTGTCCCTTGTACGTCAGCTCGACCCCGACGCCCGGGCCCAGCGCTTCCACCATCCTGCGCGCCCCCTCGTACGGCGTCGCCGGATCCCCGGTGTTGCCCACGACGAGGATCGGCGCCGACCCCGGCGCGCTCACGTCCGGATGGTCGGCGGCGCCCGGCACGGCCCAGTCGGTGCAGCTCACCATGGACCAGGCCAGGAATTCCCCGAACAGGCCGGACGCGGCCCGGAAGCGCGGCAGCCTCTCCTCCACGTAATCGGTGGAGTAACGCGGCTTGTCGTCGGCGCAGTTGATGGAGACGTTGGCGGCCGTGAGGTTGCTGTACTCGCCGTTCTCGCTGCGGCCGTTCATCAGGTCGGACAGCAGCAGCAGAGTCCTGCCGTCCCCGGAGTAGGCCTGCTCCAGGCCTTCGGTGAGGTAGTCCCAGAAGTCCTTGGAGTACAGGGCCTGCGCGATGCCGTTGGTCGCGGCGCTCTGGGTCAGCTGTCGCGGGAAGACGCCCGGGATCGGCTTGTCGTCGAGGGTCTTCAACAGCTGTGCGATCCGGTCCTTCACGTCCTGCGCGGACTCCCCGACGGGACAGCCCTCCGTCCTGGCCGCGCAGTCCTCGGCGAAGTTGTCGAGTGCGAGCTGGAAACCCTTCGCCTGCCCGAGCGAGCCCTGCTCGGACGTCTGCGTCGGGTCGACGACGGCGTCGAAGACCGCCCGCCCCACGTTCTTCGGGAACAGGTGGGCGTACACGCCGCCCAGCTCGGTGCCGTAGGAGATGCCGAAGTAGTACAGCCGGTCGTCGCCGAGCACCTGGCGCATCAGGTCCATGTCGCGGGCGGCGTCGGTGGTCCGCACATGCGCCAGCGTCTTCCGGGACTTCTTCTCGCAGGCCTCGTTGAACTCCCTCGTGTTCTCCAGCAGCGCGGTGCGCTCGGCGGCGTCGTCGGGTGTGGCGTCCTGCTGGAAGTACGCGTCGAGCTGCTGGTCGTTCTCGCACCGCACGCCGGCGCTGCGGCCGACCCCGCGCGGGTCGAAGCTCACCAGGTCGTACCGGGTGCGCAGGGTCGCGTACTCGTCTCCGAAGGCGGGCAGGGCGGAGACGCCCGAGCCGCCGGGACCGCCGAAGTTGAAGACCAGCGAGCCGATCCGGCGGCTCTCGGCGCCGGCGGCCCGGGCCCTGATCAGGGCGATGCCGATGGTGTCGCCCTCGGGGTCGGCCCAGTCGAGGGGCGCCCTCATGGTGGCGCACTGCCAGGTGTCGCCGTCGGGCAGCGGAGAGGGGGCGCTGCCGCCGCCCTCCGCCCGGGACGGGGCGGGACAGTCCTTCCAGCTCAGCTTCTGCGCCGTCAGGTCCCCGTCCCGCGCGTCGTCGTCGCAGCCGGCCACCAGGGAGAACAGCAACAGGGAGGTGGAGGTCAAGGCAGCGGCGCGCAGGCGGGAGGGGTTCGGCATGATCCCATCCTGCGGTCGCGTGCGGGCACACGCGCGGGGCGCGGTCCGTACGAGCTACGGCCGCAAGGGCTCCCCCCTCACAGGGCGCCCTTGCGGGTCAGGTGGTTGAAGGCGAGCCAGCCCGGCAGCACCGGCAGCCACAGCGTCAGCAGACGGAAGAGCAGGACCGCGGGAGCGGCGACCTCCTTGGGCAGTCCGATCGCGATGAGACCGACCGTCAGGGTCGCCTCGACGGCGCCGACACCGCCCGGCGTCGGTGCGGCGGAGCCGAGTGCGTTGCCGGCGAGGAAGACGACGGCGACGCTGGCGATGCTGAGCGAGGTCGTCTCGTCGCCGAACGCGCGGATCGACGCGTCCAGGCACATCACGAAGCACGCGGTGAGCAGGAGCATGCCGCCGATGCCGGTGACCAGCTTCTGCGGCCGCTGGAGCACGTCGAGCATGCGCGGCACGACGCCGGCGAACAGCGACCTCACGCGCGTGGCGACGAACTTCCGCAGGAACGGCACCGAGGTCACCACGAGTACGAGCACCGCCACCGTGAGCAGACCCGCGATGACCGTGCGGGACGGCGACAGCGACGGCGTCTTCTCGGTGCCGGTGAGGTATCCGAACGACAGCAGCATCAGGATGTGGCAGCCGAGCCCGAACAACTGCGAGGCGCCGACGCTGGCCACCGCGAGCCCCGGCCGCACTCCCGCGCGCTGCAGGAAGCGCGTGTTGAGCGCGACTCCGCCGACCGCGGCCGGGGCGACGATCTTCACGAAGGACCCGGCGACCTGCGCCGCCACGGTCCGCGGGAACGGCACCCGCTCCGGCACGAAGCCCAGCAGGCTCATCGCCGCGGCGACGTAGCTCAGTGCCGAGAACAGCACGGCGGCGGCCACCCAGCCCCACTCGGCGTTCTCGATGAGCGGGCCGAACTCGATGTGCGTGAGCTGCGTCAGCAGGAAGTACGCGCCGATGGCGCCCGCGATGAAGCTCATCAGGGTGCGCGGCCGCACTCGCTCCAGCCGGGCCGGCTCGACCGGCGCCTGGGGGCGGATCAGCAGCACCTCGTGCCGGATCTGAGTCAGCAGGTCCTCTTCGCGCGCCTCCTCCAGCGCCTCGTCGATGGCCCGCTTCTCGGCCCGCGCCTCCGCACGTTCGGCCTTCTTGCCGGACTTCTCCAGGACGACGGTCCCGGTGCCGGCCCCGGTCTCCTCCAGGCGTGCCTGCTTGGCCTGCTGGGAGGCCTCCAGGACCGCCTCGCGCTCCCGCTGCGCACGCTCGCGTGCCAGTCGGCGCAGTGTCGCGCGCGTGGAGCGGGTCAGCGCGATGGGCTGGAGCATCGGCAGGCAGTCCGCGACCGCGTCCGGTCCGAGCACCCCCACCGCGGAGGCCACCGCCCGTTCGGCGCCCACGCGCAGCCCCAGCGTCGTCACCAACTGGGCGACGTCCATGCGCAGCAGCAACTCGCCGGCCGCGATCTCGCCGCCGCGCAGGTCGGTGAGGATCACCGTGCCGGAACGATCCACCAGGATCGCGTCCCCCGCGAGCCTGCGGTGCGCGATGCGCCGCGACTGCAGCGCCTGCACCTGGTGCCAGGCGTTGCGCAGCAGATCGTCGGTGATCTCGTCGTCCGCCAGCGAGTCGAGGGTGCGGCCGCCGGTGTGCTCGTAGACGAGGATCACCGCGTCGGGCCCGAGCTCCGAGGTCGCGATCAGCTTCGGCGCGTTCGCGCCGGCCGCGATGGCCGCGTAGGCGAGCAGCGCCTCCTGCTCCAGCGCCTGGCGCAGCGACTGCAGGCTGCTGCGGGTGGCGAAGCCGCGCAGGGTCAGGTTGCGCCACGCGCGGTAGAAGAAACCCTGGGCCTGCTGCTCCCGGTCGACCACCGTGACGTCCAGCGGCGGGCCGTCCTCCAGGGTGACGAAGTACCGCCGCCCGCGGTCGTGCTCCGCCGCGTCGGGGCCCTCCTCGCGGGCCGCGCTCACCGGCCGGAATCCCACGTGCCGCAGGCCCGCCATCAGCGTCCGTCCCGTGGGGCGCACGTTCGGGGAGCCGACGGCGTACAGCGTTCCGTACGCCACCGTCCAGCCGATCAGCACCGTGAGGATGATCGAGAACGGCGTCGTGTAGCCGGTGACGAGCATCGAGAAGGCGTCCAGCAGCAGCACGATCCACAGCACCGAGCGCCAGCGCGGCCGACGGGACATGCCGACGGCCGTCATGTAGGCGATGACGGGCGCCAGGTAGCCGTGCACCGGGTCGGTGAGGGCGTGGATGTCACCGGGGGACGGCTGGGTGAGCGCTTCCTGGATCGAGTCCGGAGCGCCCTTGGCGACCCACAGGTCGGTGGCGAGGGTCACACCGTGCGCGAGGACCGCGGCGAGCACACCGTCGGCGATGCGCAGCCCGTCCCGCTTGATGAGCCGCTCGATCGCGAACGCGACCGGCACCAGCAGGATCGCGATGCTGGAGGCCAGTCCCGCGATCTTGATGAGGAGGTCGGGCGCCTGTCCGGTGCCCTTGTTGATGTCCTGTTCGAGGCCCGAGGTCGTACCGTGCGCGAAGGCCGCGATGCCCAGGAGCACGACGACGGCGAGCACGCCGACCAGCAGCCGCATCAGATCGGAGGGCCGGTGCACGCGCGCGGGAAGCAGGGGTTCGTCGCCCTCGACCTCGTCGATGTGCACCTCCTCCCGTGCCTCGTCGGCGACGTCCGGGCGCGACGCAGCGTCAGAGGTGCCCTCCGTGTCCTCAGGATGCACGCCCTGCTGCTTCATCGTCTCTTCTTGATCTCGTATCACCGGTCACCGCCCGCACGATGGTGGCATGCCCCACCGACACACGGGGGCATCAGGGTGCAAATGCGGGGGCGGACAGTCTGCCCGAGACGCCGCCCGGGGGCGAGAGGCACACACGGGCGCGGGCCCGTCGCATTGTCGGTGCGGTGGGGCAGGATGGGGCGGATGAGCGAGCAGAGCCTTCCGGACGACGCCCGCCCGGAGTACGACGGCGCCCTCCCGGAGTACACGGACGCCGTCCCCGAGTACACGGACGCGCTGCCGGAGTACGCCGAGCGGGTCCTCGAGGTCGCGGAGCTGGTCCCGCCCGGGCGGGTCATGACGTACGGGGACGTCGCGGAGTGGCTGGAGGAGGGCGGGCCCAGACAGGTCGGCCGGGTGATGGCCCTCTACGGCGGCGCCGCGCCGTGGTGGCGTGTCGTGCGCGCGGACGGGGTGCTGCTCCCCGGCCACGAGCTGCGTGCGCTGAACCACTACCGCGCCGAGGGCACACCGCTGAAGCAGGCGAGCAGGACCGCCGAGGGCCATGTGCCGCGCCTCGATATGAAGCGGGCCAGATGGGACGGCGGCGAAGGCGCGGAAGGTCACACCTGACAGCTTCCGCCATCGGGGGAGACCGGGGGGATCTTGTGGTCCGTACGGGGGAAACCGCGCATGCACGGCACGTCCGCGCCATGGCGTACGTTCGAGGGGCGAGGGACGCGCGTGGCACGCGGGCCCAGAGGGCTGTGAGGGCTGTGAGGGTCTTGCGAGCCGCGAGGGCCCTGAGGTTCGCAAAGGTCGCGCGGGCCGCAAGGGCCGCTGGGGTCGTTCGGGTCGCAGGGGTCGCGCGGGAAGAAGCGGAAGCCATCCTTCCGGGCGGTCCGTCGGCGTAGCGTCGGCTGCACGCGTCCCCCTCATCCCGCGATCACCGTTCTCCCCGAGCGTTGCTCCGTCAACCAGCACACCCACCAGGACCGGCGAACCACGTGAGCTCCTCTTCCTCCACCAGGCGCCTGTCGCACCCCCTGGGGCGACAGGGGAACCGTGGCGCTTACCGACTGGTGCGTACCCCGGCGGCCCGGGTGGTTCCCCCTCGTCTGGACGCCGCACAGCGTTCCGTGGTTGACCACGGCTCCGGCCCGCTGCTCGTCCTCGCAGGTCCGGGCACGGGGAAGACCACCACGCTCGTCGAGTCCGTGGCCGCCCGGATCGCGCGCGGCGGCGACCCCGCGCGCGTCCTGGTGCTCACCTTCAGCCGCAAGGCCGCCGTCGAACTGCGCGACCGGATGGCGCAGCGCATGGGCGCCGCCCGCGCGCCCCAGGCGACCACCTTCCACTCGTACTGCTACGCCCTCGTCCGTGCCCACCAGGACGCGGACCTGTTCGTGGAGCCCCTGCGGCTGCTGTCCGGCCCCGAGCAGGACGTGGCCGTCCGCGAGATGCTCGCCGGTCAGCTCGACCTGCAGCGGCTCGGCCTCGCGCACGTGCGCTGGCCGGACGAGCTGCGCGCCTGTCTCACCACCCGCGGCTTCGCCGACGAGGTCCGCGCGGTGCTGGCCCGCAGCCGCGAGCTGGGCCTCGACCCCGCGTCCCTGGACGACTTCGCCCACCGCATCGGCCGTCCCGACTGGCGGGCCGCCGCCGCGTTCCTCGCCGAATACCTCGACGTGCTCGACCTGCACGGCGTGATCGACTACGCGGAACTCGTCCACCGCGCGGTCCTCCTCGCCCACCGGCCCGAGGTCGCCGAGCGGCTGGCCGCGCAGTACGACGCCGTGTTCGTCGACGAGTACCAGGACACCGACCCGGCCCAGGTAAGGCTGCTGCACGCGCTCGCCGGCGGCGGTCGCACCCTGGTCGCCTTCGGCGACCCCGACCAGTCGATCTACACGTTCCGCGGCGCCGACGTGAACGGCATCCTGGACTTCCCGCAGGCGTTCCCCCGCCCCGACGGCCGCCCGGCCCCCGTCGAGGTCCTGCGCACCTCCCGCCGCTCCGGGGCGGCCCTCCTCGCGGCCACCCGGCTGCTGACCCAGCGGATGCCGCTGACCCGTCTGCCGGCCGAGAAGGTCCGCGCCCACCGTGAACTGGCCGCCGCCCGCGACGGCGGCAGTGTCGAGGTGCACACGTACCCGACCCCGGGCGCCGAGCTGGACAACGTCGCCGACATCCTGCGCCGCGCCCACCTGGAGGACGGCCTGCCCTGGGGCGAGATGGCCGTCCTGGTCCGCGCCGGCTCCCGCACGATCCCGACCGTGCGCCGCGCCCTCACCGCCGCCGGGGTGCCCCTCGACATCGACGGCGACGACCTCCCCCTGCGCCACGAGCCGGCGGTCGCACCCCTGCTGACGGCCCTGCGGGCGGTGGCGACGGCAGTGGCCTCACCGCCGCCGCCGTCGGCGGACGCGGACACAGGGACCGCCGAGAGCGCGGACTCCCCGGACCGTCCGCGGGACGCCGAGGGCGCGGAGGCGGCGCATGCCCCGGAGGGTGCGCGGGACGCGGAGGCAGGGCAGGCCCGGGAGGGTGCGCGGGACGCGGAGGCAGGGCAGGCCCCGGAGGGTGCGCGGGACGCCGACGATGCCGGCGCCTGCTGGCTCGACACCGAAACCGCCCTCACCCTGCTCGCCTCGCCCCTCGCCGGCATGGACGCCGCCGATCTGCGCCGCCTCGGACGGGCCCTGCGCGAGGAGGAGCGCGCCGCCGGCGACCCGTTGCCGCCGCCCTCGGACGTCCTGCTCGCCCGCGCGCTGGCCGAGCCGGAGCGGCTGGTCGCCCATGACCCGGCCTACGCGCGCGGCGCCCAGCGCCTCGGCGCGCTGCTCGCGACGGCCCGTGAGCGCCTGGCGCGGGGCGGCACGGCCGAGGAGGCGCTGTGGGACCTCTGGGACGGCACCCCCTGGCCCGCGCGTCTGGAGCGGGCCGCCCGGCGCGGCGGAGCGGCCGGCCGCAACGCCGACCGCGACCTGGACGCCGTGTGCGCGCTGTTCGCCACCGCCGCGCGCGCGGAGGAGCGCACCGGCGGCCGGGGAGCCCTCAACTTCCTCGCCGAGATCGAGGCCGAGGACATCGCCGCCGACACCCTCGCCCGGCGTGCCGTACGCCCCGACGCGGTCCGCCTGATGACCGCCCACCGGGCCAAGGGCCTGGAGTGGAGCCTGGTCGTCGTGGCCGGCGTCCAGGAAGGACTGTGGCCGGACCTGCGCCGGCGCGGCTCGCTCCTGGAGGCCGACCGCATCGGCCGCGACGGACTCGCCGAGCCGCTCACCCCGGGCGCGCTGCTCGCGGAGGAGCGCCGACTCTTCTACGTGGCGGCGACACGCGCGCGCGAGCGGCTCGTCGTCACCGCGGTGAAGGCGCCCGCGGACGACGGCGACCAGCCCTCCCGCTTCCTGACCGAACTCGGCGTCGAGCCCAGGGACGTCACCAGCCGCCCCCGTCGCCCCCTGTCGGTCGCCGCGCTGGTCGCCGAACTGCGCGCCACGACGGTCGACCCGCGCGCCTCGGCCGCGCTCAGGGAGGCCGCCGCCCGCCGTCTCGCCCGGCTGGCCGCGCTCGCCGACGAGGACGGCAGGCCGCTGGTGCCGTCCGCCCACCCCTACCGCTGGTGGGGCATGTTCGAGCCGACCGAGAGCAAGGTGCCGCTGCGCAACCGCGACCAGCCCGTCGTGCTCTCCGGAAGCGCTCTCGACCAACTCGCCAACACCTGCGCCCTGCAGTGGTTCCTGGGCCGCGAGGTGAAGGCCGACGCCCCCGCGACCGTCGCCCAGGGGTTCGGCAACGTGGTGCACGTTCTCGCCGACGAGGTCGCCTCCGGGCACACCCCGGCCGACCTCGACGTCCTCATGGAACGCCTCGACTCCGTGTGGAACGCCCTCGCCTTCGACGCACCGTGGAAGTCCTCGCAGGAGAAGGCGCACGCGCGCGTGGCGCTCGAACGCTTCCTCCAGTGGCATGTGATGGACCGCACGGGCCGCACGCCCGTCGCCAGCGAGCACGACTTCGACGTCACCCTGGAGGCGGGCGAGTACGAGGTCCGTATCCGCGGACAGATGGACCGCGTCGAGGCGGACGGAGACGGCCGCGCCTATGTCGTCGACTTCAAGACCGGCAAGCAGGCGCCCACCGCCCGCGAGGTGGAACGCCACCCCCAGCTCGCCGTCTACCAGCTCGCCGTGCGCGAAGGAGCCGTCGACGAGGCCTTCGACGGCGTCCGGCCCACGCCGGGCGGCGCCGAACTCGTCCAGTTGCGCCAGGGCGCCGCCAAGCGCGACGGCGGCGACCAGCTGCCCAAGGTGCAGGCGCAGGAGCCGCTGGAGGGGGAGTGGGTCGGCGACCTCCTCGCCACGGCGGCCGGCAAGGTCCTCGACGAGCGGTTCACCCCGACCGCCGGCCAGCAGTGCGCCCACTGCGCGTTCCGGGCCTCGTGCAGCGCCCGGCCCGAGGGCCGGCACGTCGTCGAGTGAGCGGGCGTCGGCGGACCCGGCACATGTCCACGCCGCGGCACCGGCGCGACAGACCGCAGCACCCGGTGTCGCGACGGACCGCGGCACCGGTGTGCTGAACCGCCGCACCCGGTGTGACGGACCACCCCACCGGTGGTGTGACGGACCGCACCACCCGTGCTGACCTGCGCCTCCCCAGGGACGGCGGGCGATTTGTCATCGACTGTCAGTGCCCGCCGCTAGCCTCTCCACATGCCCGCCCGTATCAGCGATCCCGAGCAGCTCAAGGAGCTCCTCGGGATCCCCTTCACCCCGGAGCAGACGGCCTGCATCACCGCGCCGCCCGCCCCGCAGGTGATCGTGGCCGGAGCCGGGTCGGGCAAGACGACGGTGATGGCCGCGCGCGTGGTGTGGCTGGTCGGCACCGGCCAGGTCGCCCCGGAGCAGGTCCTCGGCCTGACCTTCACCAACAAGGCCGCCGGAGAACTCGCCGAACGCGTCCGCAAGGCACTGATCAAGGCCGGCGTCACCGACCCCGACGTCATCGACCCCGACAACCCGCCGGGCGAGCCGGTGATCTCCACCTACCACGCCTTCGCCGGCCGCCTGCTGACCGACCACGGCCTGCGCATCGGCCTGGAGCCGACGGCCCGTCTGCTCGCCGACGCCACCCGCTACCAGCTCGCCGCGCGCGTACTGCGCGAGGCGCCCGGCCCCTACCCGTCGCTCACCCGCTCCTTCGCCGATCTGATCAGCGACCTCCTCGCACTGGACGCCGAACTCGCCGAACACCTCGTGGGGCCCGAGGACCTGCGCCGGTGGGACGCCGAACTGCTGCACACCCTGGACGGCGCCGCACTCACCAACGCCGACCTGCGCAAGGTGCCCGAGACGGCCGCCGCCCGGCGCGAACTGGCCGACCTGGTGGTGCGCTACCGGACCGCCAAGCGCGAGCGCGACCTGCTGGACTTCGGCGACCAGATCGCCCTGGCGGCGCGACTCGCCCAGGTTCCCGAAGTGGGTCCCCTGCTGCGGGACGAATTCCGCGTGGTCCTGCTCGACGAGTACCAGGACACGTCGGTGGCCCAGCGCATCCTCCTCGCCGGTCTCTTCGGCGGCGGCACCGGCCATCCCGTGACCGCCGTCGGCGACCCCTGCCAGGCCATCTACGGCTGGCGCGGCGCGTCCGTCGCCAATCTCGACGACTTCCCCGAGCACTTCGCGCACGCCGACGGAAGCAGGGCCCGACGCCAGTCGCTCAGTCAGAACCGACGCAGCGGCGGCCGTCTGCTGGACCTCGCCAACGGTCTCGCCGAGCCCCTGCGCGCCATGCACGCGGGCGTGGAGGCGCTCAGCCCGGCCCCCGGAGCCGAACGCGACGGGGTGGTGCGATGCGCCCTCCTGGCCACGCACGCCGAGGAGATGGACTGGATCGCCGACTCCGTCGCCCATCTCGTGCGCACCGGCACGGCGCCCGGTGAGATCGCCGTCCTGTGCCGCACGGCAACCGACTTCGCGGAGATCCAGGGAGCCCTGGTCGCCCGGGACGTCCCCGTCGAGGTGGTGGGCCTGTCCGGACTCCTGCACCTGCCGGAGGTCGCCGACCTCGTCGCCGTCTGCGAGGTCCTGCAGGACCCCGGAGCCAATGCGTCCCTGGTCCGGCTGCTCACCGGCCCGCGCTGGCGCATCGGCCCACGCGACCTCGCCCTCCTGGGCCGGCGGGCCCGGCTTCTGGTCACCCACGCGCGCGGGGACGGCGACGACGACCCGGACCGCCGCCTCGCCGAGGCCGTCGAGGGGGTCGACCCGTCCGAGGTGATATCGCTCGCGGACGCCCTCGACACCTTCCTGGAGACGCCCCTGTACGGCGACGACCGCGCCGGGGACGACGACGGGCTGCCCTTCTCGCCGGACGCGCGCGTGCGCTTCGCGCGTCTCGCCACGGAACTGCGCGACCTGCGCCGCTCCCTGGCCGACCCGTTGATGGACGTCCTGCACCGGGTGCTGGCCGTCACCGGGCTGGAGGTCGAACTGTCGGCGTCCCCGCACGCCCTGGCAGCCCGCCGCCGCGAGACCCTGTCCAACTTCCTCGACGTCGCCGCCTCCTTCGCCGCCAACGAGAGCGAGGCGAGCCTGCTGGCCTTCCTCGGTTTCCTGCGCACCGCCGCCCAGTACGAGAAGGGCCTCGACAACGCCCTGCCCGGCGGCGAGAACACCGTCAAGGTGCTCACCGCGCACAAGTCCAAGGGCCTGGAGTGGGACGTCGTGGTCGTCCCTGGCCTGGTCACCGGCACCTTCCCCAGCGGTCAGGGCCGCGAGAAGTGGACGGCCCAGGCCAAGGTGCTGCCGCACGAGCTGCGCGGCGACGCCGACACGCTCCCCGAGGTCGACTCCTGGGACGCGCGGGGCATGAAGGCCTTCCACGAGGCCATGAAGGACCATCAGCACACCGAGGAACTCCGCCTCGGCTACGTCACCTTCACCCGCCCCCGGTCCCTGCTCCTGGGCTCCGGCCACTGGTGGGGTCCCACGCAGAAGAAGCCACGCGGCCCGTCCGGCTTCCTGCTGGCCCTGCACGACCACTGCGCGGCCGGACACGGCGAGATCGAGGCCTGGGCGGACGAACCGCAGGAGGGCGAGGAGAACCCCGGCCTGCACCGGGCGACCGTCGACCAGGTCTGGCCGCTCCCGCTGGACGACGCCGCCCTGGCCCGCCGCCGCGCCGCCGCCGAGACCGTCCTCGCCCACCTGGAGGACCTCGCCGCGCACGCGGACGGCCACCCCGCGGCCACCCACGATCCGGACACCTACGAGGACCCCGACTGGCCTCCACCACCGGACGACGACGAACCGCCCTACGACGAGGCCGACCCCTTCGAGGACGCGCCTTTCGAGGATGCGGCCTTCGAAGACGGGCCCTTCGTAGACGCGCCCATCGAGGACGCGCGCTTCGCGGGCTCCCTCCCCGTGGCCCGCCCCTCCGTGCCCCACCAGGCCACGGCCCCCGAGCTTCCCGCCGCCCGTCCGCGCGGGAACCGCCTCACCCCCGAGGAAGCCCGGGCCGTCGCCTCCTGGGACCGTGACCTCGACGCGCTGGCAGGGGAACTCCTGCGCGCCCGCCGGAGCGTCACCGACGTCCCGCTGCCCGCCACCCTCACCGCCTCCCAGGTGCTGCGCCTGGCCGCGGACCCGGACGGTCTCGCGCAGGAACTCGCGCGCCCCATGCCACGCCCTCCACAACCGGCCGCGCGCCGGGGCACCCGCTTCCACGCCTGGGTGGAGGCCCGCTTCGAGGCCTTGACGCTCCCCCTGCTGGGGCCGGACGAGCTGCCCGGCGACGACGCCGAGATCGCCGACGAACGCGACCTGGAGGCGCTCAAGGACGCCTTCGAGCGCACCGAGTACGCCCACCGCACGCCCTACCGCGTCGAGGCCCCCTTCCAGCTCGCCCTCGCCGGACGCGTCGTACGGGGCCGCATCGACGCCGTCTACAAGGACGGCGACGGGGACACGGCGACCTACGACATCCTCGACTGGAAGACCCACCGCGCCCACACCGCCGACCCCCTGCAGCTCGCGTTGTACCGGCTCGCCTGGGCCGAGCAGCAGGGTGTGCCCGTGGAATCCGTCACAGCGGCGTTCCTCTATGTGCGCACCGGCGACGTCGTCCGACCGGAGGGGCTGCCCGATCGTGCAGCGCTGGAGCGCCTGTTGACGGGGGAAGAGGCCGCCGAGAACGCACGCGACGGACGGGCCGGGCCGGCCGAGCACGCACAGGGACCCGGCGAGGATGCCGGCCCGGGCCGATAGGCTCGTGACCATGAGCCAACCCGTTGACAGTGCCGTCAGCGCCGTCCGCACGTACGTCGAGGAGCACCGCGCCGCGTTCCTCGACGATCTCGCCGAGTGGCTGCGCATTCCGTCGGTGTCCGCCCAGCCCGACCACGCACCCGACGTACGGCGCAGCGCGGACTGGCTCGCCGCCAAGCTGAGGGAGACCGGCTTCCCGACCGTCGAGGTCTGGCCGACGCCGGGCGCGCCGGCCGTCTTCGCCGAGTGGCCCTCCGGGGATCCGCAGGCCCCCACCGTCCTGGTCTACGGCCATCACGACGTGCAGCCCGCCGCCCGCGAGGACGGCTGGGACACCGACCCCTTCGAGCCGGTCGTCCGTGGGAACCGCCTCCACGCGCGCGGGGCGGCAGACGACAAGGGCCAGGTCTTCTTCCACACCCTGGGCGTGCGCGCCCACCTCGCCGCCACCGGACGCCCGGCGCCGGCCGTCACCCTGAAACTGCTCATCGAGGGCGAGGAGGAGTCCAGCTCCCCGAACTTCCGCGCCCTGGTCGAGGAGCAGGCCGGGCGGCTCGCCGCGGACGCCGTGATCGTCTCCGACACCGGCATGTGGTCCGAGGACACCCCCACCGTGTGCACCGGCATGCGCGGCCTCGCCGAGTGCGAGATCCAGCTCTTCGGCCCCGACCAGGACATCCACTCGGGCTCCTTCGGCGGCGCCGTCCCCAATCCGGCGACCGCGGCCGCCCGCCTGGTGGCGGCCCTGCACGACGAGCACGCGCGGGTGGCCGTACCCGGCTTCTACGACGGCATCGTCGAGCTCACCGACCGCGAGCGCGAGCTGTTCGCCGAGCTGCCCTTCGACGAGGCGCAGTGGCTGCGCACCGCCAGGTCGCACGCGGCCCACGGCGAGGCCGGACACACCACCCTGGAGCGCGTCTGGGCCCGCCCCACCGCCGAGGTCAACGGCATCGGCGGCGGCTACCAGGGCCCCGGCAGCAAGACGATCATCCCGTCCTCGGCGTTCGTCAAACTGTCCTTCCGGCTGGTCGCGGGCCAGGACCCCGACCACGTCGAGAAGGCCGTCCGCGCCTGGGCCGCCGAACAGCTGCCCGCCGGGATCCGGCACGAGATCACGTTCAGCCCCGCCACGCGCCCGTGCCTGACTCCGCTGGACCACCCGGCTCTGCAGTCCGTGGTGCGCGCCATGGGCCGCGCCTTCGAGGGACCCGTCCGCTTCACCCGCGAGGGCGGCTCGGGGCCGGCCGCCGACCTGCAGGAGGTCCTCGGCGCCCCGGTGCTGTTCCTGGGCATCTCCGTCCCGTCGGACGGCTGGCACGCGCCGAACGAGAAGGTCGAGCTGGACCTCCTCCTCAAGGGCGTCGAGACCACCGCGTACCTCTGGGCCGACCTCGCCGAGACCTGGCGTCATGCGCCCTGACGTCCCCGCTCGGTGCGGACGGCACGCGCGCGCGGGGCACACTGGAAAGACCGCTCCGCACCGTGACACCGCACCCGCACCGGTCGTCCCCTGCCGTACGTCCCGCTGAACCGCCCGCCGAAACAACCGTTCCACCGGGGGAGTTGGAAGTACCCGTGACCACCTGGACCGACCAGAACGCCGATCGACCCATCTCGCTCACCGCGCCGAGCGGCGTCGACCGGGCCGCCCACCACCGGCTCGACGAGGCCTGGCTGGCCGCGGCGTGGAGCCACCCCACGACGCGGTGCTTCGTCGTCTCCGGCGGCCAGGTCCTCATCGACGAGACGCCCGACGGCCGCACCGAACTCGTCATGACCCCGTCGTTCGAGGCGCCCCTCACCGAGGCGCACCGCTACTTCCTGGGCACCGACGAGGACGGAGTGAGCTACTTCGCCCTGCAGAAGGACGCGCTGCCCGGCCGTATCGACCAGTCCGCGCGCCCGGCCGGACTGCGTGAGGCGGGCCTGCTGCTGTCACCCCGGGACGTGGGCCTGATGGTGCACGCGGTCGGCCTGGAGAACTGGCAGCGCACCCACCGTTTCTGCTCCCGCTGCGGCGAGCGCACGGTCATCGCCGCCGCCGGCCACATCCGCCGCTGCCCCGCCTGCGGCGCCGAGCACTACCCGCGCACCGACCCCGCGGTGATCATGGCCGTCACCGACGAGGAGGACCGCATCCTCCTCGGCCGCCAGGTGCACTGGCCGGAAGGGCGCTTCTCCACCCTCGCCGGATTCGTGGAGCCCGGCGAGTCCATCGAGCAGTCCGTGCGCCGTGAGGTCTTCGAGGAGGCCGGCATCACCGTCGGCCACGTCGAGTACGTCGCCAGCCAGCCCTGGCCCTTCCCGTCCAGCCTCATGCTGGGCTTCATGGCCCGCGCCACGTCCACCGACATCGACGTCGACGGCGACGAGATCCACGAGGCCCGCTGGTTCTCCCGGGACGAGCTCGGCGCCGCCTTCGAGTCGGGCGAGGTCCTGCCGCCCTACGGCATCTCCATCGCGGCCCGTCTGATCGAGCTCTGGTACGGCAAGCCGCTTCCCACTCGCAGCTTCGTCTGACCGTGAGGCGAGAAGGGCGGCCCCGGGACTTCGGGGCCGCCCTTCGCACACCGTCGACGCGGCCGAGCACGTCAGTCCAGCAGCGCGACCGCGAACGTCTCGCGGTGGTCGGTCAACCACGCCTGCACGCGGTCCCAGCGTTCCCATCCGCCACGGTCGGCCAGCGCTTGGAGGTAGACAGGATCACCGTCGGCCACGCGGCGGGCGACGAAGGCCCGACAGGTCTGTGTGGCCTGTTCGATCACGCCGGGCAGTCCGGCGCGCTCTCCCGGCGAGAGGCCGTAGCTGTCGGCGAGGATCCGCAGCCGTGCAGGCGCATCCAATTCGGCGGGATACAGGGCAGCCGCGGATACCGGATCGAGCATGGGCACCCAGTAGCGGGCGGCCATGGCGACGTCCCAGAGAGGACGGCCCGGAGCCGCCAGATCGAAATCGATCAGGGCGGCGGCACGACCGTCGCGGAAGACGACGTTCTCCGGACACACGTCGTTGTGGCACACCATCGTTCCTCCCTGCGGGTCGGCGAGGTCCTGGGGCCACTCGACGTCCGTGTCGACCGCGATGGCCGCGCCGGCCTCATGCAGGCGGCGCAGCAGGATCCCCACCGATGCGAGAGATTTCGTCGTCAGCATCCAGGGCGGGAACGGTGGCAGAGCCACGTCGCCGGGAACGAAGGTCAGCTGCTCACGGCCGTCAGCGGTGAGGCCCACGGGAGTCGGAGCCGCGTCGAAGCCGTGCTCCTTCAGCGCCAGGAGGTGGGCGTGGAGGGCGTGTGCGTTGCGTGGTGCCGGGCGTTCCACCACCGCACCCCGGCGGAAGACCGCCCCCGCGTTCACCATGCCTCCGGCAAGGGCCTCGCAGTCCGCGTCGTCCTCGGTCGTCATCCCGATCACGCTACCGCCGAGCCGCCTCATACGGGCTGCACATACGAAACCCCCGATCCGGCGATAGGCCGGTCGGGGGTCGTGTGCGTCATGCGAGTCAGACGCCGAGCGCCTGCTTCACCTGGGCAAGGCTCGGGTTCGTCATCACGACCTCGGCGCCACCACTGGAGGGCACCACCTGAACCGTGGGCACCGTCTGGTTTCCGCCATTCGCCTTCTCCACGAACGCCGCGGACTGCGGGTCCTGCTCGATGTTGATCTCGGTGTACGCGATGCCCTCGCGGTCCAGCTGCTTCTTCAGCCGCTGGCAGTAGCCGCACCACGTGGTGCTGTACATCGTCACAGTGCCCAGCATGTCTCTTGTGCTCCTTCGGCGGGTCGGGGGAGGGGGCGGTCGTAGGGGGAACGTACGCGGGAGGGCTGCCATTCCCACCACCGCAGGCCGGGCGCGGGTCCACGACGTGACACTCGCCGCATTAGTACGACTGCGGGGGCCCGCCTGTGGACAACCGGCCCGGCCGTCTCGGCGGACCTGGCAGCATGGCCATGTGACAGCAGCAACGCACTCCCCCCTCTTCCCGCAGGCACCGGACTCGGCCGACGCGGTGCTCGACGGGCTCGACCCCGAGCAGCGCGAGGTGGCCACCGCCCTGCGCGGTCCGGTGTGCGTGCTGGCCGGAGCCGGCACCGGCAAGACCCGCGCGATCACCCACCGCATCGCCTACGGGGTCCGCGCCGGGATCCTGCAGCCCTCCAGCGTGCTCGCCGTCACCTTCACCAACCGCGCCGCCGGGGAGATGCGGGGCCGGCTGCGCCAGCTCGGCGCCCAGGGCGTCCAGGCCCGCACCTTCCACTCCGCCGCGCTGCGTCAGCTCCAGTACTTCTGGCCGAAAGCGATCGGTGGCTCCCTGCCCCGGCTCGTCGACCGCAAGATCCAGCTCGTCGCCGACGCGGCCGCCGCCTGCCGCATCCGCCTCGACCGGGGCGAGCTGCGGGACGCCACCGCGGAGATCGAGTGGTCCAAGGTCACCCAGACCGTCCCCGCCGACTACGCCCTCGCCGCCGCCAAGGCCGGCCGTGAGGTCCCCCGCGACCCCGCCGAGATCGCCCAGCTCTACGCCGCCTACGAGGACCTCAAGCGGGCCCGCGCCGTCATCGACTTCGAGGACGTCCTGCTGCTCACCGTCGCCGTGCTGCAGGACCGGCACGACATCGCCGAGCAGGTCCGATCCCAGTACCAGCACTTCGTGGTCGACGAGTACCAGGACGTCAGCCCCCTCCAGCAGCGCCTGCTCGAACTGTGGCTCGGCGAGCGGGACGACCTGTGCGTGGTGGGCGACGCCAGCCAGACGATCTACTCCTTCACCGGGGCGACCCCCGACCACCTCCTCGACTTCCGCACCCGGCACCCCGGGGCCACCGTCGTCAAGCTGGTCCGCGACTACCGCTCCACGCCCCAGGTCGTCCACCTCGCCAACGGTCTGCTCTCCCAGGCTCGCGGCCGCGCCGCGGACCACCGCCTGGAGCTGGTCTCCCAGCGCGCACCCGGACCCGAGCCCGTCTACGCCGAGTACAGCGACGAACCGGCCGAGGCGGAGGGCGCGGCCCGTCGTATCCGTGAGCTCCTCGACGCGGGGGTGCCGGCCGCGGAGATCGCCGTGCTGTTCCGCACCAACGCACAGTCGGAGACCTACGAACAGGCCCTGGCCGACCTCGGCGTCCCCTACCAGCTGCGCGGCGCGGAGCGGTTCTTCGACCGCCCCGAGGTGCGCAAGGCAGGCGTCGCCCTGCGCGGCGCGGCCCGCTTCGGCGGCAACGACACCCTCCTCGAGGACGCCGTCGACCTGCCCTCGCAGGTGCGTGCCGTCCTCTCCGGAGAGGGCTGGACCACGCAGCCGCCGGCCGGCTCCGGAGCCGTCAGGGAGCGCTGGGAGTCGCTGGCCGCGCTGGTCGGCCTCGCCCAGGACTTCGCCGCCGCCCGGTCCGGCGCCACACTCGCCGACCTGGTCGCCGAGCTCGACGAACGCGCGAGCGCCCAGCACGCCCCGACCGTCCAGGGCGTCACCCTGGCCTCCCTGCACTCGGCCAAGGGCCTGGAGTGGGACGTCGTCTTCCTGGTGGGCGTCGCCGAGGGCATGATGCCGATCACCTACGCGAAGACCGACGAGCAGATCGAGGAGGAGCGCCGCCTCCTGTACGTCGGGGTCACCCGGGCGCGCGAACGCCTCCACGTCTCCTGGGCGCTCTCCCGCTCACCGGGCGGCCGACCGACCCGCCGTCCCAGCCGCTTCCTCGACGGCCTGCGTCCCGGCTCGGGCGCCGCCACCGGCCGCGGCGGGGCGGGCGGGGCCGGTGGCATCGAGCGCGGGTTCACCGGAGCCGCGGCCGGCGCACCGGTCGCGCGGCGGCGCACCCAGCGCACCCCGGCCCGCTGCCGGGTCTGCGGGCGGACCCTGACCGACGCCGGCGAGATGAAGCTGATGCGCTGCGAGGACTGCCCCTCCGACATGGACGAGGGACTCTACGAACGGCTGCGGGACTGGCGGGCGGTCCAGGCGAAGCGAGGCGGGCAGCCCGCGTACTGCGTCTTCACCGACAAGACGCTGATGGCGATCGCCGAGGCCGTGCCCGAGGAGGAGGGCGAGCTCGCGCGGATCCCGGGGGTCGGAGTGCGCAAGCTCAATCGCTACGGAGCCGACGTTCTGGCCATCTGCGCTGGCCACGACCTCGCAGGGGACGACGCGGAGGACTGAGGGGCGAGGGGCGGGAGATTGATCGGAACTCGTCGAAAAAATAGTTTGCGCATGCCCCGGCAATCCCCATAGGTTCTTAGACACGGGAACGGCGGCCTTCTCGAAGGCCCTTCTTCCGTGCTGTACTTGCATATCCGTCGGACCGGTTCGCCCCGGTCCCCCGAGACGCCGAGAGGAGGCGATTCCAGTGATCATCATCAACAGCAGCTTCAACGCCAAACTGACCGATCGCTCGGTCGTCTCCACGTGCATGCTCGGCGCCTCGGTCCTGGGCACCGGTCTGTCCGGCATCCGTGCCGCCCGACCGGCGTCCGCCTTCGCCGCCTCCGCGGATCTTCCCGTCCGCGAGCGCAGTGAGCGACCGACCAAGGCACTGGAAGCAGTAGAGGCACAGGCGCATGTCTATGCCTTCACGGCAGCCGGTGCCGGATTCCGGAAGCAGACGACGCAGCACCACCTGATGTGGGCCTTCCGTGGGCCAGAACCCTGGAGTGATCCAGCCTGATCGACGATCAGGCCGGCGCCTTCAGGGCCGCGGAACCCCATCCGGGATCCGCGGCCCTTCTGTTTTCCCCGAACAACGGGGACGACGGAGCGAAGGGGCCTCGGGACAAGAAAAGAACCCGGTACCCAGCCGACACCCGGTCCTACAGGACCGGACCGACCAGACGAGGAAAACAAACCGTGCAACTCGAAGCGCACGCCCCGTCCGTACCGCCTTCCGAAACGATCCCCCCGCCCGGCCTCCCGAAGGACCCCACCTTGACCCCGCTCACGGCGCTCACCGCGCTCGACGACGCCATCGAGAACCTCGGCGTGCCCGTCCCCTGCCGTTCCTACGACCCGGAGGTCTTCTTCGCCGAGTCGCCGGCCGACGTCGAGTACGCCAAGTCCCTCTGCCGCACCTGCCCGCTGGTCGAGGCCTGCCTCGCCGGCGCCAAGGAGCGGCGCGAGCCCTGGGGCGTCTGGGGTGGCGAGCTGTTCGTCCAGGGTGTCGTCGTCGCCCGGAAGCGGCCGCGTGGCCGCCCGCGCAAGAACCCGGTCACGGCATGAACACCGCAGGAACAATCGACCGTCCCCTTACGCAAGACCCCAAGAAGCAGGCCCCGATGAAGCCGTTCACCAGCGAGCCCACCGGCTCCGCGACCGAAGACCTCACCACCACCGGCGCGTACGACTCGCGTCAGAACAGGACACGCGAGATGCAACTCATCCCAGAAGCCCTGGCTCGTGCGCATATGCATGACCGACTGCGCGAGGCCGAGCGGGAACGCCAGGCTGCGCGCCTGGCGGCCGCTCGCCGGATGCAGCGTCGGGCCGAGCGCGCCTCGATGCGCGCCCGTCGGGCGCTCGCCATGGCCGTGATGCAGTAACGACATCCACCTGAAGCGGTGGCCTCCCCGGCAACGGTGAGGCCAAGCTCTCCCCTCGGGGGTCGGGTCCGTCCGAACGGACCCGACCCCCGAGGTGCGTTGTGCGGACTTATCACCGGCGCGGGGCTATCGTCGCGAAGGTGACGCGTCCCCCCGGAGACAGTGACCGAGGCGGTTCCCCGGCCGAGCCCGCCCCCCTCGCCTGCGCCCGCTGCGGCGCCCGAACCCCGCAGCCGCCGCCCGTCACCTGGACCTGCTCGGTGGAGAACGGTGTCCGGCGCTACTTCTGCGAGGCCTGTGCCCGCGACAACCTCAGGGCGATCGAGGGGCGGCTGGACTCGGACTGGTGGTGAGAAGCGTCACAGCCAGATGAGCGGGCCCGCCTCCGAGGACCTCGCCCAGCTCCGAGGAGCAGGACCTGGCCGCCTCCGAAGGCGGGCCCCGCCGCCTCGCCCCGTGCGTGTCACGCCTCCGCCTCCAGTTCCTCGAGCTCCTCCTCCGCAAGGAACCCGGGGAGCCACTCCTCCAGTTCCTCCCGCAGCCGCACGGTCGCACCGAGCTGGCACAGCACCCCGATCGTGCTGAGGGTGACCCGGTGGATCAGCAGGTAGGCCGGCGGAAGGTTGAGCTGCTTGCCCAACTGGTGGGCGGGGGAGCGCGGGTCGGCGACCCTGGCCGCCTGGCTGCGCATCCAGCCGCGGGAGAACGTGAACTCCTCCACCCGGGCCGGCTCGATGATCGGCAGGAGGTAGTCGAGCACCGCGTCGGGATCCAGCTCTATGGAGTCCTTGACGAAGCCCTCCGCGCAGAGGAGTTCGTAGACCGCCTCCGCATCGCCGTCCAGCGTCATGCGCAGGGACTCGCCGATCGGGTCGGGCAGGCCGCCCGGGAGCCGGTCCACCGTGCCGAAGTCCAGGACGCCCAGCCGCCAGTCCTCCTCGCCGTCCGGCCCGCCTGGCAGGAGACGGAAATTGCCCGGGTGCGGGTCGGCGTGCAGCAGGCCGGTGCGCGCCGGCCCGGAGAAGAGGAAGCGGGACAGCAACTGGCCTGCGCGGTCGCGCTGCTCGTCGGTGCCGTCGGCGATCACCTCGGACAGCGGCACACCGTCGATCCACTCGGTGACCAGGACCTGGTCGCACTGGTGGACGACCGCCGGGACCACGACGTCGGGATCGTCGGCGAACTCCTCCGCGTGTGCCTGCTGGGCCTGCGCCTCCAGGCTGTAGTCGAGCTCCTCGGAGACCCGGTCCCTGAGCTCGGAGATCAGGGGCTTGACGTCCATGCCCGGGATGAGCGGGCCCAACAGCCGTGCGAAGCGGCTGAGTTGGTTCAGGTCGGACAGCAGGGCGTCGCCGGCCCCCGGGTACTGGACCTTGACCGCGACCTCCCGGCCGTCGTGCCACACCGCTCGGTGCACCTGGCCGATCGACGCCGCCGCGGCCGGCTTGTCGTCGAACTCCATGAACAGCTCGGACCAGTCCTCGCCGAGCCGCTCCGTGAGCACGGCGTGCACCGTGCGGGTCGGCATCGGCGGCGCCGCGTCCTGCAGCTTGGTGAGGGCCGCGCGGTAGGGGCCGGCCACCTCCTCGGGGAGGGCGGACTCGAAGACGGACAGCGCCTGCCCGAACTTCATCGCACCCCCCTTCAGCTCGCCCAGCACCTTGAACAGCTGCTCGGCGGTGCGCTGCTGCAGCTCGCGGCCGACGATCTCCGCGGACTCGCCCACGATCCGCTTGCCCAGACCCCAGGTCGCCCGCCCGGCGAAGCCGAGCGGGAGCGCGGCGAGTTTGGCGGTCCGGGTGACCGCCTTCCGGGGAAGATCAGACATGCGCCCTCCAAGTCCCAGACAGCCGCGTCGCGTCCGCCGTACGGCGAAGCTCCGTCGAATGCCGTTGCTCCTCCATTGTCGCGTGCGAACCCCGGTCCTCGGAGGGGTGTTCCCGCTCACCTTTGTGCGCGGCCCCGCACGGGCACGCGCTGTGGGGCCACACCGGCCGGGCGTGCCACTGCAGAGTGGGGGCGGACACCTCCCAGCGTGCGCCCTCGCTGGACGGCGTCCGGCCGTCGAGGAAGGCGAGGGCGTGGGCGGCCGCCAGTCCGGCGACCGCCGTGGCCAGGGTCAGGTCGCAGGCGCGCGAAGCCCGTTTTCTGCCGGAGTGCCACTGGGCGACCAGCCGTGGCCAGGCCGGGTCGCCGTCGATGCGGGCCTGCTGCAGACACCCCGCGCAGCCCGTCTCGCCCGGCAGCACCAGGGGACCGACGACGCCGGTCCCCTCGACGACCCCGGCATAGAGGTGCGGTGTGCCCGAGGCGATCAGGGGCTCCGCCGCCGAGGGAGCGGGCGCGTGCACGGACACGTCGTCCCGTGGTGCGAGGATCACCAGGCAGAAGCCGGGGGTGTCCGAACCCGCCGGTGACCCCGGATGCCTGCGCGGCGGGCGGCCCGGTGCGGCCCGGCGTGCGGCGCGGCGGGCCGCCTCGTCCCGGCGCTCGCCGATCGCCTCGGCCGGCAGGCCGCCCGGTGCGACGTCCCCCGGCTCGACCCGGCCGCCGTCCTGCACGTCCACCTCGCCCACGCCCGCGCCGGACAGCAGCGAGGCGAGCACCGCGCCGACCCGCCCGGCGCCCCGCACCTGGACCCGCAGGCGGCGTCGGGCGGTCAGGTGCTCGATCGCCTCGCCCGGTTCCGAGGTGGTGAGGGAGAGGGCCGCGAGGTCGGGGCGCAGCCGGTCGATGACCTCCTTCTTCTCCCGCAGAGCCGTGGCCTCCGGCCCGCCGCCGCGCGCGTCGTCGAGCAGTCCGACGCGGGTCAGCCGCTCCACCAGCCGGTCGACGTGACCGTCGGGCAGATCCATGCGCCGGCCCTCCTCGCGCAGCAGCGCGAGCCCGCGGGTGCCGTCCAGGAGCTCGAGGAAACTGCCCGTCGCCGTGTCCACCGGGCCGAGGGTCAGCGCGTGCGCCGGCGTCATACCGAACTGCACCGTGTTGAGGTCACGCCAGCCGCGCCGCAGCGCGGGCTTCACCATCGGATGCATCAAAAGCCCCCGTATGTCTGGAAACTCCCCGTGACGTCGGCGGAGCGGGGGCGTGGGGGTGTCCTCGCTCCGCCGACGAGTGCCAGCATGCCCGGACCCGCTCGAGCCCGCCGGAAGTTGTCCACAGGCGCGGGAGTTCGTCGTACAAATCCGTCGTACGAGGCAAACGCGGCAGGTGAGATCGGAACCGAACCGTCCCGGAGTCGGGACTTCCCCCGTGTGCAGCGGGTAACGTCGGGGCGTGCCCGCCGACCCACCGCACCGCGCCGGAACGCCACAGCGCAGCACGACGAGCCAGCCGCCGGGCGGCTCCGGGGTGAGCGCGATCGAGGTCCGCAGAAGCGCCCGTCGACGTCGGACGGTCTCCGCGTACCGCGAGGGCGATCGCACCATCGTGCTGATCCCTGCCCGGATGTCCGAGGCCGAGGAGCAACGCTGGGTGAGCGTCATGCTCGACAAACTCGCCGCCCAGGAGAGCCGGCGGGTACCGGGCGACGCCGAGCTGGCCGAGCGCGCCGAGCGGCTGTCGGCCCAGTGCTTCGGCGGCAGGGCCCGGCCGACCTCGGTCCGCTGGGTGACCAACCAGAACACCCGATGGGGCTCGTGCACCCCGGCCGAGGGCAGCATCCGTCTGTCGCACCGGCTCAAGGGCATGCCCGAGTACGTCATCGACTACGTCCTCGCCCATGAACTCGCGCACCTGCTCGTGCCCGGCCACGGCCCCGACTTCTGGCGGCTGCTGGAGGCCTACCCGCGCACCGAGCGCGCCCGTGGCTACCTGGAGGGCGTCGTCGCGGCCGAACGGCTGCCCCATCCGCCCGGCGCACGCGGGGAGTGACCTGCGCCGCGCGCGGAGTGAACGCGCCCGGCGCCGGGTGACGCCGGTTGTGTACCGGGTCTGTACCGACATCGTCCGTTGTCCGACTTTGCCGTTAGCCTGACGCGACGCACTCGCAATCGGGATGGGGGACGGTCGTTACGCATGCCCAGGGAATTCCAACGCGGCCACAAGGCCAAGATCAGTGACCTCACCGGAGGCACCGATCTGTACGTAGGCGTGCAGATCACCGCACCCGGCCTGACCTTCGACATCAGCTGCTTCGGCCTCGACGCCGACGAGCGGCTCTCGGACGACCGGTACTTCGTCTTCTTCAACCAGCCGAAGTCCCCCGAGGAGTCCATCCAGCTCCTGGGCGCCCAGGCCGGCGACACGGAGTCCTTCCGCGTCACCCTGGACCGGATCCCGCCGCAGATCCAGAAGCTCTCCTTCACGGCGACCCTCGACGGCGCCGGGCAGATGTCGCAGATCAACCCCGGCTACATCCGTATTGTCGCGGGCGGCGAGGAAGTCGCCCGCTACGCGTTCAACGGCTCGGAGTTCACCACCGAACGGGCCGTGATGCTGGGCGACTTCTACCTGAAGGACGTCTGGCGGTTCGCGGCCGTCGGACAGGGCTTCGACGGTGGTCTGGACGCGCTGCTGAAGAACTTCGGCGGCGAGGTCGCGGAGGAGGAGGCGCCCGCCGCGCCGCAGCAGCCGCAGACCGGCGGCGCCGCTCCCGGCTTCGCCCCGCCCGCGTTCGGCGCGCCGTCCGCGCCCGTCCCGGCTCCCGCCCCGCAGCAGCCGCAGCCCGCCGCGCAGGGCTTCGCGCCCCCGCCGGGCGCGACTCCGCCGCCCGCCCCGGCGCCCGCGCCCTCGGTGCACGGCGCGCCGACCATCGTCGCGCCCATGGCCCCGCCCGGCGCAGGCCACGTCCCGCCCCCCGCTCCCGCCCCCTACGGCCAGCCGCCCCAGCAGCAGCCGTACGGTCAGGGCCCCGCACCGAGCGCGCCCATGCCCCCCGGCTACGGCCAGCAGCCCCAGGCTCCGCAGGCCCCGGGATACGGACAGCCCACCCCGCCGCCCGGCTACGGTCAGCAGCCGCCGTTCGGGCAGGTCCCGGGACAGCAGGCGTACGGCGTGCCGCAGGGCGCGCCCCAGGGCGGCGCCGGTGTGGCCGCCGCGCTCCAGCAGTTCAAGGAGACGCCCACCGGGCAGCGCTGGACGCAGCAGAACAGGAAGCTGATCCGCGTCGACCTCGGCATCGGAGGCCAGCCCGTGCTGGCCCGCCAGGGCAGCATGGTGCTGTACCAGGGCAAGGTCGACTTCAGCTACAAGGGCGCCGGGTTCGCCGGCCGGATCGTCGGCAACGCCACCGGCCAGGAGATGCAGCTGATGCGCTGCACCGGCCAGGGACAGGTCTTCCTCGCGGAGAACTCGACCCACGTGCACCCCATCGAGCTCCAGGGCGACGCGATCTGCGTCTCCGCCGAGAACGTCCTCGCCTTCGACGAGAGCCTCCAGTACGAGGTCCGCCGCATCGAGGGCCACGGCATTCCCGGCGGCGCGCTGTTCACCATGCAGTTCCAGGGCAGCGGCACCATCGTCGTGAAGACGCACGGCACGCCCGTCGTCCTGCCGGTCACGCCGACCACGTTCGCCGACTGCAACGCCGTCGTCGCCTGGTCGGCCGCCTCCCAGGTCGTCGTCTCCAGCCAGGTGCGGATGCGCCGCAACGCCTACCCGGGCGACACCGGAGAGAGCGTCAACCTCCAGTTCCGGGGAGCTCCCGGCAACTTCATCGTCGTCCAGCCGTACGAGGTCTGAGGGAGCCCGTCATGAACCAGCCGCTCGCGGGCTACGCCCCCGCACCCGTCACCGCCCGCATGGAGAACCACGGCAACCACATGCTGAAGGTCGCCATGCAGACCGGGAACGACCTCTTCGCGCGCGTGGGCTCGATGGTCGCCTACGAGGGCTTCGTCCAGTACGAGCCAAACCCGCCGGCCGTGCGCCAGATCGCGCGCGACTGGATGACCGGCGAGGGCGCGCCCCTGATGAAGTGCACCGGCGACGGGCTGCTCTATCTCGCCGACTACGGCGCGAACGTCGTCGTGATCAACCTCAACGGCGACGGCATCTCCGTCAACGCCACGAACCTGCTCGCCTTCGACGCACACCTCACCTGGGGCGTCGAGCGCGTCAAGGGGCTCGCGAAGTTCGCCGGCCAGGGCCTGTGGAACACCAAGATCAGCGGCCAGGGCTGGGTCGCGCTGACCTCCCGGGGCAAGCCGATCGTCGTCGACTGCGGCGGCGGCGAGGACGAGACGTACGTCGATCCCGACGCGCTCGTCGCCTGGTCGCCGAACCTCAAGGTGAAGGGCAAGCGCAGCTTCAAGGCGCAGTCGCTCATCGGCCGGGGCAGCGGCGAGGCCTACCAGATGGCCTTCTCCGGCCAGGGCATCGTCGTCGTCCAGCCCAGTGAGGACAGCACCGACCGTCTCCGGGTCCGGGGCTGAGGGGGAGCCAGAACGCCATGCAGAGCCCACTTTTCGCGCACAACGACTCGCAGACCCAGGATCGCTGGAGTCTGCAGAACAAGCAGATGCTCCGGGTCACCCTGGAGGGCCACGACGACATCCTCGCCCGCAAGGGCACGATGGTCGCCTACCAGGGCCTGATGGAGTTCGACGCCGAGTACCAGAGCAACCAGCAGGGACGCGCGCGTGCGCACACCGGCGAGGGCCTGGACCTGATGCGCTGCCACGGGCAGGGCACGGTCTACCTCGCCAACCTCGCCCAGCACATCCACGTGATGGAGGTGGAGCAGGACGGTCTGACCGTGGACAGCAGCTACGTGCTCGCCATGGACTCCTCGCTGCACCACGAGGTCATCGCCGTCGACAGCCTCTACGGCATCTCCGGCTCCGGGAAGTACCAGCTCAACATCACCGGCCGCGGCAAGGTCGCCCTGATGACCTCGGGCGCGCCCCTGATGATGCAGGTCACCCCCGACAAGTACGTCAACTGCGACGCCGACGCCATCGTCGCCTGGTCCACCGGACTGCGGGTGCAGATGCAGGCCCAGACGCACTCCTCCGGGGTGTGGCGCCGGCGCGGCAACACCGGTGAGGGCTGGGAGCTCAGCTTCATGGGCTCCGGCTACGCGCTCGTGCAGCCCAGCGAACTGCTGCCGCCGCAGAACGCGGCGATCGGCTCGGGCCTGGCCGCCCAGTACGGCATGGGCCAGCAGGGGGCGCGCGGCCAGAACCAGGGCAACGTCTGGAGCTGACCGGCGGGCACAGCGACGTAAGGGGCGGCCACCTGGTGGGCCGCCCCTTACCCGTTCCGCCTCACAGCCGCGCGAGGGTCGCTTCCAGCAGCCGGACGACCGACTCGTCGGCGACGTCCGCCACCTGCGCGTACGGGAACCAGCGCAGGTCGAGGGACTCGTCGCTGATCGCCTCCACGGACCCGGACGGGGCCAGCGCCGCGTACTGGACGTCGTAGTGCCAGGCGCACGGCGTCAGATGGCGGTCGAGCCGGACCGGGCCGCCGGGCAGCAGAGATAGGCCCGGGACGCCCGACTCCTCCGTGCCCTCCCGCAGGGCGGCGGCCGCCAGCGTCCCGTCGACCGGCTCGCAGTGGCCGCCCATCTGCAGCCACATGCGCAGCTTCTTGTGGAGCGTCAGCAGCACCCGCCCCTGCTCCGGGTCGATCACCAGCGCGCTCGCCGTGATGTGCCCGTCCCGACAGGCCTTCCACAAGCCGTCCGGATGGGCCGCCAGATGGTCCAGGTAGGTCTGGCACAGCTCTTCGTGGCCCTCGTACCCCTTGAGGACGAGGACCGCGTCGTCATGAAGGCTCACTCCGCGCCGTCGCCCCTGGAGCCGTCGCCGGAGCCGTTCTCGCCGTCGCCCTTGTCGGCGTCGTCCGTCCCGCGGCCGGGCTTCTTCAGGTCGGGCTTCTCGCCGAGGCCGCCGCTCGCGGCCTCGCCGAGCATCTTGTCCAGCTCGGAGAAGTCCATGTGCTCGCGGTGCACGAAGCCGTCCGGATCGTCCAGGTCGGAGGCCGTGGGAAGCATGTCCGGGTGGGCCCACAGGGCGTCCCGGCCGTCGACCCCGCGCGCGTCCGTCAGCGATGCCCACAGGCGCGAGGCGTCGCGCAGGCGGCGCGGGCGCAACTCCAGGCCGATCAGCGTCGCGAACGTCTGCTCCGCGGGACCGCCGGTGGCGCGACGACGGCGCAGCGTCTCCCGCAGCGCGTCCGCGGACGACAGGCGCGGCTTCGCGGCCGCGTGCACCACCGCGTCCACCCAGCCCTCGACGAGCGCCAGGGCCGTCTCCAGCCGGGCCAGCGCCGCCTTCTGCTCCGGAGTGTCCTCGGGCTGGAACATGCCCTGCTGGAGCGCGTCCTGCAGCTGCTCGGGGTTCTGCGGGTCGAACTGGCCGACCACGTCCTCCAGCTTGGCGGTGTCGACCTTGATCCCGCGCGCGTAGCCCTCGACCGCGCCGAACAGGTGCGAACGCAGCCACGGCACATGCGTGAACAGGCGCTGGTGGGCCGCCTCGCGCAGCGCGAGGTACAACCGCACGTCGTCCTTGGGCACGCCCAGGTCCTTGCCGAACGCCTCGATGTTCACCGGCAGCAGTGCGGCGCGCCCGGCGGGGCCGAGCGGCAGGCCGATGTCGGTCGAGCCGACCACCTCGCCCGCGAGCACGCCGACGGCCTGCCCGATCTGCGAGCCGAACATCGCGCCGCCCATCGAGCGCATCATGCCGATCAGCGGGCCGGCCATGGCCTGCATCTCCTCCGGCAGGACGTCGCCCATGGCGGCGCCGACCCGCTCGGCGACCGGGTCCACGAGCTCCTTCCACGCGGGCAGGGTCGCCTCGACCCACTCCGCGCGCGACCACGCCACCGCCGAGCCGGCGCCGGACGGCAGGGACGTGGCGTCGTCCAGCCAGAGGTCGGCCAGGCGGACGGCATCCTGGACGGCGGTGCGCTCGGAGGGGCCGACGCTCGCGTCCTTCACGCCGTCGGCGGTGCCCTGGGCGACCGTCTGGCGGGCGATCTGCTTGGCCATGTCCCAGTTCACCGGGCCGCCCTCGTACGAGAGCATCTGGCCGAGCTGCTGGAACGCGGCCCCCAGGTCGTTGGGGTTCAGCGAACCGAACATGGCGGCGAGAGGGTTGTCCGCGCCAGGGGCGCCGAAGCCTCCGGCGCCGGGCAGCCCGCCGAAGCCGAACGGGTTGGCCGGTCCCTGACCACCGCCGCTCTGCGAGTCCTTCTTCTTGCCCTCGTCGCCGTCTTCCGGCTCCTCCGGCGGAAGGCCGAATCCGAATGGGGTGTCACTCACGGGGTTCCTCGGCTGGTAAGGCCACCGGTTCTCGGCCGGCGGCGACTGCCCTGCAACACCACCCAGCGTAGACACCCCCGCCCGATCGGGCCTCGGTGCTTCGCCGACTCCTGCGCTGCGGCAGGATGGATGCCACCTGGTACGTACGCGTCACTCGCGCCCGTATGCCAAGACAACCGCTGGAGACACCTGGTGAGTTCCCCAGATCCGCAGGTTCGCGCAGCGCGAAACCCCTCGACCCCGGGCGGTGCGCGCGGGCCCGTCGTCGCCGTGACCGGCGCGGCGACCGGGGTGGGCGCGCTGCTCACGGAGCGGCTCGCCGCGTCGGAGGAGGTCAAGCAGGTCGTCGCCATCGACGAGCGGCGCGGCGAGTGTGACGCGGCGCAGTGGCACATCCTCGACGTCCGCGATCCGGCGATCGCCGACAAACTGCGCGGGGCCGACGTCGTGGTCCACCTCGCGCTCGACCTCGACCTGGGGAGTGACGCCGCCGCCCGAACGGCGTACAACGTGCGCGGTACGCAGACCGTGCTGACGGCCGCCGCGGCGGCCGGGGTGCACCGGGTCGTGCTGTGCACCTCCGCGATGGTCTACGGAGCGCTGGAGGACAACGAGCTGCCGCTGTCGGAGGACGCCGAGCTGCGGGCGACGGCGGAGGCGACCGGCGTCGGCGACCTCCTGGAGATCGAACGGCTCGCGCGGCGCGCGCCCCGGGCGCATCCGGGGCTCAACGTCACCGTGGTGCGGCCCGCGATCCTGGTCGGCGGCACGGACACCGCGCTGACCCGGTACTTCGAGTCGCCGCGGCTGCTGGTCGTCGCGGGATCGCGGCCGGCCTGGCAGTTCTGCCACGTCGAGGACCTGGTGACCGGCCTGGAGTACGCGGTTCTGGAGAAGGTCGACGGCGAGCTGGCCGTCGGCTGCGACGGGTGGCTGGAGCAGGAGGAGGTCGAGGAGCTCAGCGGGATCCGGCGGATGGAGCTGCCGTCGGCGGTCGCGCTGGGCGCCGCCGCCCGGCTGCACCGGATCGGGCTGACGCCGTCCCCCGCGGGCGACCTCGCCTACACGATGTACCCCTGGGTGGTGAGCGGGAGCCGGCTGCACGACGCGGGGTGGCGGCCGCGGTGGACCAACGAGGAGGTCCTCGCGGAGCTGCTGGCGGAAGTCTCCGGGCGGCACACCGTCGTCGGACGGCGGTTGGGGCGCAAGGACGCGACCGCGGCGGGCGCGGCCGGGGCGACGGTCGCCCTGCTGGGAGCGGCGGCCGTGGTACGGCGGGCCCGCAAGGCCCGGCGGCGCTGAGCGCGGGGGCCCGGCGGCGGTGACCGCGGAGGGCGGGCCCCGGTGAGGCCGGTGACGGCGGCGGCGCCGACGCGAGCGTGCGGGCGGACAGCGGTGGGCGCAGCGCCTGGCGGCGGTGGGCGCGGGGGCCCGACGGCGGCGGGAGCAGGATGACGTTCTGCTCCTCCCGTCCCGCTGCTCCTCCCGCCTCCGCCCCCGTCCCCTGTGGCTGCGCCCCGGAGGTCCGCCGTCGGCCCCTCAGGGGCGCTCTCGAGTGCCTGGGCGGGCCGGCTGTTGTACGTCGCTCCAAAGCCGCACGCGTGTGTGCCGGGTGATCACGCTATTTCGCCTGCTTGTCGGCGTGCGGCACGATGGGGGCATGGCAGCCACCAACGACCATCCCGGCGAGCAGACGGCGCAGGATCCCGTCAAGCTGATCGCCGTTCGTGACACCGCGCTCTCCCTGGACGAGGTCTTCAAGGCCGTCGGGGACGACGCGGCCGGCGGGACGGCGCTGTTCGTGGGCACCGTGCGCAACCACGACGGGGGCGCCGACGTCGACGCCCTCGGGTACTCCTGCCATCCCAGCGCGGAGGCCGAGATGCGGCGGATCGCGGAGAAGGTCGTCGCCGCGTACCCGGTGCGGGCACTCGCGGCCGTCCACCGGGTGGGGGACCTGGCGGTGGGGGACCTCGCGGTCGTCGTCGCCGTGTCCTGTCCGCACCGCGGGGAGGCATTCGAGGCCTGCCGGAAGCTGATCGACGACCTCAAGCACGAAGTGCCCATCTGGAAGCACCAGCGGTTCTCCGACGGAACCGAGGAGTGGGTCGGCGCGTAGCGCCGTCGTCGAGGGGGGGCGGCCGGGCGACGGGAGGGCGGGTGGGGGCCCGCCGAATGCCCCCGGTCACTCGTCCGGTTGCGTAACCGCACCCCTGCCGTGAGCGTTGTCCGTGCGGATGGTTAATCTGCTGATCAGTCAGTTGCGGTGGTTCGTCGGGGTTGGGAGGTCGGCATGGCTGCGCTCGCATGGTTGCTGATTCCGCTTGTGGCAGCGATCGGCGCGGGTCTGTGGGGCAGTTGGGCCAACCGGACCCGCAAGGCCCGCGGCGACGGTCCCGAGCTGGACGGCTACGCCCGCTTCCGCGAGGCCATGGAGAGGCCCCACTCGCGCACGTGACCCGGGTGGCAGCCCTGACGGTGCGCTGACAGACGCGTCCCGTACTGTCGAGGCATGCCACGCCGCACCGCGACGATGCTCGCCTCCACCCTGATGCTGATCGCGCTCCTGTGCGCGGGAGTACTCATCCCCGTGCCGTACGCGGAGATGTCCCCGGGGCCGACGGTGAACACACTCGGCGAGCACGACGGCGAGCCGGTGCTGCAGGTCTCCGGCCACAAGACCTACGCGACCAGCGGCCACCTGAACATGACCACCGTGCGGGTCACCAGCGCCGACTACCGGATGAACCTCGTCGAGGCCGTCTACGGCTGGCTCGCGCACGACAACAAGGTGGTCCCGCACGACACGCTGTACCCGGACGGCAAGACCGAGGAGCAGTCCACCCAGGAGAACGCCGAGGAGTTCAGCCAGTCACAGGAGAGCGCCAAGGTGGCGGCCCTGAAGGAGCTGGACATCCCCGTGACGTCCTGGGTGATCGTCTCGACCGTGGTCAAGGGGTCCCCGGCGGAGGGCGAGCTGCACGCCGGCGACGTGATCAAGGCGGTGGACGAAACCGCGGTCAAGGCGCCGGGCGACGTCGCGAAGCTGGTGACCAAGCACAAGGCGGGCGAGAAGGTCGTCTTCACCGTCGTTCCGGCCAAGGAGCAGGCGGCCGCCGAGAAGGCGCACAGGACGGCCACCAAGACCCAGGACGTCACGATCACCACCGCGGCCTCCGACGACAGCGGCCAGAAGCGGGCCATCGTCGGGATCTCGGCCGGGACCGACCACACCTTCCCCTTCACCGTCGACATCAAGCTCGCCGACGTCGGCGGCCCCAGTGCCGGTCTGATGTTCGCGCTCGGCATCTACGACAAGCTCACCCCCGGCAGCCTCACCGGCGGCAAGTTCGTCGCCGGCACCGGGACCATCGACGACGACGGCAAGGTCGGGCCGATCGGCGGCATCGAGATGAAGACGGTCGGTGCGCGCAGCCAGGGCGCCCAGTACTTCCTGACGCCCGCCGACAACTGCGCGGCCGCCGCCAAGGACACCCCGTCGGGGCTCAGGCTCGTCAAGGTGAACACCATCGACGACGCCCTCGGCGCCCTCAAGGACATCCGCAGCGGCGACACCGCCGACCTGCCGAAGTGCACGAAGTAGCCTGACGGCCGCCTCGCGCAGGTTGCCGGAGCGCTACTCGGCGAACGTCGCGGACAGCGCCTCCGCGAGGCCGGGCACCAGGCCCGCGCCGGTGAGGACCTCCGTCGGAGCGTCCTTCTCGCGCAGCCGGAGCGCGGAGTCGCGGGTGCCGTCGCGCAGGACGCCGACCGTCATCCGCACCTCCTGACGGTCGGGGTGGTCCGCCACCCACTTCGTGAGCTTCGCGTCACTCAGGCCCTGCGGGACCTGCGCCTCGGCGGACGGGGGCAGCATCAGGCGTTCGACGGTGAGGGCGCAGCCGACCACCGCGTCGGGCCACGCGATCGTGGCGAGGAACTCGTCGAGCGGCTTGTCCGTCGGCACCTCGTCCTGCTCGATCGGGGTGAGACCGGTGGTCTCGGGCTCGTCCTGAAGGCCGAGCTGGGTGGCGAGCGAGGGCTCCTGGGCTCGCAGCCGAGCGGTGTCTACGAGGGCGAAAAGGCGGGCAGGCTGGTCCCAGCCGAGGCCGGAGGCGTACTCGTCGATCTCGAGCACGGCCCGGGTGAGCGGGCTCGCCGCCATGGGAGTGTTGGACATGGTCACAATCCTCTCTCGTTCCTGGCCGGAATCGGGAACCGAGTAAACGGTGAGTAAGTTGCATAGGTGTGGGCCCACGATCACGGGGGGCCACGAACGGTCCACGAACACGCGGGCCTGACGGATCAACTGCGACTTTCGAGGTGCGCACCTTGGCTTTCCAGATGCCGGACCGCGGCGGAGGCCCCACGGGGCCGCGGATCAGAGTGGGCCGCCCGTCCCGGCGCGTCCGGACCCTGCTCACGACATTGGGCGTCCTGGCCGTCCTGGGCATGGCGTTCACGATGTTCGCCGGGTTCTGGACGGACTGGCTCTGGTACCGCTCGGTGCATTACTCGTCGGTCTTCACCACCACGCTGTGGACCAAGATCGGGCTGTTCTTCGTCTTCGGCCTGCTGATGGCTCTCGCGGTCGGCTTCAACATCTGGCTGGCCCACCGGCTGCGGCCGCCGCTGAGCGCGATGTCGGTCGAGCAACAGAGCCTCGACCGCTACCGCATGGGCATCGCGCCGTACAAGACGTGGCTGCTGCTCGGCATCACCGCCCTGGTCGGCCTCATCGCCGGCGCCTCGGCGGCGGGCCAGTGGCGGACCTGGCTGATGTGGGTCAACGGGGTCTCCTTCGGTCAGAAGGACCCGCAGTTCCACCTCGACGTGTCCTTCTTCGCCTTCGACCTGCCCTGGTACCGGTTCCTGCTCGGCTTCGGCTTCGCCGCCACGATCCTGTCCCTGATCGCCGCCGCGCTCACCCACTACCTGTACGGCGGGCTGCGCGTCACCAGCCCGGGCGCGCGCGCCACCGCCGCGGCCACCGGACACCTGTCCGTGCTGCTGGGCGTCTTCGTCGCCCTGAAGGCGGTCGCCTACTGGCTCGACCGGTACGGCCTGGCCGTGAAGTCCAGTGACTTCAAGGCCACGGACAACTGGACGGGCCTGCGGTACGTCGACGCCAACGCCTACCTGCCGGCCAAGACGATCCTGTTCTGCATCGCCGTCATCTGCGCCCTGCTGTTCTTCGCCACCCTGTGGCGGCGCACCTGGCAGCTGCCCGTGATCGGTTTCGGCCTGATGGTGCTCTCGGCGATCCTCATCGGCGGGCTGTACCCGGCGATCGTCCAGAAGTTCCAGGTCCAGCCGAACGAGCAGGCCAAGGAAGCCCCGTACGTCGAGAAGAACCTCAAGGCGACGCGCGAGGCGTACGGCATCGAGGGCGCGCAGGTGACCGAGTACTCGGGCACCAGCACCACCAAGGACAAGACGACGCTGCGCGACGACGTCGACGCCACCGCGAGCATCCGCGTCCTGGACCCGAACATCGTCTCGCCGACGTTCCAGCAGCTCCAGCAGATGCGGAAGTACTACGCGTTCCCGACCAACCTGGACGTGGACCGCTACAACGTCAAGGGCGCCGACGAGGACACCGTCATCGGTCTGCGCGAGCTGAACCTCGCGGGCGTCGACAAGCAGAACTGGATCAACAACCACTTCCGCTACACCCACGGCTACGGTGTGGTCGCCGCCAAGGGCACCACCTCCGACTCCGAGGGGCGCCCGGTCTTCACCGAGTCCAACCTGCCCTCCGAGGGCGAACTCGGCACCTACGAGCAGCGGGTCTACTACGGGGAGAAGACGACCACGTACTCGATCGTCGGCGGTCCCCAGAAGGAGATCGACTACTCCGACGACCAGGGCGAGAAGACCACCAGCTACACCGGCAAGAGCGGGGTCAACCTCTCCAACCCGGTCAACCGGGCCGCGTACGCGGTGGCGTTCGGCGAACCGCAGATCCTGTACTCGGGCGCCATCGGCGAGGGTTCGCGGATCCTGTACAACCGCACGCCCAAGGAGCGCGTCGAGGCCGTCGCCCCGTGGCTGACCATCGACGGCGACGCCTATCCGGCCGTGGTCGACGGCCAGATCCAGTGGATCGTCGACGCGTACACCACGACCAACGGCTATCCGTACGCCTCCCGTACGACGCTCGGCGACACGACGGCCGACTCGCTGACGGCGACCAACGACAACCGCGCGGTGGTGGCCCAGCAGAACCAGGTCAACTACATCCGCAACTCGGTGAAGGCGACCGTCGACGCGTACACCGGCGAGGTCAAGCTCTACCAGTGGGACACCAAGGACCCGGTCCTGAAGACCTGGATGAAGGCGTTCCCCGGCACGGTGAAGGCCAAGTCGTCCATCTCGGACGCCCTGATGGCCCATCTCCGTTACCCGCAGGACCTGTTCAAGGTCCAGCGCGAGCTGCTGACCCGCTACCACGTGAAGGACGCGACGACGTTCCTCAGCGGCAGCGAGGTGTGGCAGGTGCCGGACGACCCGTCCAACAAGTCGGGCGACGCGGTGCCGCCGTACTACCTGAGCATGAAGATGCCCGACCAGAAGGCGCAGGCGTTCTCGCTGACGACGACGTTCACGCCCAACGGCCGCGACAACCTCAGCGCGTTCATGGCGGTCGACTCCGAGGCGGGCACTCCCGACTACGGCAAGATCAGAGTGCTGAAACTGCCGACGAGCACGACCGTCGACGGACCCAAACAGGTCCAGAGCCAGTTCAACTCCGAACAGGACATCGCCGAGTCCATCAGACTCCTCAAGGGCGGCGACTCCGACATCGAGTACGGCAACCTGCTGACGGTGCCGCTCGACGGAGGACTGCTCTACGTGGAGCCCGTCTACGTGCGGGGCGGCGGACTCAAGTACCCGCTCCTGAAAAAGGTGTTGGTGACCTACGGAGGCAACACCGCCTTCGAGGACACCCTGGACGAGGCGCTCAACAAGGTCTTCGGGGCGGAGGGCGCGACTCCGCCTCCGACGGACGAGGGCGGGGGCACGACCCCGCCGCCGACGTCGTCCAACCCGACGGTCCGCGAGGCGTTGGCCGATGCCCAGAAGGCCTTCGACGCCGGCCAGGAGGCGCTGAAGAAGCCCGACTGGGACGCGTACGCCAAGGCGCAGAAGGATCTCGAGGCCGCCCTGAAGCGGGCCGAGGACGCGCAGGCGGCGGCGGACAAGGGCGCCAAGGCGAGCAGCAGTCCGAGTCCGGGCGGTTCGGCGAGCCCGAGCGGCGGGTCCGCGAGCGGATCCGGCGGGAAGGCGAGCAGTAGTCCCAGTCCAGCCCCCAGCAGCGGCTGATCATGTCCGCCCCGCGTCGTGGTACGGTTGTGGAACACGACGCGGGGTGGAGCAGCTCGGTAGCTCGCTGGGCTCATAACCCAGAGGTCGCAGGTTCAAATCCTGTCCCCGCTACTGAAGACGAAGGCCCGGATCCGGAAAACGGATCCGGGCCTTCGTGATGTGCGAACGCATGTGCCGGGCGCAGTGATGGCCGCGCCGCGGTGGGGAGTTGAGCGATCTGTGTTTGACTTGTCTCTCTGTGGGCATGTCGACAAAACGCTGAAGTGACCTTACGGGCCGCGGTATACCAGGTGTACCCGGGTTGCGGGTGGTGCGACGATGGACGTTATGGGGGACAAGGCAACTCTGTTCGAGACAGGGCGATTTGTGCAGCCTTCCGGTGAGGAAGCGACCCCGGACGAGAGCCGGGACGAGACGGCGGACGCCGTCGAGACGGGGGAGGCCGTCGAGGAGATGCGCCTGCGACTCGCGGCGGAAGCCGGTGACGTCGAGGCCGTGAGCGTCCTCGGGGCCATGCTGCTGCGCCGCGGCGACCTCGACGGAGCCGAACCCCACCTTCGTGCCGCCACCGCCGCGGGCGACCGGGCCGCCGCCAACAACCTCGGCGTTCTTCTGCATCAGCGCGGCTACCCCGACGAGGCCGCCGGATGGTGGCGGGTCGCCGCCGTAGCCGGCTCCGCCGCGGCCGCGCACGCGCTGGGCCGCCACCGCCGTGAGTGCGGGGACGAGCCGGCCGCCGAGTACTGGTTGCGCCAGTCCGCCGAGCAGGGGCACGCACTGGGCGCGTACGCCCTCGCCGACCTCTTGGAGCACCGCGGTGACGCCGGGGCCGAGCGGTGGATGCGGGCCGCCGCCGAGCGCGGCCACCGGGAGGCGGCGTACCGACTGGCCCGCTCCCTCGACCTGAAGGACCAGGAGCAGGGCGGCGAGCGCAGGGGCTCCCCGGCGGACGGCGCACCGGGCGACCGAGGGCCCGACGGTGGCGCCACGGCACGGTCGGAAGCCGAACAGTGGTACCGCCAGGCCGCAGCGCGCGGACACCGGCGGGCCGCGCTCCACCTCGGGACGATCCTGGAGAAGCGGGGCGACCTCAAGGAAGCCGGGCGCTGGTACCTGACGTCCGCGAAGGACGGCGAGCCGCGGGCGGCCTGCGCGCTCGGCTTCCTGCTGCGCGACGCCGGAGACACCGAGAACGCCGCCATCTGGTGGCTGCGGGCCGCACAGGAGGGCGACGGCAACGCGGCCAACGCACTGGGCGCGCTGCACGCCGAGCGGGGACAGACCCAGACCGCCGAGCGGTGGTACCGGGCCGCCATGGACGCGGGCGACGACAACGGCGCCTACAACCTCGCCCTGCTCTGCGCCGAGCAGGGCCGCACCGCACAGGCCGAGCAGTGGTACCGCCGGGCCGCGTACGCCGGACACCGGGAGGCGGCCAACGCGCTGGCCGTCCTGCTGCTCCAGGGCGGCGACACGGCCGGGGCCGAGCCGTGGTTCTCCAAGGCCGCCGAGGCGGGGAGCGTCGACGCCGCGTTCAACCTCGGGATCCTGCACGCCGGGCGGGGCGAGGAGGCGGTCGCGCTGCGCTGGTACGAGCGGGCCGCCGCCGCCGGGCACACCGAGGCGGCGCTCCAGGTCGGCATCGCGCGCCTGCGGGACGGGGACGAGCAGGAGGCCGAGCGGCATCTGCGGTGCGCCGCCGGCGGGGGGAGCGCGGAGGCGGCCTACCGGCTGGCGGCCGTGCTCGACGCGCGGCGCCCGCCGCAGCCGGCGCACGAGCTCGGGGAGATCGTGCACGAGAAGACCGAGTGCGAGGAGTGGTACGAGCGGGCGGCGTCGCAGGGGCACCGGCGGGCGCAGGTGCGGGTCGGAATGCTCGCCGCCGCCCGGGGCGACGTGGTGGAGGCGGCGCGCTGGTACCGGACGGCCGCGGAGGCCGGGTCGCGCAACGGCGCCTTCAACCTCGGGCTGCTGCTCGCGCGGGAGGGCAGTGAGCCCGAGGCGGCGGTGTGGTGGACGCGGGCGGCCGACGCCGGTCACGGGCGGGCGGCGTTGCGGCTGGCCCTGGTCTACGCGCGTCGCGGTGAGCTGGCGGAGGGGCAGCGGTGGGCTGACCGGGCGGTGGCGCTCGGGCCGGCGGAGGTGGCCGAGCGGGCGGCCCGGCTGCGGGACGCTCTGCGGGAAGAGCTGTCCGCCTGACGCTGCGCTGGGCTTGGCCCGGCACTGAGCCGTGCCCGGTGTTGGGCTGCGCCCGGCGTTGGGCTTGGCCCGGTTGTTGCGGGGAGGGCGGGGCTGCCGTGCCGGACCGCGCGGTCTTCGCCCCCGCCGCCCCTTCCCGTCCCGTCTCTGGGAGCTGCCGCCCCCAGGCCCCCGCTCGGCCCCGAAAGGGCCTCGTCCTCAAACGCCGGACGGGCTGAGCGGGGCGAGCAGGGGCGGGCTGGGTCGGGCTGGGTTGGATGGTGGGGGAGGGCGCTGGCCTGCGGGAATGGGGTGGGGGCTTATTGATTTGCCTTCGTCCTCTCCCTTCACGTAACGTTGCATTCATCGCCGCGGGGTGGAGCAGCTCGGTAGCTCGCTGGGCTCATAACCCAGAGGTCGCAGGTTCAAATCCTGTCCCCGCTACTGATGGCCGAGGGCCGGAATCCGACAAGGATTCCGGCCCTCAGTCGTTTCCCGTCAGGCCGGCGCGCGCCGGCCTGACGGCATGACGAAGCCCCGGCGTCCCTGTCGGTGGATTCCGGGGGCCGGGGCTTTGAATGGGCGGCGGTCTGCGCCGGGTCAGGCCGCCGCGCAGTTCGGGCAGATCCCGCGGTACGTCACCTCGACGTCCGAGACCGTGAAGCCGAAGCGCTCCGTGTCGGGGAGGTCGGAGAGCGGGTCGCCGCTCGGGTGGACGTCCTTGATCGCGCCGCACCGGGCGCACACCAGGTGGTGGTGCGGACGGTGCGCGTTCGGGTCGTACCGCTTGGCGCGCTTGTCCGTGGCGACCTCGAGGACCTCGCCGAGCGAGACCAGTTCGCCGAGGGTGTTGTAGACGGTCGCCCGGGAGATCTCGGGCAGCCGGACCACGGCCCTGGCGTGCACCTCGTCGGCGGTCAGATGGACGTGTTCGCCGTCGAGCACCTCGGCCACGACGCGACGCTGCGCGGTCATCCGCCATCCGCGGCCGCGCAGTCGTTCCAGAAGGTCACTCATGGAAAACAGCCTAACAGTTAGTGGGACCAGGTCACGAACAGGTGTGATTTTAGATGCTGCCTGAAACTGGACAATATCCATTCTAGGGTCGGGTGCCATTCAGGCCAAGAGGGCGGGCCGGGCCCCTGTCGGGGACCCGGCCCGCCCGAGTCGGCAGTCGCAGTCGGTAGTCGGCGGTCGGCGGTCGGCGGTCGGCGGTCGGCGGTCGGCGGTCGGCCCAGGCTCAGGCCGGCACCTCCTGGCGGGCCGGCGCCCAGCAGCGGATGATGTCGCGGACCGAGACGATGCCTGCCGGCCCGGCGTGGTCGAGGACGATCAGGTGGCGGAAGCCGCCGTGGGCCATCGCGCGGGCCGCCTCCTCCAGGGTCCAGGTCGGAGCGGCGAAGACGACGTCCTCGGTGGTGTGGGCGTGGGTGCGTTCCATGTCCGGGTCCTGGCCGAGCCCCAGGGAGTTGAGGATGTCCCGCTCGGTGAGGATGCCGATGCCGCCGGCGTCCGGGTCCAGGACGATGGCCGCGCCGACGCGGCGGGCGGACATCAGGGCGGCGGCCTGACGGAGGGTGTGTGCGGGGCCGATGGTGAGGACCACCGTGCTCATGGCGTCGCGGACGAGCATGGCTGGAGCCACCTCCTAGAAATCCACGGCAAGTTCATGGATTCACAAGTTCACAAGTGGGCGGTGCTGTCAGCGTGACAGGTAAAGCGGGGGTCAACAAGAGGGCGCGCGCGTCCAATTGAGGGCGCGCGCGCTCATATGTGGCGCGTGGACGGGGTTTTCGGCGGCGCTTTGGCGCCCGGTAGGTGACTAGCGCTGGTTGAGACGGTCCAGCAGCTCGTCGTGGAGCAGGCCGTTCGACGCGGCCGCGTTGCCGCTGTGCGGGCCCGGACGCCCGTCGAGGCCGGTGAACGTGCCGCCGGCCTCCGTGACGACGATCGCCGTGGCCGCCATGTCCCACAGCGACAGCTCGGGTTCGGCGCACATGTCGACCGAGCCCTCGGCGACCATCATGTACGGCCAGAAGTCGCCGTACGCGCGCGTGCGCCACACCGCGCGGGTCAGGTCCAGGAAGCCGTTCAGGCGCCCGCGCTCCTCCCAGCCGCCCAGCGAGGAGTAGGCGAAGGAGGCGTCAGAGAGCTCCGAGACACGGGAGACGTGCAGTCGGCTCGCGGAGGACAGGCTGCGGCCGCTGAACGCGCCGTGCCCCTTGGCGGCCCACCAGCGGCGGCCCAGCGCGGGCGCGGAGACGACGCCGACGACGGGCTGGAAGCCGCCCTCGCCCGCCTCCATCAGCGCGATGAGGGTGGCCCACACCGGCACGCCGCGCACGTAGTTTTTCGTGCCGTCGATCGGGTCGATCACCCAGCGGCGGGGGCCGGTCCCCTCGACGCCGTACTCCTCGCCCAGGATCGCGTCCCGGGGCCGGGCCCGCTGCAGCTGGCCGCGGATGAGTTCCTCGGCGGCCTTGTCGGCCTCGCTCACCGGGGTCATGTCCGGTTTGGTCTCGACCTTGAGGTCGAGGGCCTTGAAACGGTCCATGGTCCCGGCGTCGGCGGCGTCCGCGAGAACGTGCGCGAGTCGGAGGTCGTCGAGGTAATCCGGCATGGGACGAACCGTATCCGGCCGGGGCGAGTACGGGCCACCGGGGACCGCGAGGCGGACGGCGCGGGGACGGCGCGGGGGACGGCGGGCGCGGTCCGCCGAACGCCCCGGAACACCCGCGCACCCTTGACAGTGCACCCGTGCGCGTCAAACCTGGGGCGCAGAGCCGCTCGCTCCATGGAGGCGACGATGCCTGCAGCGCGGGAATCCCTACTGGACGCCGCTTTCGACGCGCTTGCGCTGCGACCATGGGCCGCGGTGCGGATGGTGGACGTCGCCGCGGCGGCCGGGGTGTCCCGGCAGACGCTGTACAACGAGTTCGGCAGCAAGGAGGGCCTGGCCAGAGCGCTCGTCCGACGCGAGGCCGACGGGTACCTCGCCGGGGTCGAGCGGGCGCTGGCCGTGCACGGCGACACCCGCGACAGACTCACCGCCACCGCCGAGTGGACCGCCTCGGCCGCCCGCGAGAACGTGCTCGTACGCGCCGTCCTCACCGGCTTCTGGAGCGAGCGTCTGCCCACCCCGACGCTCTCGGCGGTGCCGTCCTCCTCCGCCGTGCCGGCGCAACGGCGGGCGGACGGGCCGCTGCCCTCGCCCGGCGATCTGGTGGGCGCCGTCCGCGACCGGGCGGTGTCCGTGCTCTGCGGCCCCGGCGCGCTCCGGGCCGACGCCGCCGACCTCGCCCGCTCCTGCGAACTCGCCGTCCGCCTCGCCCTGTCCTGTGTGGCCGCGCCGCCGCCCGGCGAGGACGGGGTCGCCGATCTGGTGCGCGGAGCCCTGCACCGGCACCTCAAGACCTAGGGTGCCCGCCGGCGTCAAGACCTGGAGCGGTCCAGGACGCCCGCCTCAGGACCTGGAGCGTCCGCCGTCTCAAGACCGGGGGGCCCTGTATCCCCAGACCCGGGGGTCCGGCGCTCGCGCCCCTAGTGGGCCGACCCCGACAGCTGCAGTCCGATCACCCCTATGATCACCAGGCTGATCGAGACGATCTTCAGGGTGGACACCAGGTCGCCCAGGAAGACCATGCCGTAGATCGCGGTGCCCGCCGCGCCGATGCCCGTCCACACGGCGTAGGCCGGGCCGACGTCGAGCTTCTTCAGGGAGAGGGTCAGCAGGCCGAAGCTGCCCAGGGCGAAGGCGCAGAAGGCGATGGTCGGCCAGAGGCGGGTGAAACCGTGCGACAGCTTGAGGCATACGGCGAAACCGGTCTCGAGCAGTCCGGCCACCACGACCAGCAGCCACGCCATGTGCTGTCCCTCCGTTTGACCGGCCCGGTCCGGCTCGGTGCGATTATGCACTTACCGGGCTCGGGTCGACGCAAACAACGCGGTGGTCACCGGAGCCGTCGACGGTGGTCAGTCGCCGTCCGTGCGCTCCCGTGTGGACAGCAGCCGGCGCAGCGAGTACAGCCGCGCCGGGTCGGCGTGGCCCTCGGCCACCCAGGCGTCCAGCGCGCAGTCCGGCTCGTCGTGACTGCACGCGCGCGGGCAGCCCTCCGTGCCCGGCACCAGGTCGGGGAAGGCGAGGATCACCCGGGACGGGTCGACGTGGTGCAGGCCGAAGGACCGTACGCCCGGGGTGTCGATCACCCAGTCGTCCGTGCCCGCCAGCGGCAGGGCCAGCGCCGAGGTCGTGGTGTGGCGGCCGCGGCCGGTCACCGCGTTCACATGCCCGGTCACCCGCCGCTGGTCCAGCGGGACCAGCGCGTTGACGAGTGTCGTCTTGCCGACGCCCGAGTGGCCGACGAACGCCGTGATCCGCCCGGCCAGCAGCTCGCGCACCCGCTCCGCCGCGTCGCCGTTCTCCAGCTCCTCACGGCTGGTGACGACGTAGGGGATGTCGAGGTCGCCGTACAGCTCCAGCAGTTTGTCCGGGGACGCCAGGTCCGACTTGGTCATGACCAGCAGCGGGGTGAGACCGCCGTCGAACGCCGCGACCAGGCAGCGGTCGATCAGCCGCGGGCGGGGCTCCGGGTCGGCCAGGGCCGTGACGACGGCGAGCTGGTCGGCGTTGGCGACGACGACGCGCTCGAAGGGGTCGTCGTCGTCCGCGGTGCGGCGCAGCACCGAGGTGCGCTCCCCGATGCGGACGATGCGGGCAAGGGTGTCCTTCTTGCCGGACAGGTCGCCCACCAGGGCGACCCGGTCGCCCACGACCGCGGCCTTGCGGCCCAGTTCGCGGGCCTTCATCGCGAGGATGATCCGGTCGTCGACGAGGCAGGTCAGCCGACCCCGGTCGACGGTGAGGACCATGCCCTCGGCGGCGTCCTCGTGCTTGGGCCGGATGTGCGTGCGAGGCCGGTTGCCCTTGCGGTTGGGGCGGCTGCGGATGTCGTCCTCGTCGGTGTGCTTGCCGTAGCGGCGCATGGCGAAAGTCCCTATACCCCGAGCATCCCGGTCCACAGTTCCGGGAAGTCCGGCAAGGTCTTCGCCGTCGTCGCCACGTTCTCGATCTGCACGCCCTCCACGGCCAGGCCGATGATCGCACCGGCCGTCGCCATGCGGTGGTCGTCGTAGGTGTGGAAGATCCCGCCGTGCAGCCGGCGCGGCCGGATGTGCAGGCCGTCGGCGGTCTCCGTCACGTCCCCGCCCAGCTCGTTGATCTCCTTGGTCAGCGCGGCCAGCCGGTCCGTCTCGTGCAGCCGCAGGTGGGACACGCCCCGCAGGGTCGACGGGGAGTCCGCGAGGGCGGCGACCGCGGCGATGCCGGGGGTCAGCTCGCCGACGTCGCCCAGGTCGACGTCGATGCCGTGGATCGAGCCCGAGCCGGTGAAGACCAGGCCGTAGTCGGCCAGCTCGCAGGAACCGCCCATCTCGGTGAAGATCTCGCGCAGCCGGTCACCCGGCTGGGTGGTGCGGGCCGGCCAGTCCGGGATCAGCACCCGGCCGCCCGTCACCAGCGCCGCCGCCAGGAACGGCTGGGCGTTGGACAGGTCCGGCTCGATCGTCAGGTCCCGGCCCAGCAGGGCGCCCGGCGTGACCCGCCAGACGTTCGGCTCGCCGCCCGACTCCGGGGTGTCCACCTGGGCGCCGACCGCGCGCAGCATGTCCACCGTCATCCGGATGTGCGGCATGGAGGGCAGCGAGGAGCCGATGTGCCGGACCTCCACGCCCTGGTTGAAGCGCGGCGCGGACAGCAGCAGGGCCGACACGAACTGGGACGAGGACGAGGCGTCGATCTCCACCGTGCCGCCGTCCAGCCCGCCCGAGCCGTGCACCGTCAGCGGCAGCGCGCCGCGGTCGTCGTCGTCGATGCGCGCGCCGAGGACGCGCAGCGCGTCGATGACGCCGTTCAGGGGACGCTCGTACGAGCGCGGGTCGCCGTCGAAGCGGACGGGACCGTCGGCCAGGGCGGCGACCGGCGGCAGGAAGCGCATCACGGTGCCGGCGTTGCCGACGTCGACCGTGGCCGGTCCGCGCAGCCCCGCGGGCAGCACGCGCCAGGCCTCGCCCGCGCGGTCCGCGCCCGCCGCCACGGAGGAGCTGGACGAGACGGTCTCCTCGATGCCGACGCCCATCTCGCGCAGGGCGGCCGCCATCAGCAGGGTGTCGCGGGAGCGGAGGGGACGGCGCAGCCAGCCGGGCTCGGAGGCGAGCGCCGCGAGGACGAGCGCGCGGTTGGTGACCGACTTCGACCCCGGCACGTGGACCGTCGCGTCGACGGCCTCGCTCGCGTGCGGGGCGGGCCAGAGGGCGGTGTGGGCGGGGTTCACGGGCATGCGCCCACTTTAGTCCGAGGCCGGGATCCGGGTGCGGCGCCGTCGGGGCCGCCCGGGCCCGCGACGGAGCGGCGGACGTCGCCCACGCGCCCCCGGGGCGCGCCCTTCGGCACCGCGACGAGAGCGTGTCACACCCCGAGCAGCCACCTGCCCCCGCCCAGCAGCGCGCACAGGCTCACCGCGTGGAACAGGAACAGCCACAGGCCGGCCGGCACGTGGGTCAGACGGGACAACTGGTCCGCGTCCGAGTCGCCCGCGCCGCCGCGCGAGCGCTTCGCCTGCAGCTCGAAGGCCGGCCGTACGCCGCCCAGCAGCAGGAACCACACCACGGCGTACGCGAAGGCCGCCTGCACCTGGGGGCCGGCCAGCCAGGACACGAGCAGGAAGGCGCCGCCGGTGAGGATCACGGTCAGGGCGCCGTACGCGTTGCGGATCATCACCAGCATCGCCACCAGCAGCGCCGTCGCCACCCACAGCAGCAGGGTGATGCGGCCGGCGCCCAGCAGGGCCGCGCCGCCCAGGCCGAGCAGCGGGGGAGCGGTGTAGCCGGCGGCCGCGGTGAGGATCATGCCGAGGCCGTGCGGCTTGCCCCGGCTGACGGTCAGGCCGCTGGTGTCGGAGTGCAGCCGTATCCCGGTCAGCCGGCGGCCGGTCAGCAGCGCGACCAGACCGTGGCCGCCCTCGTGGGCGATGGTGATGGCGTTGCGGGAGAGCCTCCACAGGCTGTGCGGCACGACGACCGCGAGGGCCGCCACGGCGGTGGCGATCACCACCCACAGGTCGGGGTCGCTCTGGGTGCCGACGATCCGGTCCCACAGGTCGGGCAGCGCGAGGGCGGCGGTGCTGTCCATGCTGGCCATGTTGTGCGGTGGCTCCCTGTCGTCGAGGCCTCGGGGGGCGGCGCGTGGCTCCGTCGCCGGGAGTGGAGGCCGGGGGGTCGGTGGGCCTGGCAGTGTGGCACGTCTGTGCGGACGGAACCTGAGACGCCCGGCGGGCGGCGATCGTTCCTGGCGGCGAGGGCGCGGTTCACGGCGGCGAAGGCCCGGGACGGGGCCGTGGGCGGGTGTGCGGCCCGCTACCGTGGGGGTCGGACCGCGTGCCCCGTTCCAGACGATCGCCGGGACCTTGGAAGACTCTGGGGTACGAGCAGGTCGGAGGGGTGGTTGGAGATGTGCGGACGGTATGCGGCCAGTCGCGGGCCCGAGGATCTCGCAGGAGTCTTCGAGATCGAGAAGTGGGAGCCCGAGGAGACGTTGGAGCCCGACTTCAACGTGGCGCCGACCAAGGAGGTCTACGCCGTCCTCGACCGTCCTCTGAAGGACGCGGACGACAAGCGCCCGGTCCGCCAGCTGCGCAGGCTGAAGTGGGGACTGGTCCCGTCCTGGTCGAAGACGCCCGAGGGCGGCGCGCGGATGATCAACGCGCGCGCCGAGACCGTCCACGAGAAGCCCTCGTACCGCCGTGCCTTCACCGCCCGGCGCTGCATCCTGCCCGCCGACGGCTACTACGAGTGGGTCACCGGTGTCCAGGAGCGGGACCTGGAGGTCGAGGGGAAGAAGAAGCGGCCCCGCAAGCAGCCCTACTTCGTGCTCCCGGCCGACGGCTCGGTCTTCGCGATGGCCGGTCTGTACGAGTTCTGGCGTGACCGGACCCTGCCCGACGACCACCCGCAGGCCTGGTGGGCGACCTGTTCGGTGATCACCACCGAGGCGGAGACCTCCCCCCTCGCCGTGGCCCCCGCCGACGGGCCGCGCGCCCTCGTCGACATCCACCCCCGGATGCCGCTGATGCTCACCCCGGACCGGTGGGACGCCTGGCTCGACCCGGCGCGGACGGACGCCGACGACCTGCGGTCGCTCCTCGAACCCCCGCCGGCCGGGCTGATGCGCGCCTACCCGGTGTCCACGGCCGTCAGCAACGTCCGCAACAACGGACCGGAGCTGCTGAAGGAGCTGGAGGGGCCCGAGGAGGGCACACTCTTCTGATGTGACGAACGAGACCGGCGAGACCGGCGTGACCGCCGAGACGATCGAGACCGACGCGGGCACCGCCCGCATCACCTGGCACCCCGCTCGGGAACCGAGGCTCGTCCTCGCCGTCGGCCACGGGGCGGGCGGCGGCGTGGACGCCCGTGACCTGCGGGCCCTGGCCGCCGAGCTGCCCGGGCACGGCGTCAGCGTCGCGCTCGTCGAGCAGCCCTGGCGGGTGGCCGGCCGCAAGGTCGCGCCGGCCCCGAAGACCCTCGACGTCGGCTGGCGCGGCATCTGGCCCGCCGTCGCCGCGACCGGGCTGCCGGTGATCGCCGGCGGGCGTTCGGCGGGCGCGCGCGTGGCCTGCCGCACCGCGACCGAGCTCGGCGCCCGTGCCGTGCTCGCGCTCAGCTTCCCGCTCCACCCGCCGGGGAGGCCCGAGAAGTCCCGGGCCGCCGAACTGCTCGGCGCCGGGGTGCCCACCCTCGTCGTCCAGGGCGCCAACGACCCCTTCGGCAGGCCGGACGAGTTCCCCGAGGGCGCCTACGAGCTCGTCGAGGTGCCGTACGGCGATCATGGTCTCGCCGTGCCCAAGCGGGCCGACGTCACGCAGGAGCAGGCACTGGAGACCGTCACCGCCGGAGTCGTCCAGTGGGTCGCGTCACTCGGGTAAAGGGCAGGGAATGTGGCGGACGGTCCCGCTGTTGTGCGGGACAGAAGTGCTGAACATCCGGCACCGACGTCAGTGGAGAGGAAGTCCGCCGCATGGGTTCGACCATCTGCCCGCCCGTCACGCGCCACCACCCCGTGGACGGGCTTCGCCCGGCAGAGTCCGATTCGAGCCGCAGCAGCCGCGCCGAGCTGGACTGGACGGTGCTGCATGCGGCCAAGACCACGACTATTCGAGCGGCGGGTGGCACGGGTAGTCGTCTATCCTCCGATTCGAGTGGGATCGGTTTCGGTCCTGCCCACGATCTTGAGGAGGTGGGTCCGGTCACCGGTACCGACGCAGGGACCGACAACGGCCAGGCGGAGCTGCCCGATGGCCAGGGCATGAGTGCGGAGTCGGGCCCGGAGTCCACCGCCGAGCGCAGCGCGCGCTTCGAGCGGGACGCGCTCGAATTCCTGGACCAGATGTATTCGGCCGCCCTGCGCATGACGCGCAACCCGGCGGACGCCGAGGACCTGGTGCAGGAGACGTACGCGAAGGCGTACGCGTCCTTCCACCAGTTCCGGGAGGGCACCAACCTCAAGGCCTGGCTGTACCGGATCCTCACCAACACCTTCATCAACTCGTACCGCAAGAAGCAGCGCGAACCCCAGCGCTCCGCGGCCGAGGAGATCGAGGACTGGCAGCTGGCGCGCGCCGAGTCGCACATGTCCACCGGTCTGCGCTCCGCCGAGTCGCAGGCGCTGGACCACCTCCCCGACTCGGACGTGAAGGCAGCACTTCAGGCCATCCCCGAGGAGTTCCGGATCGCCGTGTATCTCGCGGACGTAGAAGGCTTTGCGTACAAGGAGATCGCGGACATCATGGGGACACCCATCGGCACGGTGATGTCCCGGCTGCACCGGGGCCGCCGTCAACTGCGCGGCATGCTCGAGGACTACGCCCGCGAGCGCGGACTGGTCCCGGCCGGCGCCGGAGAGTCGAACGAAGCGAAAGGTTCGGGCTCATGAGCTGCGGAGATCCGCACGAGACGGACTGCAGTGAGGTCCTCGACCACCTGTACGAGTATCTCGACAGCGAGATGCCTCCTCTGGACCGGGACAAGTTCCAGCACCACTTCGAGGAGTGCTCCCCCTGCCTGGAGAAGTACGGGCTGGAGGAGGCCGTGAAGAAGCTGGTCAAGCGGTGCTGCGGGCATGACGACGTCCCCAGCGACCTGCGTGCCAAGGTCCTGGGGCGACTGGACCTGATCCGCTCCGGCCAGGCCGTCCCCGAGCACGACGTGACCGCATCGCCGCAGGAGTCCTGACACCGCAAGCGTCACCCGAATGTGCTAATCCGCGGGTGATACGCCCGCGCTGCCACCCCCGGCCGCCCTAGGCTCCTGAGCCCGGACAGGCACGGCTGGGGAGGCGTCATGGAGGGGATTCCGGCGCGGGCACGCGGATACGTCGCCTGTGCCGCCCTCGGCGCCCTGCTCTGTCTGCTCCCGCTGCCGGGCGTGCGGACCCCCTGGTGGGCCGTCGCCCTGCTCGCCGCCCTGTACGCCGGGGGCGAGCAGATCGCCCGGCGCAGGTTCGCCGGCACCTTCCACCCGGTGCTGCTCGCCGGGGCCTTCCTGCTCGCGCCGCCCGCGGCCGCTCTGGTCCCGTTGCCCGGGGCGCTGTTCTCGCACGTCGAGCAGCGCCCCTTCCTGCTGCGCCGGATCTGGCGGGCCGCCCAGTCCTCGCTCGCGGTGTCGGCCGCCTCCCGGGTGCACTGGGCGCTCGGCGGCCAGGACGCCGTGGCCGGCTCCGACGTGCCCTGCGCGCTCGTGCCGGCGGGGGCGACCGTGCTGGTGTTCTGCGCCGTGCTCGCCCTGCTCGACGGCGGGATGCTCGCGCTCGCCGAGGGGCTGGCGCCGCGCCGGGTCTGCCGGGGGCTGTTCCTGGGCTCCCTCGCACCCCTCGCCGTGCACGGGCTCGCCGGGCTGATGATGGCGGTGCTGTGGCGCAGTCCCTACGGACCCGTCGCCGCGCTGCTCGTGCTGTTCCCGATGGCCGTGTCGTGGTGGGTGTTCGCGCAGTACCACCGGGAGCGCGCCGCCCACCAGGCGACGATCCGGGCCCTGGTGCAGGCCGTCGACATCAAGGACGGCTACACGCGCGGCCACAGCGAACGCGTCGGACAGGCCTCGATGATGATCGGGCGGGAACTGGGCATGGACGAGAACCGGATCGAAGTGCTCCGCTTCGCCGGGATCCTGCACGACGTCGGCAAACTCGGCGTCCCCACCAGGCTGTTGCGCAAGAACGGGCCGCTGACGCCCGAGGAGCGGCGCGTGATCGAGCTGCACCCCGAGTACGGGCACGAGATCACCCGGGGGATCTCCTTCCTGGGCGAGGCCCGCTCGGCGATCCTCCACCACCACGAACGCATCGACGGCAGCGGCTACCCGTACGGCCTCGTGGGCGCCCAGATCCCGGAGTCCGCGCGCGTGGTCGCCGTCGCGGACGCCTTCGACGCGATGACGTCCACGAGGTCCTACAGCCGGGCCCGGCCGGTCGAGGTGGCGCTGGCGGAGCTGCGGCGCTGCGCGGGGGCCCACTTCGACCCCCGGATGGTCACGGCGCTGACCCGGGTCGTCGAACGGGACGGCTGGCGTCCGGTCGTGACCGCGGAGGAGGACCGGGCCGCCCTCGAGGAGGACCGCGCCGCGTTCCCCCCGCGCGCGCGGCCCTCCGACGACCGGTCCGAGGCGCGCCGATGACCGACCGCCGCCCCCTCGTCGCCCTCCACACCGCAGCCGCGCTCCTGGTCGCCGTCTCCCTCCTCGTCACCTTCATGACCGGCGTCGAGGGTCGGCCCGTGGCGCTCGCCTTCGGGATCCTCGTCGCCGCCGGCGGGCTGACCCTCCCGCACCCACGGCTCCTCCCGGCCGGGGGGACGCCCCCGAGCGGGCCCGGACTGCGCGAGGCCGCGCCCCTCGGCGCGGCCGGCGCGCTGTCGTACGCGCTGGTCGGGGAGCACGCCGGGCACCCCACGCACCACGGGGTCGCGCAGGTCGTGTCGGTCGTGGCCACCGCCTCGCTGCTGGGCAGCGTGCCCAATCTGGCCCGCGGACAGGGACCCGTCCTCGACCACCTGGTCCGGCGCGTGCTGGCCGTCGGGTTCGCCGCGGTCTGCTTCCAGCCCCTCTACAACCACGGGGCGTTCGACGGCTGGAGCGGCCCCGCGTACGCGCTGCTGCTGCTCGCGCTGCTGGTCCTGACCGTCCTGTGCGACGCCGTGGTCGCCGCCGCGCTCGCCGGCTCCCGCACCGGCTGGCCGTTCGCCCCGCTGCTGCGCGACGAGCTGCGGGCGGTGCCCGGCATCGGGTCGGCGGTGTGCGCGACGGGCGCGGTGATGGCGCTCGCGGTCGCCGTGGTCGGACTGTGGGCGCTGCCCGTGTTCTCGGTGCCGCTGCTGCTCACCCAGCTGTCGCTGCGCCGCTACGCGGCCGTGCGGGCCACCTACCGGCAGACCATCGCCTCCCTCGCCCGGGCCACCGAGATCGCCGGGTACACGCCGGCCGGGCACGCCCGCCGGGTCGCCGCGCTCAGCCAGGCCGTGGGCCGGGACCTGGGGCTGCCGGAGCCCGAGCTGACCGTCCTGGAGTACGCGGCCCTGATGCACGACATCGGGCAGCTCAGCCTCGTCGACCCGGTCCCGGCCGGGGCCACCGCGGGCCTGCCGGCGGCGGAGCAGCGCCGGATCGCCCTGCTCGGCGGGGCGGTCGTCCGCCAGACCGGGGCGAGCGCCCAGGTGGCGACGGTCGTCGAGCGGCAGGCCGACCCCTACCCCGAGCAACCCGTGGCCGCCCGCATAGTCCGGGTCGTGAACGCATACGACGAGAAGGTTCGGGGCAGCGGTCCGGACAGGCCCCTCACCGCACTGGAGGAGCTGCGCCTGGGCACCGGCGGGGAGTACGCGCCCGAGGTCGTGGAGGCGCTGGCCAGGGTGCTGTCGAGAGGCCGTCTGACCTTGGCTGCGGGTGGGTAACCCATGGGTAATGAGCGGCCCTCCGGCCACACGTGGTTGGATGCGAGGGAGAGAGTGTCCGGGGGCACAGGCCAGCCCACAGAACGGAACTGGCAGGCGGGAATCGTGAGGATCTTCGGCAAGGGACGGCACCGGCCCTCCGCCTCCTGGCGGCAGGCCACAGACCGCGCGTTCACGCTGATCGGCGACGGGCGGTACGAGGACGCGGGCGCGCTGCTGACACGTGCCGCCGACCTGGAACCCTGGCTGTCCGAGTCCTGGTTCAACCTCGCCCTGCTGCACAAGTTCCGGCACGACTGGGAGCAGGCCCGCACGGCGGGCCTGCGCGCCGTCGCCCTGCTCGACCGCGAGGCCGGGGCCCCCGACTGGTGGAACGTCGGCATCGCCGCCACCGCCCTGCAGGACTGGCCGCTGGCCCGTCGCGCCTGGCAGGCGTACGGGCTGCGGGTCCCCGGCGACGCCACGGGCGCGGGCGAGCCCGTCGGCATGGAGCTGGGCAGTGCGGCCGTACGGCTGTCGCCCGAGGGCGAGGCCGAGGTGGTGTGGGGGCGGCGGCTGGACCCGGCCCGCATCGAGGTGCTGTCGATCCCGCTGCCCTCCTCGGGCCGGCGCTGGGGCGAGGTCGTGCTGCACGACGGCGTCCCGCACGGTGAGCGGACCACCGCCACCGGGCACTCCTACCCGGTCTTCGACGAGATCGAGCTGTGGGCTCCGTCCCCGGTGCCGACCTGGGTCGTCCTCCTGGAGGCGGCGACGGAGGCCGACCGGGACGCGCTGGAGCAGCTGGCGGCCGACGCGGGCTTCGCGGCGGAGGACTGGTCGTCGTCGGTGCGGCTGCTGTGCCGGATGTGCTCGGAGTCGCGGATGCCGTCCGACGAGGGCGACGGCGAGCACCTCGACCCGCACGACCACAGCGAGCCGGGACATCCGGGCCCGCTCGGCCACCGGACCGACGGGCAGCTGTGGGTGCCGGAACGGGAGTGTGGGGTGGCCGCGCCGGCTTCGCTGGTGAGGGGGCTGCTGGACGGGTGGGTCGCGGACAGTCCGGACTCTCGTGACTGGCGGGATCTGGAAGAGGTCTGCTAGGGACGCCGTCGCTCGGCTGCGAGCCGGTTCGTGGGCGGCCGCGCAGTTCCCCGCGCCCCCGACGGGTCGCTGCACGTACCCTGTATCCGCATTACAACCCCCCTGTTTTTCTGAGGAAGGCATACGTCGGTCATGGCGCAGCAGGACACCGATCAGCAGCACGCGGGCGTGCTCCCCGTGGACGACGAGGGCTTCGTCATCGACACCGAGAAGACGGAGGAGCGCGAGCTGGCCTGGCGTGAGGCCGGCGTCTCGCGGCCGATCACCGTCGTCGGGAACCCGGTGCTGCACAGGGAGTGCAAGGACGTCACCGAGTTCGGCGAGGAGCTGCGGCAGCTCGTCGCGGACATGTTCGCCTCGCAGCACACCGCCGAGGGCGTGGGCCTGGCCGCCAACCAGATCGGCGTCGACCTGAAGGTCTTCGTCTACGACTGCCCCGACGACGAGGGCGTCCGGCACACCGGCGTCGTCTGCAACCCCAAGCTGGTCGAACTGCCCGCGGACAGGCGCCGGCTGGACGACAGCAACGAGGGCTGTCTGTCGGTGCCCACCGCGTACGCGCCGCTCGCCCGTCCCGACTACGCCGAGGTGACCGGTCAGGACGAGCAGGGCAACCCGATCAAGGTGCGCGGCACCGGCTACTTCGCACGGTGTTTGCAGCACGAGACGGATCACCTGTACGGCTCTCTCTACATCGACCGTCTGTCCAAGCGTGAACGCAAGGACGCCCTGCGGCAGATGGCCGAGAACGAGCCCCGCTACCCCGTGGTCGCCAACGACTGAGTTCGCCCCACGCCCTCGCGACGCCCGGCCGGGATCCCCGGCCCGGGCGTCGTTCGTGTGTCCGACGGACGTTCGATCGTTTACGTACTTCTACTGCACCTCTGCTGATCCATAACCAGTCACGTGGGGGTGGTTTCTCAGCATGTTGGGGTAGTGAAAGAAGCAAATCCGTTCCCAGAACGGTCAGTTGTAGTGCTGAATGGGGAGTGCGGGGATACGCAACGGCGCACGCCCGGCACGGCGGTAGGGGTGTGCGCCCACTGGCGGCTGAGAGGGGTTGTTCGTGCCAGCTTTCCCATACAGCACCACATACAGCACCACCGCGACGGTGACCGCGCCCGTGGTCCCGCCCTCGCTCTCTCTTCCTGTCATCGAGGCGGCGTTTCCCCGGCAACTGCATCCATATTGGCCCCAGTTGCAGGAGAAGACCCGCTCCTGGCTGCTGGAAAAGCGGTTGATGCCGGCGGACAAGGTCGTCGAATATGCCGACGGTCTTTGCTACACCGACCTGATGGCGGGCTACTACCTCGGCGCACCCGACGACGTCATGCAGGCCATCGCCGACTACAGCGCCTGGTTCTTCGTCTGGGACGACCGGCACGACCGTGACGTCGTGCACGGCCGGGTCTCGTCCTGGCGACAACTCAGGTTCCGCTTGCACGCGGCCCTGGACTCCCCGGCGGCCCATCTGCGCCACCCGGATCCGCTGGTCGCCGCGCTCGCGGACACCGTGGCCCGGATGTTCTCCTTCCTTCCGGGCACCTGGAACGCACGGTTCGCCCGCCACTTCCACTCCGTGATCGAGGCGTACGACCGGGAATTCCACAACCGAATCGAAGGGCGCATTCCAGGCGTTGAAGAATATCTCGCGCTGCGTCGGCTGACCTTCGCGCACTGGATCTGGACCGACCTGCTGGAGCCGAGTGCCGGGCGCGAACTCCCCGACCTGGTACGCAAACATCCCTCCTATCGGCGCGCGGCTCTGCTCAGTCAGGAATTCGCCGCCTGGTACAACGACCTCTGCTCCCTTCCGAAAGAATTGGCGGGCGACGAGGTACACAATCTCGGGATCAGTCTCATAACCCATCAGGGGATGACGCTGGAAGAGGCTGTCGAGGATCTGCGGCGACGCATCGAGGAATGCATATCCGATTTCCTCCTCGTCGAGCAGGGCGTCTTACGTCTCGCCGACCGGCTCGCCGACGGGACGGCATACGGAAAGGAACTCGGCGCAGCCGTTGAGGCCTGCGTCGGCAATATGCGGAACTGGTTCAGTTCCGTCTACTGGTTCCACCACGAGTCCGGCCGGTACATGGTCGACAGCTGGGACGACCGGTCCACGCCCCCGTACGTCAACAACGAAGCGGCAGGTGAGAAATGACCGTCGAGTCGGTGAAACCCACGACCCCCGCGGCGCCCGAACTGCGTGAGCCACCGTTGGCCGGTGGCAGGGTCCCGCTCCTCGGGCACGGCTGGAAGCTGGCCCGCGACCCGCTGGCCTTCCTGGCGCGGCTGCGCGACCACGGCGACGTCGTCCGCCTCAGGCTCGGTCCCAAGACGGTGTACGCCGTCACCGCGCCGGAGCTCACCGGGGCCCTCGCGCTCAGCCCCGACTACATCATCTCCGGGCCGCTGTGGGAGTCCCTGGAGAGCCTGCTCGGCAAGGAGGGCGTGGCCACGGCCAACGGCCCGCTGCACCGCCGCCAGCGGCGCACGATCCAGCCCGCGTTCCGGCTCGACGCCATCCCGGCCTATGGGCCGATCATGGAGGAGGAGGCGCACGCGCTCGTCGAGCGCTGGACGCGGGGCGAGGTCGTCGACGTCACCGCGGAGGCCTTCCGGGTGTCCGTGCGCATCTCGGCGCGCTGTCTGATGCGCGGCAGCTATATGGACGCCCGGTCCGAGCGCATCACCTCCGCGCTCGCCACCCTGTTCGCCGGTATGTACCAGCGCATGGTGGTGCCTCTCGGGCCCCTTTATCGGGTACCGATTCCGGCCAACCGCGAATTCAACCGGGCTCTGGCCGATCTGCATCGGCTGGTGGACGAGATCGTCGCCGACCGCAGGGCATCCGGTCAAAAACCGGACGATTTGCTGACCGCTTTGCTGGAGGCGAAGGACGAGAATGGGGACCCGATCGGGGAACAGGAGATCCACGACCAGGTCGTCGCGATACTCACCCCGGGCAGCGAAACCGCCGGCTCAGTGGTCATGTCGCTGCTCCACGTCCTCACCGAGCACCCGGATCAGGTGGACAAGATCCGCGAAGAGGTGAAAAACGTTGTCGGCGACCGTCCGGTCGCATTCGGCGACGTCCGAAAGCTCCAGCACACCGCCAATGTCGTCGTCGAGACCATGCGGCTGTATCCCGCCGTATGGATATTGACCCGGCGCGCGGTGACCGACACCGAGCTCGGCGGCTACCGCATTCCCGCCGGCGCCGACATCGTGTACAGCCCGTACGCGGTTCAGCGCGATCCGCGGTCGTACGAGCGGCACGCGGAGTTCGACCCCGACCGCTGGCTGCCCGGCCGCTCCCCGGAGGTGCCGAAGTACGCGATGACGCCGTTCGGGGTCGGCAACCGCAAGTGCCCGAGCGACCACTTCTCGATGGCCGAGCTGACACTGATCACCGCGGTGGTGGCGTCGGCGTTCCGCTTCGAGCCGGCCCCCGGCTCCGACGCGCGGACGCACATCGGCATCACGCTGCGCCCCCGCAAGCTGCTGCTGCGGGCGATACCGGGGTGAGAGGCACGGCTCAGGCGACGGCCTGCGGGCCGCGGAACGTGCGCCGGTAGGCGTTGGGGGTCGTCCCCAGCGCCTGCACGAACTGGTGGCGCAGCGCGCCCGCCGTGCCGAAGCCGGCCCGCCAGGCGATCGCGTCCACCGTCTCGTCCGTCGCCTCCAGCAGGTGCTGGGCCAGCAGCACCCGCTGGCGCAGCAGCCACCGGTAGGGGGTCGTGCCCGTCTCCTGCTGGAAGCGGCGGGCGAAGGTGCGCGGGGACATGTGGGCGCGCTCCGCGAGCTGTTCGACCGTGACCTCCTGGTCGAGGTGCTGCTCCATCCAGGCGAGCACCTCGCCGACGGTGTCGCACCGCGACCGGGGCAGCGGCCGCTCGATGTACTGGGCCTGGCCGCCGTCCCGGTGCGGCGGCACCACCATCCGACGGGCGATCCGGTTGGCGATCTCCGGGCCCTGCTCCTTGCGGACGATGTGCAGGCAGGCGTCGATGCCGGCGGCCGTTCCGGCCGAGGTGATCACCGGGCCCTCGTCGACGTAGAGCACGTCCGGCTCGACCGTGGTGCGCGGGTACAGCCGGGCCAGCTGCTCGGCGTGCCGCCAGTGCACCGCGCAGCGCCGCCCGTCCAGCAGCCCCGCCGCGGCCAGCACGAACGCCCCGGAACAGACGCTGAGCACGCGCGTGCCCCGGTCCACCGCCCGGCGCAGCGCGTCGAGCAGCTCCGGCGGGAAGTCCCGTCGGCCGTACGTCTCCCCGGCCGGGACGGCGATCAGGTCGGCGCTCTCCAGCCGTTCGAGCCCGTGCTCGGTGCCCACGGTGAAGCCCGCGTGGGTGCTCAGCGTCGGCCCCTCCGCCGAGGCCACGGCGAAGTCGTAGACCGGCAGCCCCTCGTCGCTGCGGTCTATCCCGAAGACCTCGCAGACGACGCCCAGTTCGAAGGGGTGCACACCGTCCAGCAGGATCGCGGCCACGTTCTTCAGCATGCCGACAGTATGCCGCGGCAGTGGCAGTAATTTGAAGATGTGCGGCAGTCCTGCCACTCACGGTCAGGGGCGTCCGGCACAACACTGGTGTCCATGAACGCAAACCAGATCGAAGGCCTCATCGGAATGCTCATGGTCCTCGGGATCCTCGTCCTCCTGGTCCTCCCGTCCGTGTTCGGCATCGTGCGCGACCGTCGCGCCGACCGGCAGATCAGGGAGGCCCAGGAGGCCCGGGGCGAGAGGGAGGGTCAGAAGTCCTCGTCCAGGTCGACGGTGCCCTCCACCGCCACCTGGTACGCCGAGGGACGGCGCTCGAAGAAGTTGGTCAGCTCCTGAACACCCTGGAGCTCCATGAAGGAGAACGGGTTCTCCGAGCCGTAGACCGGGGCGAAGCCGAGCCGCGACAGACGCTGGTCGGCGACGCACTCGAGGTACTGCCGCATCGAGTCGGTGTTCATGCCCGGCAGACCGTCGCCGCACAGGTCCCGCGCGAACTGCAGCTCGGCCTCGACGGCCTCCCGGAGCATGTCGACGACCTGCTCCTGGAGCCGGTCGTCGAAGAGCTCCGGCTCCTCCTTGCGGACCGTGTCGACGACCTCGAACGCGAAGCTCATGTGCATCGTCTCGTCGCGGAACACCCAGTTGGTGCCCGTGGCGAGGCCGTGCAGCAGGCCCCGGCTGCGGAACCAGTAGACGTACGCGAAGGCGCCGTAGAAGAACAGGCCCTCGATGCACGCGGCGAAGCAGATCAGGTTGAGCAGGAAGCGACGGCGGTCGGCCTGGGTCTCCAGGCGCTCCAGCTTCTCGACCTCGTTGATCCACTTGAAGCAGAACTCGGCCTTCTCGCGGATGGAGGGGATGTTCTCCACCGCGTCGAAGGCGGCGGCGCGGTCCTCCGGGTCGGGGAGGTAGGTGTCCAGGAGCGTCAGATAGAACTGGACGTGGACGGCCTCCTCGAACAGCTGCCGCGACAGGTACAGGCGCGCCTCGGGGGAGTTGATGTGCTTGTACAGCGTCAGCACGAGGTTGTTCGCCACGATCGAGTCGCCCGTCGCGAAGAACGCGACCAGCCGGCCGATCATGTGCTGCTCGCCCTCGGACAGCTTCGCCAGGTCGGCGACGTCCGAGTGGAGGTCGACCTCCTCGACGGTCCAGGTGTTCTTGATGGCGTCCCGGTAGCGCTCGTAGAAGTCGGGGTAGCGCATGGGGCGGAGAGTCAGCTCGAAGCCCGGGTCGAGCAGGTTGGTGTTACGGCTGGTCATTACTGGCAGGCCTCGCAGGACTCGGGGTTCTCAAGGGAGCAGGCGACGGCGTCGGGGTCGGCCGCCTGCTGCACGGGGATGGTCTTCTCGGGCTGCGCCTGGGCCTGGGCGGCGCGCGCGATGCGGGTCGCCGGGCGGGAACGCAGGTAGTACGTCGTCTTCAGGCCCGACTTCCAGGCGTACGCGTACATGGAGGAGAGCTTGCCGATGGTCGGCGTCTCCAGGAACAGGTTCAGCGACTGCGCCTGGTCCAGGTACGGGGTACGGGCGGCGGCCATGTCGATCAGGCCGCGCTGCGGAATCTCCCAGGCCGTGCGGTACAGGGCGCGCACCTCGGCCGGGATCCACGCGAAGTTCTGCACCGAGCCGTTGGAGTCGCGCAGCGCCTCACGGGTGCGCGCGTCCCAGACGCCGAGCTCCTTGAGGTCCTGCACCAGGTAGGAGTTGACCTGGAGGAACTCGCCGGACAGCGTCTCGCGCTTGAACAGGTTGGACACCTGCGGCTCGATGCACTCGTACACGCCCGCGATGGAGGCGATGGTGGCGGTGGGCGCGATGGCGAGCAGCAGGGAGTTGCGCATGCCGGTCGCGGCGATCCGCTCGCGCAGGGCCGCCCAGCGCTCGGGCCAGGTGAACTCGACGCCGTAGTGGTCGGGGTGCAGCACGCCCCTGGCGGTACGGGTCTTCTCCCAGGCCGGGAGGGGGCCGTTGCGCTCGGCCAGCTCGGCGGAGGCCTCGTAGGCGGCGAGCATGACGCGCTCGGCGATGCGGGTGGACAGCGCCCTGGCCTCGGCGGAGTCGAAGGGCAGCCGCAGTTTGAAGAAGACGTCCTGCAGGCCCATCGCGCCCAGGCCGACCGGCCGCCACCTGGCGTTCGAGCGGCCCGCCTGCTCGGTGGGGTAGAAGTTGATGTCGACGACGCGGTCGAGGAAGGTGACGGCGGTGCGGACGGCCTCGTCCAGCCGCTCCCAGTCGATGTCGCCGGCCGTCGTGTCGACGAACGCGCCGAGGTTGACCGAGCCCAGGTTGCACACGGCCGTCTCGCCGTCGTTCGTGACCTCCAGGATCTCCGTGCAGAGGTTGGAGGAGTGCACGACGTGGCCCGGCTCGGCCGTCTGGTTGGCGGTGCGGTTGGCCGCGTCCTTGAAGGTCATCCAGCCGTTGCCGGTCTGCGCGAGGGTGCGCATCATGCGGCCGTACAGGTCACGGGCCGGGATGGTCTTCTTCGCCAGGCCGTCCGCCTCGGCCCTGCGGTAGGCCGCGTCGAACTCCTCGCCCCACAGGTCGACCAGTTCGGGCACGTCGGAGGGGGAGAAGAGCGACCACTGCTCGTCGGCGTTGACCCGGCGCATGAACTCGTCCGGGATCCAGTGCGCGAGGTTCAGGTTGTGCGTACGCCGGGCGTCCTCACCGGTGTTGTCCCGCAGCTCCAGGAACTCCTCGATGTCGGAGTGCCAGGTCTCCAGGTACACCGCCGCCGCGCCCTTGCGCCGGCCGCCCTGGTTCACGGCGGCGACGGAGGCGTCCAGGGTCTTCAGGAACGGGACGATGCCGTTGGAGTGCCCGTTGGTGCCGCGGATCAGCGAACCGCGGCTGCGGATGCGGGAGTACGACAGTCCGATGCCGCCGGCGTGCTTCGACAGCCGGGCCACCTGGTGGTAGCGGTCGTAGATGGAGTCCAGCTCGTCCAGCGGGGAGTCGAGGAGGTAGCACGACGACATCTGGGGGTGCCGGGTGCCGGAGTTGAAGAGCGTGGGGGAGGACGGGAGGTAGTCCAGGCGGCTCATCAGCCCGTAGAGCGCGGCCACCTCGTCCACGGCGCGGACGGTGTCATCCTCGGCGAGGCCGGAGGCGACGCGCAGCAGGAAGTGCTGGGGCGTCTCGACGACCTTGCGGGTGATCGGGTGCCGCAGGAGGTAGCGGCTGTGCAGGGTGCGGAGCCCGAAGTAGCCGAAGCGGTCGTCGGCCCGTTCGTCGATCAGGGCGTCGAGGCGGGCCGCGTGGACCCGCACGAACTCGGCGGTGCGGTCGGCGATCAGACCCTCACGGTGACCGACGGCGACCGACGCGGTGAACGAGGTGACGCCCTGCGACGCGGCCTCCGCGGCGATGCTGATCGTCAGCAGCCGGGCGGCCAGCTTCGAGTAGGCGGGGTCCTCGGAGATCAGGCCCGCGGCCGCCTCCGTGGCCAGCTCGCGCAACTCCGCCTCGTCGGCCCGCGAGGACCGGCCGCGCAGGGCGGCGGCGGCGACCCGGCCGGGGTCGGCGTCGGGCAGGTCGGCGGTCAGCTCGGTCAGGGTCCGCAGCAACGCGGTACCGGGACCGTCGGACTCCAGTTCGGCGACTGAAACCGGTTCGGCTGGCGCGATGGTCACGTGGGGGCTCTCCCTCGCTCGGCAGGGGGCCTTGCGCAGGGCAGGGGGCAGCACGCGAGCACGCGGAGGCGTCGCGTCCACCGGCCCACTCCACGAGGCCCGGACGTCAGGGCGCCCGGACCGGAGGGCCGGGCACGCTGTCGGCAGGAGGTCGGACTGAACAGGCGTGCGCATATGGGTATGAATGCACGCGAGTACACCGTTGCGGGACAGTTCCGGATTCGCGCCGGATTCCCCTGTGGCGACAGCGAGCATGAGCATACATCTTGTGCTCGGCTGTCACGCCACCCCCAGATGTTGTGTCGCGCTGGTTTCAGAGCGTCAACTGGTAGGTGAGCAGAGTGATGTCGAACAGGTCCGGCAGGGGCGCCCAGTCCCGCTCGGGTGTGCGAACGAAACCGAGGCGTTCGTAGAGGCGGTGGGCCGTGTCCATGGTGCGCTGGGTCGACAGGACGACGGCCGTGCAGCCTTCCAGCGCGCGCGCCCGCTCCACGCAGGCCCGCACCAGGGCCTCGCCGGCCCCTCTGCCGCGTGCCCGGCGCGCGACCGCCAGCATCCTGATCTCCGCCTCGCCGGGGCGGGCGAGGTCGGCCATGGGGCCGGGGGCGGGGACGAAGGCGACCCCGCCGAGCAGGCGTTCACCGTCCACGGCCACCAGGACCTCGGCGGTGGCCGCCCGCTTCGCCACGTTCTTCAGCTCGTGCAGGTACGCGTCGCCCGACCCGAAGTCGAGCAGGCCGTCCTCCAGGTAGGCGTCGGCCGTGATGTCGCCGAGCGCCTCGTACTCGGCGGGTCGCGCCGTTCGGATGCGTATGTCCATGCCGGGCATTGTGCGGCACACGTACGACGGCGGGCCGCCGGATCTCTCCGACGGCCCGCCGACACCGAACCCGTGGACCGGCCTCGGCCGGTCCGGCGGCAGGGCCTAGTGGGACGCGCCCGCGGTCGCCGGCGGCAGCTCCGCCTGCACGCCCGGGTCGCCCGCGTCCGCCGTGTAGTCCTCGGGCTTCGTCTCGTCGACGCCCTCCGGGGCCTTGGCCGCCTTCAGGACGAACGTCAGCACCACCGTGACGACGACGTTGAGGACGAACGCCGTCAGGCCGATGTAGCCGATCTCGCCGATGCCCGGGATCTCCTTCGACGAGCCGCCGAAGTGCTTCTGGGTCGGGGACGCGACGCCGTACGCGGCGAAGGTGCCGTAGACCATGCCGACCGCCCAGCCGGCGAGCAGGGCCCAGCGGTGGAACCAGCGGGTGAAGAGGCCGCCGACCAGGGCCGGGAACGTCTGCAGGATCCAGATGCCGCCCAGCAACTGGAAGTTGATGGCGACTGTCTTGTCCATGGTGAGGACGAAGACCAGCGCGCCGACCTTCACCAGCAGCGAGACGAGCTTGGAGACGCGGGTCTCCTCCTTGGGCGTCGCGTCCGGCTTGATGAAGTCCTTGTAGATGTTGCGCGTGAAGAGGTTCGCGGCCGCGATCGACATGATGGCCGCGGGCACGAGCGCGCCGATGCCGATCGCCGCGAACGCCACGCCCGCGAACCAGGACGGGAACATGTCCTCGAACAGCTGGGGGATCGCCAACTGCCCGTTGGTGACCTTGACCCCGGCCGCGATCGCCATGAAGCCCAGCAGCGCGAGCAGGCCCAGCATCAGCGAGTACAGCGGCAGGATCGTGGTGTTGCGGCGGATCACCTCACGGCTGCGCGAGGACAGCGTCGCCGTGATGGAGTGCGGGTACATGAACAGCGCCAGGGCCGAGCCCAGGGCGAGCGTCGCGTACGTCCACTGGCCGGGTTCGGCCGGGGTCAGCGCGCCACGCGGCTTGCCCGTCGCCGGATTGGTCTGGCTGAACGCGTCGCCGGCCTTGGCGAAGATGTCGTCGAAGCCGCCCAGCTTGATCGGGATGTAGATGATCGCCACCGCGATGACGATGTAGATCAGCGTGTCCTTCACGAACGCGATCAGTGCGGGAGCCCGCAGACCCGAGGAGTAGGTGTAGGCGGCCAGCACGCCGAACGCGATCAGCAGCGGCAGGTCCTTCACGAACCAGTTGGTGTCCTCGCCGCCGCCGACGCCCATCACGTCGAGCACGGCCTGGATGCCGACCAACTGGAGCGCGATGTACGGCATGGTGGCCAGGATGCCGGTGACGGCGACCGCCAGCGACAGGCCCTTCGAGCCGAACCGGCCGCGCACGAAGTCCGAGGTGGTGACGTAGCCGTGCTTGTGCGACACCGACCACAGGCGGGGCAGGAACAGGAAGATCAGAGGGTAGACGAGGATCGTGTACGGCACCGCGAAGAAGCCGGCCGCGCCCGCCGCGTAGATCGCCGCGGGCACGGCGACGAAGGTGTACGCGGTGTACAGGTCGCCGCCGAGCAGGAACCAGGTGACCCAGGTGCCGAACGAGCGGCCGCCCAGGCCCCATTCGTCGAGGCTGTGCTCGTTCTCGGCCTTGCGCCAGCGTGCGGCCAGGAAGCCCATGACCGTGACGGCCAGGAAGAAGAAGATGAAGACGGCGAGCGCCACGCCGTTCACGCCGTCCTTCACTCCGACGCACCGCCCTTCGCGGAAGCAGAGCCCGCGCGACCGCGCTGGTCGAGCTGCCACAGCTTGTACGCGACCACCGTGAGCAGCGTGGAGATCAGCACCCACAGCATCTGGTACCAGTAGAAGAAGGGGATCCCGATGAACGCCGGATCCACCTTCGCGTACGAACCCACCCACAGCATCGCCACGAAGGGCGCGATCAGACACAGGGCGATGGCGACGCGCGTCGGCGTCACCACCGGTTCCCTCGTTTCCTCGTCGGACATCGGCGGCCGTCCCCTCACTCTGATCGCCTTGATCACAGATGTAATGCGCAGGCAATGTAAGTGACGGATAAGCCCAGCGGAAGACCCTCCACAGACCCTCTACTCGGTGGGCCGCTTCAGCCGCGCCACGAACTTGTACCTGTCTCCCCGGTACACCGACCGCACCCACTCGACCGGCTGGCCCTTCCGGTCCAGCGAGTGCCGGGAGAGCATCAGCATGGGCAGGCCCACGTCGGTGCCGAGCAGGCCCGCCTCGCGCGGGGTGGCCAGGGAGGTCTCGATGGTCTCCTCGGCCTCGGCGAGATGGACGTCGTAGACCTCGGCGAGGGCGGTGTACAGCGAGGTGTACTTGGCCAGCGAACGGCGCAGGGCCGGAAAGCGCTTGGCCGACAGGTGGGTCGTCTCGATCGCCATCGGCTCGCCGTTGGCCATGCGCAGGCGCTCGATGCGCAGCACCCGGCCGCCGGCCGTGATGTCGAGCAGCCCGGCGAGACGGTCGTCGGCGGTGATGTAGCCGACGTCCAGCAGTTGTGAGGTCGGCTCCAGACCCTGGGCGCGCATGTCCTCGGTGTACGAGGTGAGTTGGAGCGCCTGGGACACCTTCGGCTTGGCGACGAAGGTGCCCTTGCCCTGGATGCGCTCGAGCCGGCCCTCGACCACGAGCTCCTGCAGGGCCTGACGGACGGTCGTGCGCGAGGTGTCGAACTCGGCCGCCAGGGTGCGCTCCGGCGGGACCGGAGTGCCCGGCGACTGCGTCTCCGTCATGTCGAGCAGATGCTTCTTCAGGCGGTAGTACTTGGGCACGCGCGCGGTACGGACGGTCGCCCCACCCTCGTTCTCCGCACTGCTGACGTCGGTGCTCATGGCCTGCCTTCCCGGCTGCGGGTGCCGAAACGGCCGACACGCCGTCGGCCGCGGCTCACATCGTGGCACGGACGCGGCGGTGCGTGCGCCACCGTTCCGTGATCCCTCTGTATACCGTCGCAACCTTTGCTGGTCTAGTCCACCAGGGCAAATGGTCTACCGGAGTGCCGCCCTCCGAGGTCGATGTTTTCGACGGCTTCTTACTTAAAGGTTCCTGCATATGTAGGTCCCATAACGGCTGGTCGGAGGGGGTTCGGCCACCCTTGACAGGCTTATTGGTCTGAGCCAAGCTCTGCGCACTGGTCTACACCATTGGTCCAGATCGAGGTCCCGGCCCGTGGGCGGGGGGTGTGGCATCCCTGAGGAGGATGGCGTGAAGCGCAAGCTGATAGCCGCGATCGGTATCGCGGGCATGATGGTCTCCATCGCGGCATGCGGGGACGACAGTGGCAGCGGGGACTCGAAGGGCGCCGACGCCAAGGAACTGACCGTCTGGCTCACCGTCGACGCGCAGAACAACTGGCCCCAACTGGTGAAGGCCGCCGACGCGGCGGTGCAGAAGGCGCACCCGGGCGTCAAGATCAACCACGAGTACTACGGCTGGCCGGACAAGAACGCCAAGCTCGACGCCGTGCTCGCCACCGACAAGGCCCCCGACGTCGTCGAGATGGGCAACACCGAGATGCTCGGCTACATGGTCAAGGGCGCCTTCGCCCCCCTCGACCCCGCCAAGTTCGACAACTCCTCCGCCTGGCTCGACGGACTCAAGGCCTCGGTGACCTACGACGGCAAGACCTACGGCGTGCCGTACTACGCCGGCGGCCGCGTCGCCAACTGGCGCAAGGACGTCTTCGCCTCGGCGGGCGTCAAGTCCACGCCGAAGACGTACGCCGAGCTGACCGCCGCCCTGGACAAGGTCCAGAAGAAGGAGGGCGGCAAGTTCTCCGCCTGGTACCAGCCCAGCCGCGACTGGTACGCGGCCATGTCCTTCGTCTACGACGCCGGCGGCTCGATCGCCGAGGAGGACGGCGGCCAGTGGAAGGCCAACCTGTCCTCGCCCGAGTCCCTCAAGGGCCTCAACGAGTTCAAGACCGTCCTCGACACCTACATGCACGGAGACAAGACCAAGGACGAGTCCGACCGCTACATCGTCTACGGCCAGGGCAAGTCCGGCATGATCTTCGCCCCGGCCTGGGAGGGCGCGACCGCCGCCGCGAAGGAGAACGACAAGACCGGCAAGCTCGCCGGCCACGTCGAGAACTTCGTGATGCCCGGCCCGTCCGGCAAGAACCTCCCCGTCTTCCTGGGCGGCTCCGACCTCGCGGTCCCGGTGAAGTCGGACGCACAGGCCCTCGCCGCCGAGTGGATCAACGCCTTCACCGGCCCCTCCGGCCAGAAGGGCCTGATGGCCAAGGGCAACCTGCCCAACAACAAGACCGACCTCGCGACCCTCAAGAACGACCCGGCGACGGCCGTCCCGGCCACCGCGGCCGAGTCCAACTGGTTCGTCCCGATGGCCCCCGGCTGGGGCCAGGTCGAGAAGGCCCAGGTCCTGCAGACCATGCTGCAGAGCATCGGCACCGGCAAGAAGACGGTCGAGGCCGCCGCCAAGGACGCGGACGCCGCGATCGACAAGGTCATCAACAACAAGTGACCTGAGGGCAGGGCCCCGCAGCGAGCCGGGCCCTGCTCCCCGTACGACCCGAGGGACCGCTGAGGAGCGCGCGGATGAGTGCCGCAGACACGACCACTGCCAAAGTGCCGCCGACGCGGCAGTCGCCACCGCCACCGCCCCCCGGCGCACCGGGCGCCAGGAGACCGCGGGGCGGCCGCCGTTCCGGCGGGCCCGCGACACCCTGGCTGCTCCTCGCCCCCTGCCTGCTGGTCCTCGCCCTGGTGATGGGCTATCCGCTGGTCCGGCTGGTCACCCTGTCCTTCCAGAAGTTCGGCCAGTCCCAGCTGTGGGGCTTCCAGCCGGCCGAGTCCGCCGGGTTCGACAACTTCGCGGAGGCGCTCGGCGACGGGGAGTTCTGGCGGGTCGTCGTCCGCACGATCGTCTTCGCGGCCGGCTGCGTGATCTTCACGATGGTCCTCGGCATGCTGATCGCGCTGCTGCTGCAGCGGGTCTCCGGCTGGGTGAAGACCCTCGTCAACATCGCGCTCGTGGCCGGCTGGGGGATGCCCGTCATCGTCGCCACCACCGTCTTCAAGTGGCTGTTCGACGCCGACTACGGCATCCTCAACGCGGTCCTGAGCAGGCTGCCGGGCGTCGAGCTGATCGGCCACAACTGGTTCGCCAGCGGACCGCAGGGGCTGGCGGTCATCATGCTCCTCGTCGTCTGGGGCGCGGTGCCCTTCGTGGTCATCACCCTCAGCGCGGGCCTCACCCAGGTCCCCGCCGAGCTGGAGGAGGCGGCCCGCCTCGACGGCGCGGGCGCGTGGGGAGTCTTCCGGTACGTCACCCTGCCCATCCTCAAGCCGGTCATCGTGATGCTGACGACCCTGTCGGTCATCTGGGACATGGGCGTCTTCCCCCAGGTCTTCGTGATGCGCAACGGACATCCCGAGGCCGAGTTCCAGCTCCTGACGACGTACTCCTACGACCGCGCCTTCGTCGTCAACGACTACGGCCAGGGCTCGGCGATCGCCCTGATCACCGTGGTGCTGCTGCTCGGGGTGGTCGCCGTCTACATGCGCCAGATGCTGAAGATCGGAGAGGTCGAATGAGCGCCGTTGCCTCCGAGGCGAGCCGGGCGGGAAGCCGGTCCGGGCGCCGCAGGACCAGGTTCGGCTGGAACCTCCTCGGCCTGCTCGTCTTCGCCGTCGCCGGCTTCCCCGTCTACTGGATGCTCAACACGGCGTTCAAGCCGGCGAAGGACGCCATCGACCCGGACCCGAGCCTGCTGCCGACGGGCCTCACCCTCGCCAACTTCCGGCGGGCGCTCGACATCGCCGACTTCTGGGGCCCGGTGGGCCGCAGCCTGATCGTCTCCCTCGCGGTCGTCGGGATCGGCGTCGTCGTGGGCATGCTGGCCGCCCTCGCCATCTCCCGGTTCGCCTTCCGCGGCCGCAAGGTCGTGATCGTCGGCATCCTGGCCGTGCAGATGGTCCCGCTCGTCGCCATGATCATCCCGGTCTTCCTGCTGCTGAACGACCTGAACCAGTACGACAAACTGTCCGGCCTGATCATCACGTACCTGACCTTCATCCTCCCCTTCACGGTGTGGACGCTGCGCGGCTTCATCGTCAACATCCCCAAGGAGCTGGAGGAGGCCGCGATGGTGGACGGCTGCAGCCGCACCGGCGCCTTCGTCCGGGTCGTCTTCCCGCTGCTGGCCCCCGGCATGGTCGCCACCTCGGTCTACGGCTTCATCCAGGCCTGGAACGAGTACCTGTACGCCCTGATGCTGCTCAGTCAGAAGAACCAGACCGCGACCGTGTGGCTCAGCAACTTCTCCACCAAGCACGGCACCGAGTACGCCCCGATGATGGCCGGCGCCACCCTGATGGCCGTACCGATCGTCGCCCTCTTCCTCCTCGTCCAGCGCAAGATGGCCGCGGGGCTGACCGCGGGCGCCGTGAAGGGATAACGCCCCCGATGACGACACTCGCCAGCGGCACCACCACGTTCGGCAAAGACAGACTCACGCGCGACGCCCTGACCGTCCTGCAACCGGGCTTCCCCGGCACCACCGCCCCCGACTGGCTGCTGCGCCGGCTCGGCGAGGGCCTGGCGTCGGTGGGCCTGTTCGGCAGGAACATCACCTCCCCCGAACAACTCGCCGCCCTCACCGCCCAGTTGCGCGCCGAGCGGGACGACGTCCTGGTCGCCATCGACGAGGAGGGCGGAGACGTCACGCGCCTGGAGGTGCGCACCGGCTCCAGCTTCCCCGGCAACCACGCCCTGGGCTCCGTGGACGACGTCTCGCTCACCCTCGAGGTCGCCGCCGAACTGGGCCGCCGCCTCGCCGAGTGCGGGGTCAACCTCAACTGGGCGCCCTCCGCCGACGTCAACTCCAACCCCGCGAACCCGGTCATCGGCGTCCGCTCCTTCGGCGCCGACCCCGACCTGGTCGCCCGGCACACCGCCGCCTACGTCACCGGCCTGCAGTCGGCGGGCGTGGCGGCCTGCACCAAGCATTTCCCGGGCCACGGCGACACGGCCGTCGACTCCCATCACGCGCTCCCGCGCATCGACGCCGACCCGGCGGTCCTGACCGAACGCGAGCTGACCCCGTTCCGCGCGGCCATCGCCGCCGGCACCCGCGCGGTGATGAGCGCGCACATCCTGGTCCCCGCCCTGGACCCGGCCCGCCCGGCGACGTTGTCCGCCCGCGTCCTGACCGCCCTCCTGCGCGACGAACTCGGCTACGACGGTCTGATCGTCACCGACGGCATGGAGATGCAGGCCGTCGCCGCGACCTACGGCATCGAGCGCGGCAGCGTCCTCGCGATCGCCGCCGGCGCCGACGCCATCTGCGTGGGCGGCGGCCTCGCGGACGACGACACCGTGCGCCGTCTGCGCGACGCGCTGGTCACCGCCGTCCGCACGGGCGAACTCGCCGAGGAGCGCCTCGCGGACGCGGCGGAACGCGTCCGGGCACTGGCCCGCTGGACGGCGTCGGGTCCCGGTCCGACCGCCGCGCACGCGGGCGCGGCCGAGGGGGAGCCGGGGCGCACGCCCGCGAACGGCGTGCGCGCCGACGTCGGCCTGATCGCCGCCCGCCGCGCCCTCCGGCTCACCGGCGGCGAGGTGTTCACCCCCTTCGCCGAGGCCCCGTTCGTCGCCTCGCTCACCCCGGTCGCGAACATCGCGGTCGGCGACGAGACCCCGTGGGGCGTGGCCGCGGAGCTGGCGGCCCTGCTGCCGGGGACCGAGACGGGCAGCTTCGCGGGCGCGGACGCGGGGCACGCCGCGCTGGCCGCGGCGGGGGAGCGGCGGATCGTCGCCGTGGTCCGGGACGAGCACCGGCACGCCTGGATGGCGGCGGCCCTCGGCACGCTCCTGGCGGCCCGCCCGGACACGGTCGTCGTCGAGATGGGCGTCCCCCAGGCCCCGCCCCGGGGCGCCCTGCACATCGCCACCCACGGCGCGGCCCGGGTGTGCGGCCGCGCGGCGGCGGAGGTCATCGCCGGACGCCGGCGCTGAGACGGCGAAGGCGCCGGTTCCCGACCGGGAACCGGCGCCTTCGCCGTCGTCGTGCGCCGGTCTCAGATGCCCTGCCACTCCGGCTTGGCGGCGTACGTGTGCCGGAAGTACTCCGCCAGCTTCAGCTTGGACGCGGCCGCCTCGTCGACGACGACCGTGGCGTGCGGATGCAGCTGGAGCGCCGAGGCCGGGCACACCGCCGCGACCGGGCCCTCGACGGTCGCCGCGACGGCGTCCGCCTTGCCCTCCCCGGTGGCGAGCAGCACCAGGTGCCGGGCCTCCAGGATCGTGCCGATGCCCTGGGTGATGACGTGGTGCGGAACCTGGTCGATGTCCCCGTCGAAGAAGCGCGCGTTGTCGACGCGGGTCTGCTCGGTCAGCGTCTTGATCCGGGTGCGCGAGGCGAGGGACGAGCACGGCTCGTTGAACCCGATGTGCCCGTCGGTGCCGATCCCGAGCAACTGGATGTCCACACCGCCGGCCTCGGCCAGCGCGCGGTCGTACGCCTCGCAGGCCGCCTGTACGTCCTCGGCCGTGCCGTCCGGTCCGAGGAACGCCCCCATGCCGACGCCCAGCGGCTCCAGCACCTCCCGGCGCAGCACCGAGCGGTAGGACTCGGGGTGCTCGGCGGGCAGTCCCACGTATTCGTCGAGCTGGGCGATCCGCGCCCGCCGGGTGTCCACGGCGCCGGAGCGCACCTTGGCCGCCAGCGCCTCGTAGACGGGCAGCGGGGTGGAGCCGGTGGCCACGCCGAGCAGGGCCTCCGGCTTGCGCCGCAGGAGCTGCGCCATGGCCTCGGCGACGAGCTCGCCGCCCGCCCGGGCGTCCGGAACGATGACAACTTCCACGCTGGCCCGCCGTTCTCGTGTCCGTGTGGTGTGCACGTCTGGGTGGACGTCTTGGGGACGTCCGGAGTGGACATGTGGTTTAGACCAATCCAGGGGTCCAATCTAACAGAATCGGGTGTCCCGGCCCAGGCCGGGACGGGTCCGGCACCGGTACCGCAGGCCACCGAATGTTCTCTAGCGGCCGCTATAAAATGCCCCCATGGTGAGCAGCGAGCAGACCCGGCCCCGGGGCCGCCCCCGGTCCTTCGACCGCGGGGCCGCGCTGGAGAAGGCGGTCCGGGCGTTCTGGGAGAACGGCTACGAGGCGACCTCCGTCTCCGATCTCACCCGGATCATGGGCATCGGGGCCCCCAGCCTCTACGCGGCCTTCGGTGACAAGCGGTCGCTGTTCGAGGAGGTCGTGCGCGTCTACGACGACACCTACGGCTCGTTCCCGCGGCACGCCCTTCAGGAGGAGCCGACGGCCCGCGCCGCCGTCGAGCGGCTGCTGCGGGAGGCGGCCTCGGAGTTCACCGACCCCGACCACCCCTACGGCTGTCTGGTGATCCACGCGGCCGCCAACTGCTCGACGCCCGAGGTGGCCGACGCGCTGCGCCGGCAGCGCGGCGCGAGCATTGCCGCCGTGCGGCGGCGGATCGCGGCGGGCGTCGAGGCGGGCGAGCTCGCGCCGGACGTCGACACCGCGGCGCTCGCCCGTTTCGTCGCCGGGGTCTTCCAGGGCATGTCGCAGCAGGCGCGCGACGGGGCGAGCAGGGGAGAGCTGGAGGCGGTCGCGGAAATTGCCCTGTCCATCTGGCCCCGCACAGGAACCCGCACAGGCTAGGCTGCGTTGTGGATGATAGGGCGTCCGAATACTCACACCAACGAACAACCTCCCCCGCATGGACACCCCTAGTGGTCTAGTCCACAATGACGAGGGGAGAACTGCACACAGAGCTTCCGTCTTCCCCGCACAGGAAGGCGGACCGAGGATCCGGTGCTCTCTGCCCTGACTGCCCCGGCTCCTCACCTTCGGTCGACGGGACCGCACACCCCGCGGCCGATATTGCTCCGGGCTGCGGTGCCGGGAGGGTTGAGGGTCCCTCCCAGGCGCCGCGGCCCGCGGGTGTTTTCACACCCCGCAGATACCCCCAGGTACGCTCGCAGCGTGCCCTCCATGAACGAACTCGTACGCCAGCACACCGCACTCGACGACTCCGACCTCGAGTGGCTGCACCTGCTGGTCTCGGAGTGGCAGCTGCTCTCCGACCTCTCCTTCGCCGACCTGGTCCTGTGGGTCCCCACCAGCGACGGCGCCCGCTACGTCTCCGTCGCCCAGATGCGCCCCAACACCGGCCCCACCTCCTACCAGGACGACATGGTCGGCCACCTCGTCCCCCGCGGCCGCCGTCCCCTGCTGGACGCCGCCCTGGACGAGGGCCGGATCGTGCGCGAGGGCGACCCGGAGTGGCGCGAGGAGGTCCCCGTCCGGGTCGAGTCCATCCCCGTACGGCGCGACGGCCGCGTCCTCGGCGTCATCGCCCGCAACACCAACCTGCTCACCGTGCGCACCCCGAGCCGCCTGGAGCTCACCTACCTCCAGAGCGCCTCCGACCTCGCCCAGATGATCGCGGCCGGCTCGTTCCCGTTCCCCAACCAGCAGATGGACATGGACGCGGCCCCGCGCGTCGGCGATGGTCTGATCCGCGTCGACGTCGACGGCGTCGTCCAGTACGCCTCCCCGAACGCGCTGTCCGCCTATCACCGCATGGGCCTCGCCTCCGATCTGGTCGGCCAGCACCTCGGTCAGACCACCGCGGAACTCGCCCCGACCCGGGGCCCGGTCGACGAGGCGCTCGCCAAGGTCGCCAGCGGATGGGCGCCCCGGGAGTTCGAGATCGAGGCGCATGACGGCGTCATCCAGTTCCGCACGATCCCGCTCAAGCCCAAGGGCACCCGGATCGGCGCGCTCGTCCTGCTCCGTGACGTGACCGAACTGCGCCGCCGAGAACGCGAGTTGATCACCAAGGACGCGACCATCCGGGAGATCCACCACCGGGTGAAGAACAACCTCCAGACGGTGGCGGCCCTGTTGCGGCTGCAGGCCCGGCGCATCGAGTCCGAGCGCGGCCGCGAGGCCCTCGAGGAGGCCGTGCGCAGGGTCGGTTCGATCGCCATCGTGCACGAGACGCTGTCCCAGAACCTGGACGAGCGCGTGGAGTTCGACGAGATCGCCGACCGGGTCCTGGCCATGGTCGCGGAGATCTCGCCGGGCAAGGTCACCGGCCGGCGCAGCGGACGCTTCGGCATCCTGGACGCCGAGGTCGCCACCCCGTTGTCCATGGTCCTCACCGAGATCCTGCAGAACGCCCTGGAGCACGGCTTCCGCGAGGGGGAGACGGGGACCGTCGAGGTCTCGGCGGTCCGCGGCGGCACCACGAAGGAGGGCCGCCTGCTGGTCACCGTCCAGGACGACGGTGTCGGCCTGCCCGCCGGGTTCGACCCGCACACCTCCGGAAACCTCGGCCTGCAGATCGTGCGGACGCTGGTGGAGGGCGAGTTGAGCGGAACCTTCGACATGGTCCCGGCCCCGGAACGCGGCACGCGGGTCATCCTGGACATCCCCGTGCTCGCGCAGAAGTAGGACGCGAGCGGCGCGGGGCCGCGCAAGAGCGTGCGCGCACAGCAAGAAGCCCCGGACCGTTCAGGGGTCCGGGGCTCGAATGCTCGTTGCCAGCTTGTGCTGCGCATCGGGGGTACTGCGCGCTGCGGCTCGGGGGCGGGAGAAGCGTACTCGCTGTACGCGCCGCCAAGCTCAGGCTTGCGGGGTGGGTGTTGTCAGGCGGAGGCCTGACGGGCCCGGTTGCGGGCGGCGCGGCGCTTCATGGCGCGACGCTCGTCCTCGCTGAGACCACCCCAGACGCCGGAGTCCTGGCCGGACTCGAGCGCCCACTGCAGACACTGCTCCATAACCGGGCAGCGACGGCAGACGGCCTTGGCTTCCTCGATCTGCAGCAGCGCAGGACCGGTGTTGCCGATGGGGAAGAAGAGCTCGGGGTCTTCCTCGCGGCAAACGGCGTTGTGACGCCAGTCCATGGCTGCTACCTCTCCTTGGTATTACATGCAGGTTGCTTGTGAATGTGAACGCTTTCACGAATCCCTCAACAGGTGAAGGGCCACCAGCCAGGTTTCCCTGGCGCGGTCCTGATGTTTGAAGAGGGGTTCCGGTGATCAGTGGATGCCGGTGTTGCGGGCTGTCCCGATCGCCACGTAGAGACTCGCAAACCTCAGCGGCGGATACAACCCCTTCCGGAAAGTTTTTTTTGATTCCTCGGTGTCGACTAGGTCACAGCCGTACTTCCATGGGGTGGATCCTGGCCTAAACGTTCGAGTGAAAGGACTTCAGCCCTTTCTGCTCACACAATCACACGCAGTGCACGGCGTACGCCTGTGAACGTCACGCTGGTTCGCAGGCCGAGGTGGTCACCGTCCATCTGGAGGGGGAGTGGGACCTTCGAATGCAAGGTGAACTGGTCCAGATCGTGCAGTGAGACGGCGTGCTTTCCATGCGGTCCCCGCTCGGGGGACGAAGTGAGCAACTGGGTGCCATATCGGGCAACCGCGGCGGTGGACAGACGGCTGAGACCGAGTACGTCGAGCCCGGTATCGAACGAGGCCTTAGGTGACGCGTACACCGGGCGATTGCCCAGATAGGTCCACGGAGCCGTGTTGCAGACTATGGACAGCACCAAATCGGTCACCGGTTCCGCGCCCGGCCGCTCCAGGGTGATCGTCCCGTGCCGGCGCTGCGGCTCGCCCAGAAGCTGGCGCACGGCCTGGCGGATGTAAAGAGCGTGGGTGGATTTCCTGCCCCGTTCGCGCTGCTGCTCCACACGGCCCACCACTCCGGCGTCGAAGCCGAGGCCGGCGTTGAACGTGAACCAGCGCGACGGCACCGCCTCGTCCTCCGTACCGGGCGTCCCCGCGGCCAGCCCGAGGCCGACCGTGCGCTGGCGGCCCTCGCGCAGGGCGTCCAGCAGGGCGCCGGTGGCCTCCACGGGATGGTTGGGCAGGTCCAGGGCGCGCGCGAAGACGTTGGTGGAGCCGCCGGGGACCACCGCGAGGCCGGGCAGGTTCTCCGGATCCGGGCCGGCGTGCAGGAGACCGTTGACGACCTCGTTCACCGTGCCGTCGCCGCCGAGGGCCACCACCAGGTCGACGTTTCCGCTCTCCGCCGCCTGGCGGCCCAGGTCACGCGCGTGCCCGCGGTACTCGGTGGTGACCGCCTCGAGCTTCATCTCGCTCGCGAGCGCGTGGAGGAGGACGTCGCGCGTCCGTGCACTGGTAGTGGTTGCCGCCGGATTGACCACGAGAAGTGCACGCATGAGTTGCAGCGTACCTACTGGGTGGTACCGGGCACAGGCCGAGGTGGGGATCGGGTAAGAGATCACCAAGTGAGCCTCGACACCAGCGCTGTCCCCGTGCGGACCGGCGGTCGGGGGGCCCACGGGGCCTGCGGGCTACCCTTCAGGGGTGAGCAGTGAGCAGACCCCGACAGCCCCGGAAACCGCAGAGCCCCGCCCGCGCCGGGTGACGTACGCCGCCGCGCTCTGCGCCCTGGAAGGGCTGGCGCTGGTCGTCGGCGGGGTGTGGATGCTCGTCCTGGGGATCACCGGAGATCCGGACGACCGTCAGCAGGCCGTCACCGGAGGAGTCACGCTGGTCGTGCTCGCCCTGCTGCCGCTGCTGGCCGCCCGCGGACTGCTGGGCCTGCGCGGCTGGAGCCGCGGGCCCGCCGTCATGACGCAGATCATGGCGCTGCCGGTGGCCTACAACCTGCTGCAGGCCGACAGCATGGCCATCCCGGCGGGCATCGCGCTCATGGCCGTCGCCGTCGCCGCGCTCGTGCTGCTCGTGAACCGCGAGACGACCAGGGCCCTCGGCATCCGGGGGCCCGGCCGATCGTCTGAGTGACCGCCGCGGCGGCCCGTCACTCCCCGGCTGTTCCCCGCCCGTCCGCGTTCTCGTCTACTCCTCGACGAGGAGCTTCTCCCGCAGCTGCGCCAGCGTGCGCGCCAGCAGCCGGGAGACGTGCATCTGCGAGATGCCGACCTCCTGCGCGATCTGCGACTGGGTCATGTTGCCGAAGAACCTCAGCAGCAGGATCCGCTTCTCGCGCGGCGGGAGGTCCTCCAGGAGCGGCTTGAGCGACTCCCGGTACTCGACGCCCTCGAGCGCCTCGTCCTCCGCGCCGAGGGTGTCCGCGACCGCCGGCGACTCGTCGTCGGTGTCCGGGACGTCCAGGGACAGCGTGGAGTACGCGTTGGCGGACTCCAGGCCCTCCAGCACCTCCTCCTCCGAGATCGCCAGCTTCTCGGCGAGCTCGTGGACCGTGGGGGAGCGGCCGTGCTGCTGCGACAGCTCGGCCGTCGCCGTGGTCAGGGCCAGGCGCAGCTCCTGGAGTCTGCGCGGTACCCGCACCGCCCAGCCCTTGTCGCGGAAGTGGCGCTTGATCTCGCCGACGACCGTCGGGGTCGCGTACGTGGAGAACTCCACGCCGCGGTCCGGGTCGAAGCGGTCGACCGACTTGATCAGACCGATGGTGGCGACCTGGGTGAGGTCGTCCAGCGGTTCGCCGCGGTTGCGGAACCGGCGCGCGAGATGTTCGACCAGCGGCAGATGCATCCGTACCAGCTGGTTGCGCATCTCCGCGTACTCGGGGCTGCCGTCCTGCAGCTTGCGCAGCTCGACGAACATCGCCCGTGCCCCGCTCCGGTCCGCCGGAACGTGGGGTGGTGGTTCGTGCTGCGTGCCCGGCACGCTGTGTTCGCCGTCTCGCTCGTGCTCGCTCATTGTCCCGCCCGTCGCCCTCTGTCGAGCCCTCGCCCCTGCTCGGCCTGGGGGCGAGCCCCCGGTCCGCCTCTCCCGGGACGAGTCCTGCACGGCAGCTTCCGCCAGACCCGCCCGCGCGGAGGCCGAGTCGTCCTCCGGATGCGGCCGGGCCTGCTCGGGAATGCCGTCGATGCCGTCCGCCATGCGTCGGGAACCGTCCGGAGAGACTGGAATCCCGGCGTCGCCGGCCGGCAGCTCCCGTGTGCCGCGCTCTTCGTCCCGCACCGGCCCGTCCCCGTTCCTCACGCCGGCCCGGGTCCCGCGCCGCGCTGTTTGTAGAGGCTGATCGACACGGTCTTGTCCTCGTCGACGGCGGAGGACACCTTGCCCGCCAGGGCGGACAGGACGGTCCAGGCGAAGGTGTCACGCGAGGGGGCGTGGCCGTCCGTGGTCGGCGCCGAGACGGTGACCTCGAGCGAGTCGTCGACGAGTCGGAACACGCAACTGAGTACCGAGCCGGGCACGGCCTGCTGGAGCAGGATCGCGCAGGCCTCGTCCACCGCGATGCGCAGGTCCTCGATCTCGTCCAGGGTGAAGTCCAATCGGGCCGCGAGGCCGGCCGTGGCCGTCCGCAGCACCGACAGGTAGGCACCCGCAGCCGGCAGCCGGACTTCCACGAAGTCCTGGGTCGCGGGCTCGCCTGCGATCTGGGACACCCTCACCTCCAAGGTGGTACAAGCTTTTCGGGGCCGAGGGTCGCCCCCCGGGGTAACGCGTGTGTGGTGCAGCGGTGACGCTATCGCGCTCTCAAGTTTCCTGTCCCCGGGACCCCAACCCCCTGGCGTCACTCACAGTAAAGCTGTGAACACGCTCCGTGTCTAGAGGTCTGCGGACCCAAATGGGAAGAGGGCGCGCCGGGTTGACGTACCCAGGCGTCAGATGGTCGAACCGTACCCGCCGGACGACCGGGGCGTCTCATGAGTTCAACGGTCGCACGGCCTCAGAAGTTCACGCGAGGCCACGCCGTCCGGAACCGGACGCCGGAGGCCGGGGCATACGGGGACGGGAGGTGCGGGGACGGGGCATACGAGGACGGTTCATACGAGGACGTGGTCGACGAAGCACCAGCGCCAGTTCTCGCCGGGCTCGAAGGTCCGCATCACCGGGTGGCCGGACTCCTTGTGGTGCTCGGTCGCGTGCCGGCTCGGCGAGGAGTCGCAGCAGCCGACGTGGCCGCACGTCAGGCACAGTCGCAGCTGCACCGGGTGGGTGCCGTCCCGCAGGCACTCCGGGCACGTCTCGCCGAGCGGGACGGGTTCGGGGTGGGGCAGCGCGTCGGCGTGGGTGCACTGTTTCATGATTGCCAGATTACGACGGGTGTGCGGACGACCGCGCGGAAAAACGAGGGCGGGCCAGACATGGACGTGATGCCACTGCTGTTGCTGGTGGCCGGCAGCGCGGCGACCGCCGCGGCGGCCCGGCGTACCCCGGTGCCGGCGCCGCTGCTGCTGGTGGCGGTCGGCCTGCTGGTGTCGTACGTGCCGGGGGTTCCGGACTACACCCTGGACCCCGACGTCGTCCTGCCGCTGCTGCTGCCGCCGCTGCTGTACACCTCGGCCACCGACAGCTCCTACCTCGACCTGCGGGCCCAGCTGCGGCCGGTGGCGCTGCTGTCGGTCGGGTACGTGCTGTTCGCGACCTTCGTCGTCGGCTGGGCCGCCTACCTGCTCGTCCCCGGGCTGCCGCTGACGGCGGCGCTGGTGCTGGGCGCGGTGGTCGCGCCGCCGGACGCGGTCGCGGCCACTGCGGTGGCCCGCCGGGTCGGCCTGCCCTCGCGGATCACCACGATCCTCCAGGGCGAGTCGCTGCTGAACGACGCCACCGCGATCACCGCCTACAAGGTGGCCCTCGCGGTGGTGGTCGGCGAGGGCGCGTCCTGGGCCGGCGGCATCGAGGAGTTCCTGGTGGCCGCGGTCGGCGGCACCGCCGTCGGCCTGATCCTCATGGCCCCGCTGCACTGGCTGCGCACCCACCTCAAGGAGCCCCTGCTCCAGAACACGCTCTCCCTGCTGATCCCGTTCGTCGCGTACGCGGCCGCCGAGCAGTTCCACGCCTCCGGCGTCATCGCCGTGGTCGTCGTCGCGCTCTACCTCGGCCACCGCGCGTGGGAGGTCGACTTCGCCACCCGCCTGCAGGAGGAGGCCGTGTGGAAGATGGTGGCCTTCGTGCTGGAGTCGGCGGTCTTCGCGCTGATCGGCCTGCAACTCCCGGTCGTCCTCAGGGGCCTCGGCGCCTACGAGGGCCTGGACGCCGCCTGGTACGCCGTCGCGCTCTTCCTCGTGGTCGTCGCGGCCCGCTTCCTGTGGGTGTACCCGGCGACCTTCCTGCCCCGGCTGTTGTGGCCACGCATCCGCGCGCGCGAGGAGAACCCGACCTGGCGGGGCCCGATCGTCATCGCCTGGGCGGGCATGCGCGGCGTTGTCTCGCTGGCCATCGCCTTCTCCATCCCGCTCACCGTGGACGACGGCGACGCGCCCTTCCCGCACCGCAACCTCATCCTCTTCCTCACCTTCACCACGGTCATCGGCACCCTCGTGGTGCAGGGCCTGACCCTGCCGCCGCTGATCCGCCTGCTGAGGTTCCCCGAACCCGACCCGCAGGCCGCGACGCTCGCCGAGGCCAATGCCCAGGCCCAGGCCTCCCGGGTCGCCGAGGAGCGCCTGGACGCGCTTCTGGCCGACGAGCGCAACGCCCTGCCCCCTCCTCTCGCGGACCGGCTCCGCAACGTCCTGGAGCGCCGCCGCAACGCCGTCTGGGAGCGCCTCGGCCAGGTCAACCCGGTCACCGGCGAGACCGTCGACGACACCTACCGGCGTCTGTCGCGCGAGATGATCAGCGCCGAGCGGGAGATGTTCGTCCGGCTGCGCGACGGCCGCTACATCGACGACGAGATGCTGCGCACGCTGCTGCGCCGACTGGACCTGGAGGAGGCGGCGGCATACCGGGAGACGACGTGAACGGGCCTCGCGCGCGGTCTCACGCGTCGAACGGCGAGCCCGTCACCACGGCCGCGAGGCGGGTCCCGGGCGGGAAGGCGCCCTCCTCGGCCAGGACGACGAGGGCGTAGAGCGACTTGGCGACATAGAGACGTTCGACGGGGACGCCGTGCCGTCGCCCGAAGTCCTCGGCGAAGGCCTCCAGCGCGGGGGTGACGCGCGCGTACCCGCCGAAGTGGAAGCGCTCGTCGAGCCGCCACTCGCCCCGCCGGCCCCCGAAGGCCTCCTCCTGCAGTGCGAGTACCGCCTCACCCAGGAAGCCGCCCTTGAGGACCGGTATCCCCAGGGCCCGCTGGCCGGGCGCGAGACCGGCGGCCAGGCCGGCGAGCGTGCCCCCGGTGCCGCAGGCGAGGGCGACCACGTCGGCACGGCCGCGCAGCTCCTCGCCGAGCGCCCGGCAGCCGCGCACGGCCGCCGCGTTGCTGCCCCCCTCGGGGACGACGTACGCGCCCTCGGCGCCGGCCGCGCCCAGCAGCCTCTCCAGCACCTCGGGCTCGGCCTTGCGGCGGTAGGTCGAGCGGTCCACGAAGTGCAGCCGCATGCCGTCGGCCGCGCAGCGGGCCAACGAGGGGTTCAGCGGCCGCCCGGCCAGCTCGTCGCCGCGCACCACGCCCACCGTGGGCAGCCCCAGGAGCCGGCCGGCGGCGGCCGTGGCCCGCAGGTGATTGGAGTAGGCGCCGCCGAAGGTCAGCAGGGTCCGTCCCGCCGCCCGTTCCAGGTTGGGCACGAGTTTGCGCCACTTGTTGCCGATCAGCTCCGGATGGATCAGGTCGTCCCGCTTCAACAGCAGCCGGACGCCGTGCCGCTCGAACCGGTCGTCGTCGACCTCCTGGAGCGGGGAGGGCAGGCGGGGGTGGAGGTCGCTCACCCGCTCATTGTCGAACATCGTTCGGTGAAACGTGCCTCTTCCCAGCCCACGATGATCCATTCCCGCTCGTTCGGGTAATAGCACGAGCACACTCCGTGATGGAAGGCTGGTCTGCGTGAACAGTGCATCGGCGCAGATCGGCGCCCGTGCATGAATCGGGAGGGCAATTTCTCATGTCGGTAGGCGAAGAGGTCCGCACGGAGTCGGGCAAGCCGCAGCAGAGTCTCGGCACCGCGGCCGCGCGGAACCTGGCCACCACGACCAAGTCCGCACCGCAGATGCAGGAGATCAGCTCCCGCTGGCTGCTGCGGAATCTGCCCTGGGTCGACGTGCAGGGCGGTACGTACCGGGTCAACAGGCGGCTCACGTACGCGGTGGGCGACGGCCGCATCACGTTCGTCAAGACCGGCGACCGCGTCGAGGTCATCCCGGCCGAGCTGGGCGAACTGCCCGCGCTGCGCTCCTACGAGGACGACGAGGTGCTCGGGGAGCTCTCCCAGCGCTGCCGCCAGCGGGAGTTCGGCCCCGGCGAGGTGATCGCCTCCTTCGGCAGCCAGACCGACGAGGTCTACCTGCTGGCGCACGGCCGCGTGGAGAAGGTCGGCACCGGCCCCTACGGCGACGACCAGGTGCTCGGCGTCCTCGCCGACGGCGCCTACTTCGGCGACCAGGCGCTGCTCGACGCGGACGCCATCTGGGAGTACACGGCCCGTGCGGACACGGCCTGCACCCTGCTCGTCCTGGCCCGGCAGGACGTCGAACAGGTCGCGGAGCGCGCCGACTCCCTGCGCGAGCACCTCCGGCAGCTGCGCGCGATCCCCCAGCAGCGCACCAACAAGTACGGCGAGAAGGAGGTCGACCTCGCGGCGGGCCACGCCGGCGAGCCGGACATCCCGCACACCTTCGTGGACTACGACGCCCGGCCCCGCGAGTACGAGCTGAGCATCGCGCAGACCGTCCTGCGCATCCACTCGCGCGTGGCCGACCTGTACAACCAGCCCATGAACCAGACCGAGCAGCAGTTGCGGCTGACGGTCGAGGCGCTCAAGGAGCGTCAGGAGCACGAACTCGTCAACAACCGGGAGTTCGGTCTCCTGCACAACTGCGAGTACGACCAGCGGCTCCAGCCGCACGACGGCGTGCCCGGCCCGGACGACCTGGACGAACTGCTCAGCAGGCGGCGCGGCACCAAGATGCTGCTCGCCCACCCGCGTGCGATCTCCGCGATCGGCCGTGAGCTCAACAAGCGCGGCCTCGTGCCCGAGACGATCGACGTCGGCGGCAACCGGATTCCCACCTGGCGCGGGGTGCCGATCTACCCGTGCAACAAGATCCCCGTCACCGAGGCGCGCACCAGCTCGATCATCGCCCTGCGTCTGGGCGAGCAGGACCAGGGCGTCATCGGCCTGCGCCAGTCCGGCATCCCGGACGAGATCGAGCCCAGCCTCTCCGTGCGGTTCATGGGCATCAACGAACAGGCGATCATCAAATACCTGGTCACGGCCTACTACTCGGCCGCGGTCCTGGTGCCGGACGCGCTGGGCGTCCTGGAGAACGTCGAGATCGGCCGCTGGCGGTGACCTCCGCCGTCAGGCGGTACGGGGGCGAGGCGCGCGAGGGGCGGAAACCCATCGGGAGCCAGGGCGAGGGCGCCCCGGGCGCGGCCGACGGGCACGAGGCGACGGAGATCCTGGAGCGTTCCCGGGCGTCGGTCGACCCGGCGCTGCGGGCGGCGATCGATTCGCTGCCCGGCTCGATGCGCAGGATCGCGCTCTACCACTTCGGCTGGGAGCACGCGGACGGCACTCCGGCGGCGGGCAACGCGGGCAAGGCGATCCGTCCGGCCCTCGTGCTCGCCGCGGCCGCGGCGCTCGGCGGCCCGGCGGCCCGCGCGGCGGCGGTCCGGGCCGCCGCGGCGGTCGAACTGGTCCACAACTTCACGCTGCTGCACGACGACGTGATGGACCGGGACGCCACCCGCCGCCACCGTCCCACCGCCTGGACCGTGTTCGGCGACGCCGACGCGATCCTCGCGGGGGACGCCCTGCAGGCCCTCGCCCTCGGGCTGCTCGCCGCGGACCCGCACCCCGCTTCCTCGGCGGCCGCGGCCCGGGTCGCGGCCTGCGTGGTCGAGCTGTGCGCGGGCCAGCAGGCGGACACCGCCCTGGAGAGACGCGGCCCCGCCGAGGTCACCCTCGACGAGGTGATCGTCATGGCCGAGGCCAAGACGGGCGCGCTGCTCGGCTGCGCCTGTGCGGTCGGCGCGCTCTACGCGGGGGCGGCGGAGGAGGACGTCGAGGCGCTGGACGCGTTCGGCCGGGAGGCCGGGCTCGCCTTCCAGCTCATCGACGACGTCATCGGGATATGGGGCGACCCGCGGCACACCGGCAAACCGGCCGGCGCGGATCTCGCGGCCCGCAAGAAATCCCTCCCGGTGGTCGCCGCGCTGACCTCCGGCACCCCGGCGGCCGGCGAACTGGCCGAGCTGTACGCGGCGCCCTACCGACCGGCCGACCTGGACCGCACGACGACGGCCGTCGAACGGGCCGGCGGCCGCGCGTGGGCACAGGAGCAGGCGGCCGACCGGATGTCCCGCGCGATGCACGAGCTGGCCCGGGCGATCCCGGACCCGGAGTCGGCGGGCGGCCTGCTGTCCCTGGCGGAATTCGTAACCCGCCGCAACAACTGACCCACCCGCCCGCCCCCCCGTGGGGCTCACCAGGCCTCGCCTCACCCACCGGCCGACCAGGGCCGGCCGACCAGGGCCGGCCGACCGCCGGACCCACTCGACCGGCCCGGCCGGCCAGCGCGGGCCAGCCGGTCCCGAGAGTCCCCGTGCCCCCCGTGACCGCGGCTCAAGGCCGTGGGTTCGGGGGGCTTGAGGGCTTGAGGGCTTGAGGGCCTGAGGGGGCGGGGGTGGACGGCGGGCAGTTCGGAAGGGCCTGGGGGCTGTCGGCGGTTCGGCCGGGTGGGGCGGCGTGCCGGCGGACGTCAGGGGCCGGCGGTCGGTACCACCGTTTCGACGATGCGCTCGACGAGGCCGTCCGGCACTCCCACGTCCGGCAGGACGCCGTCGACGACGAGATCGACGAGCCGGTGACCAAGACCTACCCGATCGTCTACGGCGCGGGCATGCCGATGTTCGGCGCCGGCTTCGACCTCGCCCGCTTCACCCTGGGCGCGGTGCGCTCCTTCGGCAACGGCGCGGTGGTCCGTACGTACGGCAGGGCACGCTGACGCTCGGCGGGGGGCCGCTTGCGTACGGCGGGGGGCGCTTGCGTACGGGCCGTCCTACCCTGAGGACATGGACAGGGAACAACGCGTCTGCCCCGCCTGCGGGAAGCCCGTGCAGTCCGTCATCCGCCGGCACAAGACGCTGGGCGCGTGGGTGCCGCGGTGGGTGCCGGGGCCGTGCCACAACCCGGAGTGCGAGGCGTACGTGGAGCCGGGCGCCCAGCGCGAGCACGCCGACCCCGAGCACTCCGACCCCGAGCACGCCTCCTCGCCCGAAACCGTCGCCCCGCCCGGAACTGTCTCCGCGCCCGAACCCGTCTCCTCGTCCGAACAGGAGCCCGGCGCCCCGACGGCCCGTACCTCCTGACAGCCGGCGTCACTCGTCCGGCGGCTGCCTCTGCGGTCGCTCGCGATCCGGCATCCGCATACGGCGGGCGCGGCCCCGGGCAGCCGGCGCAGGACGGCGGGCAGGGCGCCCGCCGGCACATGCCGTGCGGGACGACGAGCGGTCAGCGACCACCTGTCCGGGGAAGTCCGCCCGTATCCGCGTCACGCCCGGTCAGGCAGTACAGGCCGCCCGCCGGATCGCGCATCACCGTCCAGTGGGGGTGCCGGGCGACGAACCGCGCGCCGAGCCGCTCGTGGCGGGCGCGCGCGGCGTCGACGTCCGCGCCGCAGGCGAGGTCGAGGTGGGCGGAGACCGGGCCGCCGTCCTCCGGCCGCTCCTCGTCGAGCCGCTGCAGCAGGATGCGGACCGCGAGCCCGGGCGGCGGTTCGAGCACATGGAACTCGGGCCGGGATCCGGGCCGGGCCGACCAGTCGGACAACAGGGCAGTCCAGAAGGCGACTTCCGCGTCGAACGCAGACGGCGGGAGGTCGACGCACACCTGGTCGAGACGGCTGCCGGCCACCACGGGCGGCCGCACGGCCTCGCCGTGCCACGGCACCGCACAGAACGGCTGCCCGGCCGGGGAGCGCAGCACCGCCCAGTCCTCGTGCGCGGCGGCCGATTCCGCCCCCAGCTCCAGCGCCTCCTCGACGAACCGGGGCACGTCCTCGACCGCGAAGTCGAGATGTGCGCCGCCGGCGCCGTCCGCGACGCCCTGGATCTTCACGCAGGCATCCGTGCCCTCGGCCAGCAGGGTGACGAACTCCCCCTTGTCGCCCCTGGCTTCGGACAGGCGGGTGTCCGTGACGGCGGTCCAGAAGGCACAGGCCCGCTCGAACAGCGCGGCGGGCCGGTCGACGAAGGCGTACGTCCAGCGGACGGGTCGGCTCACGCCTTGCGCTCCATGAACCGCAGCATGTTCCCGGCCGGGTCGCGGAACGCGCAGTCGCGCACCCCGTACGGCTGGTCCGTCGGTTCCTGGAGCACCTCGACGCCGGCCTCCTGCACGCGCGCGTGCAGGGCGTCGCAGTCGGCGGTGGTGAAGATGACCCCGCGCAGCACGCCCTTGGCGAGCAGCCGGGCCATCGCCTCCCGGTCGGCCGGGGAGAAGTCCGGGTTCGCGCCCGGCGGCTCCAGCACGATGTTCACGTCCGGCTGCAGCGGAGACCCGACGGTGACCCAGCGCATCCCCTCGAAGGAGACGTCGTTGCGGACTTCGAGACCGAGCACCTCGACATAGAAGTGCAGGGCCTTGTCGTGGTCGTCGACGGCGACGAAACACTGGTGGAGTTTGAGATCCATGGCATCCACCCTAGGGCCGGCCCCGCCGGGGCCGGGTGAACGTGCGGGCCACGCACGGCGGGATCACCGCGCTCTCGTCGTGCGACCGCGCCCGGTACGCGCTCGGGGTCTCGCCGACCAGCTCGGTGAAACGGGAGCTGAACGAGCCGAGCGAGGTGCAGCCGACCGCGATGCAGACCTCCGTCACGGTCAGGTCCCCGCGGCGCAGCAGAACCTTGGCACGCTCGACGCGGCGGGTCATCAGATAGCCGTAGGGCGTCTCGCCGTACGCCTCGCGGAAGCTGCGCTGGAAGTGGCCGGGGGACATCAGCGCCGTGCCGGCCAGTGCGGCGATGTCGAGGGGCTCGGCGTACTCGCGGTCCATCCGGTCGCGCGCCTGCCGCAACCTCACCAGGTCCTCCCGTGTCATCACGCCAGGATCGCACGATCCTTACACGTCGGGCGCGGAGAGCGGAAACAGGCTTTGCCTCCAGTTCGCCTCACGTATGGAAGCGCTTGCTCCCCTGAGGGAATGGACCACATCACGTTCCTCGTGGCGGTCGTCATCGTCACGGCCCTGGCCTTCGACTTCACCAACGGATTCCACGACACGGCGAACGCGATGGCGACCTCCATCGCCACCGCCGCGCTCACACCGAGGACCGCGGTCCTGGTGAGCGGAGTCCTCAACATCGTCGGCGCCTTCCTGTCCACCGAGGTCGCGAAGACCATCTCGGGCGGCATCGTGGACGACAGTCTCGTCTCACCGGGGATGATCTTCGCCGGGCTGGTCGGGGCCATCCTGTGGAACCTGCTGACCTGGCTGGTCGGCCTGCCGTCGAGTTCGTCGCACGCGCTGTTCGGCGGGCTGATCGGGGCGGTGTGGGTCGGGGCCGGGTCCCATGGGGTGCACTTCGACAAGGTCGTCGAGAAGATCCTGATCCCGGCCGTGGCCTCCCCGCTGGTGGCGGGCGTGGCGGCGCTGCTCGCGACCTATCTCGCCTACCGGCTCACCGAGCGCGCCCGGCGGGGACCGGTCACCCGGGGTTTCCGGATCGGGCAGATCGCCTCCGCCTCGCTGGTCTCCCTCGCGCACGGCACGAACGACGCGCAGAAGACCATGGGCGTCATCACCCTGACCCTGATCTCGGCGGGCGCGCTCGGCCATGACGCAGGGCCGCCGGTGTGGGTGGTCGCCTCCGCCGGACTCGCCATCGGCCTGGGCACCTATCTCGGCGGCTGGCGGATCATCCGCACCATGGGCAAGGGCCTGACCGAGATCCAGTCCCCGCAGGGCTTCGCCGCCGAGACGGCCTCCACGACCGTCATCCTCACCTCCGCGCACCTCGGCTTCGCCCTGTCCACCACCCAGGTCGCCTCCGGCAGCATCCTCGGCGCGGGTCTGGGCCGGCGGCTTGCGGAGGTGCGCTGGGGCGTGGCGGGCCGCATGGTGATCGCATGGCTGGTCACCCTGCCCGCGGCGGCGCTGGCCGGCGGCCTCGCGGCGAGCGCGGTCACGCACGGCGGCAACCTCGGCACGACGGTCGTCGCCCTGGTGGGCATCGCGCTCGCCGCCGGCATCGTCGTGATCTCCCGCCGCAACCCCGTGCACGCCCACAACGTCAACGACGGCCGTGAGGTCGCCCTGCGCACCGCCCCGCCCACCGACGTCCGAACGGCCGCCTGAGCAGACACCGGAGTTCACGCCATGAGTATCGACTGGACCGCACTCGGCCAGGTCACCGCGGTGAGCGTCGGCGTCACCGTCGCCGTGGTCACCGTCTTCGCCCTGGGAGTCCTGGGCCTGGCCCGGGCGGACGGCACGCGCGAGGAGAGGCCCGGCGTCTCCGCCGCGGGCCGGGCGCAGGCCGCACTGTGCTTCCTCGCCTGCGCGGCGGTGGTGGCCTACGGGATCCGCCTCATCGTGCCGCAGTTCCACTGAGTCCCGAGATCCGACCCCCGAGACATGACACGCGACACGAGATCCGAGACCGGGAGACAGACGCCGTGACGACACCGCCCCCGCTGTCCGAACCGGCCGACCTGCGGGTCGACTACAGCGACCACGACGACCCCGTGCTCGTCCGGCCGGACGGAAGCCCGGTGGACACCTGGCGGGAGAACTACCCCTACCCGCGGCGCATGGAGCGCAAGGAGTACGACTGGCACAAGCGGCTGCAGCAGATCGAACTGCTGAAGCTGCAAAGCTGGATCAAGGAGACCGGACGTCGGCTCGTGATCGTCTTCGAGGGCCGTGACGCGGCCGGCAAGGGCGGCACCATCAAGCGGTTCACCGAGCACCTCAACCCGCGCGGCGCCCGGGTCGTGGCCCTGGAGAAGCCCACCGAGCGCGAGCGCGGGCAGTGGTACTTCCAGCGGTACGTCGAGCAGCTGCCCACCGCGGGCGAGATCGTCCTCTTCGACCGGTCCTGGTACAACCGGGCCGGCGTCGAGCGGGTCATGGGCTTCTGCACCGACGACGAGTACGAGCGCTTCGCCCGCCAGGCCCCCATGTTCGAGCGGATGCTCGTGGACGACGGCGTCGACCTGGTGAAGTTCTGGTTCTCGGTCTCGCAGAGCGAGCAGCGCACCCGCTTCACGATCCGCCGGATCGACCCCGTACGGCAGTGGAAGCTCAGCCCGATGGACCTGGCCTCGCTGGACCGCTGGGACGACTACACCGCCGCCAAGGTCGCCATGTTCCGCGAGACGGACACGGCGTACGCGCCCTGGACGGTGGTCAAGAGCAACGACAAGAAACGGGCCAGGGTCGAGGCGATGCGCAGCGTGCTCGCCCGGTTCGACTACGACGACAAGGACGAGGAGGTCGTCGGGACGCCCGACCCGCGCATAGTCGGCGCGGCGGCGGGACTGCTGGAGGTGGGCGAGGACGACCCGGCCGGCGGGGCCTGAACGTCACGACGGAGGGGCCCGGTCGGCTGTCCGACCGGGCCCCTCGCGCAAGGTGTGACGAGCGTTCCCCACGACCCGCGACGGTGCACCTGCCGCAGGTCATGGACGAGGAACGGCCGGTCAGGCCTTCTTGGTCTCCCAGAAGATGTCGCTGATCTCGGCGATGAGCTCCAGGGCCTTCTCGCCGGTCTTCGGGTCGGTCGAGCCCTTGGCGGCCGACAGCGCCTTCAGGGCGTCGTTGACCAGCTGGTGCAGCTGGGGGTACTTCTCGAAGTGCGGGGGCTTGAAGTAGTCGCTCCACAGCACGGAGACGTGGTGCTTCGCGAGCTCGGCACGCTGCTCCTTGATGACGGTGGCGCGCGCCTGGAAGTGCGGGTCGTCGTTGGCGGCCATCTTCTCCTGCACGGCCTTCACCGACTCCGCCTCGATGCGGGCCTGGGCCGGGTCGTACACACCGCAGGGCAGGTCGCAGTGTGCGCTGACCTTGACCGTGGGGGCAAACAGGCGGGAAAGCATGGAGCGTTCCTTCCTCGTGATCGTCTTCTCAGGTGGGACATTACTCCCTGAGCGACTGCTTTTGGCGGGTGCCCCCATGGGCTTAGGACAAAAGTCCGGGGTCAGACTGAGACTGGTGGACGAACGGACCGGGGAGGTGCCGGGCATGCCGGAACCGTCGCAGGAGACCGAGCGGGGCATGGCCCCCGCGCCCTTCGGGCTGGCCGAGGTGACCGGTCCGTCCATGGTGCCCACGCTCCACCACGGGGACCGGCTGCTGGTGCAGTACGGCGCGCGGGTGCGGCCCGGTGACGTGATCGTGCTGCGGCATCCCTTCCAGCAGGACCTGCTGGTCGTCAAACGGGCCGTCGAGCGCCGTGAGGGCGGGTGGTGGGTCCTGGCGGACAACGCCTACGCAGGCGGCGACAGCACGGACTACGGGACCGTGCCCGACGAGCTGATCCTGGGCCGGGCGCGGCTGCGCTACCGTCCGCTGAAGCCGGATCAGCGCTCCCCGCTGGCGGTGGTGCGCTGGGCGCTGTCGGCGGCCAGGCCCGTGCCGGCCGTGCGGTCCGCCTCCAGGCGCTTGCGGGCGCGGTAGGCGGCCACGTTGGCGCGGGTGGCGCAGCGGTCGGAGCAGTAGCGCCGGGAGCGGTTGGTCGAGGTGTCGAGGTAGGCGTTGCGACAGGGGCTCGCCTCGCACAGGCCCAGCCGGTCGACTCCGTACTCGGTGAGGTGGAAGGCCAGGCCCATGGCCGCGATGGCCGCGTAGCCGGCGGTCGCGTTGGACGGGTGGTCGGCCAGGTGCATGTGCCACAGCGGGCGGCCGTCGTCGTCGCGGAAGTCGTGGCCGGAGATCTGCGGGCTCACCGGGAACTCCAGCAGCAGGGAGTTCAGCAGGTCCACCGCGAGGGTCTCGTCGCCGCCGTCGGCCGCCTCGAAGACCGCGCGCAGCCGGCCGCGGACCGAGCGGAACCGGGTGACGTCCGCGTCGGTGGCGCGGCGGGCGGCCGACTGGTTGCCGCCGAAGAGCGCTCGGACGGCCTCGACCGAGGTCAGGGCGTCCTTGCCGCGGGTCGGCTCCTCGCTGTTGACGAGCCGCACGGCGTAGTCCGAGTAATAGGCCAGTTCCACTTGTAGTCCTTACGGGGGCGCTCTATGGTCGGGATGCGGGCGGAGTAACGGCCGTTCGTGCTTCCAGGGTATTACGTGACCTATGCGGAGGATGGCGATGACGGACGCGCAGACGACCCCGACCGGTGCCACGGCCGACACCGAGCCCGATGCCTCGCCCCACGCCACGACCGCAGCCGCGGCCGGTGCCGACTGGGCTGCCTGGCAGCGGAGCTGGGACCGCCAGCAGGAGTGGTACATGCCCGACCGCGAGGAACGCTTCCGGATCATGCTCGACATGGTGGAGGCGCTCGTCGGGCCCGCCCCGCGCGTCCTCGACCTCGCCTGCGGCACCGGCACCGTCACCGCCCGGCTGCTGGCCCGGCTGCCCGACGCCACCAGCACCGGCGTCGACCTCGACCCGGCGCTCCTCGCCATCGCCGAGGGGACCTTCGCGGACGACGACCGCGTCACCTTCGTGACCGCCGACCTCAAGGACCCCGACTGGCCGGCCCGGCTGCCCCACGAGTCCTACGACGCCGTCCTGACCGCCACGGCCCTGCACTGGCTGCACAGCGAACCCCTCGCGGCCCTCTACGGTCGGATCGCGGAACTCGTCCGCGACGGCGGTGTCTTCATGAACGCGGACCACATGATCGACGACGCGACGCCCCGGATCAACGCGGCGGAGCGCGCCCAGCGCCACGCCCGCATGGATCAGGCCAAGGGCGACGGGGCCCTGGACTGGGCCGAGTGGTGGCAGCTCGCCGCCAAGGACCCGGTGCTCGCCGAGCCGACGGCCCGGCGCTTCGAGATCTACGGCGAGCACGCCGACGGCGACATGCCCTCCGTGGGATGGCATGTGCGCGAGCTGCTGGCGCGCGGGTTCGGTGAGGCCCGGGCGGTGTGGTGCTCGCCGTCGGACACCTTGGTGCTGGCGCTGAAGTGAGCGTGCGGGGGCCGCGGCCCCCGGCCCGGAGAAGCGGCGGCGACGGCGAAGGGGCGGCGACGGCGAAAGGGCGGTACGGCGAAGGGGCGGTACGGCGAAGGGGCGGTACGGGATCCCGTACCGCCCCTTCTTCGCGCGCCGTTCCTGCTACAGCACCTTCGACAGGAACGCCTGCGTCCGCTCCTGCTGCGGGTTGGTCAACACGTCCCGCGGGTTGCCGGACTCGACGACCACACCGCCGTCCATGAAGACCAGGCTGTCGCCCACCTCGCGGGCGAAGCCCATCTCGTGGGTGACGACGACCATCGTCATCCCGGACTCGGCCAGGTCGCGCATGACGTCGAGGACGTCGCCGACCAGCTCCGGGTCGAGGGCCGAGGTCGGCTCGTCGAACAGCATCAGCTTCGGGTCCATCGCCAGCGCCCGGGCGATGGCGACGCGCTGCTGCTGGCCGCCGGAGAGCTGCGAGGGGTAGTTGTCGGCCTTGTCGGCCAGGCCGACCCGGTCCAGCAGCTCCCGCGCCCGCTCCCGGGCCTGCGCCTTGCTGACGCCCTTGACCTGCACCGGGGCCTCGACCACGTTCTCCGCCGCCGTCATGTGCGGGAACAGGTTGAACCGCTGGAACACCATGCCGATGTCCCGGCGCTTCAGCGCGACCTCGCTGTCCTTGAGCTCGTACAGCTTGTCGCCCTTCTGGCGGTAGCCCACCAGGTCCCCGTCGACGTACAGCCGGCCGGCGTTGATCTTCTCCAGGTGGTTGATGCACCTGAGGAAGGTCGACTTGCCGGAGCCGGACGGGCCGATGAGGCAGAACACCTCACCGTTCTTGACCTCCAGGTCGATGCCCTTGAGGACCTCGACCGCGCCGAAGGACTTGTGGACGCCCTCCGCCTTCACCATCGCGGTCATGCCGCACCCCTTTCGCGGCCGATCGTGAGCAGGTTCGCCCTGATCCTCTGGAAGACCGTGGGCGGGAGGCTACGGCTCGAACCCCGTGCGTAGTAACGCTCCAGGTAGTACTGGAAGACGCTGAAGATGCTGGTCATGACCAGGTACCAGATGGAGGCCACGAAGAGCAGTTCCATCACGGCGAACGACGAGGAGCCGATCACCGAGGTCGAGCGCAGCAGTTCGTTGTAGGTCACCACGTACACCAGCGACGAGGTCTTCAGCATGTTGATGAACTCGTTGCCGGTCGGCGGCACGATCACCCGCATCGCCTGCGGGATGACGATCCGCCGCAGCGTCTTGCCGTGGCTCATGCCCAGCGCGTGGGCCGCCTCGGTCTGTCCCTCGTCCACGGCCAGCAGGCCGGCCCGGCAGATCTCGGCCATGTACGCGGCCTCGTTCAGGCCGAGACCGAGCAGGGCGCACATGAACGGCGTCATGACGTCCGTCATCTCGTCCTTGTAGATCGGACCGAGGTTCAGGACGGGGAAGATCAGCGCCAGGTTGAACCACATCAGCAGCTGCACGTACACCGGGGTGCCGCGGAAGAACCAGATGTACAGCCAGGCGACCGTGCTGGTCACCGGGTTCTTCGACAGGCGCATCACGGCCAGCAGGACGCCCAGGACCACGCCGAGCACCATGGACAGGATGCTGATCAGCAGGGTGCGCCCGGCGCCCGCGATCACCGTCGAGTTGAACAGCTGGTCGCCGACCGTGTCCCACTGGATGTCGCCGGCCGCGAACGCGTTGACCAGCAGGGCGAGGAGCGCGATGACGACGACGGCGCTCACCCAGCGGCCGTAGTGGCGCACCGGAATGGCCTTGATCGCCTCCGGCGGGCCGGAGAACGCCGGCTCCTTGGCGGCCGGTGGGGTGTCCTCCGGCGGTGCGCCCGCGGAGGACTTGTCGAACTTGTCAGTCATGGGGACTGCCCTTCGAAGACTTCAGGAGGTGCGGGTGGATCACTTGCCGCCGTTGATCGCGGCGGCCTTGATCGCGCCGCTCTCGGCGCCCCACTTCTCCAGCACCTTCTGGTACGAGCCGTCCTTGATGATGGCGTCGACGGCCTCCTTGAGGGCGTCGCGCAGCTGGGTGTTCTTCTTGTCCACGACGATGCCGAACGGAGCGGCCTCGTACTGCTTGTCGAGAACCTCGAAGGTGTTGCCGTTGCCCGCCTTGCGGGCCATGTCCACGGCGACCGGGTAGTCGTTGACGCCGGCCACGGCGCCGCCGGACTTCACTCGGGTCTGGGCCTCGGTGTCGTTCTCGAAGGACTCGATCTTGAGGGCCTTCTTGCCGTCGGTGGTGCACTTCTTCGACTGCGTCTGCAGGGCCTCTTCGTACGTGGTGCCCCGCTGCACCGCGACCGTCTGACCGCAGAGGTCGTCCAGCGTCTTGATGCCCTTGGGGTTGCCCTTCTGGACGTAGACGGCCGTGCCGGCGGTGAAGTAGTCGACGAAGTCGACGCCCTCGCCCAGCTTCTTGCCCTTGTCGTCCAGCCCCTCCTGGCGCTGCTTGTTGTCAGTGATCGACGACATGGCGACGTTGTAGCGGCCTGTGTTGACCGCGGTGATCAGGGTGTCGAAGCCGCCCGAGGTGAACTGGAAGTCCACGCCGAGCTGCTTGCCGAGCGCGGCGGCGATGTCGGGGTCGACGCCCACGATCTTGCCGCCCTCGACGGACTCCATCGGGGCGTACTCGGCGTTGGTGCCGACCTTGATGACACCCGCCTTCTGGATGTCGGCCGGAAGCTTCGAGAAGAGGGGAGCCTTGTCGGAGCCGCTCGACGACTGGGAGGAGCTGCCGCCGCCCTCGGTCTGGTCGCCGCAGGCGGTGAGCAGCAAGGCGCCCGCGACCGCGAGGGATCCGACCGCTGCCAGGCGGGTGCGCGCGGCGGTCGTGCGTCGGGTGGAGCTTGCGGTCATGGTGGATTCCTCCGGCGGATGGATGGAGATGCCGATGGGTCGACAAATGCCGATGGGTCGACGAGAACACACACCTTCGGGTGTCGCGACCTCGTGTGATGACGGCATCTTGCCATTCGGACGACGGCATTCAGGGGGCCAGCCATGTCAAAATCGGATAACGGGCGACCCCCGAACCGCATCAGTCCGGTACATCACGACCGGACGGAGCCGGACCATCTGCGGGAATCCCCCCTTCCGGCCGAAAGATCTTCGGTTCATCTCACCATGTGATCGCTCGTCGTGCGCCCCATACGTTGACTTGAGTGCGTGTCAAGGCTTGTCAAGGGCTTCGGTGACCCCGGCCGTTCTTCGTGCATGACTCATGTCACTCGCGGTGACCTCTGTCGAAGGTCCACAGGCCCGGGGATGTGACCTTGCACCGAATGGACTCGTCGGCTGTGGTCTCCGTCCGGTAAGAAGGTTTTTTACACCCCTCATCCGGGGCTCAGGGCGCGTGTGCGGCGCGCCCGACGCGCAGGCGCTCGTACGCATCACCTCAGGGCCCTGTGCGATGCCCGCCCACTTCTCAATCAGGAGTGGCCACCCTCAAACCATGCAGACCTAAGGGGTAAGACACAGTGGCAGCGGAGATCGTCAATCCTCGCAGCGAGAGCGCCGACCGAGCGGGCCAGGAGGGCGGTGCGGAGCCCCTCGACTCGTTCGACCCGGTGTTCGCGCTGCACCGTGGCGGAAAGATGGCCGTCCAGGCCACCGTCCCGGTCCACGACAAGGACGACCTGTCCCTCGCTTACACGCCCGGCGTCGCGCGCGTGTGCACCGCGATCGCGGAGCAGCCGGAGCTGGTGAACGACTACACCTGGAAGTCGTCCGTCGTCGCCGTCGTGACCGACGGCACGGCCGTGCTCGGGCTCGGGGACATCGGCCCGGAGGCCTCCCTTCCGGTGATGGAAGGCAAGGCGATTCTTTTCAAGCAGTTCGGCGGTGTGGACGCGGTCCCGATCGCGCTCGCCTGCACGGACGTGGAAGAGATCATCGAGACGGTGGTGCGCCTCGCGCCCTCGTTCGGCGGAGTGAACCTGGAGGACATCTCGGCGCCGCGGTGCTTCGAGATTGAGCGCCGCCTCCAGGACGCCCTCGACATCCCGGTCTTCCACGACGACCAGCACGGCACGGCGATCGTGACGCTGGCGGCGCTGCGCAACGCGGCGCGGTTGAGTGGACGGGCCGTCGGCGAGCTGCGGGCCGTCATCTCGGGAGCCGGCGCGGCCGGGGTCGCCATCGCGAAGATGCTGGTCGAGGCAGGTATCGGGGACGTCGCGGTCGCCGACCGCAAGGGCATCGTCTCCGCGGACCGGGAGGACCTCACCGACGTCAAGCGCGAGCTGGCCGGGTTCACCAACAAGGCCGGGCTGAGCGGCTCGCTGGAGGACGCGCTGGCCGGCGCCGACGTCTTCATCGGCGTCTCCGGCGGCACGGTGGCCGAGGAGGCGGTGGCCTCGATGGCGAAGGGCGCGTTCGTCTTCGCCATGGCGAACCCGAACCCGGAGGTGCACCCGGACGTCGCCCACAAGTACGCGGCCGTGGTCGCGACCGGGCGGTCGGACTTCCCCAACCAGATCAACAACGTGCTGGCGTTCCCGGGGATCTTCGCGGGCGCGCTGCAGGTGCGGGCGTCCCGGATCACCGAGGGCATGAAGCTCGCGGCCGCCGAGGCGCTGGCCGGGGTCGTCGGGGACGACCTCGCGGCGGACTACGTGATTCCGTCGCCGTTCGACGAGCGCGTGGCTCCTGCGGTGACGGCCGCGGTGGCCGCTGCCGCTCGTGCCGAGGGCGTTGCCCGTCGCTGACGTGTGCCACGGATGGCCCCGCCTGCCCAGGCGGGGCCATCTCCTTTTTTTACCCACCGGTCTGCCCGTTCGGGTGATGACGAGGCGTCGGACGGGCTGAATCGTCCTGACCGGGGCTCGGCCGGGGCTCGGTCGGCACCGTCCGGTCAGGGCCGGGGCGGACGGAGCGCAAGAGGGCATGTCTCACAGTGCCGTCCGGTTTCGCTCGCCGCCGCGGGACCCTAGGGTCGGGTGCATGTTCGCCGCCTACGCCGCCCGAATCGACCGTGACCAGCCGCTTTCCGGCCTGGAGTTGGGGGAGCGCCCGGCCCCCGAGGCCCGTCCCGGCTGGAGCGTCGTCGACGTCAGGGCCGCCTCCCTCAACCATCACGATCTCTGGTCGCTTCGGGGCGTCGGTCTCCCCGAGGGCCGGCTGCCGATGATCCTCGGCTGCGACGCCGCCGGTGTCGACGAGGACGGCAACGAGGTCGTCCTGCACTCCGTGATCGGACAGACCGGACATGGTGTCGGCCCCGACGAGCCCCGCTCCATCCTCACCGAGCGCTACCAGGGCACGTTCGCCGAGCAGGTCGCCGTGCCGACCTGGAACGTCCTGCCCAAGCCCAAGGAGCTCTCCTTCGCGGAGGCCGCCTGCCTGCCCACGGCCTGGCTGACGGCGTACCGCATGCTGTTCACCAACGCCGGGGTGCGTCCCGGCGACTCCGTCCTCGTCCAGGGCGCCGGCGGCGGTGTCGCCACGGCGGCCATCGTGCTGGGCAAGGCGGCCGGGTTGCGGGTCTTCGCCACCAGCAGGGACGAGGCCAAGCGCAAGCGGGCCCTGGAACTCGGCGCCGTCGAGGCGGTGGAGTCCGGTGCGCGGCTGCCGCAGCGGGTGGACGCCGTGATCGAGACCGTCGGCGCGGCCACCTGGTCCCACTCGGTGAAGTCCCTGCGGCCCGGCGGCACGCTCGTCATCTCCGGCGCCACCAGCGGCGACCGGCCCTCGCACGCCGAGCTCACCCGGATCTTCTTCCTGGAGCTCAAGGTCGTCGGCTCCACCATGGGCACCAAGGACGAGCTGGAGGACCTGCTCTCCTTCTGCGCGGCCACCGGTGTGCGTCCCGTCATCGACGAGGTGCTCCCGCTCGACCGGGCCCGCGAGGGCTTCGAACGGCTCGCGTCCGGCGACCAGTTCGGCAAGATCGTGCTCACCAACGGCTGATCTCCGCCACGCGTGTGAGGCGGGTCCGGGGTCCCCGGGCCCGCCTTTTGCGCGCCCCATGCGTCAATCACGGTTGACAGATGCGGAGTGTCAACGTAGGTTGACGTCATGACCGAAGCAACGGATCTCGCCGCGCGAGCCGGCGACCGCGATCCACGGGTCGGGCTGCGCGCCGTCGCGGCGCTGCGCAGGCTGCTGGAGCAGCTGGAGGCGGTGCAGGTGCGCAGTGCGCGCAACCAGGGATGGTCGTGGCAGGAGATCGCCGCGGAACTCGGGGTCAGCAGGCAGGCCGTGCACAAGAAGTACGGGAGGCAATGATGTTCGAGCGGTTCACGAAGGACGCGCGGGCCGTGGTGCTGGGCGCGGCGGTGCATGCCGAACGGACGGGGGCGGAGCGGGTCGACGAGACGCATGTGCTGCTCGCCCTCCTCGACAGGGAGGGCAGTCGCGGCTCGTTCGCGCTGGCCTCGCTCGGGCTGCCGCCGGGCGGCCGTGCGGGACTCGTCCGGGATCTGGGCGAGGTCCGACGCCGGGGCGGCCTCTCCCGGGCCGACACGGACGCCCTCTCGGGGCTGGGCATCGACGTCTCCGAGATCGTCTCGCGGGTGGAGGAGGCGCACGGGGAGGGCGCGTTGGCGGCCGACGGCAAGGGCGGCTCCGGCGGACGCCTCTTCGGCGGGCGGCCCTTCGACCGCGGAGCCAAGGAGCTGCTCACCGACACACTGCGCATCGCCCTCGCCCGCCGCGAACGGAAGATCGGCGACGAGCACCTGCTGCTCGCCCTCACCGCCCGCCGTGGCGTGCCCGCGGAGATCCTCGCCGACCACGGCGTCACGCACACCGCCCTCACGCGCGTGCTGTACGGGGGCGTGGACGGCCGCGCGGACGGCGGTGACGGCGGCGGCCGCGCGGCCAAGGCGAGCTGAGCAGGATCCCGGCCGAGGCGGGGGCGGGCTGAGCAGGATCCCGGCCGAGGCGGAGGCGGGGTGAGCGGCGTGCCGGCCGAGGCGGAGGCGGGGTGAGCGGCGTGCCGGCCGAGGCGGAGGCGGGCTGAGCAGCGTCCCGGCCGGCGCGGAGGCGGGGTGAAGCCGGCTGGGGGCTGCTCGAGGGTGGAGGCCGGTCGAGGTGCGAGGCCGGGCCCGGCCCCCCGTCAGGACCTCGGGGCTCGGAGCACCACGCCGATGTGTGCGGCCGCCGTCGACAGATGGCGTCGGGCCTCGCGGAGCTGTTCGCCGGTGACGCCGTGGTCCCGGGCCGCGTCGCGGATGTCGTCCCGGAAGCGGTCGAGGAGGCGGTCCAGGTCGCGGGCCGGGTCGCCGCTGGGGTCCTCGTGGGCCCAGGTCGGCTCGTACTCGGCGGGGAAGGCCTCCGGGGTGTCGGAGTACTCCGGGGTGGGGGAGTACTCGGGACGCGCCGTGGCCGCGGCCGCTCCCGTGGTGCCGGGGCGGCCGAAGCCGAAGTCCCTGCCGTACTCGCGACCGAAGTCCTTGCCGAACTCCCCGAACTCCTTGGCGAGTTCCGTCAGGCCCTCTCGGACGCCCGTCGGCCAGTCGCCCCGCGTGAAGTGGTCCTGGACCTGTTCCTGCACCCGGCGCGCTATGCGCTGGACCTCTTCCTGGGCCTGGGAGCGGGCCCGCTCCTGCGCCTCCTTGGCCTGGCGGCGCGCCCGCTGGGCCTCCTCGCGTGCGCGTCGGCTCTCGTCCTTGGCCCGGCGCGCCTGCTCCTTCCACTCCTGCTTGACGCGGCGCATCTCCTCCTTGGCGGCCCGCCACGCCTCCTTGTCGCCGTACTCTCCGTACTCTCCTTGCTCGCCCGGCTCGGCGGAGCCCGTCCCCGCGCCCTGGCGCGCCTGTGAGGCCGCCGCCCGCATCTCGCGCCGCAGATCGCCCGCGGCGCCGCGCACATCGGCTCGGATCTCCGCGGCCAGCTCGGCGACCGACTCGCGGATCTCCAGCTCCAGATCGGCCAGTTCGCCGCTGCGGTCGGCCAGTTCGGCCCGGCCCGTGTCGGTGATGGCGTACACCTTGCGGCCGCCCTCGGTGGTGTGGGTGACCAGGCCTTCGGCCTCCAGCTTGGCCAGCCGGGGGTACACCGTGCCCGCCGACGGCGCGTAGAGACCCTGGAAGCGTTCCTCGAGGAGGCGGATCACCTCGTAGCCGTGGCGCGGTGCCTCGTCCAGCAGTTTCAGAAGGTAGAGGCGGAGACGGCCATGGGCGAAGACGGGAGGCATGTCAGAGCACCTTCTTGTCGGTCGTGCTGTCGGCCTGGCCGTCGGATGAGCTCTCGCCGCCCGGGCCGGAATCGGCATTGTCCCCCGAGCCGGAGCGTGGGCCGGATCCCGCTTCCCCCTCCGGTACGACTGTCGGTGTCGGTGCCGTGGCGGACGTCTTCGCCGGGTCCGCGCGCTCCCCGGCCTGCCGTGCCTCGCCCTCCGCCTCGTCTGCCGCGGGCCTGCGCAGCAGGGCGATCGAACCGGAGACCGTCGTGGCCTTGAGGCTGCCGTTGCCGGCGCCCAGGCGGCCGGTGATGCGCTTGGCGCCCCACTGGCCGCTGACCCGGAGATCCTCGAAGGCGTTGGAGACCGAGCCGCTCGCGGTGTTGGCCTCCACCTGCGCGTCCGCGGGGTGGGGCAGCCGGATGGCGATCTCGCCCGAGATGCTGGTGAGCGCGATGTCGGTGGGCCGGCCGACCGGGTCGAGGTCGACGATCATCGACCCGCTGACGGAGTCGGCCTTCACGGAGGAGCCCGCCTCGACCACGGTCAGGTCGCCGGAGACGGAGTTGAAGCGCAGATCGCCGGTGAGCGCCTGGGCGTCCACGCTCCCCGAGACGGTGTCCGCGCGCACCGGGCCCGCGAGACCCACCAGGGTCGTGTCGCCGTTGACCCCCTTCACCTCGGCGGGGCCGTCGATGCCCGAGACCACCGCCCCGGCGCTCACCACGCCCACCTCCACCCGGGTGCCGGCCGGCACGGCGAGCGAGACGACGGCGCTGCGCCGCCAGCCCTTGCGGTCGAGCCACTTGAGGAAGCCCTTCCAGGGCAGGTCCTCGTAGGCCACCGTCAGGGTTCCGTCGAGATGACTCACCACCAGGGGCGGTCCCTCGATTTGGGACACCTCCAGACGGGCGGATCGGTCGTCGGTGCCCACCACGTTCACGGTGCCGTCGACGATGCGCACGTGCAGTTCGCGCACGGGCTCGTCGAAAGACAGCTTCCTCGGCTCGGCGACGGACCACTCGGACATGGTGCGGACCTCCCTCACGACGACACGACACGCAATATCGCGTCTCCGTGAAACACGATATATCGCGGCCGCCGAAAGTCAAGGCACCCGATCCGGTGATCCGTCCGGGCCCGGAAACACGAAAGAGGGGCGTCACCCGACGCCCCTCCGTGCACGGCCGGCCGCGAACGGGCCGCCGGTCGGCCCTGACCCCGCGCCGCTCACCGGCGCGGGTCGCCGCCTCTCGCCGCCGTCGGCCGCGGCTCGCCGCCGGCTACTCGTCGTCCTCGTCGTCCAGTCGCGCCAGCCACGTCGCCAGCCGTTCCACCGGCACTTCGAAGTCCGGATTCAGGTCGACGAACGTCCGCAGCTGCTCGGCGAGCCACTCGAAGGTGACCTCCTCCTCGCCGCGCCGCTTCTCGAGTTCCTCGATTCCGCGATCGGTGAAGTACATGGATCGTGCTCCGTGGGTGGGTCGCAGGGATAGGGATCCCCCCTCGGGGGAATGACCTTTGTTCCTGCGAGGGAGGAAGGGGTCGCCCTCCGGTGCGGAGGGGACAGGAAAAGGATAGGCGCAGGGGGACGGCGTCCAGCGGGCCGCCGGGGGCCCCTGCGCGATCGGGGTCCTGCCGCCGGCCTGTGGGCGGGCGGGGCGGGATCAGGGGGACCGGGGAAACGGGGGAGTGGCATGAGCGGTGACGACGTGACACGGGTGGCGCGGATCGCGCTGCCGGACGGGACGCCCGTGTGGGCCCGCATCTCGGGCGCCGGCGAGCTGTCCGCGCCGTCCGGGCGGCTGTCGTACAGCGACACCGGGTTCGCCGAGCGGGTGGAGGCGAGCGTGGAGAGCCTGCACGCGCTCGTCACGGGCGTCGCGCGGTCGCTGGCCGAACCACTGCGCGCGGTGCGGCCCGACGAGGTGAGCGTCGAGTTCGGCATCGAGCTGACCGCCAAGGCCGGGAAGGTCGTGGGCCTGCTCGCGGACGGCGAGGCCAAGGCCGGCATCACGGTCACCCTCACCTGGAACAGCGGCCCGCCGGACCTCGACGCGCCTGCCCCGGCCGCCGGGGCGCACGGGGCACCCGCGCGTGACGGCGCGGCGCCGGGGCGCGCGCCCGCCCCCGCCCCCGCCCCCGGCGCGGGCCCCGGCCCCGACCGCCCTGCGGCGAACGCACCGCACGTCCCCCGTCCACCCCACCCGCCCCGCCCGCCCCACGCACCCCCCGTGCCGGACGCACCCCCCGGCGCGGACGCCCGCGCGGGAGGCGCCCCGTCGGGGGACGCGGACGGCGCCGGGCGCGCGGGGGCGTCTCCCGGCGCGCCGATGCACGGGGGCGGCGACGGCCCCCTCGGCGGGGGCGGGGCATGAACGGCGGGCACGCCCCGGGCGCATCGAACGCGTTCGATGCGGCCCGGCGTGCGCTGCGTGGACTCGTCGTGGCGGCGACCGTACGCATTCATCGTCCGGTGGTCGGGTATGCCCTGGAGGAGCCCGGCACGTTCCTCGGGAGCGGCTTCTTCGTCGCCCCGAACTGGGTTCTGACCTGCGCACATGTGGCCTGCGGCGGGGAGGGGGGCGAGGTCGCGGTGGTGTACGAGACAGCGCCGGGGCGGGGCGTGTCCACCGCCCCCGGCAGGGTGGTGGCGACCCTCCCCGACTACGCCGACGCCGCCGGGCGGACCGCGTCCGGCGGCAACTGGCCGGCCCCGGACCTCGCTCTGGTCCAGCTGACCGAACCCGTCGTCGACCACGAGTGCGTCTACGTCTCGGAGCGCCCCGCGGCCTATTACGGCGAGGGCCGGGTGCTGTACGCGGGCTGGACCGAGAACGAGGGCCGCCTACAGGTGATGGACGGCACGCTCACCGTGCAGGGAACCATCGGCGGCTGGTCGTCCGACGTGCAGATGCGCCTCGGCGACAACGATCTGCCGTACGGCGTCTCGGGCGGCCCGGTGATCGACCCCGTGCGCGGCGAGGTGATCGGCGTCCTCAAGGCGCGCTCGGACCACCGTCCCGGCGGCACGTCCACCGGAATCGAGCAACTGCGCACCCTGCGGGTCCCCGCGGAGCGGGCGACGGCCGAGCACGACGACGTCTACCAGGCCGTCTTCCACGCCCACGACCGCTACCACCGCGACCGGCAGCGCCACCCGGCCTCCCGGCGGCAGACGTGGACCGACGTACAGGGCCGGCTCGGCGCCCGCCCGGGCCACACGCTCAGCCCCGACGAGCGGATCCAGCTGCTGGGCCGGCTCGCCGAACTCCCGCCGCCCGAGAGCACCCGCGGTCTGCTGGACGTCCTCGACTCGCTCCCCGACTTCCAGGCCTCCACCCCGCTGCCCGCTCCGCGCGGCTGGCGCGACGGTCTCGGGGCGCTCTACGAGAGCGCCAGCGACGACGGGGCGCTGGAGCTCGTGCTCGACTACGCGATGCGGGCGATGTCCGCGCCGCGCCCCTTCGTCGTGCCCAGCACCCCCGACGCCGAGAAGGCGCTGTGGGTGTGGGTGTGGCAGGCCGCGCAGCGACTGGGCGTCCGCTATCGCTCCGGCCTCGCCGAGCAGCGGATGGAGCGGTTGCGCAGGCGCGAGGAGGAACAGCGGTCGGCCCCCGAGGACGAGCCCCGCACGATCCTGCGCAGTGCGGCCCGGCCATCCGCCCTGCTCGAACTGGTGCGGCGTGGCTGGGAGCCCGACCGCTGCGACTGGTCGGTCTCGGTGGCCGCGCCCGGCGGCGAGGCGGTCCGGCTGCACGAGGCCGAGCGCACGCCCCTCGCCGACCTGCCCGCGCACCTGGCCGGTCCGCTCGCGGAGGCCTTCCGGCACTGCGACGAGCCCGGCAGACCCGCACTGCTGCAGGTGGCGCTGCCCCACGCGCTGCTCGGCCTCGAGGTGGACACCTGGCAACTGCCGCCCGAGACCGAGCCGTTGGGGGCGCTTCGGCCGGTCGTCGTGCGCTGCGCCGACCGCGACCGGCTGCCCGAGGAGGCGTTCGACGCGTACGGCGAGGTCGACCCGGACCACGCGGGCGGCTCCCACGGCACGGCCGGCGGGGGCGGCGGGGACGACGTGGACGAGGAGCGCCGGGCCCGCTGGCGCTGGCTGCACGCGCACCGCGCGCGGGCCGAAGTCCTGGACTGCGACGAGGGGTTGCGCAAACCCGTGCCGTCGGTGGAACAACTGCGCGCCCTGTCGCACGGCACCGTACCGGTGCTCTGCCGGTACGGCGATCTCCGCTTCGAGGACGACGCGGAGGCGCTCGCCCGGATCGTGCTCGGCGGCTACGGGGTGGCCCTGTGGCGCCGGCGGCGTGGCCGCCCCGACGCCGTGTGCGGGGAGTTCCACCGCGGCACGATCGACGAGATCGCAGAACCGTCCAGCGCGCAGTACCTCCCCGAGGCCGTGCACGACCTCCGCATGCGGCTGCGCGCGGGCCGCACGGAGTCCTTCTGGGCCGACGGCGTCGCCCTGCTGTACGACGATCCCCACCAGCCCCTCCCGGGCGCCGGTGACCTGCTGGAGGCCCCTTGAACCCAGCCGCCCGCGGGGCGGGTCAGCCCCTTACCAGGCACCCTCAGGATGGATAACGTGATGCACGTTCGGACGGCCGCGGCGGTGGACGAGTGACGAGGACCGGATCATGACCGAATCCAGCGAGTGGCTCATCTACCGAGGCGCCGGCGAACCGCACGACGGGATCGACCGACTGCCCTCTCCGCCCCCCTGGCGGGACTTCACCAGCCGGGACGCGGCGGGCTCCGGCGACGGCTCCCAGGACCGCAGGCTCGGCGCACACCGGCACCTGGCGGAACTGCACCGGCCGGGCGCCGAGGAACTGGAGATGATCAACGCGGCGCTCTATCTGCGCCGCCCTCTGCTCGTCACCGGCAGCCCCGGCGCGGGCAAGAGCACGCTCGCGCACTCGGTGGCGTACGAACTCGGACTCGGCAACGTGCTGCGCTGGTCCATCGTCAGCCGCTCCGCGCTCCAGGACGGGCTCTACCACTACGACGCGATCGCCAGGCTGCAGGACGTCCAGATCGCCGCGCAGGGCGGGTTCGGGTCGGCGGCGGGCTCGCCGGGCGCGGTCGAGGGCATCGGCAGCTACATCAGGCTCGGCCCGCTCGGCACCGCGCTGCTGCCCTCCGACACCCCGCGCGTGCTGCTCATCGACGAGCTGGACAAGAGCGACATCGACCTGCCCAACGACCTGCTGAACGTCCTGGAGGAGGGCGAGTTCGCCATCCCCGAACTGGAACGCATCGCCGACCGGCTGCCGGACGGCGAGGCCGAGGTGCTGACCGCCGACGGCGTGAAGGTCCGGGTGCGCGACGGCCGGGTGCGCTGCCGGGCCTTCCCGTTCGTCGTGCTCACCAGCAACGGCGAGCGCGACTTCCCGGCCCCGCTGATGCGCCGGTGCATCCACCTGGAGCTGGGGCGCCCGGACCACAACCGGCTCGCCACCTTCGTACGCGCCCATCTCGGCGACGAGGCGGCGCGCGCGGGGGACGATCTGATCACGCGGTTCCTGGAACGGTCGCACACGGAACTCCTCGCGGCGGACCAGCTGTTGAACGCTATCTACCTCACCGACGCGGCCGCGCCGCCCAGCCGTGACCGCCTGGCCGACCTGCTCATCCAGCGACTCGACCGCCCGAGGTGAGGGCCTGATGCCCGACGCAGCGGCCCGCCACGGCCCCGTCCCGCCCGAGGGGAGCCGCCCCGACGCCCCGGCCCCCGCGGCGCACGGCGGCGATCCGCTCGCCGAGTTCGTCGCCCGGCTGCGCGGCGTCGGACTCGACCCCGACGTGACGCAGTTGTGCGACGCCCTGTGGCTGGCCCGGTGGACCAGGCCGCCTGCCGCCCCGGACGCCGAGGAGGCGTCCGCCGCAGGCGGCGGTCGTCCGGCGCCCCGGCTCGGCCGGCCGCCGGCCGCCGGTGGAGCCGCACCGCCGGACGGCGGCCGGACCGAACGCCCCCGACCGCCGCGGGGCGTGGGCGCCGACGGGCGGGTGAGCCTGTACCCGGTGCCGCAGGACGGCGTGCCCCGTGCCCGTGGCGCGGGCCGGACCACCGCGCTGCCGGTGGGCGTGCCCGCCGCTCCCGCGCTGCCGTCCCCGCTCGAACTCCAGCGCGCCCTGCGGCGGTTGCAGCGCTACCGCAGCCCCGCGCCGCCGCTGCGCACCCGGCTCGACGAGACCGCGACCGCCGAGCGCAGCGCACAGGCGGGTGGGCTGATCATGCCCGTCCACCGGGCCGTCGTCCGGGGGGACGCCCGGCTGCAACTGGTGCTGGACGCCTCGTCGTCGATGCGCGTGTGGGACCGGCTGTTCGTCGAACTGCAGCAGGTTTTCAGCCAGTTGGGCGCCTTCTCCGACATCCAGGTCAGCCATCTGCACCAGGGCCCGGACGGCGAGGCCGCCGTCAGCCGCAGCCCGGACGCCTACGCGGCGCCGCTGCACTCCACGGACCGGCTCAGCGACCCCACCGGCCGCCGGATCGTCCTGTTCGTCAGCGACTGCGCCGGACCCCTGTGGCACAGCGGCCAAGCGCACCGGCTGCTGCACCACCTCTCCCGGCAGGGCCCGGTCGCCGTGCTCCAGCCGTTGCCGCAACGCCTGTGGAACCGCACCCGGCTCCCCGTGGTGTTCGGCGAGTTGAGCCGCGGCGAGACACTCGGCGGAGCCGCCGCACTGCGCCTGCGCACCCCGGTCGGCGTCCCGTCGGAGGCCCGCAGGGGAGCGTTGCCCGTGCCGGTGCTGCCGCCCGAGCCGGTGGCGCTCGGCGCCTGGGCGAGGCTCCTGGCCGGCGGCGGGCCCGTGCCCGGCGCCGTCGGCTGGGTGCGCGCGGACCAGCCGCCCGCCCCGGCCTCGCGCGCGGACCGGCGGCGCACGCCGTTCGAACGGGTCAGCAGGTTCAGCTCCAGCGCGTCCCCGGCCGCCGGACGACTCGCCGTCTACCTGGCCGCCGCACCGCTGTGCCTGCCGGTGATGCAGCTCGTCCAGCGCACGATGCTGCCCGACTCGGGCCCGTCCGAACTCGCGGAGGTGCTGGTCGGCGGCCTGGTGACGCGCGCGTCGGAGGAGTACGCCGACGGCGGCGCCCAGTGGTACCGCATCGAGCCGGACATCCGGGACGCCCTGCTGTCCCGGCTCGGCCGCGACGAGGCCGTGCTCGTGCTCAAGCACTGCTCGGAGTACATCGAGCAGCGCTTCGGCAAGGGCGGCCCCAACTTCCCCGCGCTCGCCCTGGCCCAGCTCGGCGACGGCGGCGCGGGCCGCCCGAACGCGCCCGCCGAGCGCCCGTCCGACCACGGGGACCACGGGGACAACGGCGACCACGGGGACAACGGCGGCAACGGCGAGGAGGCCTCCGTGCCGCAGCCCTTCGCCGAGGTCGCGGCCCGGGTGCTGCGACGGTTCATGCCGCTGCCCGAGCAGTTCGAGAGCCACGCCGGCCACACCGGCCCGGGACAGCCCGCCGACCGGCCGACCCACCAGGCGGTCCGCCGCGCCCGCGAGCTCATCGAGCGCTTCGACAGCGAGGGCATGATCCAGGACGTCATCGACGCGGTGCAGTTGCTGCGCGGCGCCACCGAACGCGAGCGGCCCGCCGGCGCGGACCCCGAGCTGTGGGCCGAGTACGCGCACTGCACGCTGCGCCTGTGGGAGGTGCAGGGCGGCGACGACCTGCTCCAGGAGGCCGAGGCGGCCGCGGAACGCGCCGCCGCCCATCCGCGCCGCCTGCACGAACGGGCCGTCCTGGCACGGGTGCTGCACGCGGCCGCGACCGACCGTCGGCGGCGCGGCGACCGGACCGGCGCCCTGGACCTGCTGCGCCGCGCCGACCGCGAGTACGCCGTCGCCTGCGCGGCGCCCGAACTCGACGAGAACCAGGCCCTGAAACTCACCCTTGAGCGGGTGCGCGCCCTGGACGCGCAGTGGCGGCTCGGCGGGGACAGCGCGCTGCTCCAGGGCGCGGTCGGCATGCTGGAGGCCTTCGCCGACGTCTGGCCCGACCGTCGCCAGCGCCCGCCCGAACTCCCCCTGGAGCACGGCCGGATCCTGCTGCGTCTGTCGGGCGCCACCGCCGACCCCGTCCAGGCCCGCCTCTACGCCGAGCAGGGCGCGCAGTCGCTGCGCAACGCCCTGGACACCGGCGTCGAGCCGTACACCGCCGAGTCGGCACGCGCGCGGGTACGGATCCTGCTCGACCTGGTCGACGCGCTGTTGCAGGCGGGCGGCCCGCTGGACGACGCCCAGGCCCGGGTCGACGAGGCCCTCGACCTGGTGCGCGAACAGGGCCGGCGGGCGGCTCTGCTGGCGCGGTCCGGGCGGATCGCCGTGGCCCGCTACGCCGAGTCGGGCGAACCGGCGGAACTGGAGGCGGCCGCCGACCGCTTCGCGCAGGCCGCCCAGCGCATGTCCCGCGACGCGCCCACGCACGCCGACGTTCTCGCCGAGTGGGGCGAGGCGCTGCTGCGGCTGGCCGGCCTGCAGTCCGGGCAGCGTGCCGAGGGCACGCTGTCCCGGGCGATCCGGGTACTGCGGGACTGCCGGATGGAGACCCCGGCGGGCAGCCGCCGGATCGCCCACCGGCTGCTGCTGCTCGGCCGTGCGCTGATGCTGCGCTACCGGGGCCGCGGGGACCGCGTCGACCTGCGCGAGGCCGAGCACCTCTTCGGCCTCGCGGCGGCGGGCGCGGAGGATCCGCTGCTGGCCGCCCGCTGCCGGCTGGACCTCGGCCAGGTCCAGTACGAGGCCTACCGCAGCCTGCGCCGCCCGGCCCGCCTCGACCTCGCGGCCGACGCCTTCCGGGACGCGGCGGAGTCGGCGCGGGAGGCGGAGGGGATGGCCGAAACCGACCGCCGACGCCAGGAGGCGGTCGAACTGTGCGCGCAGGCGCACCACTGGCGGGGTAGGTCCTATGAGGCGGCCGCGCGGCCACGCGCGGCCCGGGAGGCCTACCGGATCGCCCGCGCGGAGTGGTCGCGGTTGCCGGAGGGCACTTTGGTCGCCGAAGGCCCGACGCCCGACGAGACGGCGGAGCGGCTGGCCGCGCTGGAGCGGGCGACCTGAACGGGGCGGAGCCGAGAGGGGCGGGGCATGGACGTACGGGACGAGTTCGCGGGGGTGACGGCGGCGCCGGAGGGCTTCGGCGCCGGTGAGCCGCTGCCGGATCTGCTGGCGTTGGGCCTGGCGGAGCTGGCGACGATCGGGCATCCCGTGCTGCGTGAGGTGGTGGCGGAGCTGCGGGACCGCTCGGGCGAGTCGAGCGAGCCGCTGTGGGGGTTCGCCTCCGCGCTCTGACCGACGGACGAACCCACGGATTCCGGTCGTGGGCCGGTGCGTGGCCGGTGCCGGTGCTGGGCCGGTCGCAGGTCGGCCGGGGTCGGCCATGGGCCGGTCGTTGTCCGGTGTCGACCGGTGTCGATCGGCGCCGACCGGTCGCGTTTCGGTCGGATTTCAGTGCGATTCCGGTCCGATTGTGGATTCTCCCGAACATGACTCGGACAAGTTCGGTCGGCCCGGGTTTGTGCCCGGCCCGTGTCCGGGCATGCGCCCTGTGCGGCGCGCGCCGCCGCGCGAGGGGCGCAGGAGCGCGGGCCCTACGGCATGGGGGTGCTGGAGTGTCTGGAACACCTGGACATGCCTTCCGGCAGTTCATCGTGAAGATGCACAGCCGCTGCAACCTCGCCTGCACCTACTGCTACGTCTACGAGGGACCCGACCGCACCTGGCGCTCCCGTCCCGCCGCCGTCGCCCCGGAGATCCTCGACCACACCGCGACCCGTATCGCCGAGCACGCCCGCGCCCACGCCCTCACGGACGTCTCGCTCGTCCTGCACGGCGGCGAACCCCTGCTCGCGGGCGCCGGCACACTGGCCCGCTTCACCGCGCTGGTCCGTGAACGGGCCCCGGCCGACTGCACGGTCCACGCCGTCGTCCAGACCAACGCCACCCTGCTCACCCCGCGGCGGCTGGCCGTCCTGGCGGACGCCGGGATCCGGATCGGCGTCAGCCTCGACGGCGGTCTGGCCACGCACAACGCGCGCCGCGTCGACCACGCCGGCCGGCCGTCCTGGCCCGCCGCCTCGCGCGGCGCCCTCCTGGTGGCCGAGCGGGCCCCCGGGACGTACCTCGGCGTCCTCACCGTCGTGGACGTCACGCTGGACCCGGTGGAGACCTACGAGTCCCTCCTCGCCCTGCGGCCGCCCGCGCTGGACTTCCTGCTGCCGCACGGCAACTGGTCCGCCCCGCCGCCCCACTGGGCGGGCGTTCGTCACGGGGAGTGGCTGTGCGCCGTCTTCGACCGCTGGTGGGCGGCCGGCCGGCGAGAGACCAGGGTGCGGCTCTTCGAGGAGTGCGTCGCGCTGCTGCTGGGACTGCCCTCGGCCACCGAGTCCCTGGGACTCGCGCCCTTCGACGCGGTCGTCGTGGAGACCGACGGATCCATCGAGCAGGTGGACTCGCTGAAGTCCGCGTACGACGGCGCCGCGCGGACCGGCCTGCACGTCTTCCGGGACGCGTTCGACGAGGCGCTGCGGCATCCGGCCGTGGCGGCCCGGCAGGCGGGCGCGGCCGCCCTCGCGGACCAGTGCCGGGCCTGCCCCCTGCTGGCCGTCTGCGGAGGCGGTCAGTACGCCCACCGCTACCGGGCGGGGCACGGTTTCCGCAACCCGTCCGTGTACTGCGCCGACCTCCAGCACTTCATCCGCCACGTCGCCGGGCGGCTCGCCGCCGACGCGACCGCCGCGAACGCGACCGCCGCGACGCCGGCCGGCCGGGAAGGAAACGCGTCGTGACACGGCGGACGGTCCCGGACCGGGTCCTCGTGGAACTCGGCCGCACCGAGGCCGGTCCCGACACCCTGGCCCTCCTGACCCGGGACCAGGACACCCGACGGCTGCTGGTGCTGCGTGCGGTTCTCGACGCGGTCGAGGCGGCGGACCCGGCCCTGTGCCCGCCGGAGCTGAAGGTGCGGCTGCGGGAGGACTGGGCACTGCTCACCCAGGCCGACGGCCCGCTCCAGCCCCCCGGACCGCCCCCACCTCACGGCCCCGCCGATCCGTGGGGTGACCCTGCCGCATCGGGGCAGGGTCCCGGCGGGCGGGGCCGGAGCCCCGGCAGCCCGGGCGGTCAGGACCTGAGCCCCGCCGGCCCGGGCCATCACCCCCCCGCCGAGCCCGGCGATCACCGCTCCGCCGGGCCGGGCCACCACCGTTCCGCCGGCCCCCCGCCTCGGACGCCCGGCGCGCCGCCCCCGCCCCCCGGCACCCCGCACGCCCCGCCCCCCGGCACCCCGCACGCCCCGCCCCCCGGCACCTCGCCCGGTGCCGGGCTCTCGCCCGCGCGTGCGCGGCTCTTCGCTCCCCTGACGGGCCCCTGGGCCCTGAGCTGTCTGCGGGGGCTCGACGAGCGGCGCGGCCGACCGGACGAGCACCGGATCCGTGGACTCCGGCAGGACCTCGCCCATTTCGGCGCGATCGCCGCCGCGGCCGCCGCACGCGCCGGAATCCCCTTCACCCTGCGGCTGACCGCGCGCGCCGGACTCCTGGCTCTGCCCTCCCTCGGCGCGCTGCACACCGCGGCGTCCGGTGACGCGCCCGTCGAAGCCACCCATCGCCACGGCCGTCTGACGTTGCGCCAGTGCGACGCGCCGGACGTCGTCGTGCAGTTGGAGAGCGGCATCGGGGCCTGGTCCGGGGCCCTCGCCTGGACGCCGCTGCACGCGCTGCCCGGGCTGCCGCCCGCCACCGCCCCCCTGCCCCTGGACGACGTCGACCCCTATCGTGTGGCGCCCGGCCCCCGGCACCGGACGTTCGGCGGACCGGCCGTGCTCGACGACGCGGACCGCAAACGATGGCTCCAGGCCTGGTCGGGCGTGGCCGCGGCGCTGCGTGTGGGCGGCGAGCACCGCGTGGCCGAGACGGCGGCCCTGCTGCGCTGCCTGGTCCCGCTGGAGCGGCCGCCCGGCGCCGACGGACGGGACTCCTGCAGCGCGACCCGGCACGAGGCGTTCGGCGCCCTGCTCGCCAGCACCCCGCAGGACGCCCTCGCCCTGGCCGAGACCCTCGTGCACGAGCTGCATCACGCCAAACTCGCCGCCCTCGGCGACCTGGTGACACTGCATCACGCCGACTCCGAGCCGAAGTACTTCGCCCCCTGGAAGACGGACCCACGCCCCTACGACGGCCTGCTGCAGGGGACTTACGCACACCTTGCCGTGGCCCACTACTTCCAGCGGCGGGCGCTCACCGCGCCCGCGCCCGACAGCGAGTACGCGTGGTCCCGGCACGCCCGCTACCGCGCCCAGGTGGGAGCAGCTCTCCCGGCGCTGGTGGGCTCGACCGACCTCACGGTACGAGGACGCCGGTTCGTCGACGAGATGGCGGCCACCTTCGAACGCATGGCCGAGCATCCGGCGCCCCGGGCTCACACGGCGCGAGCACAGGCGTATGTGAAGGCGGCGCGCGCTCTGTGGACACAACGTCATGCTCCCGCCTTGCCACGCCCGAAAGAATGAGGATGGCCTGCGCGGGGCGGTCCGGTGCGCGAAGATCTTCCCGCCGAGGCGCGCGTCGGACAGGTCGGCGCACTTACGCACGATGCGCCGAGGTCCTAGGATTTTGGTACTACGCGCTGGAGGCCGCTGCATGTCTGGAGCTCGTACGCCGGTCGGGGCAACCGGGAGAGGGGCCGCGAGGCAGACGGTCACGATCCACTTCGCCGGCTTCAACCGAGCCTGGGCGGCCTGGATCGGGGACCGGCTGGAACGGCGCGGCCTGCGGGTCGTCTACCTGCGCTGGGACTCCCCTGCCGAGGTGCCCCTCGTGGACCTGTTGCGCGACCTGGAACTCGCCGAGGGGCGCATCCTCATCGTCGTCAGCGAGTGGTACTTCCAACTCGGCCCGCGCACTCAGGAGGAGTGGAACGCCGCGCTGCGCGAGGTCGTCGCCCCCGACGCCTCCCGGTTCGCGGCCGTCTCGGTCACGTCGGCGTCCGTGCCGTCGGCGACCGCGGTCCTCGCCCCCGTCGACCTGACCAACATGGGCGCCGAGGAGGCCGAGCGCCGGCTGCTCGACCGACTCGACCTGCCGACCGACCCGCTGCCCGACACCGGCGACGGCGCACGCCGCGGCCCGCGCTTCCCCTCCTCGATGCCCGAGGTCTGGGGCGGGGTGCCCCGCCGCAACACCCGCTTCACCGGACGTGAGTCGCTGCTCAACGACGCCTACCACGTGCTGAGGGGCGCCGAGCCGGGCGCGGGCGTGGTCACGTTCCACGGCATGTCCGGGGTGGGCAAGACGCAGATGGCCGCCGAGTACGTGTACCGGTTCGGCTCCGAGTACGACGTCGTGTGGTGGGTCAACGCCGAGAAACGCGTGACCTACCGACGGCTGCTGGCCGAACTCGCCCCGAAACTGGGCCTGCAGACCGGCCAGGAGTACGGCGAACGGCTGCGCGCGGTACGCGACTCGCTGCGCCGCGGCGAGCCGTACGGACGGTGGCTGCTGATCCTCGACGGCGCGGACGAACCGGACCAGATCTGGGACCTGGTGCCCACCGGCCCCGGCCATGTCATCATCACCTCCCGCAATCCCGAATGGACCGAGCACAACAGCAAGTTGCTGGAGGTGCCCGTCTACGCCCGCGACGAGTCGGTGGCGTTCATCCGACGCCGCGCGCCCCGGCTGTCGGAGGCGGAGGCCGACCAGCTCGCGGAGGCGCTGGAGGACCTGCCGCTGCTGCTGGACCAGACGGCGGGCTGGCTGAACGACTCCGACCTGTCGGTGCGGCAGTACATCGCCCTGCTGGACGGCGGCATCGACAGCGACGTGGTGAAGGTGTCGGCGGACTTCCCGCTCGCCTTCCAGACCGCGTGGTCGATACTGCTGAACAAACTCCGCGAGACCGTCCCCGAGTCGGTCGACCTGCTCCGGCTGTGCACCTTCTTCGCCCCGGGCTTCATCCCCATCCGGCTGCTGCGCGAGATGTCCAGCGACGAGCTGCCCGAACAGCTCGCCGGGCTGCTCAACGACCCCCTGCTGTGGAACAAGGCGATCAACCAGCTCCGCCAGTACTCGGTGGTGCGCCTGGAGTCCCACGAAGCGGTCGGCGACGAGGCGGCGGCCTCCGGGGAGTCCCTGTACCTGCACCGCATGGTGCACCAGATCGTGCACAAGGACATGCCGGACGCGGACCGCAAGGAGTTCATCGACGTCGTACGGCAGGCCCTCGCCGCGGCCGACCCGCGGCGGCCCACCGACCCCGAACTGTGGCCCGGCTACGCCCAGATCGTGCCGCACCTGAAGTACGCGGACGTGCTGCAGACCCAGGACCCCAACGTCCAGCGGCTGGTCTTCAACTGCCTGCGCTACATGTACTTCTCCGGCGAGTACAACGCCGGCATCAAGCTCGGCGAGCGCGCCATGGCCGCCTGGCGCGAACTGCTCGGCCCCACCCATCCCAGGATCTGGGAGCTGAGCTACCACTTCACCAACCTGCTGCGCGCGGTCGGCGACTACGCCAGGACCGAGTCCCTCAGCCGCGCCGCGTCCGAGCACCTGAAGGCCGAGCGGGGCCCCCAGGACCTGGAGCATCTGCGGGCCGCCGCCGGCCTCGCCGCCGACCTGCGCGGCCTCGGCCGCTACGACGAGGCGCTGGAACTGTCCCAGTGGGTCCTGGTGGGCTACCGCGACCTGCTGGGCGAGCAGGACTCGCGCAGCCTCAACTCGCTGAACAACCTCGCCGTCTCCCTGCGCCTGCTCGGCCGCTACCAGGAAGCCCTGGACATCGACCGGCAGACCCTGGAGTCCCGGCGGGTACTGCTGCGGGCCCGCCATCCGTGGACGCTCAGCTCCGAGATCTACTACGCCATCGACCTGCGGCTCCTCGGCCGCTACGCCGAGGCGGAGTCCGTTCAGGCGAAGAACGTGCGCGAGAGCCGTCTCGTCATGGGCCGCGACAACCCCCAGACCCTCAGCGCCGAGCACAACCTGGCGCTGTGCCGCTACCGCCTCGGCGAGCGCGACCGCGGCAGGGACCGCGCCGGCGAACGGGAGGAGCCCGGCGAGCTGCTGTCCAGCGTGCTGGAACGCGGCGAGCGGGTGCTGGGCGAGACGCATCCGCTGACCCTGATCTTCGCGACGGCCCAGAGCTGCTACGCCCGCGAGCACGGCGACATCGACCAGGCCCGCGAGCTCAGCGAGGCCGTCGTCGCGCGCTACGAGGTGATGCTCGACGAGGGGCACCCCTTCGTCGCCGGCGCCCGGGCCAACCAGGCGCTGATCCTGCGCAACGTCGGCGAGCGGGAAGCCGGTCACGTCCTCCTGGAGCAGGCGCTGGCGTCCATGACCGAGGCGGTGGGGGAGAACCACCCCTGGACGCTGGGCTGCGCCCTGAACGCCTCCGCCCTGCGCAACATCGTCGGCGATCCCGAGAGCGCCGCCGACCTCAGCCGGGAGACCGTGACCCGGGCCATCGAGTCGCTCGGGCGCACCCACCCGCTGACCCTGTCGGCCCGGATCGCGTACGCGGCGGACCTGCGTGCTCTGCGGGACCGGCGGCAGGCGGAGAAGGTCGAGCAGGAGGCCCTCTCCGACTTCGACGCGACGCTGGGCAGCAAGCACCCGCACACCGTCTCGGCCCGCTCCCGCAACCGCCCCTACTGGGACTTCGAACCCCAGGTCATCTGACACCCCGCGAACCCCGCGGCCCGCGCGCCCCGGCCGGGCACGCCGAGGAGCCCGGCCAGACGGCCAGGTGCGCCGAGGAGCCCGGCCCCGGGCGAGAGGTGCGCCGAGGGCCCGGCCCTGCGGCCAGGCATGCTGGATGGCCCCGGCCCCGGCCAGCAACGCCGAGGAGCCAGCCCCCGCCACGCACGCCGAAGAGCCCGGCCACGCGGCCAGGCACGCCGAAGGGCCCGCCCCCGGAAACCTCCGGGGGCGGGCCCTTCACCGTCGAACGGGTGGCCGGGGGGCCGAGGCTCAGGCCTCGAACACCTCACGCACCAGCTGCTCCTGCTCCGCCTGGTGGCGCTTGGCGGAACCCACCGCCGGGGACGAGCCGTGCGGGCGCGAGATGCGGCGCAGGCGCTCGCCGTGCGGCACGTCCGCGCCGACCGCGAGGTCCAGGTGGTCGATCAGGTTCAGGGCGATGAACGGCCAGGCGCCCTGGTTGGCCGGCTCCTCCTGGGCCCACAGGTACTTCTCGGCGTGGGGGTACTTGTTGACCTCCGCCTGGACCTCGGCGCCCGGCAGCGGGTACAGCCGCTCCAGGCGGATGATCGCCGTGTCCGTGACCCCGCGCTTCTGACGCTCGGCGTCCAGGTCGTAGTAGACCTTGCCGGTGCAGAAGACGACCTTCTTGACCGCGTTCGGGTCGACCGACGTGTCGCCGATGACCGGGCGGAACTGGCCCGTGGTGAACTCCTCCGCCTTCGACGCGGCGGCCTTCAGGCGCAGCATCGACTTCGGGGTGAAGACCACCAGCGGCTTGTGGTGCGGGTTGTGCACCTGCCACCGCAGGAGGTGGAAGTAGTTCGACGGGAGCGTGGGCATCGCGACCGTCATGTTGTTCTGGGCGCAGAGCTGGAGGAAGCGCTCGACACGGGCCGAGGAGTGGTCCGGGCCCTGGCCCTCGTAGCCGTGGGGGAGCAGCAGCGTCACACCGCTCGTCTGGCCCCACTTCTGCTCGGCCGCCGAGATGTACTCGTCGACCACCGTCTGCGCGCCGTTGACGAAGTCGCCGAACTGCGCCTCCCACATCACGAGCGCGTCGGGGCGGGCCAGCGAGTAGCCGTACTCGAAGCCCATGACCGCGTACTCGGACAGCAGGGAGTTGTAGACGTTGTAGCGCGCCTGGTCCTCGGCGAGGTACTGGAGCGGGGTGTGCTCCTCGCCCGTCTCACGGTCGATGAGGACCGCGTGGCGCTGGCCGAAGGTGCCGCGCTGGGAGTCCTGGCCGGACAGCCGGACCGGGGTGCCCTCGAGGAGGAGGGAGCCCACGGCCAGCGTCTCGCCCATGCCCCAGTCGATCGTGCCGTCCTCGACCATCGACGCCCGGCGCTGCAGCTGGGGCAGCAGACGCGGGTGCACGTGGAAGTAGTCGGGGATGTTGACCTGGGACTCGGCGATGCGCTTGACGACCTCCGTGGAGATCGCGGTGTTCACGGCGACCGGGAACTCCGCCTGCGGGTCCGAGACCGGTCCCGCGCTCGGCTGGGCCGTGACGGCCTCGCGGACCTCCGTGAAGACCTTCTCCAGCTGGCCCTGGTAGTCCTGCAGCGCCTGCTCGGCCTCTTCCAGGGTGATGTCGCCGCGACCGATGAGGGACTCGGTGTACAGCTTGCGCACCGAGCGCTTCTTGTCGATCAGGTCGTACATCAGCGGCTGGGTGAAGGCCGGGTTGTCCGACTCGTTGTGACCGCGGCGGCGGTAGCAGATGAGGTCGATCACCACGTCCTTGTTGAACGCCTGACGGAACTCGAAGGCGAGCCGCGCGACGCGGACCACGGCCTCCGGGTCGTCGCCGTTCACGTGGAAGATCGGGGCCTCGATCATGCGCGCCACGTCCGTGGCGTACATCGACGAGCGCGACGACTCCGGGGCGGCCGTGAAGCCGACCTGGTTGTTGATGACGATGTGGACCGTGCCGCCCGTGCGGTAGCCGCGCAGCTGCGACATGTTCAGGGTCTCGGCCACCACGCCCTGGCCCGCGAAGGCCGCGTCGCCGTGCAGGGCGACCGGCAGGACGGTGAAGTCCGAGCCGCCCTTGTTGATGATGTCCTGCTTGGCGCGGGCGATGCCCTCGATGACCGGGTCGACCGTCTCCAGGTGGGAGGGGTTCGCGGCCAGCGAGACCTTGATCTGCTCGCCGTCCAGACCGGTGAAGGTGCCCTCGGCGCCCAGGTGGTACTTCACGTCGCCGGAGCCGTGCATCGACTTCGGGTCGAGGTTGCCCTCGAACTCGCGGAAGATCTGCGCGTACGACTTGCCGACGATGTTCGCCAGGACGTTCAGGCGGCCGCGGTGGGCCATGCCGATGACGACCTCGTCCAGCCGCGACTCGGCCGCGCTGTCCAGCACCGCGTCGAGCAGCGGGATGACGGACTCGCCGCCCTCCAGGGAGAAGCGCTTCTGGCCGACGTACTTGGTCTGCAGGAAGGTCTCGAAGGCCTCCGCCGCGTTCAGCCGGCGCAGGATGCGCAGCTGCTCCTCGCGCTCCGGCTTGGTGTGCGGGCGCTCGATGCGGTCCTGGATCCAGCGGCGCTGCTTGGGGTCCTGGATGTGCATGAACTCGACGCCGGTGGTGCGGCAGTACGAGTCGCGCAGCACGCCGAGGATGTCGCGCAGCTTCATCAGCGACTTGCCGGAGAAGCCGCCGACCGCGAACTCGCGCTCCAGGTCCCACAGGGTGAGGCCGTGCTCGGTGATGTCGAGGTCGGGGTGCTTGCGCTGGCGGTACTCCAGCGGGTCGGTGTCGGCCATGACGTGACCGCGGACCCGGTAGGAGTGGATCAGCTCGAAGACGCGGGCGGCCTTGGTGACGTCGTCGTCGTGGCTGGCGTCGATGTCCTTGAGCCAGCGGACCGGCTCGTAGGGGATGCGCAGCGCCTCGAAGATCTCGTCGTAGAAGCCGTTCTCGCCGAGGAGGAGGTTCGCGACGATCCGCAGGAACTCGCCGGAGGCGGCGCCCTGGATGACCCGGTGGTCGTAGGTCGACGTGAGCGTCATGACCTTCGAGATGCCGAGCTTGTTCAGGGTGTCCTGGCTGGTGCCCTGGAACTCCGCCGGGTAGTCCATGGAGCCGACGCCCATGATCACCGACTGGCCGGGCATCAGACGCGGCACCGAGTGCACGGTGCCGAGACCTCCGGGGTTGGTCAGGGAGACCGTGACGCCGGTGAAGTCGTCCATCGTCAGCTTGCCGTCGCGGGCGCGGCGGACGATGTCCTCGTAGGCCTGCCAGAACTCGAAGAAGTTCAGCGTCTCGGCCTTCTTGATGCCGGCGACGACGAGCTGGCGGTCGCCGTTGGCCTTCACCAGGTCGATGGCCAGGCCGAAGTTGACGTGCGGCGGCTTGACGAGGGTGGGCTTCCCGTCCTTGTCCGCGTAGTGCCAGTTCATCGACGGCATGGCCTTGATGGCCTGCACCATCGCGAAGCCGATCAGGTGCGTGAAGGAGATCTTCCCGCCCCGGGCGCGCTTGAGGTGGTTGTTGATGACGATGCGGTTGTCGAACAGCAGCTTCACCGGGACCGCGCGCACGGACGTGGCCGTGGGCAGCTCCAGCGAGGCGTTCATGTTCTTGGCGACCGCGGCGGACGGGCCGCGCAGCGTCACGAACTCGGGGCCCTCGGGGGAGGCGGGCGCCGCGGCGGCGGGCGCGGGCTTCGCGGCGGCGGCGGGCTTGGCGGCCGGAGCCGCCTTCACCGGGGCCGGAGCGGCGGCCGCGGGCTTCGGCGCGGCGGCCTGGGCCGGCGCTGGAGCCGGGACAGCGGGCGCCGCCGGGGCCGGAGCGGCCGGAGCGGCGGGGGACGCCGGAGTGGTGGTGGTCGCTGCGGCCCCCGCGGCCGCAGTACCCGCCGGAGCCGAGGGGGCAGCGGCCCCTGGCTTGTAGTCGGCGAAGAAGTCCCACCAGGCACGGTCGACCGAATTCGGGTCCTGGAGGTACTGCTGATAGATCTCGTCGACGAGCCACTCGTTCGGTCCGAACGCGGCCGCGGGATTCTTGCCCGCTTGGTCTGCGTCGGTCGAGATGCTCGATGCGTTACTGGGGGACTGTGGCGACACGGCGGCAACCGCCCTCTTCCGCTTCACAAGGTGATGGACAGCGGGAATAAAGGCTACGCCCCCTTGAGGGGGAAGGTCAGGCCGGGCCGGTGCAACGTCGCGCAAGTCACATCGGAAAGCGTGTTTCGGCGCTGGAAATGGCGGGAAACAAGCGCGGTTGCGCGTCAAAAGGGATGAGTTGATGCAGGCCGCGCGCACAAGGCGTGCGGACCCGTGCCGACCTGGGCCGGTTCTCTGCCTGATCACACGTGTCCGACTGCGCGGACGCCCGTGGATCTTGTGGCTCCGCTTCGAACTTTACGTCAACTTTGAACGGATGACTCTCCCGGAAGAGTGATAAGAATCCGGCAGCCCCGCTCGGATTCGGCCACTCCGATCCGGCCTCCGTGGAGATCGACGGCCCAGCGGGCGATCGCCAGCCCCAGCCCCGTGCCGCCGTCGCTGCCCGGCCCGTGCGGCCGGCGGACGGCTCCCCGGTTGAACCGCTCGAACACGCGGTGCCACTCCGAGCGCGGAATGCCGGGCCCCTCGTCCAGGACCTCCAGCTCCAGTGACTCCGGCTGTGCCCCGCGCCGCGCCTTCACCGTCACCCGTCCGTGCGGCGGGCTGTGCTTGACCGCGTTGTCGATCAGGTTGGCGACGACCTGGTGGATGCGCTCGGGGTCGGCGTGCGCGGTCAGCTCGGGCGGGGTGACGTCCAGGTGCAGATGGACGTCCGTGCGGGTGTGATTGCCGCCCGAGCCCATGGTGGCGCGCGCCGAGGCGACCATGTTGGCCTCCTTCAGCACGCCCGACAGGTAGGGCCACACCTCGAAGCGCCGCTTGCGCAGCGGCACGACGCCGTTGTCCAGGCGGGACAGGTCCAGCAGCGTCTCCACCAGCCGTCCGAGCCGCTCCGTCTGCTTCAGCGCCGTGCGCATCGTCTCGGTGTCGGCCTCGGCGATGCCGTCGACGACGTTCTCCAGGACGGCGCGCAACCCGGCGATGGGCGTGCGCAGCTCGTGCGAGACGTTGGCCACCAGCTCCTTGCGGTGCCGGTCCTGCGCCTCCAGCTCGTCCGCCATGACGTTGATCGTCTGGGCCAGGTCGCCCAGCTCGTCACGGCGGTTCTCACTCACCCGGCGGGTGTAGTCGCCGTGCGAGATGGACCGGGCGACCGTGTTCATCTCGCCCAGCGGCGCGGTGAGCGAATGCGCCACGAACTGCGTAATGAGCAGCGTGGCGATCATCGAGAAGACCGTGATGAAGCGAAGCTCCGTCTTGGTGTGCACCGCGATCATCGACAGGCCGGTGGTGATCAGCACCGAGATGACGACCAGCGCACCCAGCTTGGTCTTGATCGAGAACGGTCGCACGCCGCCCCACGGCTCCCCGGCTCCGGGGCTTCTCGGTCCGTCCGGCCCGGGGCTCATGGCGTCGGGGTCTCCAGCGCGTAGCCCACGCCGTGCACCGTGCGGATCCGCTCGGCGCCGATCTTCCGGCGCAGCGCCTTGATGTGGCTGTCGACCGTGCGGGTGCCGGAGGCGTCCGCCCAGTCCCAGACCTCGGCCAGGAGCTGCTCACGGGAGAGCACCGCGCGCGGGGTGTTCGCCAGGCAGACCAGCAGGTCGAACTCCGTGGGCGTGAGGTGCACGTCCTCCGAGCGGACCCGTACCCGGCGCTGCGCGTGGTCGATCTCCAGCTCGCCGAGCCGCAGGATCCCGCTGCGCGGGGTCGTCGCCGCGATCGCGGCCCGCTCCACCCGGCGCAGCAGCACGTGCACGCGTGCCGCGAGCTCCCGCATCGAGAAGGGCTTGGTCATGTAGTCGTCGGCGCCCACGCCGAGCCCGACCAGCATGTCGGTCTCGTCGTCGCGCGCGGTGAGCATCAGCACCGGCACCGGGCGGGCGGCCTGCACACGGCGGCAGACCTCCAGACCGTCGAAGCCGGGCAGCATGATGTCGAGGATCAGCAGGTCCGGCTGCCAGGCCTCGGCGGTGTCGACGGCCGCGGGGCCGTCACCCGCCGTTTGCACGAGGAATCCCTCGGCGCGCAGGCGGGCCGCGATGGCGTCGACGATCGTCGCGTCGTCCTCGACCACCAGGACGCGCCGCTGCGCTCCCGGAGTCGCCGTCGCCGTGCTGTTGTGTGCGGTGTGTGTCTGCTCCATCGCCCGCCCCTGAGTGTGCTTTCCGGAATCAGTGGGGTGATCCCTTGTCTGCGCATGACTGCGGTTGACGCGTAAATGATCGGCGTCAGGGATGCAGCGTACGGGGAGTCACCACGGCTTTGCTATCCAGGTCGGACGGCGAGATGTACGACGTCGGGCACGCCTCGGGCAACGGGGATCTCTTCGGTACGCACCCGTTGGAACCCGGCATTCCCCAAGGTTCCCTCGAATTCCGGAGAGGGTCGGGCGGACCACACCGCCAGCACTCCGCCGGGTCTCAACACCCGTGCGCAGCGCGCGAGTCCGGCCGTGGAATAGAGGCTGTCGTTGCCCTCGGTGACGGTCCAGCCGGGTCCGTTGTCGATGTCGAGGCATACCGCGTCAAACGTGTCGCATGTCTCATTGACGTAGTCGAGCAGATCCGTTTCGACGATCTTCGTCCGGGGATCGGCCAGCGCCGGGCCGGAGACGGCGGCCAGCGGACCGTCGAGGTGCCAGTCGACGACGGCGCGCTCGCGCTCCACGACGGTGACGGCGTCCCAGCGGGGATCGGCGGCGGCGTGCGCGAGTGAGAAGCCGACGCCCAGACCGCCGATCAGCAGCGCGGGGGAGGGCCGGCCGTCCAGGGCGTCCCGTGCCGCGTCGACCAGCAGCCGTTCCGAGCGGCCGTCCGAGGTGTCCATCAGGAAGCAGCCGTTGGCGATGATCTGGAGCAGTTCCCCGTGCCGGCGCAGGACGACCTCGCCGTACGGGCCCTCGCGACGGTCCAGGACCTCCGGTGCGTCGGAGATGTCGTAGGGGAGGGGCATCGGGCCATCCTGGCACTGTGCGGGCCCCGTGGTGAGGGAATTTCCATGAGTGGCGCATGAGGTTGACGCACGTCTTGTCGGGAACGGGTTCGAGACGGGTGTGAACCAGCCGGGGAAAGTCTCGGAACTTCCTGTGAATCGGCCTCGGCGTGGCGCCGGTCACAGACAGCGCACGGGGACGCCGCGAAGGGTGGGGGAAACGGAAGGAGCGCCTCACAGTGGAACGCACGGCCGCCCCCACGAGCCCGCCCCTGCCCGACGCCGCCGGGCTGCCCGACGCCGCCGGGCTGCTGGACGGCATCCCGGGCCAGCGCGTTCCGCTGCGCGAGCCGCCGCCCGCCGGGACGAGCCCATGCCCGCGCCGCCGCTTCCCCGTCCCGTTCACCCTCGGCTATGCGGCCGTCCTCGCCGTCACCTCGTACGTCGCCGCGCACGTCGACCCCGCTGTCGTGTACGCCCTGCACCAGGGCTCCAGCACCGACGTCGCGCATCTGCTCCGTACCCCGGTGCTGGTCCTGGCGGCCAGCGCGCTGTGGGTGGCGGGCGGCTTGGCCTCGCCCTTCACGATCGGCTTCCTGGTCGTCCTCGTCGCACTGGAACGGCGTCTCGGCGGCGTCCGCACGGCCGTCGTCTTCCTGCTCGGGCACGTCCTCGCCACCCTCGCGACCGAGGTTCCGGTCGGCCTGGCGGTGCTGGTGGGCCGGCTGCCCGACAGCTCGCTGCACCGTCTCGACTACGGCATCAGCTTCGGCGTCGCCGCATGCGTCGGCGCCCTGGCGGGGCTGCTCAGGCCCTGGCTGCGCTGGCCCCTGCTGGCGGCGTTCGGCGGGATGCTGGTGCAGGACCTGCTCGCCTTCACCGACCCCATGACGAACTGGGGGCACCTGATCGCGCTGGCGACAGGAGTCGCCGTCTGGCCGTGGATCCGCCGCTGGGCGGCCCGGACCTGACACGACCTCGGCGGTCAGTCGTCGTACTGGACCGTGCCGTTGTCGCGCAGCGTCGGGTGGAGCTTCATCGGGCCGTACTCGTCGAGGTCCGACGGGCGGGGCGGTTCCGGGCCGTCCGGGCCCAGCCGGACCATCCGCTCGACGCGGCAGATCCGGAAGAGGCGGCCCTCCACGCTCGCCTCGTCGGCCCGCCCGGCCGCCCGGAACGCCTCGGCGGCCCGCGTGTACAGAGCCTTCCTGCCCTCGTCGAAGCGGTACAGCATGGCCCAGACGCGTGCCATCCCCTCGTACAGCGAGCGGCGTGCCTCGTGCGGGGTGGCCGCCAGGGAGCCGCACGGGGTCCAGCCCGAGTCGTCGCGTTCGGCCACCGAGAAACCGACCGGCAGACGAACCACGTCCGGGTGCGTCCCGGCCGCCCGCGCGGAGTCCGCGCGCACGTCGGCGGGGAAGCGGGCGCCCGTGTACGTGAAGTCGCGCAGGCCCAGCCGCAGGGCGCCCGCCATGGGGCCCTCGTCCCGGTCGGGGTCGAGCGCGAAGCCCACGTCGGGGGACGGGACGGCGCTCTGGTGCTCCCACGACGGGTCGGGGGCCTCCGGGTCGGTGGGCCGGGGCGGCTCCAGACCGTCGTCGCCGGTACGGGCGAACTCGTCGCCGCGCACCACCCGGTAGCGGACGCCCAGCGCCTCCACCTCGTCGGCCGGGGCCCGCTCCAGCACCGCGACGGCCGCCAGCAGGTCGCGCCGGGCGGCCGGACCGCCGGCGCCGTCCTTCGCCTTGAACCACAGGTGCGAGTTGAGCCCGTCGCGGGCCTGCTGGGGCATGGAGTCCACCACCGGCTTCAGCAGCCGCCAGCACGGCTCGGCGGCCGCCGGATCCAGCGCGGCGATGCCGAAGACGGGCCCGCGCAGCGCGATGTGCGGATAGCGCCGGGAGGCCTCGACGGCGTCCGCCTCCATCACCCAGGCGACGGGGTCGTCACGGCGGACCAGCTCCGCGTGGAGGGCGTCCAGACGTCGCTTCCAGTCATCGGTCATACGCGCATTGTGGTCGGGTCGGAGGGCGGTTCGGGGCGAATGCCGCGAGTGCGCGGGGTACGGGCAGGGGGCGTGAGGGGCGTGCCCCGTCGTGCGGCGGCGAGGGGCGCGCCCTCTCGCCGCCGCACGTCTCCCCGTGCGTCCCCCGTGAGCCCCGTGCCGGTATCCGGCGGCGGACGCGCCGGACGGGCACCCCGTGCCGCGCCCGCCCCGCCTCCTCCGCCACTCGCCTCCGGGCCGCCGCGGCAGGCGGTCTTGATCGCCCACAGCGAACGGGCGGCAGCACGGGGAACATTCGAAGGCGCCCATGCATTGAGTCGGCATAGCTCAACTTGACTGCCGAAGGGGAGATCATGGCTTCGACGTCCGCACCGCTCACCTTGCCCGTGTTGCCTCTCGATGACGAGGTCGTGCTCCCCGGCATGGTGGTTCCGCTGGACCTCAACGACACCGACGTACGCGCCGCGGTGGAGGCCGCGCAGGCCGCCGCCCGCTCGGAACCGGGCAAGCCCCGCGTGCTGCTGGTGCCGCGCATCGACGGGACGTACGCGGGCACCGGTGTGCTCGGCACCGTCGAACAGGTCGGCCGGCTGGCCGACGGCGACCCGGGCGCGCTCATCCGCGGCCGCGGCCGCGTGAAGATCGGCGCCGGCACCACCGGCCCCGGCGCCGCGCTGTGGGTCGAGGGGACCACGGTCGAGCAGACCGTCCCCGAACCGCTGCCCGGGCACGTCGCCGAACTCGTCAAGGAGTACAAGGCGCTCGCCACCGCCTGGCTGCGCAGGCGCGGCGCCTGGCAGGTCGTCGACCGCGTCCAGGCCATCGACGACGTCTCCGCGCTCGCCGACAACTCCGGCTACTCGCCGTTCCTCACCACCGAACAGAAGGTGGAGCTCCTGGAGACCGCCGACCCGGTGGCCCGTCTGAAGCTCGCCACCCAGCAACTGCGCGACCACCTGGCCGAGCAGGACGTGGCCGAGACCATCGCCAAGGACGTCCAGGAGGGCGTCGACAAGCAGCAGCGCGAGTTCCTGCTGCGCCGGCAGCTGGAAGCCGTCCGCAAGGAGCTGCGCGAGCTCAACGGCGAGCAGGAGGGCGAGGAGTCCGACGACTACCGCGCCCGCGTGGAGGCCGCCGACCTGCCCGAGAAGGTCCGCGAGGCCGCCCTCAAGGAGGTCGACAAGCTGGAACGCTCCAGCGACCAGTCGCCCGAGGGCTCGTGGATCCGCACCTGGCTGGACACCGTCCTCGAACTGCCGTGGAACGAACGGACCGAGGACCGCTACGACATCCAGGGCGCCAAGACGGTCCTCGACGCCGAGCACGCGGGCCTCGACGACGTGAAGGAGCGCATCACCGAGTACCTGGCCGTGCGCAAGCGCCGCAGCGAGCGAGGCCTGGGCGTGGTCGGCGGGCGGCGCGGCGGCGCCGTGCTCGCCCTGGTGGGCCCGCCCGGTGTCGGAAAGACCAGTCTGGGAGAGAGCGTCGCCCACGCGATGGGCCGCAAGTTCGTCCGCGTCGCCCTCGGCGGCGTGCGCGACGAGGCCGAGATCCGCGGCCACCGCCGCACGTACGTCGGCGCGCTGCCCGGCCGGATCGTGCGGGCGATCAAGGAGGCCGGGTCGATGAACCCGGTGGTCCTGCTCGACGAGATCGACAAGGTGGGCTCGGACTTCCGCGGCGACCCGGCGGCCGCCCTGCTGGAGGTCCTGGACCCGGCGCAGAACCACACCTTCCGCGACCACTACCTGGAGGTAGAGCTCGACCTGTCGGACGTGGTCTTCCTGGCCACCGCCAACGTGCTCGAAGCCATCCCGGAGGCCCTGCTCGACCGCATGGAGCTGGTCCGCCTCGACGGCTACACCGAGGACGAGAAGGTCGTCATCGCCCGCGACCACCTGCTCCCGCGCCAGCTGGAGCGCGCGGGCCTGGCGGCGGACGAGGTCGCCCTCGACGAGAGCGCGCTGCGCAAGCTCGCCGGCGAGTACACCCGCGAGGCGGGTGTGCGCACCCTGGAGCGGTCCATCGCGCGGCTGCTGCGCAAGGTCGCGGCCCAGCACGAGCTGGGCGAGCGGGAACTGCCGTTCACCGTCCGCGACGAGGATCTGCGCGCTCTGATCGGCCGGCCGCACCACGTGCCCGAGTCCGCCCAGGACCCCGCCGAGCGCCGGACCGCGGTGCCCGGCGTCGCGACCGGCCTCGCGGTCACCGGCGCGGGCGGCGACGTCCTGTACGTCGAGGCCTCGCTGGCCGACCCGGAGACGGGCGCGGCGGGCCTGACCCTGACCGGTCAGCTCGGCGACGTGATGAAGGAGTCGGCGCAGATCGCGCTCAGCTTCCTGCGCAGCCACGGAGCCGAACTGGAACTGCCGGTGGGCGACCTGAAGGACCGGGGCGTGCACATCCACTTCCCGGCGGGCGCGGTCCCCAAGGACGGCCCGAGCGCCGGCGTCACCATGACGACCGCGCTGGCGTCCCTGCTGTCGGGCCGGCTCGTCCGCACGGACGTGGCCATGACCGGCGAGGTCTCCCTGACCGGCCGGGTCCTGCCCATCGGCGGAGTGAAGCAGAAGCTGCTCGCCGCGCACCGGGCGGGGGTCACCACCGTGATCATCCCCAAGCGCAACGAGCCCGACCTGGACGACGTCCCGGCGGAGGTGCTGGACGGGCTCGACGTCCACGCCGTCACGGACGTCCGCCAGGTCCTGGAGCTGGCGCTCGCGCCCGCCGCGAACGGCGCGACGCCGGAGGTTCCCGTGGCGGCGTGACGGACGCCGCGGGCGGCGCGGCCCGGGTCCCGTGAGGGAGGCCCGGGCCTTCGCCGTTCCGACCCGGCCCCCTGGGAGGCGCCGCCGGTCCGCGCCTGGGAAATACTTAAGAGCTGCGCGCCGACGGCGGCGACCGGTGAGATCAGGGGTGCACGTGCACGAGGACACGAACGACGACGGACGTGGGGGCGGGTCCGGCACGTCGTCGCGCGGTGAGCGCGGTGTGGAGCAGGGCGACCGGGAGTTCCTCTCCCTGGAACGGGAGCTCACGGTGCTGCTGCGCCGCGCCCGCGCCAACCAGGGCGAGATGGCCCGCGAGGTCCATCCGGACCTGGAGTCAGCCGCCTACGGGCTCCTCGTCAGGCTGGAGGAGTGCGGCCGCCAGCGCGCCACGGAGCTCGCCGCCTACATCGGCGTCGGCAAGGCCACCATGTCCCGCCAGCTGCGCGCCCTGGAACAGCTCGGCCTGGTCGCGCGCGCCCCGGACCCGGCCGACGGCCGCGCCTGGCTGGTCGACCTCACGGAGGAGGGCCGCACCCGCGTGAGCAGGGTCCGCGAGGCCCGCCGCGAGCGGTACGTCAGCCACTTCTCCCACTGGGACCGCGCCGAGGTCGCGGAGCTGGCGCGGCTGCTGCAGCAGCTGAACCGGGGCATGGAGAAGTAACCCCGCCGCACCCGCGCCACCCCCGGGCGGCCCCCACAGACCAACGCCCACGGCGTCCCAGCCACGCGCCCACGGCCTCGTTGTCGCAGCCGCAGGCGCGCGCCCACGGCCAGGGCGTCGCAGCCGCGCGCCCACGGCCCACGGCTCAGAGCTGCACGTGCACGGCCATGGAGGCAGAGCCCGCGCCCACGGCCAGGGCGTTCCAGCCGCGCGCCCACGGCCCCGGCGTCGCAGCCACAGGCCCGCGCCCACGGCGTCGGAGCTGCACGCGAACGGCCCACAGCGTCGCAGCCGCAGGCGCACGGCCGTGGCGGCAGAGCCCGCGCCCACGGCCACGGGGTCGCAGCCGCACGCCCACCGCCACCGCGTCCCGGCCACAGGCGCGCGCCCACGGGGTCGCAGCCACAGGCGCGCGCCCACGGCCACCGCGCCCCAGCCGTACGCCCACGCCCGCCGCGTCCCGGCCGCAGGCGCACGGCCATGGCGTCACAGCTGTACGTGTACCGCCGTCGCGTCGTCGTGGGTTTTCGCGCGGCCCAGCAGGGGGCGACCGGCCGCGTCGTCCGCCCGTTCCAGCTCCCGCACCCGCTCCACCAGCCTTCCCGGCCCCTCCTCGCGGAGGAGGGCGAACAGGTCGGTCCAGTCGCCCTCGCGGAAGAGCTCCGCCCAGCGGGCGGCCCCGTCCGACAGGGCGGCCAGCGAGCGGACCCGGGCGCGCGGCACGGCGCCGGTCACCGCGCGGGCGGCCACCGAGGGGTCGGCGGCGGCCGTGAAGAACCCGCCCTCCTTGTTGCGCAGCGTGCCGTCCACGACGTCGGCGCTCCGCAGCAGAGCGCGCGGCAGCCGGGCCAGCCGGTCGTCGTGGACGGGGATGACCCCGCCGTCCGGCGAGGCCAACAGCAGCGTCGCGTCGCACAGGACCAGGTACTCGACGCTCTCCGGCGACCAGCGCGCCAGGACCACGGTTGCCTGCGGGGTACGTGGGTGAGAAAGGTCACAGGTTTCCGCGTGGGCCGCGGCGGTACGTGCGATGGCGAGGGCAAGTGCCTCGTCCAGCGGGACATCCGTGAGGGAAACGGTCAGTTCGGTCAGGGCGCCGCCCAGCCGTGCCGTGAACCAGGGGACCGAATGCAGACAGCCCGCGCCGCCCTGCGGCGGAGTCACCCCGTCCAGCAGGACGAGCGAACCGCCCTGTCCGGAGGCGGGAAGTCCGACACTCGCGAAGTCCTCGTTGGGCCGGTCCCGGTCGCCGCCGTCCGACACAAGTTCCGTGCGCATTCGGCCAGTCTGCACGACCCCTTCACAGCCTTCGCAAAAGGCTGGCATCACTCCCCGAACGGGCGCACCGCCGCAGGTCAGACGCCTGGTTTGGGCGGTAATGAAGCACTCCGGGAAGGCGTGGCGGCGAATACTGCCAAAGCCCGCCGCCCACGTCCAACCGGCCTGCCGCGCAAGGCCGCTGCACACGCCAGGGGAACTTGCCCGCCAACTCTTCTCCGATGTTCACTCCTTCGGGTGGCGGGGCAAGCGATGCGCGGCCCCCGCACACCGGCACTGGGAGGGTCGGGAACCGTACCGGACGTACACGCCAGTTGACGGCGCGTCATATCCGGCCCATGGGTACACGAGTCAGGAATGCGAGCACCGGTGCAGAAGACGCGGCCTCGGCGTACAGGCAGGCAGACGGCCTCCGAGGGGGGCGCGGAGCGCACCCCTGTCGGCAAGGGCCGTCCCACCCACGTACGCAACCGGCTGATCGTCGCGGTGGCCGTGGTGGCCGCCGCCGTCGCCGGAGCCGGCGCCCCCTCGATCCTGGCCGCCTCCGGTGAGTTGAAGGACTCCCAGGACCTGGTCACCCTGGCCGAGCAGACCCAGGACGCCCTCGCCCTCGCCCAGTCCCTGGCGGACGAACGCGACGAGGTCACCACCTACGTGGCGGCAGGCCGCGTCAAGTCCAGGGCGCCCTCCGCCCAGGGCAGCGCACGGGTGGACCGTCAGGCGCGCGAGCTGATCACCGAGACCGAGGTCTCCGCGGAGCTGCGCAAGGCCCTCGGCGCGGTCCCGACCGTGCGGCAGTCGGCCCTCACCGGCAAGAGCACGGCGCTCCAGGCGCACGAGGACTACTCCGACGTCATCGCCGCCCTCCACGTCCTCGTGGACCGGCTGGCCGAGCAGATGCCGCCGCGCGCCGGATCCGGCGCCTATGCCCTCGCCGAGCTCGACACCGCCGTCCAGCAGGCCTCCGCGACCCGGGGACTGCTGCTCGCGGCGCTGAACGTGCCGACCAGCACCGAGAGCTCCTACGACCCGGTCACCGGCCGGTCGAGCACCGAGAAGGTCTCCTCCGACGCCGACACCAAGCAGCGCGACGCCCTCACCGCCGCCGCGCAGCAGGCCCGTCTGCGCTCCGACGCGGCCCTCGCCGACTTCCGCGAGGGCGCGCCCCAGGAGACGGTGGCCTCGTACGACTCCACGGTCACCGGCGGCGATGTCGACGCCGCAGAGGCGGCCCTCGCGTCCCTCACCGACCAGCCGGAACTGAGCGGCCGCGAACTGGACACCAGCGTCAAGAAACTGGACGCCGCGCTCTCCGCGCGCGTCGACCTGATGCGCGGCGCGGAGTCGTCCCTGTACGGCCACCGCACTCAGGACCTCGCGCAGTTGCGCGACGACGACGTCACCGGGCTGGAGATCCGCGTCGCCGTTCTCGGCGCGCTGATGCTGCTCGCCGTCGCCGTGGCCGCGGGCATGGCGCGCAGCCTCACCCGGCCGCTGTCCGTGCTGCGCCGGGGATCTGCGCGGCTGGCCCAGTCCGAGAACCCGGCGGCCGAGGAGCCGGTCGCGTTCACCGGCCGCAACGACGAGTTCGCCCAGGTCGTCCGCTCCGTCAACGCCCTGCACCAGCACGCCGTCGCCCTCCACGAGCGCGTCGCCACCCTGGAGTCCGACCGCAAGCACCTCGTCGGCCAGCGCCAGCGGATGGCCGACGCCCGCGAGGAACTGCGCGCCGAACTCGCCGACTCGGCCGCCCGGCTGGACGGTCTGCGGGACAGCATCAGCGGCACCTTCGTCAGCCTCGCCCTGCGCACCCTCGGACTGGTCGAGCGTCAACTCGCCGTCATCGAGGGCCTGGAGGAGCGCGAGCAGGACCCCGACCGGCTGGCCACGCTCTTCAAGCTCGACCACTTCGCCACGGTCATGCGCCGGCACAGCGAGAACCTGCTGGTCCTGGCCGGCACGGAACACGTCCAGCAGCACGCGGGCCCGATCCCGCTGGTCGACGTGGTCCGCGCGGCGGTCAGCGAGATCGAGCGCTACGAGCGGGTGCGCATCTCGGCGCTGCCCCCGCACGCGCACGTGGCGGGCTTCGCCGCCGACGACCTCTCCCACCTGCTGGCCGAACTCATGGAGAACGCCACCGCGTTCTCCCCGCCGGACCTGCCCGTCGAGGTCTCCGGCTGGCTCCTGGAGAACGGCGAGGTCATGCTCTCCGTCCAGGACGAGGGCATCGGGGTCCCGGACGACCGGCTGGGCCGCCTCAACGCCCGCCTCGCCGAGTTCGACCCCGAGACGCCGTACGACCAGGAGGGCGAGGAAGGGCTCGGCCTCGGCCTGTACGTGGTGGCCCGGCTCGCCCACCGGCACGGGGTGCGGGTCCGGTTGCGGGAGCAGAAGCAGGGCGGGGTGGCCGCCGTCGTCGTCCTGCCGACCCAGCTCCTCGCCGCGGCCCCGGCCGCCGCGGTCCCCCCGACGGCCCCGGCCTCCGCCGCCGCCCACGCCTTCACCCTGCCCGGCGCCGACGCTGAGGCCAACTCCAACGTCCTGCCGGGCCGTTCCTCGTCCACGGATCCGCTGGTCGCGCTCGCCGAGAAGGCGGTACGGCAGGCGAAGAGCCCGGCGGAGTCGCCCGCCGAGACGACCATGGAACTCCTGCTGCCGGACCCCGAAGGGGAGAGCGGCGCCGCACCGGACGAGCACGCCCACGCCTCCCCGGCCGCCGACGGCGGGGACGCGCCCCCGGACCCGCCCGCGTCCGGCGACGAGGCCGCCGCGGACGAAGCCGAGGCGGAACACGAACGCACCCCCGACGCCCCGGAGGAACCCCTCACCGACAAGGGCCTCCCGAAGCGAACCCCCAAGATCACCGCACCCGCCCAAGCTCCGCGCCAGCGGACCGGTTCCGTCGACGCGGACGCCCTCCGCCGCCGTCTGGGCGGTTTCCGCCGGGGGGCGGAGGCCGGCTACCGCGAGGTGGAGGCGGAGATCTCCGAGAAGACGGGCCAGAACCGGGTCCCATCCCCGGAAGCGGAACGGGCCGCGGCACGAACCGCGGCACGCAACACAGCACCGAACGCACGCGAAGCAGCTCAAGAAGTACACGCACACGCCGAAGATGACACGGGGGGCACAGTCGAGGAGGCAAGCAGTTGACCGCGCCCAGTACCTTCGGACTGAGCAGTGAAGCCCGTAACCTGCACTGGCTGTTGACCAATCTGGTCGACGAAGTGCCCGGCATCCAGTCCGTCGCCGTCGTGTCCTCGGACGGCCTGCTCCTGCTCTCCTCGGACCCGGGCCGCAACGACGAGGCGCGCCAGGCCCGCGAGACCAAACCCGCCGGCCCACGAGGCTCCTCCGCCGACCTCGCCACGATCGTCTCCGGCATCGGCAGCCTCACCATCGGGGCCGCCAAGCTGATGGCGTTCGGCGGGGTGAAGCACACCATGATCGCGATGGACGAGGGAAGCCTCTTCGTCATGTCGATCAGCGACGGCTCGCTCCTCGGCGTGCACGGCTCCGCCGACTGCGACATGAGCGTGGTGGCCTACCACATGGCGCTCTTTGTGGGCCGCGCCGGCCACGTCCTGACCCCCGAACTGCGCAGCGAGCTGAGGCAGTCGCTGGAGTCGGCGACGACGGGGAGCCTGCGATGAGCGCCGTCCCGCAGCAGCCGCAGCGCGGCAGGCAGCAGCTCCCCGTCCGCGGCGGCGACCGCAAACCGGCCCGGGTGCGCCCCTACTCGCTCACCGGCGGCCGCACCCGCTTCGGGCACGTCCTCCTCGTCGAGACGTTCGTGGCGGCCCTCGAGGCCCCCGAGGAGCGCAGGGAACTGACCAACGGCTCGCTCAAGTCCACGGTCATGCCCGAGCTGCGCGCCATCGTCGAACTGTGCCGCCGCATGCGCACGGTGGCCGAGATCGCCGCGCTGCTGAGGATGCCGCTCGGCGTGGTCCGGGTGCTCCTCAGCGACCTCGCGGACCAGGGAAAGATCCGTGTGTACGGCACCGGTACCGCTCACGGTACGGGCCGTCCCGACCGCGCTCTGCTGGAAAGGGTGCTGAGTGGACTCCGTCGTCTCTGACGCCGCCTCCTCCTTTGGCGTCACCCCCCTCGTCGAACCCGACGAGCCCCTGCAGCCCTGGCAGACGGACCGCACCCGGGCCCCCATAGCCACCAAGATCGTGGTGGCGGGCGGCTTCGGGGCCGGCAAGACCACCCTCGTCGGCACCGTCTCGGAGATCGAGCCCCTCCAGACGGAGGCGCTGATGACCGAGGCGAGCGAGGAGACCGACGACCTCACCGGCACGCCCGAGAAGACCACCACCACGGTGGCCATGGACTACGGCCGTCTCACCCTCGACGACGACCTGGTCCTCTACCTGTTCGGCACGCCGGGCCAGCAGCGGTTCTGGTTCATGTGGGACGACCTGGTGCGCGGCGCGATCGGCGCCGTCGTGCTGGCCGACACCCGCCGGCTGAAGGACTGCTTCCCCGCCCTCGACTACTTCGAGAGCTGCGGACTGCCGTACGTCGTCGCCGTCAACCACTTCGACGGCAGCGAGCTGTTCGAGCCGGAGGACGTGCGGGAGGCGCTGACCATCCCCGCGCACATACCTGTCATGATCATGGATGCGCGGCGCCGGATCTCGGTGATCGAGACCCTCCTGGCCCTGGTGGGCCACGCGCTCGACGAAACCCCCGAGTAAGGCCCTTCAAGGAGAGTTCCCCGCATGCGGAAGATACTCGTCGTCGGAGCCGGCCAGTCCGGTCTCCAACTCGCCCTCGGCCTCCAGTCGCACGGGTACGAGGTCACCCTGATGTCGAACCGGACGGCGGACGAGATCCGTTCCGGCCGGGTCATGTCGACGCAGTGCATGTTCCACACGGCCCTGCAGCACGAGCGCGACCTCCAGCTGAACTTCTGGGAGCAGCAGGCCCCGAAGATCGAGGGCCTCGGCGTCTCGGTCGCCGCCCCCGGCTCCCACGACCCGGGCCCCACCCAGCGTGCGATCGACTGGCTGGGCCGGCTCGACGGGTACGCCCAGTCCGTCGACCAGCGGGTGAAGATGGCCGGCTGGATGGAGACGTTCGCCCAGCGCGGCGGACAGCTGGTCATCCACGGCGCCGCGGTCTCCGACCTCGACTACTTCTCCCGCGCCTACGACCTCGTCCTCGTCTCCGCCGGCAAGGGCGAACTCGTGCAGATGTTCGGCCGCGACGCCGAGCGCTCCCCCTACAGCGAGCCGCAGCGCGCCCTCGCCGTCTCCTATGTCCACGGTCTGGGCCCGCGCCCGGAGCACCCGGACACCGAGGCGGTCCGCTGCAACCTCGTCCCCGGCGTCGGTGAACTCTTCGTCATGCCGACGCTCACCACCTCCGGCCGCGCGGACATCCTGTTCTGGGAGGGCATACCCGGCGGCCCGCTGGACGTCTTCAACGGCGTCAAGGACCCGGCGGAACACCTCTCCCTGACGCTGGAGCTCATGGAGAAGTTCACGCCCTGGGAGTACGCGCGGGCCACCAGGGTCGAACTGACCGACGCCGGCGGCACCCTGTCCGGCCGCTACGCCCCCACCGTCCGCAACCCGGTCGGCCGCCTTCCCGGGGGCGGTCTGGTGCTCGGCGTCGCCGACGTCGTCGTCGCCAACGACCCCATCACCGGGCAGGGCTCCAACTCGGCCGCCAAGTGCGCGGCCGCCTACCTCGCCTCGATCCTGGAACGCGGGGAGAAGGAGTTCGACGAGGAGTGGATGCGCGCCACCTTCGACCGGTACTGGGACACCGCCCAGTACGTCACCAAGTGGACCAACGCGATGCTGGCGCCGCCGCCGGAGCACATCGTCAACCTGCTGGGCGCGGCCGGGCAGCTCCAGCCCGCGGCTGATCGTTTCGCCAACGCGTTCAACGACCCGGCCGACTTCGAGAACTTCTTCTACGAGCCGGAGAAGACGGCCGCCTACCTGGGGTCGCTGACCGGAGCCTGACGGCCCGCCGCCGCTGCCGCTCCCGTCACCGCGGGCGGGAGCTTCGGCGGCCGGTACCGCCGCACGGGCCGGCCCTCCGGATCCGGACGCACCGCGCCGAGCACCGGGTTGGACGCGAGCGGGGAGACCTTCACCTTCTCGCCGGTCCTCGGGGCCTGGATCACCTTGCCCTCCCCGAGGTACATCGCCACATGGGTGGCCTCGGGGAAGTAGATCACCAGGTCGCCCGGGCGCAGCTCCTTCAGCGGGATCTTCGGCAGCCGCGCCCACTGTTCCTCGCTGGTGCGGGGGACCGGGGCGCCGGCGTGCTCCCAGGCCTGGGAGGTCAGGCCCGAGCAGTCGTACGACCTCGGCCCCTCCGCACCCCACTCGTAGGGCTTGCCGACCTGCTGCACCGCGTACCGCACGGCCTTCTCGCCCTCCTCGGACGGCTTGTGGTCCTCTCCGAGCGCACCGGACGCCATGAGACGGTCCTGCGCCCGCGCGACCCCGTGGCCCTCCAGCTCGGCGACGGCGGTGAGCTGCTCGGCGGTGAGGGAGGCCAGCAGCTTCTCGACGTCGTCCAGCCGCCTGCGCACGTCGTCACGCGCCTTCTTCCTGCGCGCGGTGAGCGTGAGCTGCTCGTCCAGGGCGGCGCGGGCCCGGCGTGCCAGCCCGTCGGCCCTGCGCTCGCCGTTCTCCAGCCGCCCGACCGTCTCGGCCCGCTCGCGCGCCAACTGCCCGATCACATGCCCCTGGTCGAGGGCGTGCTGCGGATCGCGGGCGAGCAGCAGCCGTACGTACGGGGAGATGTCGGTGCTGCCCTGGTACTGCTGGCGGGCCAGCCGGCCGGCCGCTCCCCGGCTCTCGTGCAGGGACAGGCGGGCCTTCGCCAGGTCGCTGTCCAGCCGTCCGGTCTCGGCCCGCCGCCGCTTGAGCTCCTCCTCGGTGGCGTTGTAGGCCTCGGTGGCCGCCTCGGCCTCCCGGTACAGCCGCTGAAGGTCCGTCAGCAGCTCGGCCACGGTCCGCCCGTCGGCGCCGGGGGCGTCCGGGGCGTCGGCGGCGTCCGCATCGGCCGTCGGCGGTTCGCCGGGGTCCGGGGTCCGTGCTGCGGGCGCCGTCCGTTCGCCGGGCGCCGGTGGCTGCGGTGCGGCCACGGCGAGTCCGGGAGCCAGGACGGCCTGTGCGGCGAGCGCCGCCGTCGAGACCGTACAGGCCAGACGCAGCAGCCTTTCTGACACGTCATCACCTCCGCTGCGGGGTGGCCCCTCCATCCCGCAGGGCGAGCATCAGGCGTGCGCGCGCGGTCCGCGCGCCGGTGTGCGCGGTTCGGCGCAACAGGATCACCCGTCGGCGTCGTCCCGCCGTCCGTCCGGCGTGGCGTCGGGCCGGCCGGCGGTCGGGGTGTCGGCCGGGGCGCCGGGCTTCGTGTCGGGCCTGGACCAGGGCCACCGCAGCCGGCCGTTCCCCTTCCCCTCGGGGTCGAACTCGTACTTCCAGCCCCGGGGCAGCCCGAGCCGCCTGCTGTGCCCGCGCGGCACCCGACGGTAGACCAGGACGGTGGGCGGCTCCCCGGCCGCGCCGGGGACGGGGATGCGGTACGTCTTGGGCGGGTGTCCGGTCGGGCCCAGCAGCACGGGCAGCACCCGGCCGTCCATGGGCCCGCCCTCGAAGGGGGTGTCTTCGCTCTTCACGACACCAGTGTCGATCAGGTCTCCGCGGCCAGCGCACCGCGCACCAGCTCGGCGGTCTGCGCGTCCCGGGCCGCGGTCACCATGAGCACCGCGGCGAACTGGTCCACCAGCCAGTCCCGCAGCTCGTCGACGGGCGGCTGCTTGTCCTCGTCGAGCCAGATGAGCGACGCCGCCTCGACCGCGGTGATCCACATCCGTACGGTCATCCGCAGTCGCGGCCCCGGATCGGCGACCCCCAGGTGGCTGTAGATGTGCTCGGCGGCGGCCCGCCGCACGCCGTCCACGATGGCCGTCGTACGGGACGTCTCGACGACGCTGCCGCCCTGCAGGAGAGCGCTGAAGCCGGCGTCGTGGCGGCCGACGAAGGACAGGTAGCGGTCGAGGGCGCGCGCGAGGCGGGGGAGGAGGGGGCCGTCGTGCGGCTCGTCGAAACAGTGGTGCAGCTCCTCGGCGGCGGAGCGCAGGGCTGCCTCGTACAGCTGCTGCTTGCCGCCGGGGAAGTACCGGTAGACGAGCGGCCGGGACACCCCGGCGGCCTCCGCCACGTCGTCCAGCGAGACCTCCTCGGGAACGCGGTGCGCGAAGAGCGACAGCGCCGCGTCGAGGAGCTGACTGCGGCGCTCCTCGACGCTGAGACGACGGTAGGCGGGGGCGGCGGGCGTCATGACGAGCAGCGTAATCGCCCGCACCCCCGAGCGCCCCGACCCCGGTCGGGCGAGCGGCACTACTCGGTCGGGCGCCGCCGACCCCCGGTCAGGCGAGCAGTCCCGACGACTTCCACAGCCGGCGGCCCACCCCGCGCAGCACCCCGATGTCGTCCAGGAAGTCCGTCAGGCGCTTCGCCCCCGTCTGCATGACCTCCCGCCGGTGCCCGCTCGCCCGGACCTGTGCCATGGCCTCACGGCGGTCCAGACCCACGTTCGTGTAGACGTCGGGGTTCACGAAGGCCACGGAGAACACCCGGGCGAACTCGCCGGACGTGACCCGGGTGAACTCCTGCGACCACTTCGGGGCCGTCACCATCTGCCGGCGCAGCTCCTCGCGGGCGTAGCGCACGTGCCGGGCCTCCTCCACGACGTGGATCCGGGTCACGCCCCTGACCAGCGGCTGGACCCGCTCGTCGGGGAAGGTGAGCCGCTGCATCCAGTCGAGGACCTCCTCGCCGAGCAGGGTCGCGGTGAAGGAGCCCGGGGTGGTCGAGATCGTCTTGAAGAGGCGGCCCAGGTTCTGGTGGGCGCGGCTCACCGGGTACCAGGGCGTGTCGCCGTGCGAGATCAGCCGGGCGAACATCTTCGAGTGCCGGCACTCGTCCTCGATCTCGGTCAGCGCGTACCGCACGTGCGCGCTCGTCGCCGCCTTGTCGTAGACGTGCCGGACGAGCAGCTGCATCAGGATGAGCTCGAACCAGATCCCGAGCGAGGCGAGCGCGGCGGCCTCGTGCTGCGACAGCAGGATCCGCTGCTCCTCGCCCATCCGCCGCCACATCGGCGTGTCGTACAGCGACACCAGCTCCGGCGGCCAGAACCACTTGCCCTCCTCGAAGGGCGCGTCCCAGTCCAGCTCCTTGTCGGGGTCGAAGGAGTGCTTGGCGGAGGACGCGAGCAGCCGCTCGGCCACCTGCTCCCGGTCCTTGAGCAGGCCCAGCGCGTCCCGCAGCCCTTCCAGCGCGTCGGCATCCGTGAGGGTCGTCATGGCTCTTATGAGACTGCTTGTCAGCAAGGCCGTCAATCCCTGGGACGCCACTTCTTGCCCCGCCGACGAGAACTGTGGGGATCCGCGTCGGCGGGGCCCGTCCCGCCCAGTGCCGTGACCGGGAAGGTCCACCGGCTCGCGACAGCGCTAGACCGAGCAGCCCAGGTCCTCCGGCACCGCGAACGCGACCGGCTCGGCGCCCTGGGCCGGGAACGACGTGCGCAGGGTGAAGGCGTACGGCGTCGGGCCGTTCGCGCGCAGGTGGAGCAGGCGGGACTCGGCCTCCGCGACCGTCGGACGGTGGCCGGCCGGCACCCACCACAGCGCCGTCATCGCCTCCGCCACCCGCTCGAACCACTCCCTGCGGCGGGACAGCAGCTCGCGGTGCCTGCCCTGGTACATGAACGCGGTCAGGGCGTCGGCGTCCCGCCACACCGTCATGTTGACGATCAGCCAGTCGTCGCCGAAGACCTTGATGTCGGTCGCGTTGCCGTCGTCGGACTGCAGCCGCCACACATAGCCGTCCGCCGACTCCGCGTCGGCGTTGACCGGGTCGAGGGCGTCGACGAAGTCCTTCAGCTCGGGGGAGTCCAGCGGGAACTTCAGACGGGAGATGTTGACCTGGGCGAGTTCGAATCCACAGGGGCGGACGGCGGGTTCGGCGACGGCTTCCTCGACCGCCTCGGAACGGGATTGCGGCGCGGGCTCAATGCGGGCGTCAGTCATGAGCGGACCGTAGGACACTCCTGTACAGCCCTGGAACCCCCCGTCTCACGAGTCGAGCACCGCCTCCATCACCGCCCGGGCGATCGGCGCGGCCATCCCGCCCCCGGTGATGTCACCGCGGCGCGCCGAACCGTCCTCCACCACCACCGCGACCGCGACCCTCGGCTCCAGGTCCCGTGCGCCCTGCGCCCAGGAGACGAACCAGGCGTAGGGAATGCCGGCGTTGCCGAGCCCGTGCTGGGCGGTGCCCGTCTTGCCGCCCACGATCGCGCCGGGGATCGCGGCGTTGGTCCCGGTGCCCTCCCGCACCACGTCCGCCATCAGCTCCCGCAGGCGCCGCGCCGTCGAGGGGAGCATCGCCTGCCGGGACGGGCGCGAGCCGGCCGTGGCCACCGTCGCCCCGCCCCGCCGCGTGGTCCGCTCCACCAGGTACGGCGTGCGCACCTGACCCCCGTTGGCCACGGCCGCCGACACCATCGCCATCTGGAGCGGGGTCGCCCGCGTGTTGTACTGGCCGATCGAGGACAACGCCAGCTGCGCCCTGTCCAGCGAGGTGTCGAAGGTGCTCGGCGCGACGGCGAACGGGATCCGCAGCTCCGCGTCGTTGAAACCGAAGGCCTGAGCCGTCCGGGTCATCCGGGGCAGCCCGGTGTCCACGCCGAGCTTCGCGAACACCGTGTTGCACGACCACTCGAAGGCCTCCCGCAGCGGCGCGTCCTCGCAGCCGTCGCCCTCGTTCGTCAGACGCGTCGTCGTCCCGGGCAGCCGGTAGGGGGCGGGGGAGTCGGTCGGCGCGTCCAGATCCGTGATCACGCCCGCGTCCAGCGCCGCCGCCGCGGTGACCACCTTGAAGGTCGACCCCGGCGGATAGGTCTGCCGCACCGCCCGGTTCAGCATCGGCTTGTCCGGGTCGCGGTTGAGCCGAGCCCAGGCCCGTTCGGCCGCGGCGTCGTTCCCGGACAGCACCGCCGGGTCGTACGACGGACTCGACACCAGCGCCAGCACCCGCCCCGTCGACGGCTCCACCGCCGCCACCGCGCCCTTGCGCCCGTCCAGCCCCTCGTAAGCGGCCCACTGGGCATGGCGGTTCAGCGTCGTCACCACGTTCCCGCCGGCCGGCCGGCCGTGCGTGAGGTCGTTCCACAGCGGGAACGGCGAGAGCATCGGATCCGACCCCGACAGCACCGCGTCCCCGGCGTGCTCCAGGAGCGTCGTCCCGTACACCTGCGACGCGAACCCGGTCACCGGCGCGTACAACGGCCCGTCCTGGTACGTGCGCTCGTAGCGCAGTTGCTCGCCGGTGTCCCGGGAGCCGGTGACCGGGGAATCGCCGACGAGGATGTCGCCGCGCGGCTGGGCGTAACGGGCGATGGAGCCGCGCCGGTTGGCCGGGTTGTCGTCGTAGATCCCGGACTGGACGACCTGGACGCGCGCGGCGTTGACCAGGAGCGCCGCCAGCAGCAGGGCGCAGAAGACGGCGGCATGCCGGATGTGCCGGGTCACCGGGTTCTCCCTGAGCTCTTGTCGACCAGCGTGTCGACCGGGTCGTCGCGCAGTGCGGAGACGCGGTCGGCGTGCGTGGTGGCGGCGGGGTCGGCGTGCGTGGCGGTGACGGGGTCGGCGTGCCCGTCTGCGACCGGGTCGCCGTGCACGTCTGCGACCGGACCGGCCGTCGGGCGGACCACGGGATCGGCCGTCGGGCGGACCACCGGACCGTCCGGCGCGTCGGCCCCCGGTCCGTCCGGTGCATCGACCGGCGCATCGGCTCCCGGACCGTCCGGCGCACCGGCTTGTGAGCGGGCCACCGGAGCGTCCGGCGCACCGGCTTGCGCGTGGGCTCCCGGACCGGCCACCGGACCGTCCGGCGGGTCGGCGTACGGCCGCCGGGCCGAGTCGCTCACCCGGATCAGCAGCGCCACGATCGCCCAGTTGGTGACGACCGAGGAGCCGCCCTGCGCCAGGAACGGCATCGCCATGCCGGTCAGCGGGATCAGGCCGGTCACCCCGCCCGCGATCACGAACACCTGGAGCGCCACGATCGAGGCGAGGCCGGCGGCCAGCAGCCGTCCGAAGGGGTCGCGCAGGGACAGGCCCGTCCGGAAGCCGCGCTCCACGAGCAGGCCGTAGAGCAGGAACAGCGCCGACAGCCCCGCCAGGCCCAGTTCCTCGCCGGCCGTCGCCAGGATGAAGTCCGACTTCACGGCGAAGCCGATGAGCACGGAATGGCCGAGGCCCAGTCCGGTGCCGAGCGCCCCGCCGGCCGCGAAGGAGAACAACGACTGCGCGAGCTGGTTGGCGCCCTGCCCGGCCTCGATCGAGGCGAACGGGTGCAGCCAGTCCTCGACCCGGCTGTGCACGTGCGGTTCCAGGCGGCCGACGGCGACCGCGCCGAGCGAGGCGAGCACCAGGCCCACCGCGATCCAGCCGGTGCGGCCGGTGGCGACGTAGAGCATCACCACGAACAGACCGAAGAAGAGCAGGGAGGTGCCGAGGTCCCGCTCCAGGACCAGCACGCCGACGCTCAGCAGCCAGATCGTGACGATCGGGCCGAGCACCCGCCCGGTGGGCAGCTGCATCCGGCTGAAGCGCCAGATCCGGCGGCCCGCATACGTCAGCGCCGTGCGGTTGGCCGCCAGGTACGCGGCGAAGAAGACCGCGAGCAGTACCTTCGCGAACTCGCCCGGCTGGATGGAGAAGCCGGCGATCCGGATCCAGATGCGGGCCCCGTTCACGGCCGGGAACAGGATGGGGAGGGTGAGCAGGGCGAGCGCGGCGACCACGCACACGTACGCGTAGCGCTGGAGCACGCGGTGGTCGCGCAGCGCGGCCACCACCACGATGAACAGAGCCACCCCGACCGTGGACCACACCAGTTGTGTGGGCGCCGCCCGGTCGCCCGGCGTCTCCAGGTCGAGCCGGTAGATCAGCACCAGGCCCATCCCGTTGAGCAGCACCGCGATCGGCAGCAGCAGCGGATCGGCGCAGGGGGCGCGCAGCCGCACCGCGAGATGTGCCAGCAGTGCGAGCACCCCGAGCCCGGCGCCGTAACCGGCGGCGCCGGGCGGGACGGCGCCGCTCTTCGCGAGGCCGACGGCGCAGTAGCCGTACACCGAGAGCAGGACGGCCAGGACGATGAGGGCGAGTTCGACGCCACGGCGCCGGGGGAGGCCCACCGTGGCGGCCGGCGCGTCGGCCGCCGCCACGGTGGTACCGGCACCTGCTCCGACTCCGACTTTCGTCATGTCCGGAACCTACCCAAATGGGGCTCCTTGTGAGCCGTGGATGATCTTTCGTGTCAGCACCGGCGCGGCGTCGCCCCGATGACGTCGATGTAGCGCGCCGAGCCCCAGGCCCAGGTGCCGTCCGTCAGGAGGTACCAGACGGAGTTGCCCTGGACGTTCTGGCCGGGAGCCCTGCAGAAGATGGAGACGATCTCGCCCCGGTGGGCCACCCGGATCACCTGGCTCGCCCGGGTGGGCGCGCTGCGCAGCAGCAACTGGCTCGCGGTCACGCGCCCCCGGTAGCGGCGGGAGTCGTTCTGGTTGCCGGACTGCCAGTTGCCGCCGTCGCCGCCGCCCCCGGACTGCCAGTTGCCGCCCCCGCCGCCGCCCCCGGACTGCCAGTTGCCGCCGCCGCTCCCGCCCCCGGACTGCCAGTTGCCGCTCTGCCCGTTGTGGTTCCCTTGGCCGTTCTGGTTGCCTTGGCCGTTCTGGTTCCCGTGGCCGTTCTGGTTGCCCTGGCCGTTCTGGTTCCCGTGGCCGTTCTGGTTGCCCTGGCCGTTCTGGCCGCCGCCGCCGCCGCCGTCGCCGTCACCGCCCTGGTTCTGCCAGTCGTGCGAGCCGTTGCCCTGGGCGTTGAGGCCGCTGCCGTCACCGTCCCAGTCGTCGGCGACGGCCGGGGCGACGGCCGTGGCGGCGGCGAGCGTGCCGGCTGCGGTGACTATGGCGAGACGGGTGAGAGCGGAACGCAGGGACATGGCGATACCTCCACGAAGAGGGTGAAGCTGACTTATCGCCACATTAGGAGCGGGTCGCGCGTGTCGCCCGTCACGCTGCGCCATCGGGGAGGGCGGCCGCAGCGGGAGGCGTCTGAGGGAGCGTCAGCGTCGCCACCGCACCGCCGTCCGGCGCGTTCGTGAACGCCAGCCGCGCGCCCAGCACCTCCGCCTGCCCGGCAGCGATGGTCAGCCCGAGCCCGTGCCCCTTCGCCCCGCCCTCGGTGCGGAACCGCTGCGGCCCGTGCGCGACGAGGTACTCCGGATAGCCCTCCCCGTGGTCCCGCACGGTGACCACGGGCCCGTCCACCGTCAGCGTCACCGGGGCCCGGCCGTGCCGGTGCGCGTTGGCCAGCAGGTTGCCCAGCACCCGCTCCAACCGCCGCCGGTCGGTCTCCACGCGCGCGTCCCGCACGACGACGACCGTGACCTCGCCGCCGGTCGCCGTTCCCCCGAAGGAGTCCGAAGCCTCCGCCGCCCGCACCACCCGCGCCGCCAGCGCGCCCAGTTCCTCGGTGTCCAGCTCCAGCCGCTCCCGCCCGGTGTCCAGCCGGGAGATCTCCAGCAGGTCCTCGGTGAGCGTGCGCAGCGCCGCCACCCGGTCGCGCACCAGCTCCGTCGGCCGCCCCGGCGGCAGCAGTTCGGCCGCCGCGTGCAGCCCGGTCAGCGGCGTGCGCAGTTCGTGCGCCACATCGGCGGTGAAGCGCTGCTCGCTGAGCAGCTTGCCCTGCAGCGAGGACGCCATGGAGTCCAGCGCGACGGCGACCGCGCCCACCTCGTCCTGCGGCCGGCCGGGCTCCTTCGCGCGGCGGTCGTCCACGCGCGCGTCCAGGTCGCCTGCGGTGATCCGCCGGGCCACCTGCGCCGTGGTGTGCAGCCGCCGGGTCACCCGGGTCACGGCGACGGCGCCGACCAGCAGCGTCGCCCCGATCGCCAGCGCCGACGACCACAGGATCGCGGTGTCGAGCGCCTCGATGGTGCGAGCGCTCTGCGAGTAGTCGATCGCGACCGCGAGGGCCCGCTCACGGTCGGCGGGGCCCGCCGCCCACATCGTGGGGCGCCCCCGGTCGTCGGCGACCACTGTGCCGCGCTCCCCGGAAAGGGCCAGCGCCCGCAGCGACGAGGGCAGCCCAGGCGGGTCGAGATCGGCGCCCCGGCCGAGCGTCTCCCCGGCCTCGAACGCCTCCGTCGCGTCCTTCAGCCGGGACAACGCCAGGTCACGGGCCTGGCCGACGGTCTGGTTCGTCACCGAGACGTGCACCAGGATGCCGAGCAGGGCCGCCAGTGCGCAGCACATCACCGTGATGAAGACGGCGGCCTTCACGGCGAGCGTGCCGGCCCAGGAGGGGAGCACGAACCTCATCGGCCGCTCGCGGAGGAGGCGGACGACGAGGCGGACGGCCGCGGGGAGTGCTTGCGGCCTCCGGTGCGCAGCATCTCGTCGTGCGTGAGCAGCATCGCCTGCTGCTGCTGGTCCCAGGTCCACTGCAGGCGGTACTCGTAGCCGGCGACCTCCGAGGGAGCGCGGATGATCACGGACCGCCCGGCCAGCTCGACCCCGCTCACGGCGTCCTCGTAGGCCATGATCTGCACGAGCCTGTCCTTGCGGACGGTGTAGACGCGGACGGCGGTCAGATTGCCGGGCAGCTGGCGGAAGCCCAGGGTCAGGTCGTCGTGGCCGTCGCCGGTGAGGTCGCGGTAGTAGGCCTTGAGGACGGGGCATCTGCTCCCCTCCTCGCCGCCCCTGCCGCAGTCGGCCATCCGGCGCGCCGTCTCGTCGTATCCCCCCGCGCCGTAGTCGCCCGGGCTCTGGGCGATCTCCCGGCGCACCACCGCGACCGGATTCACCCGGCGGATGTCGCCGTCGGGCACCGTGATGCCCTTCACCGCCTTGGTGTCCACCTCGCCGATGTCGAAGGCGGGACTGGAGGCCGGGGTCAGGTCGGGCCAGAGCTTGTCCGGACTGATCGCGGTCGGCGTCGCCCCCGCGCCCTGCAGCTCTCCTGCGTCCCCGCAGCCCACGGCGACCGAGGCCAGCAGAACGGCGGCCACGACGGCGAGCACGGGACGGCCGCGACGCCCGCGACGGAGACGCCCGCGACCGCCTGGGCGACGGAGACGCCCGGGGAGCCCGGGAAACCCGACGGGGTCGGGAAGGCCGACGAGACCGGGAAGACGGGGACGGCCGCGGAGCCCGGGACCAAGCGCCCGGATGCGGAGCCCGGGGAGAGCGGGACGACTGCGGAACACGGGACTCCTGTGGCTCCTCTCGGGCTACGACGACGCCAGGCCCCGTACACCTTATTCATAAGGAAGTCCGTTTTACGTACCGGAGCGCCGGACGTGCCAAGGCGCGGTCCTGTGGCGCTGACCACGGCTGAAACGATTACTCGGCCAGTTCCTCCAGGAGCCTGGCCGTGGGCAGCCCCGCCCGCAGGTACTCCACGAACAGCTCGTTGTGCAGGGCCCACGGCGAGCGCCGTGACCGTATCAGCCGAATGGCCTCCTCGGCCGAGTGCCCCCGGCGCACCAGCGCATGGGCGACGACCAGGCCCGAGCGGTTGTAGCCGCTGTAGCACCGGACGAGCACGGTGCGGCCCTCGTCCACCGCGTCCGCCGCGGCCTGCGCCAGCCGGATCACCCCCGCGAGCTGGGTCCCGTCCAGCGGCCCGTCGGGGATCGGCCACACCTGGTGGCGCACACCGGGATCGGGCCCGTACCCCTGCCGGGCCCGGGTCAGCGTCTGGACGAGATCGAACTCGCCCCTCACCACGTCGAGCTCCAGCTCTCCGCCTGGTCCCCGGAACTCGTGCCCGCCCATCCACAGGCCCGGCACGATCTCGCTCCACGGACGGTCCGGAACAGGTACGTCGGGCTGCTTCCTGCGGGTCCGCAACGGCGCCTCCCCAAACGCGCTGCTCAGTGCTTGCCCAACTCGCGCCGGGGGTAACCGCCTTCTTGCCCCGGAGCGCCCCTGCTGTTCCCATGGTCGGAGGGGTGATGGTGCATGAACGGACTGCGCGTCATACCGACCTGGCGACATGGCCAGGAGCGGCTCTACGTCTGCCTCTCGGACGGCAGCAACATCGCCTGGTACGACCGTGAGGCGGCCAGGATCAACCTGATCGGGGACGACCGCAGGGACGACGTCCTGGAGGCCCTCGGCCCCTTCATCACCGGCCCGGTCACGGTGGGCCCGCCCCCGGTGCCGACCCCCGCGGAGCTGGCCCGACTCTCCCTTCACCCCGACGACGATCTGGCCCCCAACCGTCCCGGCGAAGCCCTGCTGATCGACCTGGACCGCGAACCTCCCCCCGCCCACCGACTCCGGACCGACCCGCGGCGCCGCGCCCTGGCGGCCGAGCAGGCGGTCGGCGAGGCCCTGGACCGTCTCGACGGCGCCGGCTGGCACACCGTGCACTCGGTCGCGCTGCCCGGCGGCGACCGCGTCCACCACCTGGCCATCGGACCCGGCGGCCTGCTCGCGATCCACACGCTGCCCGCCCGCAAGCAGCGCGTCCGCATAGCCGACCCGATGGTCGCCCTGGGCCGCCACGCCCCGGAGCCCCTGCTGCGCCGCGTACGAGCGAACGCCGACCGCGCCTCGTACGCCCTGACGGCCGAGGTCCGCCCCGTACTGACCCTGGTGGGCCCGACGGACGTCTCCGTCACGGCGCCCCCGAGGGAGACCCGGGTCCTGACCGACACCGACCTCCCCGGCCTGGCCCGCCTGGGCGGCGTACTCAAACCGGCGGACGTGGAGGCACTGCACGCGATGGCCAGAGACCGGCGCACCTGGGCGAGAGTGTGAACGCGGGCCTCTCACGAAACCCCCGTCTCACAGCACCCCGTCTCACAGCACCCCGTCTCACGGCACCCCGTCTCACGGCACCGCCCCCGCCCGCCCGGCGTCGGCCAACGGCGCGAGCAGATCCCCGAAGTCCTGCAGACGCGGCACCACGTCCGGAGCCAGGAACGTGAGCGTCTCGGCCGACCGGCACGCCTCGACCTCCTCCCACGTGACCGGCGCCGACACGGTCGGCTCGGCCCGGGCCCGCAACGTGTACGGCGCGGCGGTCGTCTTGCGCGCCGCGTTCTGACTCCAGTCCACGAACACCTTCCCCGGCCGCAGACTCCGCGTCATCCGATGCACGACCAGCCGGGGAGCGGCCTGCTCCGCCTCCACGGCCAGCCGCTTGGCGTACTCCGTCACCCGTTCGGACGACGCCCCGCGCACCGCCGCCAGCAGATGCAGCCCCTTCGACCCGGACGTCTTCGGGTACGCCTCGATCCCGTCCGCCGCCAGCCGCTCCCGCAGCCACAACGCGACCTCGCAGCATTCGACGACGGTCGCGGGCGCGCCGGGGTCGAGGTCGAAGACGAGCCGGTCGGCCGCCTCGGGCTCCTGGATCACCCACTGGGGCGTATGGAACTCGGTGACGAGGTTCGCCGCCCAGACGAGGCTGGCCAGGTCCTGCACGATCACCATCCGGGCCGGCCCCTCCGAGCGCGGCACCTCGGCGGTGGTGACCCACTCGGGCGTGCCCGGCGGCACGTTCTTGGCGAAGAAGACCTGCCCGTCGGGCCCGTCGGGGTAGCGCAGGAAGGACAGCGGCCGGTCGCGCAGATGGGGGAGCAGGGCGTCGGCGACGGTCGCGTAGTAGTGCAGCACCTCGCCCTTGGTGAATCCGGTCGCCGGATACAGCACCTTCTCCAGATTGCTGAGCGCGAGCCGCCGCCCCTCCACCTCGGTGATCGGCGTCATACGATGAGAATCACACGAAACCGGTGCATAACGCTCACTCGGGAGGGTGCTCCACGTGAGATCCATTTGGAACGGCGCCATCTCGTTCGGCCTCGTCAGCATCCCCATCAAGCTGGTGAATGCCACCGAGAGCCACTCGATCTCCTTCCGGCAGATCCACACGGAGGACGGCGGCCGCATCCGCTACCGCAAGGTCTGCGAGCTGGAGGAGCGCGAGGTGAGCTCGGCGGAGATCGGCAAGGGATACGAGGACGCGGACGGCACGATCATCCCGATCACCGACGAGGATCTCTCCCACCTGCCGATCCCGACCGCGAAGACGATCGAGATCGTGGCCTTCGTCCCGGGCGACCGGATCGACCCGCTCCAGATGGACGCCGCCTACTACCTCCAGGCGGGCGGCGCGCCGGCGGCGAAGCCCTACACGCTGCTCAGGGAGGCCCTGAAGCGCAGCAACAAGGTGGCGATCGCGAAGTACGCCCTGCGCGGCCGCGAACGCCTCGGCATGCTCCGCGTGGTCGGCGACGCGATCGCCATGCACGGTCTGCTGTGGCCCGACGAGGTCCGCGCACCGGAAGGCGTCGCCCCGGACACCTCCGTCACCGTCCGCGACAAGGAACTCGATCTCGCGGACGCCCTGATGGACACCCTCGGCGAGGTCGACCTCGACGACCTGCACGACGAGTACCGCGAGGCCGTCGAGGAGGTCGTGGCGGCGAAGGCGGCCGGTGAGACGCCTCGCGAGATTCCGGCCCCGCCGTCCAGCGGCAAGGTGCTGGACCTGATGGCCGCCCTGGAGAAGAGCGTGCGGGCGGCGAAGGAGTCGCGGGGCGAGGGAGCGGAGCCCGCGGAGGACGCGAAGGTGAGAAGCCTGCCCCCGCGCAAGTCGGCCCGCACCGCGCCGAAGGAGACCGGCGGCAAGAAGTCGACGTCGACGGCGAAGAAGACGACGGCGGCGCAGAAGAAGTCGACCGCGGCCACGAAGAAGTCGACGGCAACGAAGAGCACGAGCACGTCCGGAACGAAGAGCACGGCGAAGAAGACCGCAGCGAAGAAGACGACGGCGAAGAAGACCCCGGCAAAGAAAACAACGGCCCGCAAACGCACAGCCTGACCCGACAGGGGGCCGGCGCACGGTGGCGGAGCCACCCGGTCGCGGAGCGCTGCCGGGCCTGCCCCCCGCCGCCTCCTCCCTTCATCCCTCCCCGCGACCCTCTTCACCTGGGTTGCTCACCGTGGCCGTCTCCCTCCGGCGCCCCCGTCCGGCCGGGACGACCGTCGTCGCCAGGACCCCGGACCGCCCCCACTCCACCCCCTCAATAGTCCTTGCCGCAACGACTGCCGCCCGGGAGGACGCCCCCCCCGCTCCCGTCGGCCTGTGCAAACACCTTGACCCACCGAATGTTACCGGTAACATCGACCCTCGTCGGAGTATTCAACCGCCCCACACCGCAGTGGGCCGTCCGTCCCTGGAGTCCGTGTGACCGACCACCCCACGGCACAGCGCACCCCGGCCACACCCCCACCCACCCCCACCACCAGGGCGCCCACCCGCACCCCCGCCCCGCCGGTCTTCACCGCACCCGCGGTGGCGGCCTCCTGCGCCGGCTTCGTCCTCATAGGCGCCCTGCAGGCCCTCTACGGCCCCGCGATCCCGGCCCTCCGCGACCAGTTCGACCTGTCACCCTCCGCGGCGGGCCTGGGCCTGAGCGCCCACTTCGTGGGCGGAGTCGCCGGAGTCCTCCTCTTCGACCGCCGCTACGGACATACGAGCAACCGCCGGATCCTCGCCGCCTCGTACCTCCTGATGGCGACCGGAGCCGCAGGCTTCGCCCTGGCGCCCGACTGGCCCCTCGCCCTCGCCTCGTCCCTCCTCGCAGGCCTCGGCTTCGGCGGCATCGACTACGGCCTCAACCGGCTCTTCTCCATCGGCTTCGGCCACCGTTCCACCGCGATGCTCAACATCCTCAACGCCCACTTCGGCATCGGCGCGATCCTCGGCCCGGCCCTGATAGGCGTGGTCGGCTCCGAGCACTACCCGGCCCTCTTCCTGGCCTTCGCCCTCGCCAACCTCCCCCTGCTGCTCTGCCTGAGAGGCGTGCGCGCCCACACGCCCCCGCCGCCCGGAGATCTGCCCGCCGCCTCCGCCGCCCTCCGCCGCAGCCTCACCTCCGTACTCGCCGTCTTCGTCACCCTCTACGTCCTGCACGTCGGCATCGAGGCGGGCGTGGGCGGCTGGGAACCGACCCACCTGGAGACCGTCGGCTACGGCGCGGGCGCGGCCGCCACCGCGACCAGCGTGTTCTGGCTGATGATGACCGTGGGCCGCTTCCTGGTCGCCCCGATCGCCCTGCGCTTCTCCGCCCAGGCCATCATCACGCTCTCCTGCGCCGGCATGACCGTCTGCCTCCTCCTGGCAGCCGTACCGGACCTGGCCCCCTACGCCTATGCCGGCGTGGGCCTCTTCATCGCCCCGATCTTCCCCACCGGCCTGCCATGGCTCAACCGGGCCGCGCCCCGGGCCCGCCGCGCCGGCGCGGTCGTCATGGCCGCGTCCATGCTGGGCGGGGTGGCGGCGGGTCCGGCACTGGGCAGGACCATCGAGTGGTCCGGCGTCCGAGCGGTCCCCCTGATCCTGGCCACCGTCTCGGCCGCCTGCCTGGCGGCCGCGCTCTGGCTGACCCGGGCGACCTGCCGAAGGTCCCCCTGAGGGCAGGGGAACGCGCCCGCGGCCGCCCGTCCACGGGAGCGGGTCGTGGCGGTGCGGCGCAGCCCGTCGCTTAGCTCGTCACTGCCACGTCCCACCGTGGCGGCGGGCAGCAGTACGCCCAACACGCGACGGGCTCGCCGCACCGCCACGACCCCGACCCGCCCCCCGGCCGGACGCGACAGCGCACCACCCACCTCACCGAACCCGAACCGAACCCGAACCGAACCCGCACCGCATCCCAAACCCGAACCGCACCCGAGCCCAAACGCGCACCCGCACCCGAACGCGACCCGAAGGGACCCGACCCCATGCCCGCCCTCACCACAACCTCCGACGGCTTCCTCCTCCACGGCACCCCGTTCCGCATCCTCTCCGGCGCCCTGCACTACTTCCGGGTCCACCCAGACCAGTGGGCCGACCGCCTGCGCAAAGCCCGCCTCATGGGCCTGAACACGGTGGAGACGTACATCCCCTGGAACCTCCACCAGCCCGAACCCGGAACCCTGGTCCTGGACGGCCTCCTCGACCTGCCCCGCTTCCTCCGCCTGGCCGCCGCGGAAGGCCTGCACGTCCTCCTCCGCCCCGGCCCCTTCATCTGCGCCGAGTGGGACGGCGGCGGCCTGCCCCACTGGCTCACCGACGACCCCGGCATGCGCCTGCGCAGCAGCGACCCCCGCTTCACGGCCGTCATCGACCGCTACCTCGACCTCCTCCTCCCGCCGCTCCTGCCGTACATGGCGGAGGAGGGCGGCCCGGTCATCGCCGTCCAGGTGGAGAACGAGTACGGGGCCTACGGCGACGACACCGCCTACCTCAAGCATCTCGAGCAGTCCTTCCGCTCACGAGGCGTCGAGGAACTCCTCTTCACCTGCGACCAGACCGGCGGCGACCACCTCGAGAACGGCACCCTGCCCGGCGTCCTGGCCACCGGCACCTTCGGCAGCCGCGTCGACGAATCGCTCCGGCGACTTCGCGAGGCGCAGCCCGAAGGCCCGCTTATGTGCTCGGAGTTCTGGATCGGCTGGTTCGACCACTGGGGCGGTCCCCACCACGGAAGGAACACGGAGGAGGCCGCCGCGGACCTGGACCGACTCCTCTCCGCGGGCGCCTCCGTGAACATCTACATGTTCCACGGCGGCACCAACTTCGGTTACACCAACGGCGCCAACCACCACCACGCCTACGCCCCCACCGTCACGTCCTACGACTACGACGCCCCCCTCACCGAGAGCGGCGACCCGGGCCCGAAGTACCACGCCTTCCGCGAGGTGATAGCCCGCCACGCCCGGGTCCCGGACGAGCCGACGCCCGCCCCGTCGCCCAAACTCCCCGTCACGACAGTGGAGTTGACGCCCCGCACCCCCCTCTTCTCCCTCGCCGGGAGCCCCTTCCAGGCCAAGGATCCGCTCACCGCGGACGACATGCACCAGCGAGCCGGATACACCCTGTACCGGACGACGGTCCCGGCGGACGGCCCCGGCCTCCTCCACTTCGCCGGCGGGGTGGGAGACCGAGCGCAGGTGTTCGTGGACGGCGCCCCCGTAGGCGTTCTGGAACGCGAGCGCTACGACGAGACGCTGCCCGTGCGCATCCCCCGCCCCGACGCCGTCCTCGACGTACTCGTGGAGAACATGGGCCGGGTCAACTACGGCCCCCGCATAGGCGTCCCGAAGGGCCTGCTGGGCCAGGTCACCTTCAACGGCACCCCCCTGCAGGGCTGGGACTGCCACCCCCTGCCCCTGGACGACGCCCCCGCCGAAGCCACCTCCACGGCACCCCCCACCCCCACCGAACCGGCGTTCCACCACGGCACGTTCGAGGTGGAGACCCCCGCAGACACGTTCCTCTCCCTCCCCGGCTGGACCAAGGGCCAGGCCTGGATCAACGGCTTCCACCTCGGCCGCTACTGGAACCGGGGCCCGCAGCGCACCCTCTACGTCCCGGCCCCCGTCCTGCGTCCCGGCGCCAACGACCTCGTCCTCCTCGAACTGCACGGCACGACGACACCCCGAGCCCACCTCACGGACACCCCCGACCTGGGCCCCACAGGCCCCTGACCCGACGACGACCACCCGGAGGCAGGCCGCGGCCGGCACCCCGTACCGCCGCGCGACAGGACACCGCCTACCGCCGTGCGACAGGACACCGCCTACCGCCGCGCGACCGGGGCACCGCCTACCGCCGCGCGACCGGGGCACCGCCTACCGCCGCGCGACCGGGGCGGCGGCCCCTTCCGCCGTGCGCCGTCCTCCGCCCGGCCTATCCTGTGGGTCCGCCGGGCAGGGCAAGCCCGTCGGATCCGCGGTCGTGACCGGACTCGACCACGGATCACCCCAGGCCGAAGGAAGAAGAGCACCCACCATGACCCCAGGCGCCGCCGACGGCCCGGCGACCAAGGGACGCAGCCGCCGCAACTTCGCGGGCGCCCGCCCGGTGATGGACGATGTCGCGAAACTGGCCGGCGTCTCCAAGCAGACGGTCTCCCGGGTGCTCAACAACCACCCGGCCGTCCGCGCCGAGACCCGGGAGGCGGTCCAGGCGGCCATGCGTACGCTCGGCTACCGCCCGAGCAGCAGCGCGCGCTCGCTGGCCAGCGGCCGTACGCGCATGCTCGGGGTGATCTCGTTCGACGCCGCGCGCTACGGTCCGGCCTCCACCCTGACCGCGATCAACACGGCGGCACAGGAGGCGGGCTACCTGGTGAGCTCGATCGCCCTGGACACGGCGGACCGGGACACGGTGGTGCGGGCCGCGGACCGCCTGTCGGCGGAGGGCGCGGAGGGCGTGATCGCGATCGCCCCGCAGGTGAGGGTGGCCAGGGCGCTGGCCGAGGCACGTCTGGACACCCCGCTGGTCGTCATGGACAACGACCTCGGCGACGGCACCCCCATGGTCACCTCCGACGCCCGCACCGGCGCCCGGAAGGCGACGCAGCACCTCCTCTCCCTCGGCCACCCCACGGTCCGTCACCTCGCGGGCCCGACGGGCTGGTCCTCGGCGGACCGCAGGGCGGAAAGCTGGCGCGACACCCTCAGGACGGCCGGAGCCGAGATCCACGCCCCCCTCATCGGTGACTGGAGCGCCGACTCCGGCTACGACCTGGGCCGGGAGCTGGCGAAGGACCGGACCCTCACCGCGATCTTCGTGTCGAACGACCAGATGGCGCTGGGCCTTCTGCGCGCCCTCCACGAGGCGGGCCGCCGGGTCCCAAAGGACGTCAGTGTCGTCGGCTACGACGACATCCCGGAAGCCGCGCACTTCCTGCCCCCGTTGACCACGATCCGCACGGACTTCACGGACATCGGCACCATCGCGCTCCGCGTCCTGCTGGACCGCATGGACACCCCACCGCCGCCCGGCGGCGCACCCGCAACGCCCGGCAGCTCGCTGACCCTCGTCCCCGTCGAACTGAGAGTCCGCCGCAGCACCACTGCCCACGACCAGCCCTGAAGGCCGAGCAACCGAGCAACCGAAACCGCACAACCGAAACCGCACAACCGAAACCGCACAACCGAAACCGCACAACCGAACGGCCGAACAACGCCGAAGGCCCCGACGCCCGTGGCGCCGGAGCCCAATCCCGCAATATCCGCGTCAGACGGTCAGCCCGTGTGGCACGCCGTGTCTTCCGGGATGCAGGTGCCGACGTCATCGCCGGGCACGTGAATCAGGTCGTCCCGGACCCAGCCGGTCTTGCCCTTGGCGTTGCCGGTCGTCATCTTGACCTTGTACCAGATGTAGCCCCCGGCGTAAGTCGAGCTCTTCTCGGTGCACTTGTTGTTCTTGTAGGCCACGCCAAGGCTGGTGGAGCTGGTGGACGCCTTGGAGCGGAGGTTCGCCGAACTCGCCGTGATGTAACAGCCCGAGGCCGCCTGGGCCGGAGCGGCAGCGAGAACCAGTCCCGGGACAGCGAGTGAGGCGGTCAAGGAAAGAGCCGTCATGGCTCGACGTACACGCATGAATTCCCCGTTTGCGTTGAGCACCATGTGGTGCCTGTGCGAATCGACCTCAAGAGTCAAGATCACGCACGAGCAGCCCGTCAACTGCCATTACAGAACTGAGACGTTGCCGCCCAAGCCCCCCACCCTCACCCCCGAACGGATTGCACCCGCGCAGGGTGACCGCCCTCTGCCCCCTGAAGCCTGAAGCCTGTGGCCTGAAGTTTGAAGCCGGTGGCCTGTGGCCTGAGGCTTGAAGCCTGTGGCCTGAAGCCTGAACCCGAAGTCTCAAGCACAGCCGGTGACTCCGGCACACGGCGGGGACCCGACCCTCGGCCGAGCCCCCGCAGTACGTCCCTGCCGTCAGCCGCCGACGTACCAGCTGAACCCGCCATTGCTGGCAGCGACGCCGAGCAGCACGAGCCAGAGCACCACGTCGACGACGCCGAGGATGATGCCGGCCTTCGCCATTCCGGCCCCGTTGCTGACAGCCGCCTGGCGCCGGGCGACGGCGCCGAAGACGATGGCCAAGGGGCCCAGGACGATGTTCAGGATGAACAGTCCGACGATGCCGCAGCAGAGGCTCGCGATCGCCAGGCCGTTGGTGCGTGATCCGGAGGACGCGGTGGAAGAGCTGCCGTAACTCGTCATTGCACACTCCCGGTTGTCGGTTGCACGGACCGAACGGGTCACGCGCTCCTTACTTTCGACTTACCGGTCCGAATGCCCCTTCGAGACGTTCCCATGTCGCACACGCCAAGAACCGGAACAACCACAGCCCGAACCACCACGAGCCGCACCCCGGGACGAGTGCAGGTCTGAACGAGCGCAGGATCAGAACCAGTGCAGGCAGTGCGGGGACCGCTCGGCGTGGAAGAGGTCGTCGGCGATGGCGGCCGCGCCCGGCCGGTGAGCCCGGATCCGTCCGGCGCGCACGAGCGTGCTCGGCGCGGTGCCGCCGAGGTAGACCGACCCCAGGTCGCTCACGTCCAGAGACAGGTCGGCCTCCCGCTCCGTCACGACGCAGTCGGCCTCGCCGTCCCGCACGGTGAGCAGGTAGCGGCCGTGCTCACCGAGGACCGGGTCGTCGACGTCGAGGACGATCTCGCCGTCCGTGAACCAGCCGCGCGCGGTCAGCGCGCGCGGGACGTCCAGCAGCCGCACCCAGAGCCAGTCGGTGTCGTCGCTCACCTGGCCGGCGCGGAAGTCCGCGAACTGCCAGCGCAGCGGATGCCCGGGCGGGAAGTGCTTGAACACGACCTGAGAGACCAGGTCGTGGTTGAGGACGAACCGCGCCAGGGCGGTGAAGACGGCGTCGCCGGCGGCGATGGTCTCATCGACGGTCAGGGTCTCGCGCTCGCCGAGCGCATAGCTGGCGTACCCGTCAGGGACGCCGTCGGAATCCCGGTGGACGGCCACGTGGCGCGGCGTCCGAGAGACCGGGGGCTGCCCCGCGCCCAAGGCCCACCAGCGGTGCGGCCGGGACAGCGCGCCGGGCTGTGCGCGACGGTACCGGTCGTAGACCTCTTCCAGGATCTCGCCGCAGTCGGCCCGCCGCAGCAGCTCGATCGTGCCGGAGTCCGAGCCGTTCGCGGAGGCCTCGACCGTCCCGTGCACCCGGGGAGGGACGAGGGCGGCACGGTGACGCGGCACCGTCAGCCGCTGCGTGTAGGTCGCCGGCCCGTAGCCGAACCTCCGGTAGATCAGGGCCTCGGAGGCCAGCAGCACGGAGAGGAACTCCCCTCGGGCCCGCAGGTCGGTGAGCTGACGCCGCATCATCGCGCTGAGCACGCCTTGACGTCGGTGCGAGGGCAGAACGCCGACGGCGCTCACCCCGGCGGCCGGGACGAGGATCTCGCCGGGCAGGGTGAGCTCGAACGAGTACGAACCGGCGGTGCCCACGGGCCGCCCGTCCGCGGTCACGGCGAGCAGGCCGCGGTCCATCTCGAGCGCTGCCCACCAGACCCCGCCGCCGTCGGTCGGGGTCTCCGGAAATCGCCCGAACGCGGCGTGGAGCGTGTCGACGAAGACGTCGAGATCCTGCTCGGTCGTGGGACGGATCTCCATTGCTGCCGCTGCCTCCCCGGCTACCGACACCACGACGCGCGGCGTCCCGCCACAGTGCAGCGCCACCCCGCAACCAGGTCAAGCGAATTCCCCCGGAGCCCGCCGGCCCCCGAGCGGGCAGCCCCGTGGCCGGGCGGCCACGAAGAGGGAGCGCGACCACAAGAGGCAAGCCACAAGACGCACTACGCGTCGGTCATCAGCCAGGCCAGGCCAGGTCAGGTCAGGTTCAGGTCAGGGCAACTGCACCACCGCACACGCGGGCCCGTGAAGCGACCGGCTCTCGCAGTCCCCGTCCCCGCCGACGGTCTGAGCGAAGATCTGGAGCCCCCAAGCGTTCCGCGGAGCGGAGAGCGCCACGCTGGCCCGGTGGTCGATGTCGCCCTTGTCGTCAGGCCTGAGGCTGACGTTGTACAGGTTGGGGAGGCCGGGAAGGTCAGTCGTGTGTGCGTCTACGGCAGTCACATACACGTTGACACTGGCCCACCGGTCGACACCGTCCGCGTGGACGCCGAAGCTCAACCGCCGATCGGATTCGGACCCTTCGACCTTGACGTCGACCAGCGTCGGCCGCCCGTTCCCACTCGCCGCCTGGGAAGCACCGACGACCGCCACGCTCAAGGCCACCATGTAGAAGACGACACCGAGCCCGAGGACGACCGTCTCCCACACGTTGCCTCGCCGCGTCGGATGGATGAGCAGGGCGACGATGCTGCAGACGATGGCGAGGATGGCGCTGAGCGCGGCCACGAAGATGGGCCACGACTCGTTGTTGAGCGCGACGAACACGACGTCGCTCGTCAGCCCCAGTGCCGTCATGATGCCGGCCACGGTGACGAGCGCCCCGGCAAGGACCTTGGCGACGTCGTCCAGACGCTTCCCGATCCTGGCCTGGACGTCGTCGAGCGTGAGAGGGCCCTGGTCACCGCCTGGCAGCTCCATCCGTTCATGGTGGTGGCGGCAGAGCGCATTCCGTCGCAACCTCGCACACGATTGGCCCCAATAGAGCACCTGACCAACAACGAATCGCCTCGACGGACGAACGAACGAACGGCAGTCGGCCCCGCGCCCCTGACCCCTGGCCCCTGGCCCCTGGCCCGAAGTCTCCAAGTACGACACTGTGTCCCCACGGAAAGCGCCGACAGAGGGGGAATTGGCGTTGTGGGAGCAGTTGCCGGCGTTGCTGGGTGTCGTAGTAGGAGCAGCGAGTTCCTACGTGGCGACGAACATCGCGGAGCGGAACCGCTGGCGACGAGGCAGAGCCGAGCGGTGGGACGCAAGGAAGCTGGACACCTACGCGACCTACGCCAACACCCTGAAGCAGCAGTTGAGCGTTGCGCAGCGCATGGGCGCGGCAAGGGGATTCCCGCATACGGCGGACCCACTTGATCCCGACCTGGGTATGACGCAGCTCGCGGAGAACGAGGTACGGCGTGCAGCCGAATGGGAATCCGTGCTGCTGATCGGAGAAGCGGAAACGATAGGGGCGGCTCGTAAGTGGCACGAGGCGGTGTGGAACGTGGAGCTGTACGCCCGCGGCCTGAAGGACGATCACGCGGGATGGACCAGAGCCGTGCAACAGGTGAGCCGAGCTCGCGACGCCTTCTACGCCCTGGCCCGCCGCGACCTGGACATAGCGGGCCCACCGCCCCCCTCAGGCAACTGGCCCCGAGCCTGGCAACAGGAGGACACCCCGAGCGAGTAGCCCCCTGACCCGCAATCCAGAAGCATTAAGAACCCACACAATGCGAATTCCCCGAACCGACGCACTGGGCATCGATCCGAGGAATTCCCTCACGCTGGAACGCTATCGGCACGCACTAACTCTGCAAAAAGAACTCTTATTTCCGACCGTCATTGCCGCCACGGCCATGCCAATTGAAGATGGCCAGTACGGCAGCCGTTGCCACCCCTGCGATTGCAGCTGCGGCTGACGTCTGTTCTGTACCGAGAACTCCCGCGAACACGAGCACGCACAGAACTCCGGCCGCCGCCAACACGCTGCTGACCAGCAGGTTCCGGCGCCGAGCCGGCCAAGGTGGCTGGGCTTGCGACGGTGCGCATGGGCTTTCGTGGCCATCCGCCGTAGAGTGGTGCATGGAGAGGGCTCTCCCTTCTGGGGACCTGTGAAAAGCCACTCCAGGCGGCCTCCTGTTACAGCAGGGGGCCGCCATTTTTCGTTCAGGCGACCTGGGCCATCCGGGTGACTTGGTGCCTCCATGGTGTACCCGAGAATCGCCGGATGCAATCAACGGGCCGCACCTTACGCCGAATGGTGGGCCCCTATGCTCACGGCCGTGGAAAACCCACCCAGCCCCGTACAGCAGCCTTCTTCGACCTGGCCCGACGCGCCCTCACGAAGTCGAGCAAGCCCACATTCAGCAAGTCGTTCCACCAAGGCGGTCCGATCAGTAGCAGGGCGCCCTCGCGCACCACGTACATCCAGTCAGCGGTCCTGGCGGGCAGCACCGACCACGGCTGGAGGAACCCCGCCCTCAAGCGGCCGCGGGCGCGAACCTCAGCAGATCAAGGAGATCGTCGCCGAGACACTGCACGACCGCCCTCATCGCCCGGATCGTCCACGACGAGACGCAACGCTCAGCGACGAGCACCACCAGGCGGGCCGGCCACGACGTCGTGTGCAGAGATGGCCGAGCCGATCGACAACGGCTCGGTGTGAACCAGGTGGTGGCGACCCGCCGGCTGTCGGCGAGGGCGGCTGCTTCACAGGCGAGGTGGAGTACTACGCCTACGGGCCCACACAGCCGCAGACATGGGTTCCGCTTCCTGCCCCTGCTGTACGAAGGATGCAACGCCCCGCGAGACCAAGGACGCCCAAGATGGATTCGGCCGCCCGAGCTCAGCGATGGCCCACGGGCCTGCTGAACGCTGCTCGACGAGCGAGGCAAGCCCGAGTTCAACCCTGCGCGGCCCCGGTTGCTGTAGCTGGCCGGCCGCTACGCGCCAGGAGCCCGGTATTGGATCTGCTCGGCTGTGCGCAGGGCTCGCATCGTTTCGTCGACGGTCAGGAGAACGGTCGTCTCGAACGAGCTGAGCGCGCCGCCCCCGCTGATCGCCAGCGCAACCGCGGCCATGGACACGTTGTCCGGGGCTTCCCACAGGTTGTAGCCGTCGTGCGTGCCGAAGGCATACCAGAAGCCGTGGAGCTTTCCACCGACGGACGCGATGTACGACTGTGCGGCCTGGGCGCGGTCCTCCGGGCTGTCGATCAGCCGTGCCCAGGTCTCCGGCGTGTAGCTGAACCTCGATAGATAGAGCGGCATCATGTCTCCCTTTCGTCCCGTCAAGGGATGCCCCCACGGGAAAGGAAGGGCGCCGACGGCGGCTCATGTATCCCCCAAACGCCCCGGACGATGACCGTCACGGCGGCAGGCAGGAGACGAAAGACCGGAAGGGGCGGTGGTCTCCGCCAGCTCGGGCCCCTCCGTCGGCTCCAGAGAGATCCGCAGCGTCGCCGCAGGCATCCTTTTGCGCACTGTCTCAACTTCATGCAGATGGGTGAGCACAAGGAGCGTGCGCCACTGGACACCCGCTCTCATGGAAGACATGACGCTGAGAAGGGCATTGAGCGCGGTTCTCATAGCGACCCTGTTCCTCACCGCCGCTGAGTTCACCTGGCTCGGTTCCGAGGACGTCAATGGAGCCCTCACCTATGCCGGCCGTCTGAACGGAGCTCTCCTGCTGCTGGTGGCGTTGATCGAGTTGGCAGCACTCGCCGCGTACTGCCACCACCGTGCCACCGACACCAGACTCGCGGGATACGCGGGAACCACGGTGGTGGTCGCCCTAGCCGCATCCATGCTCGTCAACTTCACATTGCTCGCTCTGCAGGCGGAGAGCTGGAGTTACACGCACTGCCTGTGGGTCTGGCTGCTTCTGAGCATGGCGTCACTCTTGTCCCTCGCCTTTCTCTACACGCGGCATCAGCGTCAGCAAATCGAGCTTCCGAGGCCCAAATCACTGGCCCTCGGCGCGCTCTTCACCACTTTGGCCGCAGCCGTCAATTTCGGGTACGCGCAGATCTACCAGCCGTACAGCACGCCGGCAGCCGTCTCCACCACAGTCGAGCTGGGGAGGGCCCACATCACGAATGGAAGGGTGACGCTGCCGGTCCGCCTGCGATCGAAGAACACCGGATCCGTGACCGTCTACGCCCTGGGCTCTCTCTTCCAGGTGTCGGCCAGAGGTCCCATCGCCACCGACGTCCCGCGGACCAAGCGGGACTGGCTGCAGGACCTCAGCGACAGTCAAGCCGTTCTCCTTCGGTATGCGGACGAGCGGAAGATGAAGTACGACCTACTCGCCCAGGGACGGTTCATGCGTGTGGGCCGCAAGCTCGACCCCGGCACGGAAGTCGCGACGGACAGCCTTGTTCAATTCCCTGAAAGCGCGTCATACGAAGCGATCAACGCCACCGCTGACATGATCTACGTGCGGGCCGACAGAGTCGTACTGACCAGCGAAGAGTACGCACGATCAGGGCGAAATTCATGGCATGTGGACAAGAGTCATCCTGAAGTGGAATCGGCTCCGAGATGGGTCGCAGATCGCGGTATCGATATATTGAGGTACCAGTCGCGCATCGTCCACAGCAACGCATTTCTCGAGCACACTCGCAAGGCCAGGTACGCCACCCTTTGGTGGGTCCTTGAAGAGCCGGACAAGTCTTGGATCGGGCCATACCTCGTGGCCAAAGTCAGCCCGGCGGACAAGGTCAACCTCAGACCCGACCCCGCTGAGGCACAACAGCTGACCGCCGCGTATGGCCTCGACCACTCACCGAGCGGACGAACGCAGGCAACAGTGCAACAACTCCTGAATTGACCCCGGACGCAGTCGACGGCAAGGCATCGGACCTGTCCTGTGCGAAGGCCGCCATCGACCGGCCGCGCCACAGTCATCGCGGATGGCGCCTACCGACGCACCGGACCGGTCATCCCACACCGCCGCGACCGTCGCGACAGCTTCGGTTGGCACACAGAGGACGAATACGCCGATTTCGTCGTCAGATATGGGTTCGACGTGCGGGCGCGAATCCGCGCGGCCGAGAAAGTTGAGAAGGTGGTGGAAAGTCTGCGCTCCGGTGAATCTCGCCCGGACTGGGCGCCTTTTTGAGCGTCTGCGGCGACGACGCATACCAGGTTCACGGGTTGCTCAGGCGTACTGCATCACCGTGTGCCGGCCGAGCTGCTGTGGATCTCACCCGCCCTGCCGGGTCGCACCCACGATCTGACCGCAGCCCGCACCCATCGCATCATCCGGACCTGCGAACGCCAGGGCGTCCCTGTCCTCGCCGACCGCGCCTACACCGGCGCAGGCCCCTGGGTCACCACTGGACTCAAACGGCCACCGGGCGGCGAGCTCACCCTCACCCAGCGCACCGTCAACCGGGCCCTGGCCGCAGCCCGGGCACCGGTCGGACGCGGCATGGCACGGCTGAAGTCTTGGCAGATCTTCCGCAGATCCCGCATCAGCCCGAACTGCATGACCGTCATCGCCAAAGCCGTCCTCACCCTGGAGAGGCAACGCTGAAAACGCTCACTGGATGCTTGACGCCGTGCGCTTCGGCCTGGCTACAAAATGAGCGGTAGGCAGAACGATCACCCTGGCAGGATGTCGCCATGGGGAACACGCATGCTTGGCCCGTGTTGCGGACCACGAACCTGGATGAGGCGCTGACGCTCGCGGAGAGCCTGCTGTCGGTCGCGTCCTGGTACGACCCCGATTACTGCTACCTGGACGCATGGGCGCACGACGACGATCAACTGCGGCGTCTGACCGGGGCCTCTCCAGAGGCGAGAGTCGAGTGGTTCGGGGTGGGCGATCCCAGCCCGCGCGCGAGTGTGAGCATGGGGGCCACGACTTTTACGCAGGCACGCGAGGCCTTGGGAACCTGGGCGGACATCACCAGGTGCTACATCCTGTGGCACAACATGAAGTGGCCGGCCGTGCCCGAGCTTGGGCTGGGCGAGGAGTACAAGTACGCCGAGTTGCAGGTCGCGTGTAACAGCCACACGATTCACTGTGAGGAGTGGGCACCCGAGCACACCGTCTTCATTCATGCGCGACCCGGGCATGACGAGCGTGCCGCGTGGCTGGCGGCTCAGGTCGGAGCCCGGGTGGTCGGCCCCCCTGAGTTCGGGTGGTAGGTCGTTCGGCACCTGAGACTGGCGATCATCGCCATTTAGCATCCGGCGTCTCCTGCTCCGTGGTGTAGAACCCTGGGTATGGGGAGTGAGCGACGGGAGCGGATGAAGGCGCTCGGGGCGCGTCTTCGGGGGCTTCGGACAGAGGATTGGTCTGACTGGTGCCGGGTTGGCGCAGCGTGCGGGTGTGGGGCAACCGACCGTGTCCAAAGTCGAGAACGGGCGCATGGTTCCTAGCCTCGACGTCCTGGGTCGCTTGTCGCTGGCTCTTGATCTCGACGAGTCGACCACTCGTGAGGTGCGTGACCTCCTGGGCGCCGTGGAAGCTGCGCCGGACACGGTCGAGGTATCGGACGAGGAGGTTCCCGCTGGGGCAGCCCTTGATGACGCGGTGCGGTCTGCTCGATTGGTCCGCTCGTTCGAGTGCGTCGTTCTGCCGGCCATGCTCCAGAGCGCGGAGTGCTCCCGTCACTTTTTCGAGAGTGCGCCGAACTCGACCCCTGAGGGGATCGGTCGTGCGGTGGCTGCCCGTGTGGAGCGGCAGAGCCTCCTGTACGAGCCTGGGCGGGAGTCGGTGTTCGTGCTGACGGAAGCCGTGTTGCGGACCTGGCCAGGGAACCCCTCTTGACGCTCGCCCAGTTCGACCGGCTCCTTGCCGTCGAGAGTCTGAGCACGGTGCGCCTCGGGGGCATCCCCTGGCGTCGGGCCGTACCCGTCATGCCTCGTCACGGGTTCACCTTGTGCGACCGGCGGGCCGTCGTCGTCGAGACCTCCCGAGGTGAACGGGTCCTGGACGACTCCGCCGAGGTCACGGCGTACGAGAAGACCTTCGCCCGGTTCGAAGAGGCTGCGATCTTCGGGACCGAGGCGCGGGAGCTGCTGCTCCAGGTGATGCAGGAGTTCCGGGAGTTGGAGGACTTCACCACTCGTTAGAGGAACAATTCCTCTGGATGCCTGGCTCATCGGTCACGCGTAGGAATACTCTGCTCGCAATGCCGTCGGGCATCGGTGAGGGCCTGGTGATGGGTGCTCCGGTCATCATGTCCGGACTCATCGCCCGGCCGTGAGAGAGCGAGTTCGGTGGGCGGATGCGTCACGGCATCGCCTATCGGGCGGACGCCGTCATGGTCAACGCCCCCGCTCCGGTGCAGGGCTGATCACCATGACTGACACCCTCTGGGGACTGGTGCTGTGCCTGCTGGCCCTTGGCGCGCTGCTGGTCCTGCGCCGTCGCCTGCCGGTTGCGTTCTGGTGGCTCGTGGGCTATCCGTTCGTGGCGCTGCGCGTGCTCACCACGTACCGGGCCACGATGGACGCCTGTGGTCTGACGGTTCCGGCTTCGGCCGTCCGTCGGCCACGGCCCGGGTGATCGGGCGGGAGGCGGCACCCGTACCGCCTCGCCGGTCGCTGCCGCTGCCGACCGGGTCCGGTCTCGTGATGCGGCTGCGCATGGCGACCGGGCAGGCTCCTGAAGACTTCATGGCTCGGCTGACCGGCTGCGGCAAGCCTGGGCCGCGCACGCCGTGCACATCCGTCTACCAAGCCGGGGTGGCTCGAACTGCGGCTGATCGGTTGGGACGTGCTTGCTGACGTGCGGCCCGCCCGGCGGTGGCAGAGGAGCGGCCCGCTCTCCCTGCCCATGGCGCTTCGCGATGACGGGCGATGGCACGTGCGGAACTTCCGCGCCGTGCCGCATGAAACTCATCCTCGGCGCAACGCAGTCCGGCAAGTCCGTGTACCTGCGGAACCTGATGTGCGGCCTGGCCCGGCAACGGGTCGTGCTCGTCGGGATCGACTGCAAGTGGGGCGTCGAACTCGCGCCGTTCGCACCCCGGTTGTCGGCACTCGCTGACACCTCCGACCGTGCCAACGAGCTCCTCGACGTCCTGCTGGAAGAGATGGAGGCACGGTTCCGGCTCATTGGTCTCCGGTCCGGGGCGGGTGCGGATGCCGTGCTCACCTCGGACGTGTGGGGGCTGCCGGAGGCGGTGCGGCCGGTGCCGGTCGTGGTCGTCGTCGACGAGGTCGCGGAACTCTTCCTCGCCGCAAGCCGGGACGACGAGAAGCGACGCGACGCCATGGTCACCAAGCTCATCCGCATCGCCCAGCTCGGCCGCGCGGCCGGCATCTACCTCGAAGTGTGCGGACAGCGCTTCGGCTCCGAACTCGGCAAGGGCGCGACCATGCTCCGCGCCCAGCTCACCGGCCGTATCTGCCACCGCGTCAACGACGAGTCGTCGGCGAACATGGCGCTGGCCGACATCTCCCCTGAGGCGGCGCTCGCTGCCACCTCCATCCCGGCCGAACGGCCCGGCGTCGCGATCGTCGGCGACTCCTCCGGCGGCTGGTCCCGCGCCCGCTCACCCCACCTCACCCTCGACGAGGCGGCGGCGATCTGCCGCGCGACCTCCGCTCTGGTGCCGGAACTGCCCCGCCTCGGCCCCTTCCGGCCCTTCGTCGCCGTCGAGTCCGCCGGGTCTGCCTCTCCCGCCGCTGCTGCACCCACCGCGCGCCCGGTGACCGAGGCCCGTGTGGACGCCGTGATCGTCCAAGCCGTCATCGCGGGTGCCCTGTCCTTCTCGCACCTGCACGACCTTGCTGAGGCGGCTGGACAGGGCGGCTGGAAGGCGTGGGCCTATCCCGTCAGCGTCGACCTGCTGTTGGTCGCCGCCTGGCGTCGGATGCGGGAAGCGCAGCGCGCCGGACAGCCCGCTGGGGGACCGCGGCTGTGGTTCCTCGTCGCCCTGGCCGCATCCCTCGGCGCGAACGTCGCGACCGCAGGGCTCCTCGACCTGGACGACGTTCCCGCGTCGCTCCGCGTCGTGGTGGCCGGCTGGCCCGCCGTCGCCTTCTTCGGCGGAACGCTGCTCGCCCACACGTCCCGCATCCCGGCGGCGACCTCGATCACGCATGCCCCAGAGACGCCCCCGGCCGCCGTCGACGAAGCCGACCCCGGCGCGCTCCCGGTGCCCTCCGTCGACCCGGAACCGGCTCCGGAGCCCGTCTCAGAACCAATCACCGCCCCCGCCTCGGCGCCCACTGCTCCCGCTGTCTCCCTGCCGCCCGTCCTCGTCGACCGCGTCCGGGTCCTGGCCGAGGAACACCGCGCCACCACGGGCCAACCGGCCGACCCCGACGCGGTCCGAGCCCGGCTCGGTCTTCCCGCGTCCATGACGCCGTCCGTCGCCGCCCACCTCTGAAAGGAGACGCACGCGATGCGCCCCGCCATCCGCTCCGCACTGGAGTACGCCGCAGAACTGACCCGCCGCAATCGGCTCGTCGAAGCCGTCGCCGTCGCACAAGCCGCGTTCCAACAAGCCACCGAGGACGAATTCCCCGAGATCAGGCAGTGGCTCACCGACCACGCCGACGACTTCACCGGAGAGGACGCCCAGCAATGACCAGCCCCAGGTTCCGCAACGTCCGCCGCATCGGCCCCGTCCAGGTCGCCTCGTTCATCGCCCGTGGCCGTAACCGCCACCTCGCCGCCTGCACGGCTCCGCGCTGCGACTTCTCCGCCGAATACGACAGCCGCGCCGCCGCCGAACTCGCCGCCCGCACCCACCGCTGCAAGGCCTGACAGGAGATCAACGCCATGGACGTCCCGCTCTGGTTCGCCGTGCTCGTCGTCGGCTTCCTCGGCATTCAACTCGCCCGTCCGCCCTGGTGGCTGGTCGCCCTGCTCCTCCTGGGCGGCTACCTCGTCGCCAACAGCGTTCTCGCCCCCGCCGTCGCCACGCTCCTCGACTGACCCACCGAAGGGACCGCCTCGTGTTCACCCCCAAGTACCCCCGCCCGGACACCGCACCGATCCCCACCAGCACACCCCCGACGACCTACAGCTCGTCGGTCTACAACCCCACCGCCTATGCCCCGGCCCCGGTCCCGGCGGCCCCGCCTCCAACCGGCCGGCGGTCCAACTCACCCCGGGCAGCGTGCTCACCCTCGCCGCCGGCGGGGGAGCCCTGGTCCTGGTCGTCGGCGCGGTCCTGGTCTCCATGCTCCTCGCGGTCGCCGTCACTGCCGCTTCCGTGGCCGTCTGCGCGGTCGTCATCCGCTCGATCCTCAAGAGCGACCGCCGCTGACCTCAACTGCGCAGCATCCCGGCCTGCCCGCGCTGTCTAGCCCCCTATGCAGGCCGGGATGCCCGCCCAAAACTCCCACCCTCCAAGGAGGAACCCGCACATGCGCCCCGAGGCTCCCACCGGAGCCATCCGTCAACTGGCCGCCCTCGCCCAGTACGGAGATCTCAGCACCTACGCACACCAGGTTCAGCGGCTCGGCGGCTGCGAGCGGCCCGTACGGATGGAGGGCCACCGCCTCGACGTCCACTCGGCAACCGGCGAAATCGTCCGCGAGATCTTCGACCACGACCTTCCCGCCGGACAGCTCCTCATCCGCTGCAACAACCGCCGGGCAACCCGGTGCGCCGCCTGTGCGGAGGTCTACCGCAAGGACACCTTCCACCTCGTCGCGGCCGGCCTGAGCGGCGGCAAGGGAATTGGCCCGGCCGTCGCCGGACACCCCCGCGTCTTCGCGACCTTCACTGCTCCGTCCTTCGGGCCCGTCCACAACCGACCGGGCGGCGGTCGCTGCCGCTGCGGACGCAGCCACCCGGACGACGACCCCGCTCTCGGCACGCCCTTGGACCCGGAGCGTTACGACTACCGTGCGGCCGTCCTCTGGAACGCGCACGCTGGTGCCCTCTGGGCCCGGTTCACCACCTACCTGCGCCAACAGCTTGCCTCCCGCGCGGGTATCGGCCGATCGGCGCTGCGCGACTGCCTCAAGGTGTCGTACGCCAAGGTCGCCGAGTATCAGCGGCGCGGGGCCGTCCACTTTCACGCTGTGATCCGGCTCGATGGCCCGGACGGTGCCGAGGACACCCCGCCGGTCTGGGCCACGACAGAACTCCTCAGCGACTCGATCCGCTCTGCAGCCCGGCTCGCCGAGGCGCCCGGCCCGACCCTCGACGGCCGCGCCCACACCTTCCGCTTCGGCGAACAGCTCGACATCCGCCCCATCGCCTCGGCCGACTTCACCGGACCCACCGACCTGACCAGCCGGGCTGTCGCCGCATACATCGCCAAGTACGCCACCAAGGGCGCGGAGAGCGCGACGGGCACCCTCGACCGTCCGATCCGCAACCCCGTCATCGACCTCATCGGCACCGACGTCACCGACCACGCCCGTCAGATGATCCTGACTTGCTGGCACCTCGGCGCACGCCCCGAACTCGAAGAACTCCGCCTGCGCAAATGGGCTCACATGCTCGGCTTCCGCGGCCACTTCTCCACCAAGTCCCGCGCGTACTCGGTCACCCTCGGGGCCCTCCGCCAGGAGCGCGCCGACCACAACGAAGCGCTCACCCGCGAACGCGCGGCCCTGGCCGGCCACCCCCTCCCGGACCCGGACACCGTCCTCGTCCTGTCGCACTGGCGCTTCGCCGGTACCGGGCTGACCGCCGCCGAATCCTGGCTCGCCACCTCACGGCGACCCGACACCCCGGACACGGAAGGAGACTCGTCGTGGACCGCCGACGAGACGAACTGATGACCGTTCCGCAGATCCTCGCCGAGCTGGGCGGAGTTTCCCGCCGCACCTTCTACCGCTGGCGCGAACTGGGACAGGCTCCGGAGGCGATCAAGCTTCCGAACGGTGAACTCCGCTTCTGGCGCAGTGACTTCACCTCGTGGCTTCACGGACTCGGGGAGGCGGCGTGAAGTCCCATGACGTGAAGGTGTGGAGCATCCGCAAGCGGCCGTACAAGACGCCGTCGTACGACGTGCGATGGAAGGTCGGCGACGTCCCGCCGTTCTCCGAGACCTTCCGGACCAAGGCGCTCGCCGACAACTTCCGAGCGAAGCTGCTCCGGGCTGCGCAAAAGGGCGAGGCATTCGACACGGAAACCGGTCTGCCCGACTCTATGGCGCCGACTCGTCGCGCTCTTCGCCTGCATGTACTTCGGTGGGCTGCGGCCGGCGGAAGCCGTGGCGCTACGGCGTGCTGACTGCACGCTGCCGGACACCGGGTGGGGCTCGCTGATCCTGGAGAAGAGCCGCCCCACCGTCGGGAAGCGCTGGACCGGAACGGGGGAGGTGCACGACAACCGCGGCCTCAAGAACCGGCCCGCGAGCGAGACCCGCATCGTCCCGATTCCGCCCCGCCTCGTGCGCATGCTCCGAACCCACATCGAGGAGTTCGGTACGGCGAAGGACGGCCGGCTGTTCGCCAACGAACGCGGGGGAGTGGTCGCCTCGACGACGTACTGGCGCGTCTGGGACGAGGCTCGGCACCTGGCGCTCACGCCGGAACAGGTGGCTTCACCGCTGGCCGCTCGAGCGTACGACCTGCGGCACGCGGCGCTCTCCTCGTGGCTCAACGCCGGTGTGGACCCCACCGAGGTTGCGGAGCGCGCGGGCAACAGCGTCGAAGTGCTCCTCAGCCGCTACGCGAAGTGTCTCGACGGTCGGCAGGACGTCGCCAACTGTCGGATTGCCGAGTTGCTGGACGATGCCCGCGAAGAATGAAGCAGCGGAGCGCCTGAGCCCAACCTACTCACGTGAGTAGGTTGGGCTTCTCTGCGTCCCGAGTGAAGGCGTGCAGAGCAATGCCTGTGGCAGCTCTCAGCAGGTGGCCAAGCGTCCCCCTGCTCAGGGCTGTCCCGTAAATGATCTCTGGTGTGCTGAGTGAGCTGCTGAGGCAGTCACCCGCGGGGAACCGGTTGAGAGCGGTCACCGCCGGAAATGCGGAGCTCAGGCGACCGATGCTCTGAAGGGATCAGTGGGGATGATCTCTGCCTCGTCGAAGAGCTGTTCCAACGCCTCGTGTCCGTGTTGCCGACGGAATTCGATTTCGGCGGTGGTCACCGGCAGGGTCCACAGGATGCGGGCGTGTCCTCCAGGCAGCGGGCAGTGTTCGAGGTCGGGGCCGTGGAGATAGGGCAGGCTGATCAGCAGGTGGTCGCAGGTCGACCCCGGCACCCACGGTTCACCGATCGGCATGCTGTGCTCCAGGTCGAGTTGATGCCCTCCGCAGTGGTAGTAGGCAATCATCGCCATGAGCTCGATGAACCGCTGGTCGCGGACGTGTGCGGTCATGACGAACTCAAGGCCGTTACCGTGCTGCTCCATCGAGGCCCAGCACCCGGCGGTCACATAGGCCCAACTGTCGCTGCGAGGGCCGGGCTCCACAACGAGAACTCGCAGAGCGGGCAGTGCCGCTCGCCGTTCTGGGCCGAGGTCGTAGTCGACGGCCTCCACGGCATGCCCTACGAAGAACGCCCGGACGTGTGACTCAACGGCCTCCGCGGCCGGCAGCCTTGCATCATTCACCGCTTGATCATTCCAAACTGCGATCGACTACCCCTGACCTCTTGCACAACACCAGTAGGTAGACGAGCCCGGCGACGGGCCCTGATCCACACGCCCCTCACGCACACCTGCGGCATGATGGCCTCTGGACCACGGTCCGGGGGCCTCGTCGTTTTCCGGGGCTGACCTGCTGGTTCCTGGTCGGCAGCCAGTCCACGCATAGTCCACAGCACCCGACATACGGCCGCTCCGAGCGGCACACGGCTGCACATACGCGAAGACCCCGTCCTCAGCGTTCTCGCTGATGGCGGGGTCTTTGGGCACCTAATCCAAGGTGCCCCCGGCAGGATTCGAACCTGCGCACACGGCTCCGGAGGGCGCTTGCCCAACCGGCGTTTTGCCTGGTCAGGAGGCTGACAACAGACCGCCGCGCGGTGCTGGTCCACGTCTAGGCCACGACCGCGAGCGGCTGGCACAGGCTTGCCCTCGCTGCGGCATCCGTGGCCGCCCAGTGACCCCGACGACGGGCAGGTCGATGCCATGCATGAACGCCCCCTAGTCCGCGGCCTGGAGCTGAGGCTAGTCTCGGCCGCAAATCAGTTGATCTTGCCAGCGTTGAGGACTCCACTGCATGACTAAGCGACCCACGCGCGCCGCCCTTCCGGCCCCACAGGTCCAAGACTTCCGTGACCTGTTCACCAGCGCCCTGCGAGCACAGGACTCGCAGGGCAGAAAGTGGGCCGACGCCAAGTGGGGCTGTTATGCCTTCTATGACTACGACGGTGAGCCGATCTATGTCGGGCAGACAAACGAACAGCTCCGGGTACGCGTCCGTCGCCATCTGACGAACCAGAGAACGGACGCTGTGGCGATGCGCATCTTGGACGTCTTCGAGGTTGCCGAGATGGAGTTGTGGCCGCTCTGGGAGTTTGAGGGAGTGAAAGGAGATGACAAGGAGGCTAAGAAACAACTGGACGCAGTCGAGTACTCGGCTTACCTGCGGGCCATCGAGGAAAGCCGCTTCAAGGCGATTCTCAACGAGAAAATTCCCCCGCGGTCTCAGAGGGTCGAGCTACCAGCGTCCGAGCGATTTGATCTGATCAGTGCTGAAACGCGCCGCGAACGCGGACACCCAGATATTCGGATCGCGCGCCGTGCTGAAACGATCTCCCGCCTTGCAGCCGTGGCGCACGAGCGCGGCGAGGTGTCGGATGGGTTGCGCCGAGTGCTCGTGATCCAGGCTGTCCGTTTGGCCCACCTCGCGGCCTCCAGGCTTGCCTTCGTGGAAGGCCGGCCGGAGCCCGACGCTGCCGCTATCGACGTGGAGGGACTGGTGGGAACAGTTCTCCAGGAGCACCGAGCTCAGCTGCCCTCAGAAGACCTCGACTGATTCGCTTTGCCTTCGCTTGCGCGACGGTGGCGGACTGCCTCCGCCACGGATAGCGCTGCTGTTGCGGGGTTCTCATGCTCCCAGACGCGGATCACGAGCCACCCCGCTTCAGTCAACCGCGCTGTGGTGTCCAGATCACGCTCACGGTTGCGGTTCACCTTCGCGGACCAGTACTCGGAGTTACGAGCCGCTCGCGTATGGTGCTCGGGGCAACCGTGCCAGAAACACCCGTCGAGAAAGACGGCAACCTTTTGGCGGGGAAAGACGAGGTCGGCGGTGCGGCGCAGAGCCGGCAGCGGTCTAGCGGCCACGCGGTAGCGGAGCCCGAGACTGTGCACCGCGCGACGCAAGGCGAGTTCCGGGCGGGTGTCCCGGCTGCGATTGGCCTGCATGCTGGCCCGTACACCTGCGTTTGAAGCCCACGATTCGCCCGGATCAGTCACGAGTTCATTATGGTCGGCTCTGAACCCTCGTCGGCGACCAGGGCAGATTGTCAGTGGCTGCGGCTATGTTGGTGATCGTTTGAGCGCCGCCTGGTCGTGGTGCCATGCGCCGCTGTGCTGGTGAAACAACCTGTCCAGACGTAGGAGTCAGCCGTGTCCGATCACTTGGACCTGCCGTTGGGCGACGTGAGTCCCGTCTCAGACCGCCGGAGGGCTAGAGGCAGCGTTTCGGAGCCAGATGGAGGCTCTACGGCTCGTGGTACGTCGCCATCAAGCTCAGGAGACCTGTCAGGCCCCGACTCGGCATCGGCGGTGTCAAGGATGCTCAGGACTGAAGCTGTCGAGGGAGCGTGCTCTAGGATCCATCCCGTGACTCTAGCGCCCGATCTAACTCTGTTTCCCGCCCCTGCGGCTGCCGAAGCCCCCCAGAGGGCAACCACCAGCACCTTCACGGTGGCAGAGTTCTTCGCGGGAATCGGTCTGGCGCGACTCGGCCTCGAGCGGGCGGGCTTGAATGTCGTCTGGGCCAACGATCTGTCCTCCGACAAGCAGGAGATGTACGTCGGTCACTTCGGGCAGGCCGCTCAAGAGCACTACAAGCTCGCTGACATCAAAGCGGTCGCAGAGACCATTGACGAGATGGGCGTTCCCAGGGACCTCGGACTTGCGTGGGCTTCCTTCCCATGCACCGATCTCTCCCTGGCTGGCGGACGCAAGGGGCTAGCGGGAAAGCACTCGGGGACTTTCTGGAACTTCACTGACATCTTGCGGAAATTGGGTCCCGACAAGCCGCAAGTCGTGGCCTTGGAGAATGTAAATGGATTTGCTACTAGTCATGGCGGAAAGGACCTGCGTGCGGCAATCGAGGAGCTGAACGGTCTAGGCTACTCGGTAGATGTTCTGACTCTGGATGCGCGCAGCTGGGTTCCCCAGTCGCGTCCTCGACTTTTTCTTGTGGGAACCCTTGAAGTTCCTTTGGAAGAAGACCCGGATGCTAGGGATAAATTTTTGCGTCCAGCTTGGCTGGATAGCGTATTTGCTGACGAAAGCCTAACCACTCACCGGGCAGCACTTCCTAGCCCGCCGCAGCACTCCAGCCATGGATGGACGGAACTCGTCAAGAAGAATCCCGAGGTTCCACATGAGCTGTGGTGGGACGAACAGCGAATGGAAAAGTTCCGCGCTCAGCTGTCTCCCGTCCAGTCGGACCGTATTGCTGCACTTGAAGAAACCGGCGAGGTCGTTTACCGAACGGCTTACAGGCGCACCCGAGGTGGGGTACCGGCGTGGGAGATCCGCGCGGACGACATTGCTGGTTGCTTGCGTACAACTGGGGGCGGCTCCTCCAAACAAGCAGTGGTACGAATTGAACAAGGAAAGCCGCTGCAGGCTCGCTGGATGACCCCTCGGGAGTACGCCTGCCTGATGGGCGCCGGCGACTACAAACTCCCTACGCGAACGAACCAGGCCCTCATGGGATTCGGTGACGCGGTGTGCGTCAACGCCGTGGGATGGCTTGCTGTTAATTACCTCGAGCCGCTCCTGTCGGGGAAGCTGTCTCTGCCTCATCAGCAGTTGGCTTAGGCTATGTCCTACGTGGCGAGGCGGACGAGTAGTTTGTGCTCCGAGGCTTGAAGTAGCAGCCACGGAGGGCATGCCGTCTCGTTTGGATATCGACCATAGGCCTCAGCCGTCGCTGTCACGGGTGTTGTCGGCTGAGAAGGCTCACCTCAGTGTGAGCATTAAGGACAGCCTCACTGACAGGAAGAGGTCTTCACCGCAGGGCCTTCCGCCGCCCAGCCCATGGGCCGCCTGATCTTCCCAAGCAGTGTGGTGATGTTGAAGTCCTTTGGGTACGGCTCAAGTTCTTTCGGTGTGCGAATCCACTGCCTCCCATTGCTATCGGTAAATGCTAGAGCAACTTCCTGCAAGGTGGCCCCTGATGGAACCGGCTTATAGCCGAGTTTAGGGTATCTAAGCATCGACTTGTCGAGTACTGCCTCAGAGCATGGAGCGAGCCCCTGCAAGGGCATGACGAATCCGACCTCCTGTAGGAGGAAAGCTGTGAGCACAAAAGAGACGGGGTCGGAGGAACCGTTCTTGATGTGAAGCTGTGGTCGACCTGTAGCGTGATCGACCCAAAAGGTGACATGGGCTGCCTGTTCGCGCTGTCGCAGCGCAGAGTCCTCTTGGGCCTGTTGGAGTTGATTGGAAGAGACGCGTGCCTGGTAGATGGTCGTGACGCCGGTAAAGATCAAGGTTCCTATTGCAGCTATGGCAGCAACTACAGCGCCCCATGCTTTCCAATGGAGGCGACGCCACCATCGCTCACGGAGGCCGACTTCCTCGGCCGCCTTCTTCCAGTCCGGGCCTCCCGCAGGGCGGCCGCGGCCGGGTGAGAAATCGGCTGTGTCACGCCACGGCAACCTCATACATCCCATTCGTACCGCTAGTCACTGCTGATCGCATCAGCAATGCATCGTCGTACGACAGCCTCCGCGTAGCGAGAGGGACTGGAAAACGAGGTCGGCTACACCTATACCTTCGACCGGCGCTTGGCCGGCCGCGCCACCCTCCGCATCTACACCGGCGAAGGCCCTAGCACCCGGACGGAGCTCTTCTAGGACTGCCGTACTACGTGTGGAACAACAAGCACGACACCGCCCCCGCTATGACCGCGGCCGCTTCGTCGACGATGGGTCCTGGGGCCACCGCCGCCGAGCCACGCTGTTGATCCCCTAGCGCGTGGGTGACGGCCGAGTTCGGCACCCACATACCAGCAAGATACGAGTGCGCGCCCAGGCCTCTGGCCTTTGTCCACGAGAGTACTCGTGGACAAAGCCAGGCCTCCCACGGCTGGGACGCTTCGTCCGCGAGTGACGAGCTGCACGATCTTCTCCGACAACCGCTTCAGGGGAGAGGCGGGGGAGCGGGGCGGCTGCTTTGGGCCTTCGATACCCGCTGCGGCTTGCCGCAACTGAACCACAGGGCACCCTCATTGACCGTGGCTGCCCCCTGCATCAGGCACGCCACCGGCGCGAACCTCAGCCGACGACAGTCAGCCACGACGGCGGGTGCGTCGGCCGGCCACGCACGCGTATGCCTCGCCGCACCCCCACCGGCCTCAGCCACGCTACCGGCTTGTGTCGTCGACCAGAGCAAGCTGCGACGGCGGAACCGTGGTGGCGAGGCCTTGGGCAACGGCTGCTTCGTCCCGCAGCAATTTGGGGGAGGACTCGACCTTGGGCTCTCACCTGCTGCGATAGTTCGCAGGTGTTTGCGGGCCCGCCTAGTCTTGCATCTCGTACCTGCGGTGATCCAGGGAAGGTGGCCTTGCCCTGGGATCGCGATGAGCGATGGTCTCCCTGGGCTAAGTGGCGTCATGCGCCGGCAAGGCACGCACCGAGTTACAGCGGCCTGGCAACCACGGTGCGACGGGTTCGCCCGTTCTAGGAGAACCAACCTCCGAATCTATTCCTTCACTTCCTGGAGAACCTCATCTCCTGAAATAATGGAAAATACTTGATTGGCTAGCCACAACTTCGCTCCCCCTCTTCCCGTCGTCCCGATAGGTGAGAGCCATCCACGGGATTCAAGAGATCGAATCAGATTAAGTGCCCCCTGATTGGTTACCTTAAGATTTTCACGAACCAGCCCAGTTGTGATCACGGGGTTAGTGAACAAGGTTTCCACTACGTCCGTTGCTCGACTGCGGCTTCCACTCAGCTCTGCCCGGTACTTCTCGCGCAAGTCAAGCAGTCGGCGGGCGCGAAGAACTCCGTCTTCTGCCTGTGCTGCAACTGCTGTTAGGAAGAACTGGAGCCATTGCTGAATCTCTCCTCGCTCTCGGACTGCCTGCAAGCGATCATAATACTCGCGGCGGCGAGAAGCGAAGTACGGGCTGACGTAAAGTAGGGGGACGGACACCCTATTTTCATGCCTGAGAAACAGGAGTACGAACATCCTGCCAACTCGTCCATTCCCGTCGAGGAAGGGGTGAATGGTAAGTAGTTGATAGTGGAGCAGAGCCGCCCTGATCAAGATGGGCATCCTGGGCGGTGAAAGTAGAAAATCCTCCCAGTCGGCGAGAGCTCGGTCGAGAGCTTTTCCGATAGGTGGAACAAAGACTGCTGTCTCCGGTCGGGCAGTTGGCGATCCTAGCCAAACTGGCACCTTTCTCCTGCGGCCGGGTTCCTTGCCGTGAATATCTCTCATAAGCATGGAATGGACTCGGAGGACGAGCGCTATGTCCACGTTTGTGGCCGCCAGTTCGAGTCCTTTTTCAAGGGCATCGATATGGGCAGCTACCTCTTCTACTTCCTGATGGGTGCTGCTCTGTGCGGCTTGAGCTTGGAATACCTGGGTAAGGCTGGCTTGGGTACCTTCGATGCGAGCGCTGGCCAGCGCCTCTCGGACTGCGTAGGGCCGCAAGAGTAGGCGTGGCTCCTGGAGCATGCCGCCCACCCCAGAGAGGCGACCTAGTGCGGCGTCGGCGTCAGATAGGGCGAGCTGAGTCTCTGGTTCTAGGTCCAGCTCCCGAGGCATCGGTGCTGGGTCGAACCACCAGAAGTCGCCCTCCTCGTCGTGCTGGAGCTCGCCGAAGCGGGACGACGCAATCTGATCTGGGCGCATAGGGCTAACTTACAACGCAGACGGGAACTTCGTTGAGACGTCGTCGGCTGGGTGTACCCTGTGTTGAGTCAGAGTGGACTGGAGGGCAGTTACGTTGGCGGTTGTCGCAGCGGCCGTTGTGGACAGCCGCAACGTGTTTCACCAGGCCGGAGAGGCGCTGGGCGTCCCGGCGTGCCCATCTGTCCCGGGGGTGCGCGCGGCTATGGCTCGCTATGGCTTCGATGTGCAGGAGATCCATGTCGGGCTGGCTGTTGCCAGGTCCAGGGATCGGCAAGCCTTGGCGCGGCAGCATGCTGTTAACGATCGCTACCGGCAGCAGGTGCTCGCCGACGGTGGTCAGGTACTCCTGGGTGAGCTGCACAAGAAGTCGAGTGGCCCAGTCCAGGAAAAGATGGTCGACAGTTCCTGTTGCGTGAGGATTACTCGATACGTCGACGAGATCGCCTACGGCCGTTCTGGCGTCCAGGCCATCCTTGTTTTGAGCAAAGACATTGATCTTCAGCCAGCGGTCGACTACGCGGTCGAGTCCCAAGTTCCGATCTTCGTCGGAGCCCTCGACGTGGTTCAGCACCGGCCGCACCCCTATCTGCTGCTCGGCCCACACGCCTACGCGGAGATGACAGCAAGCTCCCGAGGGGCCAGTGGACATGACCTTCGTGAGGAACTCGCAACAATGCTCTACACGGGGGCTGCCCAACACTGGACTGTAAGGCAGGCTGGGGCTCAAGTCTTCTTGGAGCACGTCACGGGTCTCAGGGGAACAGCTGTGACAGGGGTGCGTCTCCCCGGCAGGGGAAGATCGGTTTCGTTGTATCCCGTGGACGTGGAGTTTCCGGCAGGAGCGTTCCCCAGGCTGGTGTGCAACGTTCAGCCGGCGCAGACGCCTGCCTGGGACACGGCGACCGTCACTCAGCGCGCAGCGCCAATGGGGCTGTGTGTCAAGCGTAGTGGCGGTGCAGTTGAGCGCCCCCACTTCCCTCAGGGCGGCGTCGTTCCGGGAGAGGTGGTTTTGGTACATAGGGCGACCGGCAAGGTCTTGGGGCGGCTGCCTCGACTTTGTGCTGCACGCTCCTTCGACCCCGACGTGGTTACTGTGGTCAGAGTCATTTCGGCGCTTCCGCGAGGTGGTGCTCTGGCTGCTGATGGCTCAGGCCAGCGGGGACTTCTCAACACTGACCAGAAGGTTCGGCCAGGTCAGCGGATTGCCGCAGCGCAGGTTGGGCTCAAACCCAAGGGGCCGGTTTGGGTTGCCACCAGCTCACCACTGGCCTAGGAGCGCTGCAAAATGCGAAAGGGGCGACCTAAGTCGCCCCTCCGTTAAAGCGGGCCCTAAGTCCCGCACTGAGTCTTCGCCAGCGTACACAGCCACGCCGTTGCGGTCAACCAAACTGGCGGGCTCATGAGGGTCGGTGCTAGCGGCGGAGTCTCGGCAAAATACCAGGTCAGACGGACCCTTGGCTACAGTGATGGGGGGTCTCGGTTCACTGCAACAGTCATCGTTTGAGTGGTGCGTACGGGTGATGTCCGGACTTGAGATGGTGCTGCCTTGGCATCTGATGAGCCCCTTCTCCGAGACATGCTCGGAGGAGCGGCTTTGGGGTGGCGCTGCTTTGGCGCGAGTCATCAGGGCCCCGTAAGCTTCCGGCACGTCTGGCAGTCTGTGGACCTGCCCGGTAAAGCACGACGTTGAGGCCATGATCTTCGAGGCTCGCGTCGAAGTGGCTCCGTAAGCCGTGGAGCAGACCACCCCAGCCACGACGTGCCCCTTCTACGGTAAGAGTGCGCGCGGCGCGGGCGCCGGTCGGGCTGGAGCGGGGCGGAGACAGGAGCGCAGGCCCGGCCGGGGGCCGGGTCGCGCGCGGGGAGCGGAGCGAGCCGCCTTGAACCCGTGAAGAAGGTTGTTACTCAGTCGCGGCTGGAATGCTCCAAAGCGGTGCACAGTACCGCTCCGGTCGGCTGCTGATGAGTAGCTGGCGTAGGTCGTCTCGCTGGGTGCCGCTCAGGTTCAGGGCCTCTGTCAAGTGGCGGAAGGTCGTGTGGGTGACTCCGCGGCTTCGGGCCTCGTCCTCGAACGCATCGAGCTCGGAGAGCACGGTGTCCGGATCGAGCTTCACCGCTGGCTGGTCCTTGAGCCAGGCGGCCTTGTTGCGTTCGTAGTCGATCTCCGAGTAGCCGCAAACCTCCCGGCTGTGGGTTTCGGCCTCGTACAAGCTGGTGGTCGACAGGACCGCGCGGGCCAGCTGGTTGCGGTGCAGAGCGTCGTCCATGTCGACTTCGTGCACTGTAGGGCTGTCATCGGTGAGTGGGATGAGGAGTCCGGCGTCGCGTACCTCGCAGACGCCCCTCGCCCCTCGTGCTGCCGCAGCAAGCATTCCCGTGGCCTCGGAGGGATGCCACTCCAGAACGCCGCTCACCGGTCCCGTGTCTTTCAGGGCGAACCCGTGGACCAGAGGACCGAGCACGCTGAGTACCTCATCGGCTGGGAGTTCGCCGTCCAAGCCGGGGCCGGCCACCAGGAGCCGCACAGGAGCGTTCACCTGGCAGCAGGCGGCCAGAGTCAGAGCGTCCCCAAGAGGGCTCTTAAGGGTCGGTTCGTCGCCTCGCGCGAGGATGTCTCCCCCCACGTCCAGGAGATCGACTGAGGTCGGTGCCAAGAGGGCTATCAGCTCTTCGAGTTGGCGCGCTACGCCTTCGGCGCCATGGCGCGGGTCGATCAGGGCGAAGGTATGGGGGAGCTCCGCGGCGAGCCGGGGGAGGGTGGATCCTGCCGGGGCGATCGGGCGGGCCGCAGCCGGCACTGACCACACGGTTTTGGTGAGCTGCTGTAGGCCGGTGAAGTCGGAAGGGGCTCGGGGGCCCGGCACCGGGTCGACCAACAGGCGGTCCCACGCGTACGTGAGGATCACCGCCTGGCCGTCGTCGCCGTACAAGGCGGCGTCAAGCATTGCGGCGGCGACTGCGTCGCCCCCTCCTCCTGCTGCGACGATCAACCGCGTCATGTGCTCAACATTACGGGCTCGGGGTCTGGCCACCCACCCTATAGTGGCTAGAGGCCATAGCCACTTGGACGAGGAGGGGACATGCCTCAGATCGAAGAGGCGCAGCCGAAGTATCTCCAGATCGCTCACTACATCCGCGATCAGATCCTTCGGGGCGACCTGAGGCCAGGGGACGAGGTCCCCTCGGAACGGCAGCTTGCGGCCAATTGGAAGGTGTCGAGGCCGACGGCTGCGCGGTCCCTGGAAGCGCTGAGCCACCAGGGGCTCGTCGAGAAGCGGCAGGGGTCGGGCACGTATGTGCGCAGTCTCGAAGTGAATCGACGTGCGCGGGAGTTGTACGGGCGGGCCCGGCAGACCGGGAAGATCTACACGCCTGGTGAATACGCCGTCATCACGTCGGCCGGTTGGCTGGACGCTCCTGACTACGTCGCTGAGGCGCTGGGACTGGTGAAGGATCGTCGGGCGGTGCACCGCCGACGGGTGACCAACAACCAGGACGGGCCCATCACGCTCTCCACATCGTGGTTCGCGCCTGACGTCGGGCAGCGGGCGCCCAAGCTCTTGGACCCGGAGCGGATCCAGGAGGGAACACTGATGTACGTCGAGAACGCGACTGGGCGGCAGGGGAGTTACGCCGAGGACCGCATGTGTGCTCGGCAGGCGACCGGCGAGGAGTCGGCGGACCTGCAACTCGACCCCGGCTCGCCGGTCCTGGTCGTGCACCACGTCGTCTTCGATCTGCAGGACCGGCCGTTGGAGTTCGCCGAGGCCACCTACCCGCCGCAGCGCTGGGCGTTCGAGCAGGGCTACCCCCTCACCTGAGAAATCGCGCCATTTCAGCGAACGGCTTGCATCGCCCAAGTGGCCAATGCCACTATCCATTCAGTGGCTAAGGCCACTTCAGAAGGGGGTGCGGTTGTGACGAGTCAGGGGTCGGTTCGGGGCGGGCACTTAGCTTGCCGGGCATGCCGTGGTCGGGGTTGGAAGCGGGTCAGCTCGCGCTCTGCTCTGGCGCTCTCCGTCGTCAGCGACCGCGCCCGTGCCGCATCAAAACGGCGCTGCCTCGACTGCGACGGTAGTGGCAAGGAGTGAGCACGGATGGCCTACATGATCGATCGCTATCCCTCTGAGGACTCGCCGCGACTGGGGGCGATGACCTTGTACCCTGTAGCGGAGTCCGCGGCCCTGTCACGGCGTTGGTTCCGCAAGTTCATCGCCCCGTACAACCCGGCCTGCTCGGTCGACGACTGCGTGCTGATGATCTCGGAGCTGGTCACCAATGCCATCCTCTACGGTCAGTCGGACGAGGTCTGGCGGGTGCGAGTGGAGTGGTTTCGGGAAGGCGCCTCGCTCAAGGTCGAGGTGCACAACGCCGGCTTCCCGGCGAGGGTGCGGCTACGGCGGCCAGACGCGGCCGACGCGCACGGACGTGGTCTGCTCCTCGTCGATTCGATCTCCGACTCCTGGCAATGTGGGCCCAGTCGTTTCGGTGGAACGGTCGTCTCCTTCGTGATGGCCGATGCCTGGCCTTCCTGAGGCGGGAGCGGACACCCGGTACTGCGCCATCGGATTACTCGCTAGTCTGGTTGACCAGTTGACTTGGCCAATCCCGACGGGCGGCGTTCATGGCGTATGAAGTGGAGGCACCCAAGTACGTACGCCTCGCCCAGACGATCCAGGGCCGCATCGAGGACGGCACGTACCCTCCGGGCTCGAAGGTGCCCAGTGAGAATCAACTGGTGCAGGCCTTCGGCATGTCCCGGCCGACCGTCGTGCGCGCCCTTGAGTTGTTGAAGCGAGACGGCTGGCTGGAGTCCCGGCAGGGATACGGGACGATCGTGCGCGGTCGGCCGGCCGTCGTTGAGCAGAAGGACCGCCGTGGGCGGGAAGTACTAGAGCGTGACGAGTCGCAGAGTCCTGGACGTCTGGTTGTAGTCGACCAAGTGCCGATTCCGGCGCGTGTCGCTTCTCTGCTCGGGTTGCCGCATCGTGCTGAGGTCTTGATGCGCCGGTTCCTGGTTGAAGAGGACGGGGAGGCGGTCGAACTCATCTCCTCGTACTTTCCCGCCGGCCTCGTCGAAGGTACCGAGCTGGGGAGCTCCGAACCGCTCGGTGTGGGCCTTCGGGAACATCTTGAGGGCCGGAAGAAGGTCCGCTTCGATCACGTGACGGAACGGGTCTCGGCTCGGATGCCTGACGCGGGTGAAGCCGAGCTCCTCGGCCTGCCCGGTGGCGTGCCCGTTCTCAGTGTCTTGGTCGTCGCCTGTGATGCTGCCGGCCAGGCGCTTCAGGTGTCCGACGTGGTGCTTCCTGCCGATGGCCAGGAGCTCGAAGACACGTATCGCTTGAACTGAGCCTCTTTTCCGGGCGAGTTGGCCACTGATCTGACTTGACAAGTCAACTTGGCAACTCTAGTTTCAATCTTGCTAAGTCAACCTGTCAGGTGGCGGGTTGATCCATCTCAGAAGGAGATTTCTCTGTGCGTGTGATCCGCGTTGACGCCTCGACCGCGACGATCCTGCTCACCGAAGCGCCGGCGCCGAAGGTGCGTGACCGGCAGACCGGTGAGATCGCCAAGGACGCCGTGAGCGGTGAGGCGCTGATGACCGTCGGCGTCGTCTTCATCGACGAGGGGGACTCGTCGCTCATCCAGGTCACCGTTCCTGAAAGCGGTGTGACGGAGGGTCTGACCGTCGGCGCTCCCGTCTCCCTGCCGGGGCTCATCGCCCGGCCGTGGGAGAGCGTGTTCAACGGCCAGCAGCGGCATGGCATCGCCTACCGCGCTACCGCGATCGCGCCGGGTGCCTTCCCGGTCCCGGTCGCTCAGGCGGGCTGATCGTCGTGACGGACCTGAGCACGTTGGCCGAGCTGGGCGCACCCCTCGCTGCGATAGGCGGCGCGGCCTACGTCCGGCACGCCAACCCGGCCGCGTACTGGTCCACGGTCGGGCTGCCAGTTTCGGTGGCCCGGCTGCTGGCCTCGTACTCCTCGACCATGGACGCTTGCGGTCTGACCGTCGAGCCCTCGCGGTTGCGGGTATTGGCCATCAAGGCGACCACTCGGCGAGAGATCCGTCCGGTCCCGCCTCGGCGGGGCGTCATCCGGCCCACTGCGACTGGCCTACGCGTCCGGCTCCGCCTCGCTCCCGGCCAGGAACCGGCCGACGTCGCAGCCTCGGCGGAACGACTCCGCCACGCCTGGGGCGTGCACGGCGTGTACGTGAAGGACGTCAAGCCTGGTGTCGTCGAACTGCGTCTCATCGGCTTCGACGTCCTGCGCAAGGTGCGGATGCCTCGGCGGACTGAGGGCGGGTTCCTCAAGGTGCCGGTGGCCTTAAGGGAGGACGCTACGGCGTTCTTACGGGACTACCGCGCCGCCCCGCATGGACTCGTCCTTGGTGCAACGCTGTCGGGCAAGTCCATGTACCTGCGGAACCTCGTTGCCGGGCTCGCCCGACAACCCGTCGCCCTGGCCGGCATCGACTGCAAGCGGGGCGTCGAGCTGGCCCCGTTCGCCGCTCGCTTCGCCGCGCTCGCCACGGACCCGGATGAGGCCGCTGAATTGCTGCCCGTCCTGGTCAAGGAAATGGAGAACCGATACGACCTCATCAAGGCTCGGCAGGGCATCGCTCCTGGTACCTGCGACGAGGAGATCACCTCGGACATCTGGGGCCTGCCCGAGAGCGAACGGCCCACCCCCATCGTGCTGTTCGTCGACGAGGTGGCGGAACTCTTCCTCGTGGCATCCCGCAAGGACGAGGAGCGTCGGGACGAGATGGTCACCCAGCTCATCCGCCTCGCCCAGCTCGGCCGCGCGGCCGGCATCTACCTGGAGGTCTGCGGCCAGCGCTTCGGCGCGGAACTTGGCAAGGGCGCGACCATGCTGAGGGCCCAACTCACCGGCCGTGTCTGTCACCGCGTCAACGACGAAGCCTCGGCCAAGATGGCTTTGGGGGACATCGCCCCCGAAGCGGTCGACGCCTCCTGCGCCATCGCCGCCGAGCTGCCGGGCCTGGCCGTGGCCGGTGACACGTCCGGCGGCTGGTCCCGCATTCGCACCCCGAACCTGTCCCTTGCCGCTGCTGCGGCCACCTGCCGCGAGACGGCCCACCTCGCCCCGGACATTCCGGCGCTCACGCCCTTCCGGCCGTACGTCCCGCCTGTCGCCCTCGACCACCCCGAACCGGTACCTACCGCGCGCCTCGCCTCCGGCACACCGGGGGACTGATCGATGCGCACCTCCGGCATTCGCATTGACCCCGTCCTGGTCCAAGCGGCCATCGCCGCGGCGCTCTCCTTCGCCCACTTGCACGACCTCGCTGCGGCGGCCGGGCAGGACGGTTGGAAGGCGTGGGCCTATCCGATCAGCGTTGACCTCCTCCTCGTTGCGGCCTGGCGGCGGCTGCGCTCCGGTACGGCGAAAGCCGCCGGCTGGTGCTGGTTCGTCGTCGCCCTGGTCGCGTCGCTGGGCGCGAACGTCGCCACCGCCGGCCTGCTCGACCTCGGCGACGTCCCGGCCTGGCTGCGCATCCTCGTCGCCGGATGGCCCGCGGTCGCCTTCCTCGGCGGAACACTCCTCGCGCACGGCACCCCCGATCGCGACGAGGCGCCGGTGTCGGACCAGGACGAGACACCCGCCACGCCCGTCACGACGACCGCCCCTGAGCTGCCCGTCGCCGCTCCCCGGCCGGCCGCGGAGCCCGCAGCCGCCCCCGTCCCGCCCGCCCTCGTCGCCCTCGCCCGCAAGGTCGCCGACGACCACCGGACCCGGACCGGAACGGACATCGACACCCCGACCCTTCGCACCCGCCTCGGCGTTCCGCTCACGCTCGCCGAAGCCATCGCCGCACAACTCACCTGATCTCGGAGGACTCTCCACCTTGCGCCCGTCCACGCTCCGCACGCTCAACCGCGCCGCCGAGTTGACCCGTCAGAACCGCCTCACCGAAGCAATGCTCATCGCCGAACCCGTGATCCTCACCGCCGACGAGTACGAGGGCGCAGAGATCCGGCGCTGGCTGCTCGATCACGTCGCCGACTTCACCGGCGAGAACCACGACGAACCGAAGGAGCTGCCCTGATGCCCGCCAACCGCCGCTTCCGCCGAGTCGTCCGCATCGGACCCGTCCAGGTAGGCACCGCCTACGACGGCCGCGGCCGCGAGAAGCACACGGCCGTCTGCACCGCCCCGCGCTGCGGCTTCTCCAACGACTTCGACACCCGCGCCGCCGCCGAGCTCGCCGCCCGTACCCACCGCTGCCGCGTCCGCTGAGGAGACCCCGTGACCGTCTCGCTCCCGCTCGTCTTCGTCCTGGGCGTCATCGCCTGGGCCGCGATCAAGTTCCTCGGCGTGCGCATGTGGGTCGCCGTCGTGATCGCCCTCTTCGGCTTCTGGCTCTCCCACACCTTCCTCGCCCCCGCCATCGAGTCCGGCACCCGCTCCGGGGTCGGCGTCGTCAACGGCGACAACCGCTGAAAGGAGCTCCGCCATGTTCCGCCCCAAGCTGCCCGACGTCCCCACTCCGCCGCCGACCCTCATCCCGCAGCAGCACCAGCACAACCCGGCTCCGACCGCCGCCGGCCGCTCGCTCAGCCCCTACGCGGGCCCGGTCGCCGCCCTCCTCATCGGCGGAGTCGTCCTCACCGCGCTCCTGGCGGCCGTCGCCATCACGGCCATGTCCGTGGCCATCGGCGCCGTGGTCCTGCGCTCACTCCTCAACAACGCCAACAGGCGCTGACCGGCCGCCGGGGCGGCAAACGCCGCCAAGCATCCCGCCGCCCCGGGGCCGTCCCTCCCAACCGCCGAAACAGCCGAAAGGAACACCCATCATTACCCGGCAGACTCCGCCCCCGCTGGCGGAACTCTCCATGCTGGCCTCTCTCGGCACCATGCCTGAGCTGGCCCGCCAACTCTCCGGCCTGGGCGGCTGCACCCGCCCTGTCCGCCTCGACGGCCACCGCACCGAATACGCCGTCGACACGACAACCGGCGAGATCGGCCGCCCCCTGCACCACCTCGACTCGACCGCGCTCCCGGCCGGCCAACTCCTCATCCGCTGCAACAACCGCCGCGCGACCCGCTGCCCGGCCTGCGCCGAGACCTACCGCCGCGACACCTACCACCTGATCACCGCCGGACTACGCGGCGGCAAAGGCACCTCGGACCAGGTCGCCACCCACCCGCGCGTCTTCGCCACCTTCACCGCCCCCGGCTTCGGCCCGGTCCACAACCGCCGCACCGACGGACGCCCCTGCCGCTGCGGTGCCCGCCACGACGAGAACGACAGCACGTTAGGCACGCCCCTCGATCCGGACCGGTACGACTACGAAGCGGCCGTGCTCTGGAACGCCCACGCCGGGCACCTCTGGCGGCGCTTCTCGATCTACCTCCGCCGGGAGATCGCCAAGCGCGCCGGCCTCACCCAACGCACCTTCCGCGACCACGCCCGGGTCTCCTTCGCGAAGGTCGCCGAATATCAGAAGCGCGGTGCCGTGCACTTCCACGCGGTCATCCGTATCGACGGCCCGGAAGGCGGAGACACCTCACCGCCCGCCTGGGCGACGGCAGAGCTCCTGACCGACGCCATCCAGGCCGCAGCCACCGCCGCCCGCGTCGACGGCCCGACCATCGATGGACGCGCCCATACCTTCGCCTTCGGCCCCCAACTCGACGTCCGCACGATCCGATCCGCCGACTTCGACGACGGCCAGGACCTCACCGAGCGCGCCGTCGCCTCGTACATCGCGAAGTACGCGACCAAGGGTGCCGAGACGGCGACCGGCACTCTTGACCGTCCGCTCAAGTTCCTCGCCGAGCTCGCCCAGGCACGCATCTCCGAACACGCCCGACGCATGATCCGCGTCGCCTGGACCCTCGGCGCACGCCCGGAGCTCGCCGAGCTCCGCCTACGCGCCTGGGCGCACATGCTCGGCTTCCGCGGCCACTTCTCCACCAAGTCCCGCCGCTACTCCACCACCCTCGGCGCCCTGCGTACCGCCCGCGCCGACTGGCGACGCGAACAGGTCGCCCCGGTGGTCGAGACAGAGCCGACGGAAACGACCCTCGTCCTCTCGCACTGGGTCTTCGCCGGAACCGGCCTCTCCCGCGCCGAAGCCTGGCTGTCCGCATCCCTCGAACCCGCCCCCGGAACGGAAGGAGAACCGACATGGACGCCCGTCGCGACGAGCTGATGACCGTTCGCCAGGTCCTGGACGAGCTGGGCGGCGTCTCTCGCCGCACCTTCTACCGCTGGCGGGAGCTGGGATACGGGCCGGCCGCGTTCAAGCTGCCCAACGGAGAGCTCCGGGTATGGCGGAGCGACTTCACCACGTGGCTTCGACAGCTGGAGGCAGCGGCGTGAAGTCCCTTGACGTGAAGGTCTGGGCGGTTCGCAAGCGGGACACCAAAACGCCCTCGTACGGTGTCCGCTGGTCCGTTGCCGGCAATGTGCTCTCGGAGTCATTCCGCACGAAGGCGCTCGCCGACCACTTCCGCACGAAGCTCATGCGTGCGATGCGCGACGGCGAGGAATTCGACACGGAGTCGGGGCTCCCGGCCTCGATGGAAGAGAAGAAGTCGGCCCTGTCGTGGTACGCCTTCGCTCTCAGATACCTCGCCATGAAATGGCCCCATGCCGCCCCCAATACGAGGGACGGCATCAACGAATCCCTCACCAGCGTGACGCTGGAGCTCCTCGACGAGCGTGCCGGACGGCCGTCCGATGAGGTGATCCGCAAAGCATTGCGCAACTGGGCCTTCGTGTTGCCGGGGCCCGACGACCGGGAAGTCCCGGACGACGTGCGGAACGTTCTGCACTGGGTGTCCAAGGCCTCCCGACCGCTCGCCGATCTTGCTGAGCCCGCCACGGCCCGCGTGGTCCTCGACTCGCTGAAGCTCAAGCTCGACGGCACGGCGGCAGCTGCAGAGACCGTGCGGCGCAAGCGTCGGACGCTCGTCAACGCCGCCAACTATGCGGTTGACCTGGGGGAGCTGCGCGAGAACCCCATCACGGCGGTTCGCTGGCAGAAACCGAAGGTGTCCAATCAGGTGGACCCGCGCGTAGTCGCCAACCCGGAGCAGGCTCGCAACCTCCTGGCGGCCGTCTCCTACGTGGGCGGATACCGGCGTGCCCGCGGCCGTCGTCTCGTGGGTCTGTTCGCCGCGATGTACTTCGGTGGCCTTCGGCCGGCTGAAGCGGTCGGCCTCGCGGAGACGGACCTGATCCTCCCGGAGCAGGGCTGGGGCTCGGCGCTGCTCCACCGAACCCGCCCGTCGGTCGGCAAGCAGTGGACCGATTCTGGGGAGACCCACGATGACCGCGGGCTGAAGAACCGGCCGACCGAGGACGTCAGGTGGGTACCTATTCCGCCTCACCTCGTCGCCGTGTTCCGTGAGCACCTGGCCACCTTTGGCACGGCGGACGACGGGCGCCTGTTCTTCAGCGAGAAAGGTTCGGTCGTCCCGTCCTCGACCTACTACCGCGTGTGGCAGGAGGCCCGGCTCCTCGCGCTTCCACCGGCCGCCGCCTCCTCGCCGCTCGCGAGTCGGCCATACGACCTTCGACACTCGGCGCTGTCGACCTGGCTCAATGCCGGTGTCGACCCGACCGAGGTGGCCGAGCGTGCCGGCAACAGTGTCGAGGTCCTGCTGACCCGCTACGCGAAGTGTCTCGACGGACGGCAGGACGTCGCCAACCGGCGTATCGAGGACCTCCTGCGCGAATACGAGTGAGAGACCCTGCACCCACCAATGCCCCGGGCATCTTGTCCGGGGCCTCTCTCGTTTTGAGCGCTACCTGCTGCGATGCTTCGAGCCGAGAGCGGACGAGGGGGGCTCGTGGAGCTGAGGGTGACGCGCTGGAAGCGGTACGGACAGGATCGTCTGTACGCGAACCTGCCGGATGGCACCGCGGTCGCCTGGGCGGACGTCAGGACAGGGAACATTACGATCCTGGTCGCCGAGTATCGCGACGACGTGAGTGCCGTGCTGACACGCCACTTACGGAACGACTCCGAGTCGGTCATGCCGCAGCGGGCATCTGCGGCTGAAGCGCGTCCGATGCTGCCGCCTTTGACGTCGGCCGACGACCTGTCCACCAACCGTCCTGGTGAGTCGCTCCGGGACCTGCTCGACAAATCCGGCGTGGGTCTGATCGAGCGGCTCGTCTCACAGCTCTTGCGTCGCCGCACAGAGTGGGATTCCTGGCGCAAGGGGCTGGCGGGGGAGAAGAGGGTGGGCGCCGAGCTGAACCGTCTGGCACGCCATGGCTGGAGGGTCCTGCATTCCCTTCCCCTGGCTGACAAGGTGGATGTCGACCACTTGCTGATTGGGCCGGGCGGGGTGTTCAGCATCAACACAAAGCACCACCACAGAAGGGCCGTATGGGTCGGCGACGATTCCGTGAAGGTCGACCACGGAAAGCCGGCGCCCTACGCACGCAAGAGCCGGGCAGAGGCCAAGCGAGTGGCCCGAGTGCTTGAGCACTACTGCGGCTTCCCCGTACCGGTGGAGCCGGTGCTCGTCTTCGTCGGCGTCACCGATCTGAAAGTGGTCGCCACCCAGCTCAGCGTGCGCGTGTATCAGGAGCGTCAGGTGGCGGCACTGGCGCCGCTTTCAGGGGTGCTGACGGCCGAACAGGTCGAGCAGGTGTACAGCGTCGCTCGCCATCGACAGGCTTGGAGCCAGGCCTGAGGCAGTCCGTCTCAGCGGGGGGTCAGTCATCCCTGCCGGAAGCGGTTCACCCGTCCCAGCGGGTTGCAACGGCATCCGCGACGCTGAAGACAGCGTCGCACTCGGCGCATTGCGCTTTGCCGAAAAGATAAGTCAACTTGCCCGCGACATCGGGCTGGTTGTCGGCAAGCGCGCGACTGTGCAGTCTTTGGGCAAGCCCCTCCAGTGCTGAGGAGTCTGCAGGCTGAAGAGGGATCTTCTTTGCCGCGGTCTCATTCATGTACATGCTGTCCGTGGTTGAGAAGAAGCCGTACTCACCGAAGGCTATGAAGTTCTCGGCGCTGCACGCGGGGCAGGGCACTTCGTATTCGTCGTCGTTCAGGCCGTCGAGTTGTTCGCCCCAAACCGGGACATCCTCGAATCCGAGGAGTGCGGCGAGCAAGTAGACGTAAGTTCCGGGGTCATCACTCAGGCTCGGATCCCGGAGAGCTTCCTCAGTCAGTTGCAGCAGGTCGGACATCTCTGACGCGTAGGCCACGTGGGGATCCTGCTCGCCATATGGCTGGTCGGTGCTGGCCGCGATGGCGCCGGCCAGCAAGAGTGGTTGCTGCCTGTCCGCAGGCGACCACTGGCGCGCCATGTCTCGTAGGGCCGGCAAGGCGGCATGGCTTGCCGAGTAGACGGTGCCCTGATGGCACAGGCGCGACCAGAGCTCGGACCAGTCTGAGCCGTTCGGGGCTTGGCTCACCCTGTCGAGCAGACGGGGGACGTCTTCTGCCGTGCCGTAGGCGTGCTTGAGCTGCGACCAGTCCGTCATGTCGGCGCCAAGCAGTCGGGTGCCGCAGACTTCACGACCGGGGGCGTGCCAGTCGCCCTGTCGTCGGAAAGCGTTCGGCGACCTGCGGCGATGCTCCAAGATCCCGTCCACGCCTCGTCCACGGACCCCGACATACGGCCGCTTCGGGCTGCATCTGCCTGCACATACGCGAAGACCCCGTCCTCAGCGTTCTCGCTGGTGGCGGGGTCTTTAGGCACCTAATCCAAGGTGCCCCCGGCAGGATTCGAACCTGCGCACACGGCTCCGGAGGCCGTTGCTCTATCCCCTGAGCTACGGGGGCGTGTCGGTCGTGAGGTGTTGCTCGCGGCGACGGGTAGAACACTACCAGCTCGCTCGGGGTGATCAGGAACGGGTTTGCGGGGGCGTGGAGGGCCGGGTCGCCCGCACGGGGTGGAAGTGGGGAAAACCCGGACGCGGTGGCCGGTGCCGACCTACTCTCGAGTTGTGTCAGGCGCGTCGGGCCGGGTGCTTGTTGTGGACGACAACAAGGTGATCCGGCAGCTGATCAGGGTCAATCTCGAGCTGGAGGGCCTCGAGGTCGTGACCGCGTCCGATGGTGCCGAGTGTCTTGATGTCGTTCATCAGGTGCGGCCCGATCTTGTAACCCTCGATGTAGTCATGCCCCGGTTGGACGGGTTGCGCACCGCTGCTCGGCTGCGTGCCGATCCCCGGACCTGTGATCTGCCCCTTGCCATCATCAGCGCCTGTACGCAGTACGAGGTCGAGGCCGGCCTCGAAGTGGGCGTCGACGCTTTCCTCCCCAAGCCGTTCGAGCCCGCCGAACTGGTCTCCGTCGTGCGGACGTTGATCGGGCGGGCAGCCGGCGAGGGCGAGGGAGAAGGAGAAGTGGGGAGGCCTGTCGGGGTGGGTCTCGGGGTGCGGTGGGGGCTGGGGCCCGGGTCGGGGGCCGCAGTCGGGGCCGGGGAAGGCGTGGGAGCGGGGAAGGGCGGGGGGCGGCACGAGGCGACTGGGGGGCCTGCGGTCGGTGGCGAATAGGGCTCTGTGGGGCCGGTGGATGTTTCCTGCGGCTGGCCCCCGGGCCACCAGCTTCGATGCCACCACCCCCGAGGGCAGCGACGCGACCGTCGAGTCAGGTTGAAGGGGGCGGCAGGTGGCGCGTGCTGTTGTATGGGGGCGGGTCAGTGCTTCGGTCGTTCGGAGGTTTCTTGGCCTCCCTGTCGTTCGCTTCCCCTGACCGTCCCTGGCCGTCCCCGACGGTTCCTGGCGTTCGTCGGGGCCCGGGGGCACCTATGGACGTCGGTGTTCCTCGGCATCGTTCGGCGTCCACATCTCGGACCCTTGTCAAACCGACTCGCCTACCCACCCCCCTCCTCCCATACGCTGGTCCCGTGACCCCCGTCGAGCTCTCCCGTACCGTGCTGCGCGCGGTGCGTCGTGCTGTTGACGACGGTGAGCTCAGCGTGGTCGTTCCTGCGCGTGCGGTGGTCACGCCGCCGGGGCCCGGAGGGTCGGGGGACTACGCCACCAACATCGCCCTGCAGCTGGCCCGCCCCGCCGGGCAGTCCCCGTTGCACGTCGCCGAGGTTCTGCGGCCGTATCTGATGGACGCCGAGGGCGTCTCGGGGGTCGAGATCAGCGGGCCCGGGTTCCTCAACATCAGTCTCGACGGTTCCGCCGTCTTCGGTCTCGTCCGGCGGATCCGGCGCGAGGGCCTGCGGTACGGGCACACCGACGTCCTCGCCGGCGAGGTCTTCGAGGTGCGTGTGCCGTACGAGGTGCGGGCCGAGGTTCTCGCCGACGTGCTCGCGCGGATCATCGGGACGCAGGGCGGCCGCGTCGACGTCAGTCACGACAACCGTCGCGATGTCCGCGGCCACCCGCGCGACGGCGTCGGGCCCCACACCGGTCCCGTCGCCGTGCTGCACGACGACGGCAGTCACCGCCTCGGTCATGACGGGCACCAGGCCTCCGGGGTGCCCACCCTTCTTCGGCCCGTTCCCGCTCCCGAGGACCCCACTCCGCTCGGTCTGGACGCCGCCCGCTGGGCGCTGCTCCATCCCGCGCCGCACGACCGGCCCCGCATCACGGCCGACCATCTGGTCCAGCGCGAGGGCAATCCCCTCTTCCGTGTCCGCTACGCCCACGCCCGCACCCGGGCCGTGCGCCGGAACGCCGCCGACCTCGGGTTCTCCGCCGAGCCCGGGCATCCGGACCTCCAGCCGGGGGGATCGGCGGAAGCCGGTGGCCCCGGTGGCTCCGACGACCCCTCGTGCACCGCCCCAACCGCTTGCACTGCCTCCATCGCCTCCACTGCCCCTACCGTCTCCGCCGCGTTCGGTGACTCCGCATCCGCCGGTTCCACCACGTTCGACGCCGCCGGTCTCGTCACCTTTCTCGCGGACTATCCGCGCGTCCTCGCCACCGCCGTCACGGCGACTCCGCAAATCGGTCCGACAGTCGGTCCCACAGGCGGTTCGGCAGGCCGTTCGACAGCCGATTCGAGAGTCGGTCCCACGACCGGTTCGGGAGTCGGTTCGGCGGGGCTCGATCTCGCCGCTCCCTCTCGGCTGGCCCGGCATCTGGTCGGGCTGGCCGACGCCACGCTCGTGCTGCTTCCCGCCGTTCTTCCTCGTGGTGAGGAGAAACCCTCGGCCGCCCATCGTGCCCGGCTCGCGCTTGCCGAAGCGGCCGGGGCGGTGCTGGCCGGCGGCCTGTCCCTGCTCGGCATCGACGCACCCGACCACCTCTGAAAGAGCACGCCCAGATGAGCCGTTCCGCCCACCCCGCCGGGCCCCGTCACGCCGACGTCCTGCCCGAGGGCCACTACTCCGCTCCGCCCGCCGACCTCAACGCCCTCGACCCCAAGGTGTGGGCGCGGACCGTCGGTCGTGACGCCGACGGTGTCGTGACCGTCGGCGGCGTCGACGTCGTCACGCTCGCCGAGCAGCACGGCACCCCGGCCTACATCCTCGACGAGGCCGACTTCCGCGACCGGGCCCGGGCCTGGCGCACCGCGTTCGGGGCCGACGCCGACGTCTTCTACGCCGGCAAGGCGTTCCTGTCCCGGGCCGTCGTGCGGTGGCTGCACGAGGAGGGGCTCAACCTCGACGTCTGCTCCGGGGGCGAACTCACCACCGCCCTGTCCGCCGGCATGCCCGCCGACCGGATCGCCTTCCACGGCAACAACAAGTCCACGGACGAGATCCACCGGGCCGTCGACGCCGGGGTCGGGCGGATCGTCCTCGACTCGTTCCAGGAGATCGTGCGGGTCGCGCACATCGCGCAGTCGCTGGGCAGGCGGCAGCGGGTCCAGATCCGGATCACCGTGGGCGTCGAGGCGCACACGCACGAGTTCATCGCCACCGCTCACGAGGACCAGAAGTTCGGGATCCCGCTCGCCGGCGGGCAGGCCGCGGAGGCCGTTCGGCGCGCGCTGCAGCTCGACGGGCTGGAGCTGATCGGGATCCACTCGCACATCGGGTCGCAGATCTTCGACATGTCCGGTTTCGAGGTCGCCGCGCACCGGGTCGTCGGACTCCTCAAGGACATCCGGGACGAGCACGGGGTCGAGCTGCCCGAGATCGACCTCGGCGGCGGGCTCGGGATCGCGTACACGAGTGCCGACGACCCGAGCGAGCCGCACGAGATCGCCAAGGCGCTGACCGAGATCGTCACCCGGGAGTGTGAGGCCGCCCGGCTCCGTACCCCGCGCATCTCCGTCGAGCCGGGGCGCGCGATCGTCGGGCCGACCGCGTTCACCCTGTACGAGGTGGGCACCGTCAAGCCGCTCGACGGGCTGCGGACGTACGTCTCCGTCGACGGCGGCATGTCGGACAACATCCGTACGGCGCTGTACGACGCCGAGTACAGCGTCGCGCTCGTCTCGCGCACCTCCGACGCCGAGCCGATGCTGGCGCGGGTCGTGGGCAAGCACTGCGAGAGCGGGGACATCGTGGTCAAGGACGCGTTCCTGCCCTCCGACCTGGCACCGGGTGACCTCATCGCCGTGCCCGCCACGGGCGCGTACTGCCGGTCGATGGCCAGCAACTACAACCATGTGCTGCGGCCGCCGGTCGTCGCCGTGCACGAGGGAGAGTCGCGGGTCGTCGTGCGGCGGGAGACGGAGGAGGATCTGCTGCGGCTCGACGTCGGCTGAGAGCGGCGGGACCGCAGCCGAGGCCGCTGCGACCGCGGTGGCGCGGAGCCGGGGCTGCCGTACACGCGGTGGCGCGCGCAGCCGCCGGGGCGGTGGCGGCAACGGCCGGGGGAGGGCCGGCGGGAGGGCGGAAGATCTCCGGTCGGCCGTCCCGAGGAAATGAAATAGACGTCTCACGATCCGGACCCAGGGCAGAAAGTCCGGTCCGGTGAGTGAGACTGGGTCAACCGGAAACAACCGTAGACGGTACGAGGAAACGAGGTCGGATGATGCGTACGCGTCCGCTGAAGGTGGCGCTGCTGGGCTGTGGAGTGGTCGGCTCAGAGGTGGCGCGCATCATGACGACGCACGCCGACGACCTCGCCGCGCGCATCGGGGCCCCGGTGGAACTCGCCGGCGTGGCCGTCCGGCGGCCGTCCCGGGTCCGGGAGGGCATCGACCCCGCCCTGGTCACCACCGACGCCACCGCGCTCGTCAAACGCGGGGACATCGACGTCGTCGTCGAGGTCATCGGCGGCATCGAGCCCGCTCGTACTCTCATCACCACCGCCTTCGAGTACGGCGCCTCCGTCGTCTCGGCGAACAAGGCGCTCCTCGCCCAGGACGGCGCCGCGCTGCACGCCGCCGCCGAGGAGCACGGCGAGGACCTCTACTACGAGGCCGCCGTCGCCGGCGCCATCCCGCTGATCCGGCCGCTTCGCGAGTCCCTCGCCGGGGACAAGGTGAACCGGGTGCTCGGGATCGTCAACGGCACCACCAACTTCATCCTCGACAAGATGGACTCCACCGGCGCCGGGTATCAGGAGGCCCTCGACGAGGCCACCGCCCTGGGGTACGCCGAGGCCGACCCGACCGCCGACGTCGAGGCCTTCGACGCCGCGGCCAAGGCCGCCATCCTCGCCGGGATCGCGTTCCACACGCGCGTGCGCCTCGATGACGTCTACCGCGAGGGCATGACCGAGGTGACGGCCGCCGACTTCGCGTCCGCCCGGGAGATGGGCTGCACCATCAAGCTGCTCGCCATCTGTGAGCGGGCCGCAGACGGGGCCTCCGTCACCGCGCGGGTGCATCCCGCGATGATTCCGCTGACCCATCCGCTCGCCTCCGTGCGCGGCGCCTACAACGCCGTGTTCGTCGAGTCGGACGCGGCCGGGCAGCTCATGTTCTACGGCCCCGGCGCGGGTGGCTCGCCCACCGCGTCCGCCGTGCTCGGCGACCTCGTCGCCGTCTGCCGCAACCGGCTCAGCGGGGCAACGGGGCCCGGCGAGTCGGCGTATGCCGCTCTGCCGGTGTCGCCCATGGGCGATGTCGTCACCCGCTATCACATCAGCCTCGACGTCGCGGACAAACCGGGTGTTCTCGCCCAGGTGGCGACCGTCTTCGCCGAGCACGGGGTGTCGATCGATACCGTTCGACAGCAGGGCAAGGACGGCGAGGCCTCCCTCGTCGTCGTCACCCACCGCGCGTCCGACGCCTCCCTGACCGGGACCGTCGAGGCGTTGCGCAAGCTCGACACCGTGCGGGGTGTCGCCAGCATCATGCGGGTTGAAGGAGAGTAACCAGCAATGACCCACCAGTGGCGCGGAATCATCGAGGAGTACCGGGACCGGCTGCCGGTATCCGACAGCACGCCCGTCGTGACGCTCCGTGAGGGCGGCACGCCCCTCGTGCCCGCGCAGGTGCTCTCCGAGCGCACGGGCTGCGAGGTCCACCTCAAGGTGGAGGGCGCCAACCCGACCGGCTCCTTCAAGGACCGGGGCATGACCATGGCCATCACGCGGGCCAAGGAGGAGGGCGCGCAGGCCGTCATCTGCGCCTCCACCGGCAACACCTCCGCCTCCGCCGCCGCCTACGCGGTGCGCGCGGGCATGGTCTCGGCCGTCCTCGTGCCGAGCGGCAAGATCGCGCTCGGCAAGATGGGCCAGGCGCTGGTCCACGGCGCGAAGATCCTCCAGGTCGACGGCAACTTCGACGACTGCCTCACGCTCGCCCGTGCGCTGAGCGACAACTACCCGGTCGCGCTGGTGAATTCGGTCAACCCGGTGCGGATCGAGGGGCAGAAGACGGCCGCCTTCGAGATCGTGGACATGCTCGGGAACGCCCCCGACATCCATGTCCTGCCGGTCGGCAACGCGGGCAACATCACCGCGTACTGGAAGGGGTACCGGGAGTACGCCGCCGACGGGATCGCCGCGCAGACGCCCCGGATGTGGGGCTTCCAGGCCTCCGGCAGCGCCCCGATCGTGCGCGGCGAGATCGTCAAGGACCCGTCGACGATCGCCACCGCCATCCGCATCGGCAACCCCGCCTCCTGGAAGTTCGCGCTGGCGGCGCAGGAGGAGTCCGGCGGCTTCATCGACGAGGTGACGGACCGTGAGATCCTGCGCGCCTACCGGCTGTTGGCCGCGCAGGAGGGCGTCTTCGTGGAGCCCGCGTCCGCCGCGTCCGTGGCCGGTCTGCTGAAGGCGGCCGAGCAGGGCAAGGTCGACCCGGGGCAGAAGATCGTCTGCACTGTGACCGGCAACGGTCTGAAGGACCCCGACTGGGCCGTCGCGGGCGCACCGCAGCCGGTCACCGTCCCGGTCGACGCGGCGACGGCGGCCGAGCGTCTCGGGCTCGCGTAAGCGACATCGAGCCACTTCGGGCGACGTCGAGCGACCTCGGGCGACATCGAGTCACTCCGGGCAACCTCGGGCGGCCTCGAGTGACTTCGAAGCCGCCTCGGTCGACGCGGCGCGACACCGAGCGTGCCGTCGAGCGCGACACGCCGAGCGTGCCGCCGGCCACGACGTCGAGCACGACGCCGAGGGCGCCGTCGAGGGTGCCGTCGAGCGGGCCGGGTCTTCCCGACGCCCGCTCGGTGAGCGACCTCGAGCCACCTCGAGCGACCTCGAGCGACCCGCCGGGGAGGTTTCCCCGGCGGGGGTGCACAGGGGGCTTACGACACGCATCGTGCGCCTCCTGTGCGCCCTATGTCGCCGCAGAACCTTCCTTCGATAGGCTGTACTGAACCCGCCTGCCGCATATGCCGCAGTGCCGCGTAGCCGTCGCGGTCCCGGGCCCTCACACACCGCATCGAATCTCATTCGACAGCCCCGCAGCTCAAGGAGAGTCATCGCGAGATGGCCGGTCCCGCCTTCCGCGCCGCCCCCGTCCGGGTGCGCGTCCCCGCCACCAGCGCCAACCTCGGCCCGGGTTTCGACGCCTTCGGCCTCGCGCTGGGGCTCTACGACGACGTGGTCGTCCGGGTGGCCGACTCGGGGCTGCACATCGACATCGCGGGGGAGGGCAGCGAGACGCTGCCGCGAGACGAGAAGCATCTGCTCGTCCGCTCCCTGCGCACCGCCTTCGACGTCCTGGGCGGCCAGCCGCGCGGCCTGGAGATCGTCTGCGCCAACCGCATCCCGCACGGCCGCGGCCTCGGCTCCTCCTCGGCCGCGATCTGCGCCGGGATCGTCGCCGCGCGAGCGGTGACCATAGGCGGCGAGAGCAAGCTCGACGACGCGGCCCTGCTGGAGCTGGCGACCGAGATCGAGGGGCACCCGGACAACGTGGCGGCCTGTCTGCTGGGCGGATTCACCCTGTCCTGGATGGAGTCCGGCGCCGCGCGGGCGATCAGGATGGAGCCCGCCGATTCCATCGTTCCGGTGGTTTTCGTGCCCGGAAAGCCGGTGCTGACCGAGACCGCGCGCGGACTGCTCCCGCGCTCCGTCCCGCACGTCGACGCAGCCGCCAACGCGGGCCGGGCGGCTCTGCTCGTCGAGGCGCTCAGCCGGCGTCCGGAACTGTTGCTCCCCGCCACCGAGGACCGCCTGCACCAGGAGTACCGCGCGCCGGCCATGCCGGAGAGCGCGGCACTGGTGGAGCGGCTGCGCGCCGACGGGATCCCCGCGGTGATCTCCGGCGCCGGACCCACCGTGATGGCGCTGGCCGACGCGGGAACGGCCGACAAGATCGAGTCCTCGGCCGGCGCGGACTGGGCCGCGAACCGCCTGGCCCTGGACCTGCAGGGGGCGAGCGTGCTGCCCCTCGCACCCTCCGGCGACATCTAGAAGTGCACGGTTGCCGGATTTCGAGAGGGGGAATGTTTGTTGGATCCGGTAGTGTTAACCTCAAGTCTGCACCCGACCCCACCATGGCGAGGTGCTTCGTGTCCCCCTTCGGGACAGACATTCTTCCGGGAGCTTCCCAAGCCGCACTGCGTTCCGTACGTCGTACCTGGGCAGTACGCCGTGCAGCGACGCTGAGCGGTCCTCGGGGCACGCTCCGGAATCGGTGCGACCACGCCACGTGACACTGGGTGTCACGGCTCGTCGCGGTAGCGCCATCACCAGCAAATACTCTTCCGCCGCTTTGGCGGACCACCGCCCCGGCTTCGCCACAGCAAGGACCGAAGTCGGACAGCACAAACGGTCGCCGAGCCAGACAGGCCGACGTCCGCTCCAGGGAAGGACCCTTCGTGAGCGACACCACCGATCTGATGGGCGCACGTGTCGAGGAGACCGCTGCCGCGCCCGCCACGGACGCCTCCGCGCCTGCCACCGGTGCAGGCTCCCGGCGGCGCCGCGGTACCGGCCTCGAGGGCATGGTGCTGGCCGAGCTGCAGCAGGTCGCATCCGGCCTCGGCATCAGGGGCACCGCGCGTATGCGCAAGAGCCAGCTGATCGAGGTCATCAAGGAGGCGCAGGCGGGAGGCGCGGCCCCCGCGAAGGCGGCCCCCGCGGCGGACGCCGCCGAGACCAAGCCCAAGCGCCGCGCCACCTCCAAGGCGCGTACGGGCGAGGCCGCCGAGAAGAAGGCGGACGCCGCCCCGGCCGAGGCCCCCGCCGAGAAGGCCGTGGCCCAGCAGCAGATCGAGATCCCCGGCCAGCCGGGTGCGGGGAACGACGCCCCCACCGAGCGCCGTCGCCGCCGCGCCACCGCCGAGGCGGGCAGCCCGGAGACGGTCGCCGCCGAGGCGAAGAGCGCCGCGAAGGCCGAGGCTCCGGCGCAGGCCGAGGCCCAGGCCCAGCCGCAGGGCGACGCCCGGAGCGACGCCGACGGCGGCGAGGGCCGTCGTCGTGACCGCCGTGAGCGCGGCCGCGACCGCGGTGACCGTGGTGACCGCGGTGACCGCCGCAAGGGCGACGACCAGCAGGGCGGTCAGCAGCAGCGCGGCGGCCAGCAGGGTCAGCAGCAGAGCGGCGGTCGTCAGGACCGTCAGCAGCGCGACAACGGCCCGCAGGACGACGACGACTTCGAGGGCGGCCGGCGTGGCCGTCGCGGCCGTTACCGCGACCGCCGCGGCCGTCGCGGGCGCGACGAGATCGGCGCCGCGGAGCCGCAGCTCGCCGACGACGACGTCCTGATCCCCGTCGCGGGCATCCTGGACATCCTCGACAACTACGCGTTCATCCGGACCTCGGGCTACCTGCCGGGCCCCAACGACGTCTACGTCTCCCTCGCCCAGGTCCGCAAGAACGGCCTGCGCAAGGGCGACCACGTCACCGGCGCGGTCCGTCAGCCCAAGGAAGGCGAGCGGCGCGAGAAGTTCAACGCGCTGGTCCGTCTGGACTCCGTCAACGGCATGGCGCCCGAACACGGCCGCGGCCGCCCGGAGTTCAACAAGCTGACCCCGCTGTACCCGCAGGACCGCCTCCGTCTGGAGACGGACCCGGGCGTGCTGACCACCCGGATCATCGACCTCGTGTCGCCGATCGGCAAGGGCCAGCGCGGTCTGATCGTGGCCCCGCCGAAGACCGGCAAGACCATGATCATGCAGGCCATCGCCAACGCGATCACGCACAACAACCCCGAGTGCCACCTGATGGTCGTCCTGGTCGACGAGCGTCCGGAAGAGGTCACCGACATGCAGCGGTCGGTCAAGGGCGAGGTCATCTCCTCGACCTTCGACCGCCCGGCCGAGGACCACACCACGGTCGCCGAGCTCGCCATCGAGCGCGCCAAGCGTCTGGTGGAGCTGGGCCACGACGTCGTCGTGCTGCTCGACTCGATCACGCGTCTGGGCCGTGCGTACAACCTCGCCGCGCCCGCCTCCGGCCGCATCCTGTCCGGTGGTGTCGACTCGACCGCCCTGTACCCGCCGAAGCGCTTCTTCGGTGCGGCCCGCAACATCGAGGACGGCGGCTCGCTGACCATCCTCGCCACCGCGCTGGTGGACACCGGGTCCCGCATGGACGAGGTGATCTTCGAGGAGTTCAAGGGCACCGGCAACATGGAGCTCAAGCTCGACCGCAAGCTCGCCGACAAGCGCATCTTCCCGGCGGTGGACGTCGACGCGTCCGGCACCCGTAAGGAAGAGATCCTGCTCGGCAACGACGAGCTCGCCGTCGTCTGGAAGCTGCGCCGGGTGCTGCACGCGCTCGACCAGCAGCAGGCGATCGAACTGCTTCTCGACAAGATGAAGCAGACGAAGTCGAACGGCGAGTTCCTGCTGCAGATCCAGAAGACGACGCCGTCGCCGGGCAACAACGACTGACGTCCGTCACACCTGCCGGAGAACCGGCTAAGACCGGTGCTCAAGGGCCGCTCCCACACGTGGGGGGCGGCCCTTTCCGTTGCCCGGCGACAGGATACGATCTCGCCTTCGGTCATGTTTTCGAGCATGAACGTCCGAGCATGAACTTCAGATCCCGAGGGGGGACTTGAGTGGGCACAGCCACGTCCGGGGGCGGTCGTAAGCACAGACGTCGGATGCGCATCGGTCTGCCGGTAGCCGCGGCAGCGCTGGCCGCCGCGGTCGCCGGCGCGCTGCTGACCTCGTCGGCGGAGGCGGCCGAGGCGCCGCCGGCGCCCAAGGTCACCGTGCCGTCGGCGAAGGAGCTGCAGAAGCGGCTCGACATCGCCCTCGCCGGGGACGACGTCGCGGGACAGACGTCGAAGGAGTCGCTGACCTCCGGCAGCCGCACCACCGTCGACCCGAAGATCATCGGCGGAACGACCACCACCATCACCACGGCGCCCTGGATGGCGCAGCTGTGGTACGGCGACGACCGCGGCACGCCCGACAACGAGAGTGACGACATCGGCTTCTTCTGCGGCGGCTCGGTCGTGTCGCCGACGAAGATCGTCACCGCCGCGCACTGCGTCAAGGGCTACGACTGGAACGCCCACGGCACGATCGTCACCGGCACCTCGCAGCTGCCGACCTCGGGCGACCTGCACGGCGGCACCGCCACCGGCGTCTGGCGCCAGTGGAGCCACTGGTCGTACAACTCGTCGACGATCGACAACGACATCGCCGTGCTGACCCTCGGGGCCCCGGTCGCGGCCAAGCCGATCCCGATGATCCCGGCCGGCAACACCGGGTCGTACCTGCCCGGCACCAAGGCGACCGTCTACGGCTGGGGCCGCACCAGCTCCACCAGCCAGGACATCTCCGACACCCTGAAGACGGCCACGCTGCCGATCCAGTCCGACACCACCTGCGCGGGCTACTACGGCGCCGACTTCATCAAGAGCCACATGGTGTGCGCGGGCGACCCCGCCACCGGCAGCGACGCGGGCACCACCTCCGCCTGCAACGGCGACTCCGGCGGCCCGCTGGTCGTCGGCGGCCGGCTCGTGGGCGTCGTCTCCTGGGGTGTGACCGACTGCGTCGAGAGCGGCGCGTACAGCGTCTTCAGCAAGGTCACGTCGTACTTCGGCACCGTCTATCCGCGCGTCGACGACACCAACCTGAGCTTCGACCACAACGCCGACCTGTTCGTGCGCAACTCCAGCACCCAGGAGGCTTTCGAGCTCGATTCCAAGGGCACCTCGCTGGCCCCCCGGGTGTCCTGGGGCACCTGGAGCGGCTACAACGTCATCCTGCAGTCCGACCTCAACCGGGACGACTTCCAGGACCTGATCGTGCGCCGCACGTCCGACGGCGACGTCTTCTGGAAGCACTACGTGCCCGCCAGCTCGAGCTGGGCCACCCAGCTCATCGGCGACAACTGGAAGTCCCGCCTGTCGATCGTCGCCCCCGGCGACGTCACCGGCGACTTCCTGCCGGACCTGGTCTCCGTGGACTCCGCGGGCAACCTGTGGATCAACCCGGGCAAGGGCAACGGCAGCCTCGGCGCCTCGGTCAAGGCCGGCACCGGCTGGAACAACTACAACGTCGTGCGCGGCCACGGCGACTTCAACGGCGACGGCCGGGCCGACCTGATCGCCCGTAACAAGACGAGCGGCGCCGTGTACCTGTTCCGCGGCCGGGGCGTGAGCGGTACGTCCGCCTTCGCACCCGGTCTCAAGGTCGCCACCTGGAGCAACACCACGTACAACGCGTTCGCCACGGTCGGCGACGTCAACGGCGACGGCAAGGCGGACCTGCTGGCCCGCACCCCCGCCGGCACGCTCTTCCTGTACCGCGGCAACGGAAGCACGGGCAGTGTGATCTTTTCCGCAGGAATATCACTCGGCACGAGCTTCAAGCAGTACGACATCCTCGGCTGAAACCGCAGGTGGGCGCGGAATTCCGCGCCCACCTGAGTGACGCTCCGTGCCCGGTCCCTCGCGGACCGGGCACGGAGCGTTTGTGCAACCCTGTCCCGAGTTTCCCCGTCTGACCTGGCGGAGTGACGATGGTGAGGTTGCACGAGAACAGAGGAGCACATGTCCGCCGAGAGCACGCCGGAGCCCGGCATACCGGGTGAGACCGGAACGACGAGCGGGGCGGCAGGCAGCAAGGGCCCCCGCCACCGCAAGCAGCGAGGCAGACGCAAGGGGCTGCTGATCGCCGCGTGGACCGCCGCGGGCGTCGTGGTGCTGGGCGGCACCGGTGTGGGCTACCTGTACCTCAAGCTCAACGGCAACATCAAGAGCGTCGACATCGACCAGGCGCTGGGCACGGACCGGCCCGCCAAGGCCGACAACGGCTCCGAGAACATCCTCGTCCTCGGCTCGGACACCCGCTCCGGCGCCAACAAGAAGCTGGGCGGCGGCGCCGACGACGGCAGCGCCCGCTCCGACACGGCGATGATCATTCACGTGTACGAGGGGCACAAGAAGGCCAGCGTGGTGTCCATCCCGCGCGACACCCTCATCGACCGTCCCGCCTGCACGGACACCCAGGGCGGCACGCACGACGCCGCGTCCGACGTGATGTTCAACTCGGCGTACTCGACGGGCGGCGCGGCCTGCGCCGTGAAGACGGTCGAGTCGATCAGCGGCGTCCGCATGGACCACTACCTCGAGGTCGACTTCGCCGGCTTCGAGAAGCTCATCGACGAGCTCGGCGGCGTCCAGGTCACCACGACCAAGGCCATCAAGGACCCCGACAGCCATCTCGACCTCAAGGCCGGCCCGCACACCCTCGACGGCGAGCAGGCCCTCGGCCTGGTCCGCACCCGTCACGGCGTCGGCGACGGCTCCGACCTCGGCCGCATCCAGCTCCAGCAGGCCTTCATCAAGGCGCTGGTCAACCAGGTCAAGCACGTCGGACTGTTCACCAGCGGCACCAAGCTGTACGACCTGGCCAACACGGCCACCAAGGCCGTCACGACCGACTCCCGCCTCGGCTCGCTGAACTCCCTGATGTCGTTCGCCAACGGCCTCAAGGGCATCAGCGCGACCAACATGAACATGGTCACGATGCCGGTCCTGTACGACCCGTCCAACCCCAACCGGGTCATCGTCTCGAAGGCCAAGGCCGAACAGGTCTGGACGGCCCTGAGGAACGACCGGCCCATCCCGAGCACGGCGACGACGGGCAACGCGACGGGAGAGGCGTCCGGGGTCGTGACGTCGTCCTGAGGCGGTCGTGACGCCGTCCTGAGGCGGTCGTGACGTCGTCCTGAGGCGGTCCTGACGCCGTCCTGGCGCCGTCGTGCAAGGGCGTGTGCGACGTGGTCCTCGGCCACGCCACGGCCCGCGGGGAATAGATCCCCCCACCCCCCGGTTTTGGGGGATGCGGCCAGTCCTGGCAGACTGGTACGTCGGCTCCGGTTCACGCTCGTCGTATCCCGCGGCAGCGACCCGGCGCCCTCCCGAAACTAGGAGACACCTTGAAGCGCGACATTCACCCCGAGTACGTCGAGACGCAGGTCAGCTGCACCTGTGGCGCGTCGTTCACCACCCGCAGCACGATCGAGAGCGGTTCCATCCGCGCCGACGTCTGCTCCGAGTGCCACCCGTTCTACACGGGCAAGCAGAAGATCCTCGACACCGGTGGCCGTGTGGCCCGCTTCGAGGCCCGCTTCGGCAAGGCCGCCGCCGGCTCCAAGAAGTAGCGAGCCCCTTTTCGCCGGTCCACGGCATGTCCCCGCCCGGGGGCACGCCGGGACCGGCGTTTTTGGTCGCCCGCCCTTCCCCCACGTACGTCATTCAGGAGCCCACCATGTTCGAGGCCGTCGAGGAGTTGCTCGGAGAGCACGCCGACCTGGAGAAGAAGCTCGCCGACCCGTCGGTCCACGCCGACCAGGCCAACGCGCGCAAGCTGAACAAGCGCTACGCCGAGCTCACCCCCATCGTCGGCACGTACCGCTCCTGGAAGCAGACCGGCGAGGACGTCGAGACCGCTCGCGAGTTCGCCGCCGACGACCCCGACTTCGCGGCCGAGGTCAAGGAACTGGAGAAGCAGCGCGAGGAGCTCACGGAGAAGCTGCGGCTGCTGCTCGTTCCCCGGGACCCGTCCGACGACAAGGACGTCATCCTGGAGATCAAGGCGGGCGCGGGCGGCGACGAGTCGGCCCTGTTCGCCGGCGACCTGCTGCGGATGTACCTGCGCTACGCCGAGCGCGTCGGGTGGAAGACCGAGATCATCGACGCCACCGAGTCCGAGCTGGGCGGCTACAAGGACGTCCAGGTCGCCGTGAAGACCAAGGGCGGCCAGGGCGCCACCGAGCCCGGCCAGGGCGTGTGGGCGCGGCTGAAGTACGAGGGCGGCGTGCACCGGGTGCAGCGGGTGCCCGCGACCGAGTCCCAGGGGCGGATCCACACCTCCGCCGCCGGCGTGCTCGTGACGCCCGAGGCCGAGGAGGTCGACGTCGAGATCAACGCCAACGATCTGCGCATCGACGTGTACCGGTCCTCCGGGCCGGGCGGCCAGTCCGTCAACACCACCGACTCCGCGGTGCGCATCACGCACGTTCCCACCGGAGTCGTCGCCTCCTGCCAGAACGAGAAGAGCCAGCTGCAGAACAAGGAGCAGGCGATGCGTATCCTGCGCTCCAGGCTGCTGGCCGCGGCCCAGGAGGAAGCGGAGCGGGAGGCCGCCGACGCCCGCCGCAGCCAGGTCCGCACCGTCGACCGCTCCGAGAAGATCCGCACGTACAACTACCCGGAGAACCGCATCTCGGACCACCGCGTGGGCTTCAAGTCGTACAACCTGGACCAGGTCCTGGACGGCGACCTCGACGCGGTGATCCAGGCCTGCGTCGACGCGGACTCGGCCGCCAAGCTCGCAGCCGCGTAGGCGCTGCAGGACACACGCACGACGAGTACGACACGGAGGACTTGCGTGCAGCAATCATTTGGGGGACGCCCCCCAAGCCCCCGAAGTCTGCTGCTCGCTGAGGTAGCTCAGGCCACCCAGCGGCTGGCCGACGCCGGCGTGCCCTCGCCGCGCAACGACGCGGAGGAACTCGCCGCGTTCGTGCACGGCGTGAAGCGCGGTCAGCTCCACTCCGTGCAGGACTCCGACTTCGACGCCCGCTACTGGGAGGTCATCGCCCGGCGCGAGCAGCGCGAGCCGCTGCAGCACATCACCGGGCGGGCCTTCTTCCGGTACCTGGAGCTCCAGGTGGGCCCCGGAGTCTTCGTGCCGCGCCCCGAGACCGAGTCGGTCGTCGGCTGGGCCATAGACGCCGTACGCGCCATGGACGTCGTCGAGCCCCGGATCGTCGACCTGTGCACCGGCAGCGGGGCCATCGCGCTCGCCCTCGCCCAGGAGGTGCCGCGCTCCCGCGTGCACGCCGTGGAGCTGTCCGAGGACGCCCTGCGGTGGACGCGCAAGAACATGGAGGGGTCCAGGGTCGACCTGCGTCAGGGAGACGCCCTGGACGCCTTCCGCGACCTCGACGGACAGGTCGACCTGGTCGTCTCCAACCCGCCGTACATCCCGCTCACCGAATGGGAGTACGTCGCCCCCGAGGCGCGTGACTACGACCCCCAACTCGCCCTGTTCTCCGGCGAGGACGGCCTCGACCTCATCCGCGGCATCGAACGCACCGCGCACCGCCTGCTGCGCCCCGGCGGCGTCGTCGTCATCGAGCACGCCGACACCCAGGGCGGCCAGGTGCCGTGGATCTTCACCGAGGAGCGCGGGTGGGCCGACGCGGCCGACCACCCCGACCTCAACAACCGACCGCGCTTCGCCACCGCCCGCAGGGCGATGCCGTGAGCGCCCCCCGGACTTTCGACCCCCAGCAGGACGCGTACGCACACGCGCAGAGGTACTTCGTGTACGAGGAGGCTCGCTAAATGGCACGGCGATACGACACCAACGACGCGCCCGACCGTGTGACCGGTCTGCGCGAGGCCGCGTCCGCCGTCCGCCGTGGCGAGCTCGTGGTCCTCCCGACCGACACGGTGTACGGGATCGGCGCCGACGCGTTCTCCTCGGAGGCCGTCGCCGACCTGCTGGCGGCCAAGGGCCGGGGCCGCAACATGCCCACCCCCGTGCTCATCGGTTCCCCGAACACGCTGCACGGGCTCGTCACGGACTTCTCCGAGCTGGCCTGGGAGCTCGTCGACGCGTTCTGGCCGGGCGCGCTGACGCTCGTGGCCAAGCACCAGCCGTCCCTGCAGTGGGACCTGGGCGACACCCGGGGCACGGTCGCCGTGCGGATGCCGCTGCACCCCGTCGCCATCGAGCTGCTCACGGAGGTCGGCCCGATGGCGGTCTCCTCGGCCAACCTGACGGGCCATCCGGCGCCGGAGAACTGCGACTACGCCCAGGAGATGCTCGGCGACTCCGTCTCCGTCTACCTCGACGGCGGCCCGACCCCCGGCAACGTGCCGTCCTCGATCGTCGACGTCAGCCGTGAGGTGCCGCTGCTGCTGCGTGAGGGCGCGATCTCCGCGGACGAGCTGCGGAAGGTCGTACCCGACCTCGAGGTGGCGAATTGACAGCCCCTGACGCGGGGCGTGGCATAGGCAACGGGGAACGTGCCGCGGAGCAGACGACGACGTTCGGGTATCCGCGCGACACCTTCCGCATCCTCCACGTCAGCACCGGAAACGTCTGCCGCTCGCCCATCACCGAGCGGCTGACCCGGCATTTCGTGTCGCAGCGGCTCGGCCTGCTGGGCGGCGGGCTGATCGTGGAGAGCGCGGGCACCTGGGGCCACGAAGGCGCGCCGATGGAGGCCAACGCGGAGACCGTGCTGGCCGACTTCGGCGCGGACGCCTCCGGCTTCACCGGCCGTGAACTGCTCGACGAGCACGTCATCATGGCCGACCTGGTCCTGACGGCGACCCGCGACCACCGCGCGCAGGTCATCTCCATGGGCCATTCGGCGGGTCTGCGCACCTTCACGCTGAAGGAGTTCACCCGCCTGGTGAACGCCATCGACCCGGCCACGCTCCCGCCGCTGGACGAGGGCGTGGTGATGCGGGCGAGGGCGCTGGTGCGCGCCGCGGCGGCTCTACGCGGGTGGCTCCTGGCCCCCACGCTCGAGGCCGACGAGGTCTACGACCCCTACGGGGCTCCGCTCCCCTTCTTCCGCTCGATCGGCGACGAGATACACCAGGCGCTGGACCCGGTGGTGACGGCCCTGACAGGGGTGCCGGCGCGGGCCTGACCCGGGACGCGGGGCGGGCGGGCGCCCGGGTGGAGGCCGACGCGGGGCGTCGCGCGGGCGTCGGGCCTACATTGGACGTACGTCACCGTCGACGCCCCGGAGTGCATCATGTCGGTCACCCATGTCCCCGAGGCCGATGTCCTGCGCCGGCAGGACCCCGAACTGGCCGAGATCCTGCTCGGGGAACGGGAGCGGCAGTCCTCGACGCTGCAGCTGGTCGCCGCCGAGAACTTCACCTCGCCCGCCGTGCTGGCCGCGCTGGGCTCGCCGCTGGCCAACAAGTACGCGGAGGGCTACCCGGGGAACCGGTACCACGGCGGCTGCGAGATCGTGGACGTCGCCGAGCGCATCGCGGTGGAGCGCGCCAAGGCGCTGTTCGGGGCCGAGCACGCCAACGTCCAGCCGCACTCGGGGTCCTCGGCGGTGCTGGCGGCGTACGCGGCGCTGCTGCGGCCCGGCGACACGGTCCTGGCGCTGGGGCTGCCCTACGGCGGGCATCTCACCCACGGCTCGCCCGCCAACTTCTCCGGGCGCTGGTTCGACTTCGTCCCCTACGGGGTGGACGCGGAGACCGGGCTCATCGACCACGAGCAGGTCCGCATGCTGGCCCGGGGCCACCGGCCCAAGGCGATCGTGTGCGGGTCCATCGCCTACCCCCGCCACATCGACTACGCCTTCTTCCGCGAGGTGGCCGACGAGGTCGGCGCCTATCTGATCGCCGACGCCGCCCATCCCATCGGGCTCGTCGCCGGGGGAGCGGCGCCCAGCCCGGTGCCGTACGCCGACATCGTCTGCGCCACCACCCACAAGGTGCTGCGCGGGCCGCGCGGCGGGATGATCCTGTGCGGCGGCGAGCTCGCCGAGCGGGTGGACCGGGCGGTGTTCCCGTTCACGCAGGGCGGTGCGCAGATGCACACCATCGCCGCGAAGGCGGTCGCGTTCGGCGAGGCGGCAACACCGGCGTTCACCGCGTACGCCCATCAGGTGGTCGCCAACGCGAGGGTTCTCGCGGCCGCTCTGGAGGGTGAGGGCGCGGCCGTCACGACCGGCGGGACCGACACGCATCTCATCACCGCCGACCCCGCCCCGCTCGGCGTCGACGGCCGCGGCGCACGCGGGCTGCTCGCGGCGGCCGGGATGGTGCTGGACTGCTGCGCGCTGCCGCACGCGGACGTCCGCGGCCTGCGCCTGGGCACCGCCGCGACGACCACCCAGGGCATGGGGGAGGACGAGATGCGGCGCGTCGCGGCACTGCTGGCGGGGGTGCTGCGGGACGAGATCGAGGGTCGCAAGGCCCGTGAGGAGGTGCGCGAGCTCACTCTGGCGTTTCCGCCGTATCCGGCCTGATCCGGGGTAGGCGGCTTCGGTGCACACCCTGGTGCGCACCCCCGAACACCTCTACGCACAGCCTCGCGTGAAACCATCCTGACTACCCGGAAGTCCTCTCACATATGCGCCGTGCAGTAGTCGATCGCTAGGGTGTGGGACTGAGATGGCCAGCGAGACCTGTGGGGAAGCCCGTGCGTGAATACCTGCTGACGCTCTGCATCACGGCCGCGGTGACGTATCTGCTGACCGGGCCGGTACGCAAGTTCGCGATCGTGGCCGGAGCGATGCCGGAGATCAGGGCCCGTGACGTGCACCGGGAACCCACTCCGCGGCTCGGCGGGATCGCCATGTTCTTCGGCCTGTGCGCCGGTCTGCTGGTCGCCGACCACCTCACCAACCTCAACGAGGTCTTCGAGAAGTCGAACGAGCCGCGCGCCCTGCTTTCGGGGGCGGCGCTGATCTGGCTGATCGGCGTTCTGGACGACAAGTTCGAGATCGACGCGCTGATCAAGCTGGGCGGCCAGATGATCGCCGCCGGCGTCATGGTCATGCAGGGTCTGACGATCCTGTGGCTGCCGGTGCCGTGGGTCGGCACGGTCGCGCTCACCCAGTGGCAGGGCACCCTGCTGACGGTGGCGCTGGTCGTGATCACCATCAACGCCGTCAACTTCGTGGACGGCCTCGACGGCCTCGCCGCCGGCATGGTGTGCATCGCGTCGGCCGCGTTCTTCATGTACGCCTACCGCATCTGGTACTCGTACGGCATCGAGGCGGCCGCCCCGGCGACGCTGTTCGCGGCGATCCTGATGGGCATGTGCCTGGGCTTCCTGCCGCACAACATGCACCCCGCGCGGATCTTCATGGGCGACTCGGGCTCGATGCTGATCGGGCTGGTGCTGGCCGCCGGCGCGATCTCCATCACCGGCCAGGTCGACCCGGACGTCATGAAGCTGTTCTCCGGGTCCGAGCGCAACGCCGTCCACCAGATGGTTCCGGTCTACATCCCGCTGGTGATGCCGCTGACGATCATCGCGATCCCGGCCGCCGACCTCATCCTGGCGATCGTACGGCGCACCTGGCGCGGCCAGTCGCCGTTCGCCGCGGACCGCGGACACCTGCACCATCGGCTGCTGGAGATCGGCCACTCGCACAGCCGCGCGGTGCTGATCATGTACTTCTGGTCGGCGCTGATCGCGTTCGGCGCGCTGGCGTACTCGGTGAACTCGGCCTCGATGTGGATCGTCCTGGGCGTCGTGGTCCTCAGCGCGATCGGTCTGGGGCTGCTCCTGCTGCCGCGCTTCACGCCGCGCACGCCGCGCTGGGCCGAGTCCTTCGTCCCGCCGCGCTACCGGCGTCGCGCGGCGGCCCCGAGCGGGGGCGTGGCGGCCTCCGTCGGCGCGGTCGCGGTGGCGGCGGCCCCGCCCGGGCGGACCCCGGAGACCGTCCCGGCCCGCGAGCCGGGCGCCCACCGGAAGATGAACGGCAGCACCGCCCTGTCGGAGCGGGCCTCGCGAGTGCGCGCGCAGGAGCGCGAGCGCGCGTAGCGCACCGGTCGCGTCCTTGCACAAGGTAAGAATCTGACTAGAGCATTGCCAAGTCGTGGGGGAACGGGGAGAGGGCAAAGGCTCTCAATACCAGACAATCTCCCCGGGAATCCGCACAGACGCGCACTGTCACTCTCATGTGTGACAGCAAGCACACCAGCTAGGTAAAGACCTCATCAAATAGTTTGTGATACGGTTCACGAGAACCCCCGGATAGAGCCGAAGGGCCGCACTACGACGGTCCGTCGGAGCGAGGCGGCGTGAGGTCTCTCGCCCCTCAGGCCGGGACTACGCTCGTCCATGACGACACCCTGCCCCCCTTGATTGCGGAGTTGCCGCCATGCAGTCCAACGACGTACGAACGCTCCTGCACTGTGCCCTGCCCACCGCTGTCGCGGGTGTGGCGGGAGTCGCGGTGAGCGCCGCCGTTGCCGGCGGCAAGGGAGCGCTCGGCGCCGTTTTCGGCGCGGCTCTCGTCCTGCTGTTCATGAGCAGCGGACTGGTGGTGCTGCTGCGCACCGCGCGCCAGCTTCCTCATCTGTTCCAGTCGATGGGGTTGCTGCTCTACACCACCCAGATCCTGTTGCTGATGATCGTCCTGATCACTTTCAAGGGGACCTCGGCCTTCGATCCCAAGTGCTTCGCCTTCACGCTGCTCGCGTCCACCCTGGTGTGGATCGCGGCCCAGGTGCGCTCGCACATGAAGTCCAAGATCCTCTACGTCGAGCCGGACTCCGCCCGGACGTCGTCGTGACCTGTAGGGCCGGTGTAAAGGGCCTTCCGCTCTTTTGCTATGGTCTCGCCACAACTGCGGCAGAGCTGGCGCGGGCGGCAAGCGTGCCTGTGACGTCTCACGGTTCGGAGCCCAGTCGCCGCCCCCTAATCCGCAAGTCCAGTCCAGTGCCGTCCCGCGGTCGCAGGCCGCGCCGACACATCGAGGTTGCCGAACCCATGCGCCACGCTGAAGGAGCTCGCGGTGAGTAACGCCAAGACGCTCGCCTTCGAGACCGACTGTCATATTTTCGACGGGTGCGGTTTCCCGACCCCCGGCCTGCACTCGTTCCTGTTCGAGCCGCTCTTCACGGTCGGCGGCATCGAATTCAACAAGCCGATGCTGCTCTCGCTGGTGAGCACCGTCATCGTCATCGGGTTCTTCTGGGCGGCCTTCAACAAGCCGAAGCTGATCCCCGGCAAGCTCCAGATGGTCGGCGAGGCCGGCTACGACTTCGTACGCCGCGGCGTCGTCTACGAGACGATCGGCAAGCGCGAGGGCGAGAAGTACGTCCCGCTGATGTTCGCGCTGTTCTTCTTCATCTGGATCATGAACCTGTGGTCGATCGTCCCGATCGCCCAGTTCCCGGCCACCGCGGTCATCGCGTTCCCGGTCGGTCTGGCCGCCCTCGTCTACATCGTGTGGATGAGCGTGACGTTCAAGCGCCACGGGTTCATCGGCGGATGGAAGAACATCACCGGCTACGACCCGTCGCTCGGCCCGGTGTTCCCGATGGTCATGTTCTTCGAGTTCCTGTCGAACGTGTTCATCCGGCCCTTCACGCACGCCGTCCGGCTCTTCGCCAACATGTTCGCCGGACACGTGCTGATCCTGATCTTCACCATCGGAACCTGGTACCTGCTCAACGGCATCGGCATCGCCTACTCGGCGGTCTCGTTCCTGATGGTCATCGTGATGACGGTCTTCGAGCTGTTCATCCAGGCCCTCCAGGCCTACGTCTTCATCCTCCTGTCCTGCAGCTACATCCAGGGCGCGCTCGCCGAGCACCACTGAGCACCCGCACCACCCCCTGAACTTCCGGTGGCCAACCCCCACCGGCCTGTGTAAAGAGAAGGAAGTTACGGCATGTCCGCTCTCGACACCCTCGCCGCGGTCGAAATCAAGGGCAACCTCGCTGCCATCGGCTACGGTCTCGCGGCCATCGGCCCCGGCGTCGGCGTTGGCATCATCTTCGGTAACGGCACCCAGGCTCTGGCCCGTCAGCCCGAGGCCGCCGGCCTGATCCGTCAGAACCAGATCCTCGGCTTCGTGCTCTGTGAGGCGCTCGCCCTGATCGGCCTGGTCATGGGCTTCGTCTACCCGACGTCCTGATCCGGTCCACGCCGACGAGAGAATTCCACGGAAGGAACTGATGTGATCTCGCCCTTGCTGCAAATCGCGGCTGAGGAGGAGGCCCAGAATCCTCTGATCCCGGAGATCCCCGAGCTCGTCATCGGTCTGATCGCGTTCGCGATCGTGTTCTTCGTCCTGGGCAAGAAGCTCCTTCCGAACATCAACAAGGTTCTGGAAGAGCGCCGCGACGCCATCGAGGGCGGGATCGAACAGGCCGAGATTGCTCGGACCGAGGCTCAGAGCGTTCTGGAGCAGTACAAGGCCCAGCTCGCCGAGGCCCGTCACGAGGCCGCGCGACTGCGCCAGGAGGCGCAGGAGCAGGGCGCCACGCTCATCACCGAGATGCGCGCGGAAGGCCAGCGCCAGCGCGAGGAGATCGTCGCCGCCGGACACAGCCAGATCGAGGCCGACCGCAAGGCCGCCGCGTCCGCGCTGCGTCAGGACGTCGGCAAGCTCGCCACCGAACTGGCCGGCAAGCTCGTCGGCGAGTCCCTCGAGGACCACGCCCGCCAGAGCCGCGTCATCGACCGCTTCCTCGACGAGCTCGAGGAGAAGGCCGAGGCGTCTCGATGACCGCACACGGAGCGAGCCGCGAGGCATTCGCAGCAGCCCGTGAGCGTCTCGACGCGCTGACGGACTCCACGTCCGTGGACGCGGCGCGGCTGGCCGACGAGCTGGCGGCCGTCACGGCGCTGCTCGACCGCGAGGTCTCGCTGCGTCGGGTCCTCACCGACCCGGCGCAGGCCGGCGACCGCAAGGCCGAGCTGGTCCAGCGCCTGCTCGGCAGCCAGATCAGCGGCACCACCGCCGACCTGGTGTCCGGCACGGTGCGCTCCCGCTGGTCGCAGTCCCGCGACCTGGTGGACGTGCTGGAGGAGCTGGCGAACATCGCGGACCTCACCGCCGCGCAGCAGGCCGGTGCGCTCGACGACGTCGAGGACGAGCTGTTCCGCTTCGGGCGGATCGTCTCCTCCAACACCGAGCTGCGCGCCGCACTGACCGACCGGAAGGCCACCGTCTCGGCCAAGAGCGAGCTGCTGCGCAGCCTGCTCGGGGGCCGGGCCGACGCGGCCACCGAGCGACTGGTGACGCGCCTCGTGACCGCACCCCGGGGACGTAGCCTGGAAGCGGGCCTCGAAGCCCTGTCCAAGCTCGCCGCGGAGCGCCGGGACCGCATGGTCGCCGTCGTCACCTCGGCGGTGCCGCTGAGCGACCCGCAGAAGCAGCGCCTCGGCGCCGCCCTCGCGAAGCTCTACGGCCGGACGATGCACCTCAACCTCGACGTGGACCCCGCGGTCCTCGGCGGGATCCGGGTGCAGGTCGGCGACGAGGTGATCAACGGTTCCCTGGCGGACCGCATCGAGGACGCCGCCCGCCGCATGGCGAGCTAGCAGCAACTCAAGACCGCAGTACGTACATGACGGCCCGGTTGGGCCGTGCAGAAGAATCCTGGGGGTCGCCCCCAGACCCCCAAAGAAACTTCGGGCCCAACAAGGAGAGCAGGGAACCCAGATGGCGGAGCTCACGATCCGGCCGGAGGAGATCCGGGACGCGCTGGAGAACTTTGTCCAGTCGTACAAGCCGGACGCGGCCTCGCGCGAGGAGGTCGGTACGGTCACCCTTGCCGGCGACGGCATCGCGAAGGTCGAGGGCCTCCCCTCGGCCATGGCCAGCGAACTGCTGAAGTTCGAGGACGGCACCCTCGGCCTCGCGCTGAACCTGGAAGAGCGCGAAATCGGCGCCATCGTCCTCGGCGAGTTCAGCGGTGTCGAGGAGGGACAGCCGGTCACCCGTACCGGCGAGGTGCTCTCCGTGGCTGTCGGCGAGGGCTACCTCGGCCGCGTCGTCGACCCCCTCGGCAACCCGATCGACGGCCTCGGCGAGATCGAGACGTCCGGCCGCCGCGCCCTCGAGCTGCAGGCCCCCACGGTCATGCAGCGCAAGTCGGTGCACGAGCCGATGGAGACCGGCTACAAGGCCGTCGACGCGATGACCCCGATCGGCCGTGGTCAGCGTCAGCTGATCATCGGCGACCGCCAGACCGGCAAGACCGCCCTGGCCGTCGACACGATCATCAACCAGCGCGACAACTGGCGCACCGGCGACGTGAACAAGCAGGTCCGCTGCGTGTACGTCGCCATCGGCCAGAAGGGCTCGACCATCGCGTCGGTCCGCCGCGCGCTGGAGGAGAACGGCGCGCTGGAGTACACGACCATCGTCGCCGCCCCGGCGTCCGACCCGGCCGGCTTCAAGTACCTGGCGCCGTACACCGGTTCGGCCATCGGTCAGCAGTGGATGTACGAGGGCAAGCACGTCCTCATCATCTTCGACGACCTGTCGAAGCAGGCCGACGCCTACCGCGCCGTGTCCCTGCTGCTGCGCCGCCCGCCGGGCCGCGAGGCCTACCCGGGTGACGTCTTCTACCTGCACTCCCGTCTGCTGGAGCGTTGCGCGAAGCTCTCCGACGACCTGGGCGCGGGCTCGATGACCGGTCTGCCGATCGTCGAGACCAAGGCCAACGACGTCTCGGCGTTCATCCCGACCAACGTCATCTCCATCACCGACGGCCAGTGCTTCCTGGAGTCGGACCTGTTCAACGCCGGTCAGCGTCCCGCGCTGAACGTCGGTATCTCCGTCTCCCGAGTCGGCGGTTCCGCGCAGCACAAGGCGATGCGCCAGGTCTCCGGCCGTCTGCGCGTGGACCTCGCCCAGTTCCGTGAGCTGGAGGCGTTCGCCGCCTTCGGTTCCGACCTGGACGCCGCGTCGAAGGCGCAGCTGGAGCGCGGTTCGCGCATGGTCGAGCTGCTGAAGCAGGCCCAGTACCAGCCGATGGCCACCGAGGACCAGGTCGTCTCCATCTGGGCCGGCACCAACGGCAAGATGGACGAGGTCCCGGTCAACGACATCCGCCGCTTCGAGAAGGAGCTGCTGGAGTACCTGCACCGCAAGGAGCAGGGCCTCATGACCTCCATCAAGGAGGGCGCGAAGATGTCGAACGACACCATCCAGGCGATCGACGACGCCGTTGCCGAGTTCAAGAAGCAGTTCGAGACCTCGGACGGCAAGCTGCTCGGCGAGGACGCTCCGTCCGCCGCCAAGTGACGTAAGGAAGGGACCTGACTCATGGGAGCTCAGCTCCGGGTCTACAAGCGTCGCATCCGATCCGTCACCGCGACCAAGAAGATCACCAAGGCGATGGAGATGATCGCCGCCTCGCGTGTCGTCAAGGCGCAGCGCAAGGTGGCGGCCTCCACGCCGTACGCCGCCGAGCTCACTCGTGCGGTCACGGCGGTCGGTACCGGCTCGAACACCAAGCACGCGCTGACCACGCAGGCCGAGACGGTCGTGCGGTCCGCGGTGCTGCTCCTGACGAGCGACCGCGGTCTCGCCGGCGCCTTCAACGCCAACGCCATCAAGGCCGCGGAGCAGCTGACGGCGCGCCTCGAGGCCGAGGGCAAGCAGGTCGCCACGTACATCGTCGGCCGGCGCGGTCTGGCCCACTACAACTTCCGCGAGCGCAAGGTCGCGGAGTCGTGGACGGGCTTCACCGACGAGCCCACGTACGCGGACGCCAAGAAGGTCGCGGCCCCCCTGATCGAGGCCATCGAGAAGGACACGGCGGACGGCGGCGTGGACGAGATCCACATCGTCTTCACCGAGTTCGTCTCGATGATGACGCAGACGGCGCTCGACGACCGTCTGCTGCCGCTCAGCCTCGACGAGGTGGCCAAGGAGGCCAAGCCCCAGGGCGAGATCCTCCCGCTGTACGACTTCGAGCCCTCGGCGGAGGACGTCCTCGACGCCCTTCTGCCGCGCTATGTGGAGAGCCGCGTGTACAACGCGCTCCTCCAGTCGGCGGCCTCGAAGCACGCCGCGACGCGGCGCGCGATGAAGTCGGCCACCGACAACGCGGGCGAGCTCATCGAGACGCTCTCCCGTCTTGCCAACGCGGCCCGCCAGGCCGAAATCACCCAGGAAATCAGCGAGATCGTCGGTGGCGCGAGCGCCCTGGCCGACGCGACCGCGGGGAGTGACCGCTAATGACCACCACTGTTGAGACCGCGACGGCCACGGGCCGCGTCGCCCGGGTCATCGGCCCGGTCGTCGACGTGGAGTTCCCCGTCGACGCGATGCCGGAGATCTACAACGCTCTGCACGTCGAGGTCTCCGACCCGGCGAACGCGGGCGAGAAGAAGACGCTGACCCTGGAGGTCGCCCAGCACCTGGGTGACGGCCTGGTCCGCACCATCTCCATGCAGCCGACCGACGGTCTGGTCCGCCAGGCCGCGGTGACCGACACGGGCACGGGCATCACCGTCCCCGTCGGCGACTTCACCAAGGGCAAGGTGTTCAACACCCTCGGTGAGGTGCTGAACGTCGACGAGAGCTACGACGGCGAGCGCTGGTCCATCCACCGCAAGGCGCCGAACTTCGACGAGCTCGAGTCGAAGACCGAGATGTTCGAGACCGGCGTCAAGGTCATCGACCTTCTCACCCCGTACGTCAAGGGTGGAAAGATCGGTCTGTTCGGCGGCGCCGGCGTCGGCAAGACGGTGCTCATCCAGGAGATGATCTACCGCGTCGCCAACAACCACGACGGTGTCTCCGTGTTCGCCGGCGTCGGTGAGCGCACCCGTGAGGGCAACGACCTCATCGAGGAGATGTCGGACTCGGGCGTCATCGACAAGACCGCCCTGGTCTTCGGCCAGATGGACGAGCCCCCGGGCACCCGTCTGCGCGTGGCCCTGGCCGGCCTGACCATGGCGGAGTACTTCCGCGATGTGCAGAAGCAGGACGTGCTGTTCTTCATCGACAACATCTTCCGCTTCACGCAGGCGGGCTCCGAGGTGTCGACCCTGCTCGGCCGTATGCCCTCCGCGGTGGGCTACCAGCCGAACCTGGCCGACGAGATGGGTCTCCTCCAGGAGCGCATCACCTCGACCCGTGGTCACTCGATCACCTCGATGCAGGCGATCTACGTCCCCGCGGACGACCTGACCGACCCGGCCCCGGCCACCACGTTCGCCCACCTCGACGCGACGACGGTTCTGTCCCGTCCGATCTCCGAGAAGGGCATCTACCCGGCCGTGGACCCGCTGGACTCCACGTCCCGCATCCTGGACCCGCGGTACATCGCGCAGGACCACTACGACGCCGCCATGCGCGTCAAGACGATCCTGCAGAAGTACAAGGACCTCCAGGACATCATCGCGATCCTCGGTATCGACGAGCTCGGCGAGGAGGACAAGCTCGTCGTCCACCGTGCCCGTCGCGTGGAGCGCTTCCTGTCCCAGAACACCCACGTCGCCAAGCAGTTCACCGGCGTCGACGGGTCGGACGTCCCGCTGGACGAGTCGATCGCGGCCTTCAACTCGATCTGCGACGGCGAGTACGACCACTTCCCGGAGCAGGCGTTCTTCATGTGCGGTGGCATCGAGGACCTGAAGGCCAACGCCAAGGAGCTGGGCGTCTCCTGAGCCTCGCGCTCGGCTGAGGGGGCGGGGTACGTCCCGCCCCCTCTTCCACGCCCACTAGACTTGTAACCAACACCCGGCACGAGAAGCCGGGTGGTGACCCGAGGAGCCACCTTGGCTGCTGAGCTGCACGTCGCGCTGGTCGCGGCCGACCGAGAGGTCTGGTCCGGCGAGGCCACCCTGGTCGTCGCGCGCACCACGTCCGGCGACATCGGCGTCATGCCCGGTCACCAGCCGCTGCTCGGTGTGCTGGAGTCGGGCCCGGTGACCATCCGTACGAGTGATGGTGGAACGGTCGTCGCCGCGGTGCACGGCGGTTTCATCTCGTTCGCGGACAACAAGCTGTCGCTGCTGGCCGAGATCGCCGAGCTGTCGGACGAGATCGACGTCCAGCGCGTGGAGCGGGAGCTGGAACGCGCGAAGGCGGAGGGCGACGCCGCCGCCGAACGTCGCGCGGACGTACGACTGCGTGCGGCGGCCTCACACTGACCCTGGGGGCCCCTCCCCGGCCCTTGAGGGGCTGGGGGAGCAGAACCGCATGACGTCACTCAGCCGCGGTCGGCACCGGAGCAATCCGGAGCCGACCGCGGCTGAGGCAGATATGGATGTTTTTTCCGTTCCGTTACCTATTTCGGTACCTAGGAGACGAGGAGGTCGGTGTCGATGGTCCTCGCTCTGACTGTGTGCGGAATCGTCGTGGCCCTGGTGGTGCTGGGGTTGTTCGTCTTCGGTCTGCGGCGCAGGCTCATCCAGCGTTCCGGCGGCACCTTCGACTGTTCCCTGCGCTGGGACGTCCCCGAGAATCCGGACGCGAGTGGAAAGGGCTGGAGCTACGGCGTCGCCCGCTACAACGGCGACCGTATCGAGTGGTACCGGGTCTTCTCCTACGCCTACCGGCCGCGTCGCGTCCTGGAGCGCGGCTCGATCGAGGTGGCCGGCCGCCGTCTTCCCGAGGGCGAGGAGGAGCTGGCACTGCTCTCCGACGCGGTGATCCTCGTCTGTCTGCACCGGGGCACGCGCCTGGAGCTCGCGATGAGCGAGGACGCGCTGACCGGTTTCCTCGCGTGGCTGGAGGCGGCTCCGCCCGGCCAGCGGGTCAACGTGGCCTGAGTCCGGTACACCGGCCCGGTGGCACACTGCGCGCGGCGCCTGGCGCGCGAAACGCCGCGAGCGGGCCTGGGGCCCACCCGCGGCGTCGGTGCGCGCAGGCGCGTGGCGGCTACTGCAGGCCGCCGCTGATGGCGCTCACCAGCTCTCCGTTGGCGGTGTCACCGCTGAACTCCCAGAAGAACGCGCCGCCCAGGCCCTGGTTCCTGGCCCAGGTCATCTTTCCGGCGATGGTGGCCGGGGTGTCGTAGGACCACCAGTTGCTGCCGCACTTCGCGTAGGCCGTGCCGGCGATCGTGCCGGTGGCCGGGCAGGACGTCTTGAGGACCTTGTAGTCCTCGATGCCCTGTTCGTAGGTTCCCGCCGCCGGGCCCGTGGCCGTGCCGCCCGGGGCGTCCTGGGTGACGCCGGTCCAGCCGCGCCCGTAGAAGCCGATGCCGATGAGCAGCTTGCTCGCGGGCACGCCCTTCGCCTTGAACTTGGCCATCGCGTCGGCCGTGGTGAACCCGGCCGTCGGGATGCCGCTGTAGGAGGTGAGCGGGGAGTGCGGGGCCGTCGGTCCCTGGGCCGCCCAGGCGCCGAAGAAGTCGTACGTCATCACGTTGTACCAGTTGACGTAGGCCGCGGCGCCCGCGTAGTCGGCGGCGTCGATCTTGCCGCCGGAGGAGCCGTCGGCCGTGGTGGCCGCCGTGACCAGGTAGTTCGCGCCGAACTTGGCACGCAGCGCCGACATCAGGTTCTTGAAGGCCGCGGCTCCCGAGGTGTCGCAGGACAGACCGCAGGCGTTGGGGTACTCCCAGTCGATGTCGATGCCGTCGAAGACGTCCGCCCAGCGCGGGTCCTCCACCAGGTCGTAGCAGGACTGCGCGAACGCGGCCGGGTTCGCCGCCGCCTGGCCGAAGCCGCCGGACCAGGTCCAGCCGCCGAACGACCACAGCACCTTGATGTGGGGGTACTTGGCCTTCAGCTGGCGCAGCTGGTTGAAGTTGCCCCGCAGCGGCTGGTCCCAGGTGTCGGCGACGCCGCTGACGGACTGGTCGGCGGTGAAGGCCTTGTCGTAGTCGGCGTAGGAGTCGCCGATCGCGCACTTGCCGCCGGTGACGTTGCCGAAGGCGTAGTTGATGTGCGTGATCTTCGCGGCCGAGCCGGACGTCACCAGGTTCTTGACGTTGTAGTTGCGGCCGTAGATGCCCCACTCGGTGAAGTAGCCGAGCTTGACCTTGTCGCCGGTGGGCGGGGGGTTGGTGCCGCCGCCGGTGGTGTGGACGGCGACCGCGCCGCTGGCCGGTCCGGTCTGGTCGGCGGTGTCACGGGCCTGGACGGTGTAGGAGTAGTCGGTGCCCGCGGTCAGGCCGGTGTCGGTGTACGAGGTCGCCGTCACCGTGGCGACCTTGGCGCCGTCGCGCAGCACGTCGTAGTTCTTGACGCCCTTGTCGTCGGTGGCGGCCGACCAGCTCAGCTTCACCGAGGTGTCGGTGACGGAGGAGGCCGTCGGGGTGCCCGGGGCCGAGGGAGCGGCGTCGCCGGGGACCGTCGTTCCGTCGCAACCGCCGCCGTTGAGCTTGCAGTTGGCCGGGGAGCCGGAGCCGGCGCCGTTGAAGCCGAAGGTGACCGAGGCGCCCGGGGCGAGGGAGCCGTTGTAGGACTTGTTCTTGGCGGTCCAGTGGGCGCCGGAGGAGGTGACGTCGGCGTCCCAGGCCGAGGTGACGGACGTGCCGGCGGGGAAGTCCCACTCGACGGTCCATGAACTGATGGCGCTGGTGCCGGTGTTCTTCACCGTCCACCTGCCCTCGAAGCCGGTACCCCAGTCCGAGGCCTTGGTGTAGGTGGCGGTGGCGGCGGTCGCGGCCTGAGCGGGGCCCGCCAGGCCGACCAGGCCGGCCAGCGGGAGCAACAGCGTCGCGAACCCTGCCGCGGCTCTGTGTCTGAAGCGCATCCTGCGCCTCCTAGGGAGGAGTCGGGGGGCGTGACTGAGCCTCCACGCCCACGGTGCCGCGAGAATAGAAAGGTCTGGACCACAGGTCAATAGGTCTGGACCAGTGGGCCGTTCCAAACCTCCGGCCGCCCTCCGGTTCTCCTCCGGGAACGCGCTAGATCCCCAACTCCTGAGCCAGAACCGCCGCTTGAACCCGGCTGCGCAGTTCCAGCTTTCCCAGCAACCTGCTGACGTGCGTCTTCACCGTCGCCTCCGCCATGTCCAGACGCTCGGCGATCCCCGCGTTGGACAACCCCTCCCCGAGGCAGGCCAGCACTTCCCGCTCGCGCCGGGTGAGGGAGTCGAGCACGGCGGGATCGGCCCCCGGCGCCCGTACGGGCCCGGCGGCGAACTCGGCGATCAGACGACGCGTCACGGCCGGTGCGATCAGGCCCTCCCCGGCCGCCACCGTACGGACCGCGGTCAGCAGGTCCCTCGCCTCGATGTTCTTCAGCAGGAACCCGGCCGCACCGGCCCGCAGCGCCCCGAACACGTACTCGTCGAGGTCGAAGGTGGTCAGCACCAGGACGTCGGCGAGACCCTCCTCGACGACCTGCCGGGTCGCCGACACCCCGTCGAGCCGCGGCATCTGAACGTCCATCAGCACCAGGTCGGGCCTCAACTCCCGGGCCAGCGCTACCGCCTGCTCACCGTCCGCGGCCTCGCCGACCACCTCGACGTCGTGGGCGCTGCGCAGGATGAGGACGAGTCCGGCACGAACGGCGGACTGGTCCTCGGCGACCAGGACACGGATGGCCGGGCTCATGCGGTCTCTCCTTCGACGAGGGGCAAGGTGGCGCGTACGGTCCAGCGCGGGCCCTCCGGCCCGGCGGCGAACGTGCCGCCGAGCAGCGCGGCCCGCTCCCGCATCCCGACGAGCCCGGCGCCGGATCCCGGGGCGCGGGGCCCCTCCCGGTGACCGTACGGACTGCGCACCCGCACGTCGAGCGCGCCCTCGCGCTGGACGAGGTCGACGGTGACCCGGCCGGGGCACGCGTGCTTGAGGGCGTTGGTCAGCGACTCCTGGACGATGCGGTAGGCGGCCAGCTCGACGGGGGTGGGGACCTTGCCGTGGTCGGCGTCGAGGGTGACGTCGAGCCCGTTGGCGCGGGCGCCGTCGACGAGGGACCGCAGACCGTCGAGGGTGGGGGCGGCCGCGGGCTCCCGGTCCCCGCTGCCGTCGCGCAGGATCCCGATCAGTCGCCGCATCTCCGCCAGCCCCTCGACGCTGTTCTCGCGGATGACGGTCAGGGCCTGCCGGGAGGTGTCCGGATCGTCGAGCGAGAGGGCCGCCGTCGAGTGGATGGCGATCGCGGAGAGGTGGTTGGCGACCATGTCGTGCAACTCCCTTGCCATGCGCGCCCGTTCGGCCGCGACCGCCTGGGCGCGGTCCGTCTCGGCGAGCAGCGCGGTCTGTTCGGCCCGCAGCCGGGCGGCCTCGGCGGCGTCGCGGTGGTCGCGCACGATCCAGCCGGTGGCGGCGGGCCCGTACGCGACGATGCCCACGACGACGCCGATCAGCAGCGCCTCCGGCACCCGCCACACCGCGAACGGCACCAGCGTCCCGGCCACCGTGAGCAGCCCGGTGATCCACTGGATGCGGCGGGCCGAGGCGAGCGGGCCGTACAGGACGGCCGCGTACATGACGTCGGTGAACATCAGGACGGTGGACAGGCTGCCCTGGGTCACGAGGTCCGCGGTGACGGCGGCGCTGCCGACGAGCAGGGCCGTACGGGGGGCCGTCCGGCGCAGCAGTTCGCAGCCGGCCATCACGGTGAGCGGCAGCAGGACGGGCCAGGGGCCGTCGAAGAGGGTGAGGGGATCGTCGGCCGGCCGTTCGCCCAGGCCGACGACCGCGAGGAGGAGCCCGCCGAGCAGTCCGCCCACCGCGATCCAGACGTCGAAACGGTGCGGGCGGGGCAGTCGGCGCGCGGGCATGTCCTCCATCCAACACGGCCCGCGTCCCGTGCGCCTGCTCCCCGGGAACGGTCCCGGACTGCATCTTTCGATGTACCGCGAGTTCGTCACCGGCGACGACGAACCCGGCCGCGCGCGGCGGGAGCCTGGACGGGTGACCGAGAGGAGCGAACCGTGGTCGTCGGACTGATCATCGCCTGCGAGGTGGCCTTCTGGGTGCTGCTCGCCGCCGGGCTGGCCTTCCGGTACCTGTTCCGGATGCCGAGGCTGGGCCTGGCGCTGCTGCTGTGCGAGCCGCTGCTGGAGCTCGTGCTGTTCGCCGTGACCGCGGTCGACCTCAGGAACGGCGCCGAGCCGGACTGGCGGCACGGCCTGGCCGCCGTCTACATCGGTTTCACCGTCGGCCTCGGACACTCCACGGTCAGGTGGGCCGACGCCCGGGTCGCCCACCGTTTCGCCGGCGGTCCGCCGCCCGTGCGACCGCCGAAGTACGGCACGGCCCGCGCCGTCCACGAGTGGAAGGTCGCGGGCCGCTGGATCCTCGCCTCGCTGGTCGCCGCCGCCCTGCTCCAGGCGGCCGTCTGGTACGTCGGCGGCGACGGCGAGACCGGCTCGCTGCGCGCGTGGCAGCAGCGGATGCTGTTCGTCGTCGGCGTCAACGTCGTCATCGCCGCGAGCTACACCCTCTTCCCGAAGCGGCCGCCGAAGGGCGAACCGGAGCGGGAACCGGCCAACCTGCGTTAGCGCTCCCCGCCCGGCACCCAGAGCACGTCCCCGGCGGCCTTGTTGGCGGTGCGCGCCAGGATGAACAGCAGATCCGACAGCCGGTTGAGATAGGTCGCGGTGAGCGGGTTCATCACCTCCGCGTGCACCTCCAGCGCGGCCCACGTGGAGCGCTCGGCCCGCCGGACGACCGTGCAGGCCTGGTGCAGCAGGGCCGCGCCCGGGGTGCCGCCGGGAAGGATGAACGAGCGCAGCTTCTCCAGCCGCTCGTTGAAGCGGTCGCAGTCCGCCTCCAGCCGGTCGATGTAGAACTGCTCGACCCTCAGCGGCGGGAACTCGGGGTTCTGCGCGACCGGCGTCGACAGGTCCGCGCCCACGTCGAACAGGTCGTTCTGGACGCGGGTGAGCACCGTGACGAGTTCCTCGTCGAGCCCGCCGAGCGCGAGCGCCGTGCCGATGACCGCGTTCGCCTCATTGGCGTCGGCGTACGCGGTGATCCGCGGGTCGGTCTTGGCGACCCGGCTCATGTCGCCGAGGGTGGTGGTGCCCTGGTCGCCGGTCCTGGTGTAGATGCGCGTCAGATTGACCATGCGGCCAATCTAGACCGTCCCCCAGGTTCCGTTCCGTTCCCTTCGTCACGGCCGCCGACCCGGGGGCACTTCAGGTTCAATCGCCGTGAATCGGACAGGATTTGACGACGTGACCGGCGTCTCACGCCCTGAGACGTGAAACGCGTTACTAACCGGTCACACAGCGCCTCACGACCGCTAATCTCCGGCCGAGAGGCACACGGCCCGGCGACCGGGACGGCTGCGCCGGATGGTTGACGCCGGTGACATCGGACGCGTGAGCGGGCAGGGCTTCTACAGGCACCAAACCGCACAGGCCACACGGGCCTCACCCCTGCGGGTGAATTCGGTATCGGTTCGCTCACAGACGGCAACCTCCGGCCGCTTCGCGCAGTCAGAGGATGCAACGCAACACCGGACACACACCGCGGAGCACGAGACGCACGCTTAGGGGAGCGCTATGCACATCAGGGGCGACCACGTCGAGCTGGTCGTCGGGGGCCGTCTCGACGTCCGCAGCGCGGCGGACGCCCGTACGGTCCTGCACACGGCCGTCGACGACGGCGTCGGCGACCTGGTGCTCGACCTGTCCGAACTGGACTCCTGGGACGCCACCGGACTCGGCGTCATCATGGGCGTCCACCGACGGGCGGGCCGCTGCGGCCGACGGCTGGTGCTGCGCGGCGTACCGCCGCAGATGCAACGCCTGCTGGTGGCGACCCGGCTGCACCGGATCCTCGCGATCGAGGGCGGCATCGGCGTGGAGTCACTTCCCCGCGTGTGACGGGACAGGGCGTGGCCTGCGGCGGAAAACGTGCGACGGGCGCAATCCTCACGAGACTGTGACGCTTCGGGCGGCGCGGCACCCCGGGCTGTCGTAGATACTGTGCGAAGGTTTACGGTTCGTCTGCCCGCCGCTCTCAGCCCTCGAGCGGGTACCGGACCAGAAGCGACAGCGCAGTGTGCAGCAAGGCCGGGAGGGGCTACCGCCACACGACGCTTTTGGGGGGCTTTAGCCTATGGACCCGAACATGCGGGGACCCGAGGAGCACGGCCAGGAAGGCGACGGACACGCGCCGCGCCCGCGCCCGCCCAGGGACCCCCTCACACCCGACTTCGCCCAGCACGCGCCGGCCCAGGCCCGCACCGTGCGGCTCGTCGTCGGCGAACACCTGCTCACGGTCAACCCGGTCGACGGCAGCGAGATAGAACTCTGCCCGCCCACCGAGCGGGCCGAGCGGCCCGCCAAGCGGACGCCCGAGCAGCGCGCCGAGGCCGAACGGGCCGCACGGCCGCCCGCCCCGGCCGGACCGGCCCGCTCCGCGCTGCCGCTCCTGGGCCGCCAGGACGAACGCGAACAGCTGGTCCGCCTGCTCGCCCGCGGCCGCTCCGTCCGTCTCACCGGCGCCCCCGGCTCCGGCCGCACCAGCCTCCTCGACCTCGTCGCCGAGGACTGCGAGGACCTCGCCCCCGACGGCGTCGTCCGTCTCTGCGGCCACGGCCGCACCGCGACCGAGCTGCTGCACGACCTCTTCCACGCCGTCTACGACGCCCCCCTGCACCGTCCCGAGGACGACGACCTGCGCGCCCTGGTGCGCGAGATCGGCGCGGTCGTCGTCGTCGACGACCTGGACCTCGGCGGCGCCGCACTCGACGAGCTGCTGGACGCGACGCCCGAGTGCGCCTTCCTGCTCGGCGCCACCCCGGACGCGCCGGCGCCCTCCGCGGAGTCCGCCGTCGAGGAGGTCGCCCTCACCGGCCTCGACCGCGCCGGCGGCGTCGAGGTGATCGAGCGGGCCGTCGGCCGCGTCCTCACCGAGGAGGAGGCCAACTGGGCCGGCGACCTCTGGTTCGAGTCCGAGGGCCTGCCCCTGCGGTTCGTCCAGGCCGGCGCCCTGCTCTCCCAGCGCGACCGGCTGCGGGCCGGCGCCGAGGCCGTCGACGCGTTCGGCGTCTTCGAGGACGCCCGGCCGCTCGCCGGGGCCGTCGAGGTCGGAGCCGGAGCCGGCGAGGCGGAGGAGATACCCCTGCCCTCGCTCGGCGAGGCCGCCGCGCCCGCGCCGCTGCTCGCCGCCCGCCTGGGCGCCTCCGCCCGCGCCACCCTGCGCTTCGCCGTCGCCCTCGACGGCGAGGTCCCGCACCAGGCCCACCTGCCCGCCCTGGTCGGCGACACCCACGCCGACGCGGCCCTCGGCGAACTGGCCGCCTGCGGGCTCGTCTCCCCCGTCGGCACCCGCTACCGGCTCGCCACCGGCGTCCGGACCCAGCTCGAGGCCGCCGGATACGCCGACGACGTCGAGGCCCGCGCGCACACCGCCGCCCAGCACTACGCATGGTGGGCCGGACACCCCTCCGTCACGCCCGAGCGGGTGTGCGCCGAGGCCGACGCCGTGCTCGCCGCCCTCACCGCCGTCGTCCCCGGCACCACCCGGCCCGACGAGGGCGAGGAGGCCACCGCGATCCGGCTCGCCCGCACCGCCGCGCCCGCCTTCGCCGCGGGACTGCACTGGGGCGCCTGGGAGAGCGCCCTGCACGAGGGCGCCGAGGCCGCCCGGCTCGCCGGCGAGTCCGCCGACCGCGCCTACTTCCACCACGAGCTGGGCGTCCTCGCCCTGTGCACCGGGGAACTCGACCGGGCGCGCTCCGAGCTGGAGGCCTCCCTCGCCCTGCGCGGGGCCATCGCCGACAAGCGCGGCACCGTGGCCGGCCGCCGCGCCCTCGCCCTGGTCGCCGACGCCTCGGGCGACGTGCCGGGCCTGGTGACGGCGACGGCCGGCGAGGAGGTTCCCGACACCCGCCACGAGGAGTCGGCGTCCCCGCCGCGGGGCATCCAGGCGGCGCTCCCGTCGGCCCCGCCGAAGACCGACACCCTCGTCACCCGCCGCGAGCCGCTCGTCGCACCGGCCCGGCACAGCCGCGGCGGACTGAAGGGCCTGGCCAAGCGCAACCTCGTCGCGGCCGGCGCGGGCGCCCTGCTCGTCGCCGTGCTCGGCACGGTGGTGACGCTCGGCGCGACCTCCGACAACGACGCCCACAACCCGTCCGACCGGGTGGGCGTCAATCCCTCCGCCGGCACGGGCACGGGCGACGGCGACCTGGACCCCGACACCCCGAGCGGCGGCGACTCCTCCGACACGGGCGAGGCCACCAGCAGGCCGACGGACCCGGGCCCGGACGGGACGATGGGCACCTCGGACGACCCGACGCCGACGGGGGAGGCGGACCCGTCCGCGGGCGCGAGCGGTTCGCACGGCCCGGGGGGCGGGGGATCGCCGTCCGGCACGCCCAAGCCGTCGTCCTCGCCGAGCACGAGCCCGAGGCCCTCGCCGTCGCAGTCGGCGTCGTCGTCGCCGAGCGCCTCCCCGTCGGCCACCGGTTCGCCTTCTCCGTCGACGTCCACCCAGCCCAGCGGGACGCCGTCCGGCACCACCTCGAACACGGCCGGCAGCTCGATGTCCTCCTCGCCCGCGAGCTCGGCCAGTTCCGCCGGCTCCGGCGGGAGCGCCGGCACGGGGGCCTCGCCGGACCAGGTGATCTGACCCTTCGGACCATGACGAGGGCCGGGTTCCCCCAGCGGGAACCCGGCCCTCGTCGGCGTGCCGGAACTCAGAACAGGCGCAGCTTGTCGTCCTCGATGCCGCGCAGGGCGTTGTAGTCGAGGACCGTGCAGCCGATGCCGCGGTCCGTGGCCAGGACGCGTGCCTGCGGCTTGATCTCCTGGGCCGCGAAGACGCCGCGGACCGGGGCGAGGTGCGGGTCGCGGTTCAACAGCTCCAGGTAGCGCGTGAGTTGCTCGACTCCGTCGATTTCGCCGCGCCGCTTGATCTCCACCGCGACGGTCTGTCCGGCCGCGTCCCGGCACAGGATGTCGACCGGGCCGATGGCCGTCATGTACTCGCGGCGGATCAGGGTGTAGCCCTCGCCGAGGGTCTCGATGCGGTCGGCGAGCAGCTCCTGAAGGTGCGCTTCCACGCCGTCCTTGATCAGGCCGGGATCCACGCCCAGTTCGTGCGACGAGTCGTGGAGGATCTCCTCCATGGTGATGATGAGCTTCTCACCGCCCTTGTTGACGACGGTCCAGACGGCCGCCGTGCCCTCGGAGTCCCCCTCCTCCTCCTTCAGCGTGCAGGGCGGCGACATCCAGTTGAGGGGCTTGTAGGCCCGGTCGTCCGCATGGATCGAGACGCTGCCGTCCGCCTTCACCAGGATGAGACGGGGGGCGGAGGGAAGGTGGGCGGTGAGCCTGCCGGCGTAGTCGACGGAGCACCGGGCGATGACGAGACGCATGGGTCGCAACGCTATCCGACGCGTCGGCCCCCGGGCGATTCGCCCGCCCTTCTCCCGGCACCGCCCGCCACCGGAGCCCCTTGCGGCCCGCCCTTTTCGACCTGGAAAAAGATCGTTCGACAGTGGCCGATTGTGAGCCCAACAGGGGTTCCCTATGTGCCCATTCTCCTGGTGCCGTCACGGTCCGTTGCCTACCGTAGGGAACGGGAGGTCGCGATGCGTGTACTCAGCGTGTGCGGTGTTTCGGCATGCGGACTCCCTTTCCCTGTCCGGCAACCCCTGATGTTCTGGGGGTGCGAGAGGAGTACCCATGTCGCTCGACGTCTCACCGGCCCTACTCGAACAGGCCGAGCGAGGCGAGGTCGACGAAGCAGAATTCGTCGACTGCGTCCGGACCTCCCTGCCCTACGCATGGGAGATGGTCAGCTCCCTGGTGGCACAGCTGAAGGTGGACGGCGGAGACTTCGCCGACAACCAGACGCCCCCGCCGGACGAGCAGGCACGCGGCCAGTTGCTGCGCGCGCTCGCGAGTGACGCCATACGCGGTGCGCTGCAGCGGCACTTCGGTGTGCGGCTGGCGTTCCAGAACTGCCACCGGGTGGCGGTGTTCCCGTTGGACTCGGCTGTCGACGAGAAGCTCACCCGCTTCACCTCGGTCCGCAGCCAGGTGCTGAACCAGTCCCCGGAATTCCGGGACTGCTGACTCTGTGAGGCTGTCGCTTGCCGCTCCTGACGCGGGAGACTCCATCAACACGGGAGCGGCAAGCTTCGCGGTCGTCCGGGCTGTTCACCGGAGGTGGGGGAGGACCTCCGAGCCCAGCCGCCGTACGTTCTCCTCCGTGGCCGCGAGGTCGCCCGAGCCCTCGACGAGCAGAGCGAAGCGCGAGATGCCGGTCCGTTCGCTGGTCGCGGCGAGGCGGTCGCCGCACAGCCGCGGGGTGCCCACCGGGTGCAGCCCGCAGAGCAGTTCGGTGTACGCGACCGGGTCCCGCATGCTGCGGGCTCGGCCGTCCACCGTCATATGCGCGTCCAGACCCTGTTTCAGCCAGCCCGGCATCGCCTTCACCAGGGTCTCCACCGCGTCCGTGCGCCGGTCCGCGATCTGGCAGACGCCCGCGGAGACATGGGCCGCGCCACGGATCTCGTCCCCGGACCGCCCGGCGGCGCGCGCGAACCGCCGCCACTGGGCGACCATCTCGGCCTTCTCCTCGTCCCCCACGTGCATCCCGAGCAGCATCGGCAGCCCGCGCTCGGCGGCCAGCCTCACGCTCGCCGGTGAGGTGCACGCCACGACGACCTCCGGTCCCGCCGTCTCCGTCAGGGCCTCCGACGGCCGTGGCACGACCGGGACTTCGCGGAAGCGGAAGCGCTCGCCGTCGGCTCCCACCGAGGGTTCCCGCAGCCAGCGAACCAGCAGATCGAGTGATTCCGGGAACCCTCGCTCGTACGCCTCCAGACCCGCGCCGAACACCTCCAGGTCGACCCACGGCCCGCCGCGGCCCACGCCCAGCGAGAAGCGGCCGCCACTCGTCAGGTGCAGCAGCGCGGCCTGTTCGCCGAGGGCCACGGGGTGGACGGTGGGCAGCACGCTGACCGCCGTGCCGACCCGGATGCGGCGGGTGCGGCCCAGCAGCAGAGCGGCGAGCGTGACCGCCGACGGGCACGTGCCGTACGGCACGAAGTGGTGCTCGGCCAGCCAGACCGAGTCGAGACCCGCCTCCTCGGCCACCTCGGCAGAGCGGACCGCGCGGTGCAGCGCCTCCCCCTGACCCTGGCCGGGGAACTGGGCTCCCAACACGAAACTTCCAACGCGCATGGACTTTCCTGCTTCCTTGGCTCCGACACGGAGCTCCCCCACCCGGCATAACCGTCTGACACGTGCCGAGGACACGGCCTGGCGGAGAGATTTGCGGATTGTCTGCAGAATCGGACGCCCGCGAGGGGGACTTGCGGCCCCGGCTGCCCTACGGGTACCCGGGGCCGGGCCGCGTAGGCTGGATGCCGAGCCTGCTTCCTGTATAGCCCCGTGAGGTGTCCTGTGTCCCCGCGTCGCAACCGACCCAAGGGTGAGAACTCGTCCGGCCGGAGCGCCGAGGACGACTCCGCGAGCCGTTACGGCGGCTGGCAGTCCGCGGAGGCCTGGCAGGGCGAGCGGTGGAGCGTGCGGCACGTGGCCGGCGCGAGCGCGCAGGGCAAGGCGTACCGGTGCCCCGGCTGCGACCAGCTGATCCCCGACGGCGTTCCGCACGTCGTCGCCTGGCCGGAGCACGCGGGCGTCGACGACCGCCGGCACTGGCACAAGGCGTGCTGGAACGCACGGGACCGCCGCACCCCCGGGGTGCAGCGGTCCCGTAACGCGCCGAGGTTCTAGGGCCGGTTCCGGCGGGCCGGCGGCGGATCAGACGTCCCGCTTCTCCAGCAGCGCGAAGGCGGCGGCGAGGGCGGCGGCCGTCACGCCCAGCGCGATCCACAGCGGGTCCCAGCCGCTCGGGCCGCTGTCGCTGAGCGAGGTCGAGTAGAAGACGCCCAGCTGGTTCGGGATCGAGTACTCGAACAGGGCCTGGCGCAGGTCCTCCAGCGAGGACGAGAACATGAAGATCGCGATGACCAGCGGGGCCAGCAGCAGACCGATCATGATGGTGATGGCGCCGGCCGAGTGCCGGATGATCGAACCGACGGCCAGCGAGAGCAGTCCGAGCAGCGCGACGTAGAGGGACACGCCGAAGGTGGCCTTGAGCCACTCCCCGCCGGTCGGCTGGCGGGCGTCGCCCAGCATGCCCACGTGCACCATGGCGACGAAGCCGGACGACAGGAGCGTCACCGCGAAGGCGACGCCGAAGAAGACGACCGCCTTCGCCGCGAGGACCCGGCCGCGTGACGGGCAGGCCACCATCGTCGTGCGGATCATGCCGGTGCCGTACTCCGAGGCCGTGGTCAGCACGCCGAGCGTGATGACGCACATGCTGCCCAGGAGCAGTCCGAAGAAGCCGAACGACAGCGCGGTCTCGCCCTCGAGGTCGCGCTCGGAGGCGTTCGCCGCGACCACCGCTCCGGCCAGCAGACCGATGCCCACGACGAGCAGCACGAACACGCCCAGCGTCCACATCGTGGAGCGCACCGACCGGATCTTGGTCCACTCCGAGGCGACGGCGTGTCCGAGGTGCGTGCGCACGATCGGGATCGGCGAGGTGTAGGCCGGGCCGTGCCCGGCGTACGAGGGACCGGGCGCCGCCTGCCAGGCGGGCGCGGCCTGCGGCGACGGGTGCTGCGGGGTGCTCATCGGGCGTCCTCGGACTTGGTCGGGGCGACGTCGGGGGCGGGGGCGGCGGGCGCGGCCGGCGCCTTGTCGAGTGAGGCGGCCGGGGCCGGGGCCTCGGCCGGAGCCTGGGCGGGCCCCTGTGCGTACGGGTTGGCTCCGCCCGGGCCGGGAGCGCCGGCGGGCGCCCCCGGGGCGCCGTACGCGCCGTAGGAGGCCGCCGGGGGCGTCTGGGCCGGCTGCGGCGGCGCGTAACCCTGCTGCGGGGGCGGCGGGGCGTACCAGCCCGGCTGCCCCTGACCCGGCACCGGCATCGGCGGCTGTGCGCCGGGCGGCAGCTGCTGCTGGAGGCCGGCCTTCTGGTCGGTGGTCGACCGGTAGTCCACGGCGCCCTGCGTCATCCGCATGTACGCCTCCTCCAGCGAGGCCTGGTGCGGCGACAGCTCCCACAGGCGTACGTCGGCCTCGTGGGCGAGGTCGCTGATGCGGGGCAGCGGCAGCCCGGTCACCCGCAGCGCGCCGTCCTGCTCGGGCAGCACGTGGCCGCCCGCCTCGGTGAGCGCCGAGGCCAGCTTCTCGCGCAGCTGCGGGTCGGTGTGCGGGGTGCGGACGCGCGCGAAGTCGGCGGAGTTGGCCGAGATGAAGTCCTTCACGCTCATGTCGGACAGCAGTTGCCCGCGTCCGATGACGATCAGGTGGTCCGCGGTCAGCGCCATCTCGCTCATCAGGTGGGAGGAGACGAACACCGTGCGGCCCTCGGCGGCCAGCGACTTCATCAGGTTGCGCACCCACAGGATGCCCTCGGGGTCGAGGCCGTTGACCGGCTCGTCGAAGAGCAGCACCTGGGGGTCGCCGAGCAGCGCGGCCGCGATGCCGAGCCGCTGGCCCATACCCAGGGAGAAACCCTTGGAGCGCTTGCGGGCCACGTCCTGCAGACCGACCACGCCGAGCACCTCGTCGACCCGCCGGGCCGGAATGCCGGACAGCTGGGCCAGACACAGCAGGTGGTTGCGGGCGTGCCGGCCGCCGTGCACCGCCTTGGCGTCGAGCAGGGCGCCCACCTGGCGGGCCGCGTTGGGCAGCCTGCGGTACGGATAGCCGCCGATCGTCACCGTCCCGGCGGTCGGGTTGTCCAGGCCGAGGATCATCCGCATGGTCGTCGACTTGCCGGAGCCGTTCGGCCCGAGGAAGCCCGTCACGGCGCCGGGCCGCACCTGGAAGGAAAGGTTGTACACAGCGGTCTTGTCACCGTAGCGCTTGGTCAGGCCGACTGCTTCGATCATGCTCCGCACCCATCGAAAGGATCAGGACAGCAGGGCACACGCCCCCGTAAGGGTTAGGAGGATATCGGGGCGCTGACGGTTCCGCTCAAATGAAAGCAAAGCCCAAAGCGTTACGCGTCGCGTTTCCTCAGCAGCAGGTAGCCGCCCGCCACCGCGGCGACCGCCCACAGCGCCATGATGCCGAGCCCTCCCCACGGCCCGTACGGGGTGTCGTCGTCGATCGGCGTGACCACCTGCATGATTTTGCTGCCGGCCTGGTCGGGCAGGTACCGGCCGATCTTCTTCGTCGCGGAGACGTTTCCGAGGATGTTGGAGATCAGGAAGAAGAACGGCATCAGAATGCCGAGCGACAGCATCGGCGAGCGCAGCATCGTGGCCACGCCCATCGAGAACACCGCGATGAGGGTCATGTACAGGCCACCGCCGATGACCGCTCGCAGGACCCCGGTGTCCTCGATCGACGCCTTGTGGGAGCCGAGCATGGCCTGCCCCAGGAAGAACGTGACGAAGCTGGTGGCCAGCCCCACCACGAGCGCCAGCCCGGTGGCCACCGCGATCTTGCTGAACAGGAAGGTGCCGCGCTGCGGCACGGCGGCCAGCGAGGTGCGGATCATGCCGGTGCTGTACTCGTTCGACACGACCAGCACCCCGAACACGATCATCGCGAGCTGGCCGAGGGTCATCCCGGCGAAGCTGATGAAGGTGGGGTCGAAGTCGAGCCGGCGGGTGCGGCTCATGTCGTCGTACTCGTTCCTCGACAGCGCGGAGATGAGCATGCCGAGCGCGACGGTGACGACCACGGCCAGGGAGAGCGTCCACACCGTGGACGCCACCGACCGGATCTTGGTCCATTCGGACCGGATGACCTGGGTCGCCGCCATCGTCAGCTCCTCGTCCAGTCGTCGCCCCACGGCTGTTCGGGGGGTGCGTCCGTGTGCGCGTGGTACTCCACCGACTCCGCGGTCAGCTGCATGAACGCCTCCTCCAGCGAAGCCTGTTGCGGGCTCAGCTCGTGCAGCACGATCTGGTGCTGCGCGGCCAGCTCCCCGATGCGCTCGGACTTGCCGCCGTCCACCTCCAGCGAGCCGTTGCCGGTCTCCACGACGGTGATCCCGGCGCCGTGCAGCACATCGAGCAGCCGCTCGCGCTGCGGGGTGCGGATGCGGACGTACGACCGTGAGTTCTGCGCGATGAAGTCGGCCATCGAGGTGTCGGCGAGCAGTCGGCCCTGTCCGATCACCACGAGGTGATCGGCGGTCAGCGCCATCTCGCTCATCAGATGGGAGGAGACGAACACCGTCCGACCCTGCGCCGCCAGCGACTTCATCAGGTTGCGGATCCAGTGGATGCCCTCCGGGTCGAGACCGTTGACCGGCTCGTCGAACATCAGGATCCGCGGGTCGCCGAGGAGCGCGCCCGCGATGCCGAGCCGCTGGCCCATGCCCAGCGAGAACCCCTTGGCCTTCTTCCTCGCCACGGCCGTCAGCCCGACGGTGTCCAGCACCTCGTGCACCCGGCTCTTCGGGATGCCGTTGCTCTGGGCCAGACACAGCAGATGGTTGAAGGCGCTGCGGCCGCCGTGCATGGCCTTGGCGTCCAGCAGGGCGCCGATGTACTTCAGGGGGTCCTTCAGCCGGTCGTAGTGCTGACCGTCGATGTGGACGTCCCCGGCCGTCGGCCGGTCGAGGCCCAGCATCATCCGCATGGTGGTGGACTTGCCGGCGCCGTTGGGCCCGAGGAAGCCCGTGACGATGCCCGGTCTGACGGTGAAGGTGAGGTTGTTGACCGCCACTTTCTCGCCGTACCGCTTCGTCAGGCCCGCAAGCTCGATCATGCCGACACGCTATGACCCGTGTGGGGCGGCTGCCACCCGGCCGGGCAAACAGGGGGCGACGCCCACGGCAACGGCCCGCAACGGCCCTCGACACGACCGCCCGGACGGGGGAGAGCGGGCCCCCGGACGCAGGACGCCGGGCATCCGCCCACGGCAGGCGGACACGGCAGAGGCCCGCACCCCGAGGGAGCGCGGGCCTCGACGTTCGTACGGGAGACTACCGGGACTGCTGCGCCGGAACCCCGCGCGAGATCGACTCGTCGTCCGTGGACGGCGTGCCGGCCGCGGCCACCGCGGCGCCGGTCAGCGTGGCGAGCATCTCGCGGACGTTCGTCAGCTGAGCGTTGATCGAGTCGCGGCGGTTGGTGAGAGCCGCCAGCTCGCGCTCGGACTCCGAACGGATCCGGTCGGCCTTGGCGTTGGCGTCGGCCACGATGTCCTCGGCCTGACGCTGCGCCGTCTCGACGGTCTGACGGGCGCGACGCTCGGCGTCGGTGCGCAGCTTCTCGGCCTCCAGGCGCAGCTGCTCCGCGCGGTGCTCGATCTCCGCGAGACGCTTCTCCGCCTTCTGCTGACGGGACGCGAGGTCGCGCTCCGACTGCTCGCGGCGCTTGGCCAGGTTGGTCTCGAAGTCCGCGGCGGCCTGAGCGGCCTTGGCGCGGGTCTCCTCGAAGAGGGCGTCGGCCTCCTCACGCTTCGACTGCGCGTCCTTCTGCGCCTCGGAACGCAGCTGCGACGCGTCGCTCTTGGCCTTCTCGACGATCCGGACGCCCTCGTCCTCGGCCTTGGCCTTGCGCTCCGCAGCGAACGATTCTGCGTCGTTGCGGACCTGCTGGGCCGCGGACTCGGCGAGCTCACGGTGCTGCTCGGCAGCGCGACGGGCCTCCTCGCGCAGATCCTTGGCCTCTTCCTCGGCGAGGCGGAGGATCTTCTCGACACGCGCGCCGAGACCGGCGTACGACGGCTCCGCGTCGCTTACCTGGGCCTGGGCGTTCTGCGTCTCGAGGTGGAGCTCCTCGATGCGCTTTTCCAGAGCAGTGATACGAGCCAGAGCGCTGTCACGGTCGGAGACGAGCTTCGAGATGCGTTCGTCCACCTGAGCGCGGTCGTACCCACGCCGCACAAGCTCGAAGCCGTAGGGGGAAGTGTCGCTCATGGGGTTCCTGTCGAATGAGACCGGTGAGGTGATAGGTGGAATCCTAGGGGCCTTTGCGGTGTGTCATCGAGCGTATGCGTGTTTGATCTGGAGAATGACACCCCTTTTGGGTGGCTCAAGGGCGGAGCGCTTGCCAAAGGTTAGGTCAAAGGCTCCAGACTTTAACGCAATCCACACATTCCGCTAGGCATCCGAGGACTTCCCACCTGATCGTGGCGCGCCGATGGCAGCCCCGGCCTTGACGCCCCCGTCCTTGCCTCCGGCCGGTGCCTCGAAGGACTCCAACGCCTCCAGCACGTCCTGGACGCGGGAGATCTCGGCGTTGATGTCCTCACGCCGGCGCACCAGGACCTCCAGCTCGCGCTTGCCCTCCTCGACCGTGCGCCGCGCCTCGCGGATCGCCTCGGCCTTGAGCTCCTCGGCCTCCCGCACCAGCGTCGACTTCTTCTGCTCGGCCTCCTTGAGCAGGCCCTCGGCCTTCTTCACGGCGGCGATGCGGACCTTGCCCGCCTCGGAGTTGGCGTCCGACACCAGCTCCTTCGCCTTCGCCTGCGCCTTGGCCAGCTGCTCCTCGGCCGCCTGGATGAGCGCGTCGCAGCGGTCCCCGGTCGACTTCATCGTCTCGGCGGCCTCACGGCGCGCCCGCTCGTGCAGCGCCTCGATCTCGCTGGTGATGCGGTCGCGCAGCTCCTCGGCCCGCTCCCTTATCGCGGTCGCGTCCCGACGGGCGCCGACCAGCAGCTCGTCGGCGTCCGTGCGGGCCTTCTCCACCCGGGAGTTGCCCTCGACGGTCGCCTCGGAGACCAGCCGCTCGGCCTCGCTGCGGGCCGCGCCGACCATCGAGTCGGCCTGCGCCTCCGCGTCCGCGGTGGTCTTCTGGGCCTGCTGCTGCGCCTCGGTGAGCAGCTTGTCGGCCTCGGCGGCGGTCTCCGTGATGAGCGTGTCGACCTGTTCGGCCGCCTCGGAGCGCCGCTTGTTGGCCTCCTTGCGGGCCTCGTCCAGCGTCGAGTCGGCCTCCTCGCGGGCGACGCTCATCAGACGGTCGGCCTCCGCCGCCGCCTCCGCCTTGACGCGCTCGGCCTCGGCCCGGACCCGCTCGGCGTGCTGCTGCGCGGAGCCCACCGTCTCGGCGGCCTCGGCCCGCAGCCGCTCCGCGTCGCCGGACGCGTCCGAGATCAGCTTCTCCGCCTTGGCGATCGACTCGGCCCGCAGGCGCTCGGCCTCCGCCACGGTCTCGGCCTGCAGTCGCTCGGCCTCGGCGAGGGTCTCCGTCTGGAGCCGCTCCGCCTCGTTGCGCGCCTCGGTGATGAGGGTGTCGGCCTGGGTCGCCGCGTCCGAGCGGATGCGGTTGGCGTCGTCGCGGGCGTCCGCCCGGGTGCGCGCCGCGTCCTGATCGGCCTGCGCGATGGCGTCCGAGACCTCGGTGCGCACCCGCTGGGCGTGCGCCGCCGCCTCCGAGCGCAGCCGCTCCGACTCGGCGATCGCCTCGCCGACGGTCCGCTCCGCCAGCTCCTGCGCGGCCTCCGACGCCTCGTTCGCCTCGCGCCGGACCCTGCTCGCGTCCTCGGCGGCCCGCTCCCGCTCGGCGTAGGCGTCGGCGCGGACCCGGTCCGCCTCCTCCTCGGCCTCGCGCCGGGTACGGTCCGCCGCGTGCTCGGCCGCGGAGCGCAGCCCGGTGATCTCGTCCTGGGCCTGCTCGTGCAGCCCGGCCACGGAGTCCCGTACCTGCTGCGCGTGCTGTTCGGCCGCCGACACCATCTCGTTGGCCCGCCGGTCGGCCTCCTCCACCAGCCGCACGGCCTCGGTCTGCGCGTCCTCCACGCGCCTGCGCGCCGAGGCCAGCAGTTCCTCGCTCTGCTCGCGGGCCCGCTCGCGCTCCTGGTCGGCCTCCTGGCGGGCGGAGCCGAGAAGCTCCTCGGCCTCGCGACGGCGCCTCAGCGCCTCCTCCTGGGCGGCGGCCAGCGTCTCGGAGGCCTCGGCGGCCAGGCGCTCGGCCGCGGCCTGTGCCTCGGCGCGCACCCGGTCGGCGGTGTCCTGCGCCTCGGTCTTGAGACGCTCGGCCTCGGCGGCGGCCTCGGAACGCAGCCGTACGGCGACGGCCTCGCCCTCGGCACGCGAGGCGGACGCGTCGGCCGCGGCCTCGTTGCGCAGCCGTTCCGCCTCGGCGTCGGCCTGCTGCTGCAGGGAGCGGATCCGCTCCGCGGCCTCCGAGCGCAGACGGTCGGTCTCCTCGGCGGCCTCGCGACGGATCCGCGCGGCCTCCTCACGGGCGTCCGTCAGCGCCTGCTCGGCGGAGGCGAGGCGGGCCTCGGCCTCCGTCTGCAGCCGGTTCAGCTCCTCGGCGGCCTCCGCCTGCCGGGCCTCTATCGCACGTTCCGACTCCACGCGCAGCTCGCGCGCGGCCTGCTCGGCGTTCGAGGTGATGGTCTCGGCGAGCTCGACCGCCTCCTCGCGGGAGCGCTCGGCCTCCGCGCGGGTCCGCTCGAGGGTCTCCTCGGCCTGGCGGCGCAGCGCGGTGGCGCGCTCGATGGCCTCGGTGCGCACCTTCTCGCTGTCGGAGGTGGCCTTCTGGCGCAGCTCGTCCGCGTCGGCCTTCGCCTTGGACAGCAGCTCCTCGGCGGACCGGGCCGCCTCCTCGATCTGCTGGACGGCCTCCTTGCGGGCCTCCGCGCGGATCTTCTCGCCCTCGGCGACCGCGTCGGCGCGCAGCTGCTCGGCCTCGCCGCGCAGCCTGCGGGCCTCCTCCTGCAGCTCGACCGTCTTGGCGCGGTACTCCTTGGTGTCGTCCTTCGCCGAGCCCTTGAGCTGCTCGGCGATGTCGTGCGCCTCGGCGCGCAGCCGGTCGGCCTCGGTCTCCGCCTCGCGACGGATCCGCTCGGCCTCCTCGGCCGCGGCCTTCGTGGTGCGCTGGGCGTCCTCCTGTGCCTTGTTGAGGACGTCCTCGGCGGTCTTGGCCGCCTTCGACAGCTGGGTCGCGCTCTCCTCGGCGGTGAGCGTGCGGGCCCTCTCGGAGGCCTCCGCGACGATCTTCTCGGCCTCGGCGCGGGCGTCGGCGACTACCTGCTCGGCGTCCGCCTTGGTGGTCTCGGCCTCCTTGGTGGCCTCGCTGACCAGCCGGGCGACCTGCTCCTTCGCCGTGCGGGTGCGCTGTTCGTTGGCCGACTCCGCGCTGGAGAGGGCCTTGGCCGCGGCCTCCTTGGCCTCGGCGAGCACCTTGTCGGCCTCGGCCTGCGCCTTGCGCAGCGCCTCCTCGGCCTCGGACATGCGCTGCTCGGCGGCGCGGCTGAGCTCGCCGGCCTGACGGCGGGCCGCGTCGGACTCCGTGACGGTGGAGGTGCGCAGCTGCTCCGCGTGGTCGCTGGCCTCCTGGGCCTGCGTGGAGGCGGCGTTCAGCAGCCGCTCGGCGTCCGTGCGGGCCCGCAGCAGCAACTGCTCGGCCTCCGCACGGGCGGCCTCGGCGTCGGCCTGGAGCCGCTGGCGGGCCTCCGTGGCCACCCGTTCGGCCTCGGCGCGCGCCGTGGCCAGGGCCTGCTCGGCCTCCGCCCGCGACTCGTCGAGCAGCCGGCGGGCCTGTGCCTCGGTACGGGCCCGCAGCTGCTCCGCCCACGCCACGTTCTCGTTGACGTGCGACTCGACGTTCTGCCGGCGCTCCGCCAGCTCCTGGTCGAGCTGCTGGCGACGGGTGACCGCCTCCTGGTGCAGCTCCGCCTGCAGCCGGGCCGCCTGCTCGGCGTGCTCCTGCAGGATCCGCTGCGTCTGCGCCCGCACCTGGCTGAGCTCGCGCTCGGCGTCCTGGCGCAACTGGTCGGCCTGCATCTGCGCGTTGCGCAGCAACTGTTCGGCCTGGTACCCGAGGTCGCCGCCGTCGAAGGCGGGCCGGGACATGATGGTGCGACGCGCCTCGTGCAACTTGGCGCGCAGCACCTCGACCTGGTAGCCGAGGTCCTCGGCGTGCTGAATCGCCTTTTCCCGCTCGGTCTTCAGCCGCTTCATCTCGGCTTCGAACCGAGTCAGGTGGTCGACGTCAGCCGCCGGCTCCCGCTCCTGGCTCTCGTAGCCCCGCACTGCGCGGTCCCATCCGTCCCTGGTCGCAAGCTTCCCGAACGGGCTCCGTCCATCCGCCGAACGGGGCCCCCGGGGAATGGTGTCAGATCAACGACGGAGCATGGGCTGCTGCCCCGACGCTCGTCCCCCGAAACCCGGACCCCGGCTGCGTCCTGCCGCCGTACGGCAGGACCGGGTCGCCCCGGTGTGAGCGGCGACCGAGCCCAACCCTACCGGCCCATATGTACGAGGGTCAGTGCTCAGGTGACTCAACAGGTGCCGATGTGACCAGTTCTGTCAGAACTCCGTGGCAATCCTTGGGGTGCAGGAAGGTGATTCGTGACCCCATGGAGCCGCGTCGGGGCTCTTCGTACAGAACGCGTACGCCCTTGGAGCGGATGTCCTCGGCGTCGCCGTCCACATCCGCCGTACCGAAAGCGATGTGGTGGACCCCCTCGCCGTTCTTGGCGAGCCACTTGCCGACGGCGGAGTCCTCCCGCGTCGGCTCGAGAAGCTGCAGGTAGGAGGCGCCTCCGTCGGACGTTTCGTTGATCTTGAGCATGGCCTCGCGCACGCCCTGCTCCTCGTTGACCTCGGTGTGGAACACCTCGAAGCCGTATGTGGAACGGTAGAACTCGACGGTCGTGTCGAGGTCGTGGCAGGCGATCCCGATGTGGTCGATTCGCGTCAGCATGTTGTCAGTGCAGCGCGCCGGAGGTGGTTACGCAACGTGCGCGCGATCACACTGACGGCCCGATGACGGCACGGAGTGCCACTCAGTACATTCGAAGTAAACCCTCGTTCACTCCTCGGCCTGTGCAGGCCGGTAAGGGGAATCGCAGCTCATGACTGGATCGACTGGTTCCAACGGCACGACCTCGGTGATCGTCGCGGGCGCGCGTACGCCCATGGGACGGCTGCTGGGCTCCCTCAAGTCCTTCTCCGGAGCCGACCTCGGCGGCTTCGCGATCAAGGCCGCCCTCGACCGTGCGGGGATCGGCGGCGACCAGGTGCAGTACGTGATCATGGGCCAGGTGCTGCAGGCCGGGGCGGGGCAGATCCCGGCCCGGCAGGCCGCGGTCAAGGCCGGCATCCCGATGAACGTCCCCGCGCTCACGATCAACAAGGTGTGTCTGTCGGGCCTCGACGCGATCGCGCTCGCGGACCAGCTGATCCGTGCGGGCGAGTTCGACATCGTGGTGGCGGGCGGCCAGGAGTCCATGACCAACGCCCCCCACCTGCTGCCGAAGTCCCGCGAGGGCTTCAAGTACGGCGCGATCGAGATGCTCGACGCGATGGCGTACGACGGGCTGACCGACGCCTTCGAGAACATCGCCATGGGCGAGTCCACCGAGAAGCACAACGCGCGCCTCGGCATCGCCCGTCCGGAGCAGGACGAGATCGCGGCGCTCTCCCACCAGCGGGCGGCCGCCGCGCAGAAGAACGGCGTCTTCGAGGCCGAGATCACCCCGGTGGAGATCCCGCAGCGCAAGGGCGAGCCGGTCGTCTTCAGCAAGGACGAGGGCATCCGCGGCGACACCACCGCCGAGTCCCTGGGCAAGCTCCGCCCGGCGTTCGCCAAGGACGGCACGATCACCGCGGGCTCCGCGTCGCAGATCTCCGACGGCGCGGCGGCCGTGGTCGTGATGAGCAAGGCCAAGGCGCAGGAGCTCGGCCTCGAGTGGATCGCCGAGATCGGCGCCCACGGCAACGTGGCCGGGCCGGACAACTCGCTGCAGTCCCAGCCGTCCAACGCCATCCTGCACGCCCTGAAGAAGGACGGCCTGGAGGTCTCCGACCTCGACCTGATCGAGATCAACGAGGCCTTCGCCGCCGTCGCGGTCCAGTCAATGAAGGACCTGGGCGTGTCCACGGAAAAGGTGAACGTCAACGGGGGTGCGATCGCCCTGGGCCACCCGATCGGCATGTCCGGCGCCCGGCTGGTCCTGCACCTGGCGCTGGAGCTCAAGCGCAGGGGCGGCGGCGTCGGCGCGGCCGCGCTGTGCGGCGGCGGCGGTCAGGGTGACGCGCTGATCGTCCGGGTACCCAGGGCCTGAGACCGTCGTCGAGCCGGACGAGCGGATCCGGACGGAGCTGAACGGAGCTGAACGGAGCTGTGATGCAGGACGTCTCCTCGCTGGCCGCCCAGGCCAGGGAAGGCCGACCCCGGGCCGTGGCCCGGCTGATCTCCCTGGTGGAGGGGGCGTCCCCGCAGCTCAGGGAGGTGATGGCGACCCTGGCGCCGCTCACCGGCAACGCGTACGTGGTGGGTCTGACCGGTTCGCCGGGCGTGGGCAAGTCCACCTCGACCTCCGCGCTGGTCACCGCCTACCGCAGGCAGGGCAGGCGGGTCGGGGTCCTGGCCGTCGACCCGTCCTCGCCGTTCTCCGGCGGCGCCCTGCTCGGCGACCGCGTCCGGATGTCCGAGCACGCCTCGGACCCCGGCGTCTACATCCGCTCCATGGCCACCCGGGGCCACCTGGGCGGCCTCGCCTGGGCGGCGCCGCAGGCGATCCGCGTGCTGGACGCGGCGGGCTGCGACGTGATCCTGGTCGAGACGGTCGGCGTCGGCCAGTCGGAGGTCGAGATCGCCTCCCAGGCCGACACCAGCGTCGTGCTGCTCGCCCCCGGGATGGGCGACGGCATCCAGGCCGCCAAGGCCGGGATCCTGGAGATCGGCGACGTCTACGTCGTCAACAAGGCCGACCGGGACGGCGCGGACGCCACCGCCCGCGAGCTGAACCACATGCTCGGCCTCGGCGAGGCCCGTGCCCCGGGCGACTGGCGGCCGCCGATCGTGAAGACGGTCGCCTCCCGCGCCGAGGGCGTCGACGAGGTCGTCGAGGCGCTGGAGAAGCACCGCGCGTGGATGGAGGAGCACGGCGTCCTCGCCGAGCGGCGCCGGGCCCGGGCCGCCCGCGAGGTGGAGACGATCGCCGTCACCGCCCTGCGCGAACGCATCGGAGACCTGCACGGCGACCGCCGGCTGAGCGCGCTCGCCGAACGCATCGTCTCCGGCACGCTGGACCCCTACCGCGCGGCGGACGAACTGGTGGCGGGGCTCACCGAGGGGTGAGACGGCCACCCGGCGGAAAAGGCGTGGTGCGCCGCCGGGACGCACTGCTACGTTCGACCACGTGTTCCTCCTCTTGGCATAGGGCCCGCCTCGGCGCGTGCCCGGTGAGCGGCAGTCGGCCGCACCGGGCACGGCGATCAGGCGTCCCCTTTCCCCCGCCATGAGTCGAGGAACCTCTCATGTCCGCTCCGCACGCGGTGCTGCCCTCGTACGCCGCCGTTCTGCGCGTCCCGCACGCCCGCCGCACCTTCGCCGCCGCCCTGACCGGCCGCCTGTCGTACGGGATCGTCCCGCTGTCCGTGATGCTCGCCGTGACCCGCGCCAGCGGTTCGTACACCGCGGCGGGCGCCGTCATGGCGCTGTTCGGCGCCACCGCCGTCTTCCTCTCGCCCGTCCGGGCGGCCTTCGTCGACCGTCACGGGCCGCGCCGGGCCATCGCCTCGATGACGGCCGGGTACGTCGCTCTGCTCGCGCTGCTGACCGCCGCCGTCTCCCGCCCGGACACCTCCGCTCCCATGCTGGGCGCCCTGGCCGCGGCCGCCGGCGCCTGCGTTCCGCCGCTGGGGCCGGCCATGCGTGCGGTGTGGGCCGGGCTCACCCCGGAACGGGGGCTGCTGCAGCGCGCCTACAGCCTCGACGGGGTCGCCGAGGAACTGCTCTTCGTCACTGGCCCCCTGCTGGTCGGCGCGCTCGTCGGCGTCGCCCCGCCGTCCGCCGGGATCGCCCTCGGCGCGGCCCTGATGGCCGTCGGCGCGGCCGGGTTCGTGTCGTCGCCTGCCGTGCGCGACGCGCGGCCCGCCAAGACCGGCGGGCCGCGCGGCGGCGGTGGGCTGCGCGGACTGGGGCGGCCCCTGGTCGCCGTCGCGGGCGTCGGGCTGGCACTCGGCGTGGTCGACCTGCTGGTCGTGGCCTTCGCCGAGCGGCACGGGCACGGCGACGGCGGCGCGAGCGTCGCCTGGGTGCTGGCCGCTCTGTCCGCGGGCAGCGCCGTCGGCGGCCTGCTCAACGGGGCCGTCGCCTGGCGGTCCCCGGCCGGGGCACGGCTCCCGCTGCTCACCGCGGGACTCGGGCTGACGCTGTGCGGCGCGGCACTCGCGCCGGGGCTCGGCACGCTCGCCGCCGCCGTCGCGGTCGCCGGGTTCTTCGTGTCCCCGGCGCTGACCACGGCCTATCTCGCCGCCGACGCGGTCTGCGCGCCGCATGCCCGGGTGCGGGCAGGGGCCTGGGTCAACACGGCGGTCAACGCGGGGATCACGGGCGGAACGGCGGTCGCGGGTGCGCTCGCCGGGCGGCTGCCCGTCGGGGCGTGCTTCGCGCTGACGGGGGCCACGGTGCTGGCCACGGCGGCGGTCGTCACCCTGATGCCCCGCAAGGACGGGCACCAGGAGACACGACGGCGACAGGAGACGGGCGAACTCGCGCCGCTGGCCCGGTGACCCGCCCCGCGGGCCGGTCGTCGAGGCCCTGCGCGCCCTGACCCGTGCGCACGCCCGCCTGCCACGCCCCGCGCTCGACGGTGCCGCCCTTCGGGCCCTTCGGGCCGCACCCCCGGCCGTCGTCGGGGCCGATGCCGGTCCCCGCGCCCTGGCAGCGACGGCGGGGGAGGGGGACCGGGGCGTCGACGTCGCGCCCTTCGGCGGGGAGGTGTCCGGATCGCGGGGGCAGCGGGGGCGGGTGCCGGCCAACCTGCTCGGCGACGCGCGACGGCGTGTCGGGACGGCGTGTCGGTGGTCGAGGCGGGCGTGCGGCGGGCGGGCGACGAGGTCGTCGACGTGGTCGCCGATGTCGGGGAGGGGGCCCGAGGGGACGGCGGCGGGCCTTCGGGCGAGCATTTCGAGCGTTTCGTGCGGCTCGGTGCGGCTGGGTTCGGCCCGCGGCCGGGGACGAGCACGGGGCGCGCCCTAGGGAGACCATCACCCGGGAGGGGGCGGCCCACTCGGCGGCACCTCACGGTAAGCAGGGTGACGGCAAGGCGGAACCCCGGATGCCGACAGGCGGAGCCCTGTTCGAGCTCCGCCTGTCGATCGCCCGGAAGGGAAGCCGCCTACGGCCGTCCCCGCTGCCCGCGCAGGTGTTCGGCCACGGGCTTGAGGGCCTTGGAGAGGTCCGCGAGGGCCTCGGAGGAGAGGTGGTCGATGAAGTGCCGCCGCACGGAGTCCACATGGTGGGGTGCGACCTTCTGCATCGTCTCCAGGCCGTGCTCGGTCAGGACCGCGTACAGGCCGCGACGGTCCGACTCGCAGTTCTCACGGCGCACCAGGTCGGCGTTCTCCATCCGGGTGATCTGGTGCGAGAGGCGGCTCTTGGACTGGAGGGTGGCGGACGCGAGGTCGCTCATCCGCATCCGGACGCCCTCCGACTCGGAGAGGTTCACCAGGATCTCGTAGTCGTTCATGGTCAGGCCGAACGGCTGCAGATCCTTTTCGAGCTGGTACGTCAACAGCCTGTTGACCTCCAGATGGGTGCGCCAGGCGCACTGCTCCGCGTCGGTCAGCCACCGAGTGGCCGTTTCGGTCTCCATAAATGAAGTCTACCTAAAATGTTGAAAGGCGAACTAGTGAGGGTGGTGTGACGGTGCGCACGCGTTCGATGTCACACTCCGCAGACTACCGCTCACAGCCCGAAGCGACGCTGGAGGTCTCCGAGCTGTCCGGGAAGGCGCGGTGCGCCGGATTGCGCTCCGGGCCCGCCGTGCCCACCCGGCACACCGCCCGATCCGGGCACTCCCGGCTCGTGCGGAACCACCCCCGTGGCCTGCTCGGCCATGAGGGTCTCGGACGACTGCAGCAGCACCGTGCCGGCACCCACGAACTCGAACTGGTGCTCCTCCCCGGAGGCGCCTCCGAGGCCCGTCAGTGCACGTAGACCGCCCATCACGCCCGTCATGTACCCGTGGTCGTAGTGATGGCACGGGGACGGGCAGTCGGCCCAGCCGACGAGTGCCTGAGGGTCCACCCGCAGGGGAGGTTCCATGAACACCACCGGCCCGTTAGATGCGGCCACGAACTTTCCGGTTCCGATGAGTGTGAGAAAACCCGGCACGATCGACTGCTTGAGCGACAGACTTGGCTGAAAAGCGAGCAGATTGCCCGAGCGAATGGTCAGGTTGCCGTCGTCCAGATCGTATGAATTCACGTCGAAGGCCCGGTCGGCGAGCAGCATCTTGCCCGAGCCCTCCGCCACCACCCAGTCGCTCGCGTGCAGAGGCGAATGGAAGGAACTGCGCACCAGACGGTCCAGTCGGCCGTGTCCGACGCCGTTGAAGTCGATCGACCCGTAGTAGGCGATCATCTTCCCCTTCTGCAGGAACCACTGGCTCCCCTTGAGCTCCACGCAGAAGGTGTAGTTGTTCACGTTGTCGTCGACCGGCAGGGTCATGGGGTCGTACACCGTCGGGCCGCCGCCCGGAGCCCCGTACATGCTCACAGCTTCTCCTCCGACGCCTGGACGAACACCGCACCGCTGCCGCTGAGCTCCAGCTGGAACGCCTCGCCGGAGCCGCGGCCCACCATGTCCCGCCAGCCCAGCGCCGTCGACAGCTTGTTGCGGACGTCGCCGTGGTGGGCGACGTAGGCCTGCGGGTCGACGTGGACCGGGCGCTGCGGGGTGATGGGAACCTCGAAGACCCCGCCGTGGGCCATCACGGCGACGGCCCCGTGCCCCTTCAGGGTGGTGGTGAACAGCCCCTGGCCGCTCACCTGTCCGCGCACCATGCCCATGACCCCGCCCTGCGAGCCCAGGAACATGGTGCCCTGCGTGAGCGTGCCCTCGAAGGCGAGCAGCCGGTCGGCCTCGACGTACAGCGTCTCGCCGGTCAGGCGGACGACCTGGACGTGGTGGCCGCCGTGCCCGAAGAGAACCGTGCCGTTGCCCTCGACGGTCATCAGGGGTGTGTCCTCGTTGGCGAGCCGCCGCCCGATCATGGACATCACCCCGCCCTGGCCGCCCTGGACGTTGGGTGTGAAGGACACCTCGCCGCGGTACGCCAGCATCGCGCCGCGCTGACTGAAGAGCCGTTGGCCGGGGACCACGGTCGCCTCGAGCACTTTGGAGTTGATCTCGCGGAAGCTCATCTCACACGTCCCCCGCGATCGTGTTGCGCTCGCTCGGCTGCACGTACACCAGGCCGTCCCCCTCGAACCGGATCTGGAAGGCCTCGCCGCCGCCCTCGCCCAGGAAGGTGCGGAACGTCACCCCGGACTGGAAGGACTGCCGGACGTCGCCCTGGTGCGCGATGTACGCGCCGGGGTCGACGGTCAGCGGGTACTGCGGGCTGACGCGCAGCACCACGGCCGGCCCGTCCGAGGTGATCGCGGCCTGCCCGTGTCCCTCGACGGTCGTCGTGAACAGTCCGTTGCCCTGGGTCGCGCCGCGCAGTCCGGTGAAGCTCGTCCCGGTCCGCAGCCCGGCGTCGGTCGCGAGCAGATTGCTCGACTCGACGTAGAGCTTGTCCCCCTGGAGCCGGACGAGGTTGATCTCGGAGGCCCGGTCGGCGAACCAGCACGTCCCCTGCCCCTTCACCTCCATCACGGTCATCTGCTCGCCGGTGAGACGCCGGGTCACCATGCCCCGGATGCCCTCGCCGCCGCCGCTGAGCTTCTTGAAGGCCATCTGCCCGTCGTACGCGACCATCGAGCCGTTCTTCGCCTTCACGGCGTCCCCGGTCATGTCGACGGCCAGCACCTTGCTGCCTTGGAGTCGAAACATCGCCACGCGGTGAAGGTATCGGCCGGACGGGTGTGCACAACAGCACCCGGAGGTGGAGAACGACCCTGAACGCACCCTTAGGGGGACCGTTTGCCACAATGGACGAACGCTTGTGCGTGCATTCACAAACCGCCCGTTCAGATCGCCGTACCTCCCCCCGAAGGTGACCCGTGGACCTGAAGACAGCCTCCGCCCTCCGCCGACTGCGCCTGGTCTCCGCCCCCGAGGCCGTGTCCTTCCTCCTGCTGCTGCTCTGCTCGGTGCTGAAGCGGACCACGGACTTCAACGCCGTGCCCGTGATGGGCATGGTCCACGGCGTGCTGTTCGTCCTGTACGTGCTCTTCTGGGCGGACGCCTGGAACCGCACGAAGTGGTCCCTGGGGACCGCGGCCGTCTACTTCGTCCTCTCGGTCCTGCCGACCGGCGGTTTCTTCGCCGAGCGCAAGCTGCGCCGTGAGGCCGAGGACGCGGTCATCGCCTCCCGCGCCCGCAACGAAGGCGTCGTGAACGCATGATCGTCGCCTTCTCGGTCACCCCGCTGGGCGTCGGCGAGGACGTCGGCGCCCATGTCGCCGAGGCCGTCCGGGTCGTCCGCGAGTCGGGCCTGCCGAACCGCACCGACGCCATGTTCACCTCCGTCGAGGGCGAGTGGGACGAGGTGATGGACGTCGTCCGGCGCGCCGTGGCCGCCGTCGAGGCACGCGCTCCCCGGGTCTCCCTGGTCCTGAAGGCGGACATCCGCCCCGGCGTGACGGACGGGCTCACCTCGAAGGTGGCGACCGTGGAACGGCACCTCGCGCCCTAGCAGGCTGAGCACCCGTATGACGAGTCACCCGAATGGGTGCGCAAATACGGGGTTCTGGCGCGCGCCGCCTGGCTAATGTCTCCCGGAGTCGATCAAGTCCGCGCGCAGGCGCGGCGTCGAAGGGAGCACGCGGTGGCAGGGCGGCGCGGGCCGGGACTTCCCGGCAGGGTGATCACGGCGTTCGTACTGGCGGCGTCTGTGGCGGCGGTCTGCGTGGGCGAGGCGCCCCGGACGCCCGCCTGCGCCCTCGCCCGCGGCGAGCTGACCGTCGAGGATCTGCCCCCCGGCTCGTCCGTGCTGGACTGCCCCGTCGTCGGCCGTGTGGTCACCCATGACGGTGCGGGTCTGGCGGTGCCCGAACCCGGCACCACGGTCAGCGTCGACGCGCTCACCACCAGCGGCTCGGCGCACGGCTTCAGCCTGGCCGTCGCGGCCGACGGCACGGTCTCCTACTCCTACGAGGCGGAGCACACACGGAGCCGCCCGGGCAGCCGGGCCGACGCCCCGGCCCCCTGCGCCGACGGCGCGTACTCCACCGCCCGGCGCAAGGAGTACGGCACGTACGAGTGGTTCATCGGCGACGGCCCCTTGCCGGGCGGTCTCTCGCACGCCGAGGCCCGGCGCGACTTCGAGGCCGCCGTCGCCACCATCACCACCAGCCGCAACGACTGCGGCTTCGACGACAGCGTCTCGGCCAGGTCCCGGTACCTGGCGACCACGACCAAGGAGGCCGGCATCGACGGCGAGGCCCGCTGCGTCCGCCGGGACGGCCTGAGCGTGTGGGACGCGGGCGACATCGGCGCCGGCGCCGTCGCCACGACCTGCACGTGGAGCCGGCCGGTGCCCGGCGGCCGCCCCGAGAAACTGCTGGAGGCCGACGTCCGCTTCAACACCCACGACTACACGTTCACCAGCAACCCGACCGGCGCCTGCACGAACGCCTACGACCTCCGCAGCGTCGCCACGCACGAGGCCGGGCACGTCTTCGGCCTGGGCCACTCGGGCGCCGGACACGAGAACCTCACCATGTACGCCCGATCGTTCGCCTGCTCCACCAGCGCCCGCACTCTAGGCAAGGGCGACGTCCTCGGCCTGCGCAGCCTCTACTGACCCCGGGCGGCTAGCCGTACGGAGTGCCGCCCGACACCAGCGCGATCCCCAACGGCGTCCGCTCGTAGAGCACATGGTGCCCGTAGCGCCGGGACACCAGCAGCCCGCAGTCGCGCAGCAGCGTCAGGTGCGCGGACACCGACGACGGGGCGAGCCCGAGACGCCGGGCGAGCGCGGAGGTGCCGGCCGGCTCGTCGAGCGCGCCGAGCACGGCCGCCCGGCCGCGTCCCAGCAGCCGCACGAGCGTGTCGGGGAGGCGGTCGGCGTGGTCGGAGGGGTCGGCCCACAGGCCGGCGATGCCCCGCGCGGGGTAGACCAGCGTCGGCTGCCAGGGCGGGTCGAAGGCGCTGACCACGTCCGGCCACGAGAACACGCTCGGCATCAGCACCAGCCCCTGCCCGCCCAGGTGCCGCTCGTGCTCCCCGTTCGAGGCGACGGTGAGGGTTCCCGCCCGCCAGCCGCACCGCCGGTTGATCTCCGGCAGCAGCCCGCCCAGGCCCACCTCGGCCAGCCGCCGTGAGTGGAAGGCGACGTCCGCCTCCAGCAGGGCCCGCAGCCGCGGCCAGTCCGGGGCGAGCAGGGTGAGCCAGATCTCCTCCAGCACATCGGCCAGCTCCCGGATCATCCGCTCCGGATCCGCGAGCCACGCCCGGCCCCGCGGCGAGTCCAGCGCGCCCGGCGTGTCCGCGAGCGAGCGGGCGGTGCCGTCGCGGGCGTCCCGTGGATCGGCGGCCCGGACCGCGGCGATCTCCTCCTCGAACCCGGCCGCCGGGCCGAGCGGCGGCGGGCACAGCCAGTCGGGGCAGTAGCCCCGGCGCGGCATCAGCAGCCACAGGCCGGTCAGGTCGAGCGTCTCGGCGGCCGCCCTGATCCGGCGCAGCCAGGGCGCGTGGTAGCCGTGCCGGTCGGGCCGCTTGAGGGTCCGCGCGACCTCCTGCGTCTCCCACAGCGGGGACACCGCGAACCGGCAGCGCAGGAAGTCGTCCTCCCCGAAGTGCAGATGTGACGGCACGGACCCACCTCTCGGACATGCGGCCCGGACACGTGCCGCCCGCCCCCGTCCGGCCCGTACATTCGGCCGTGCCCGAAACTCTAGGCCGCGCGCCGCCGCCCGAGCACGCTGCTGCCCATGTCAGAAGTCACGACGGCCCCCACCGGGGCGCCCGCGCCGGCCGGCTATCGCCGCGTCCTCGCCGTCCGCGAGTTCCGGGCCGTCTTCGCCGCCCACCTGCTGTCCATGCTCGGCGTGATCGTCGCCGAGATCGCGCTGTCCGTGCTCGTCTACGACCTCACCGGCTCACCCCTGATGAGCGCCCTGGCCTGGGCCCTCGGCTTCCTGCCGTACGTCGTCGGCGGCACCCTGCTCGCCGGGGTCGCCGACCGCTTCCCGGCCCGGCGCGTCCTCGTGGGCTGCGACCTGGTGTGCGCGCTGTGCGTGGTGCCGATGACGGCGCCGGGCGCGCCCCTCGCCGTGCTGCTCGCCCTGCGCTGCTGCCTCGCCGTCGTCTCGCCGGTCTTCGCGGGCACCCGCATGGCCACCCTCGCGGACATCCTCGGCGACGGCGACCTGTTCGTCCTCGGCCGCTCCCTGCTGCGCATCACCGCGCAGAGCGCGCTGCTCGTCGGCTTCGGACTCGGCGGGGTGCTGCTCACCGTCGCCTCCCCGCGCCAGGCCCTCGTCGTCACCGTCGGCACCTTCCTCGCCTCCGCCGTCCTGCTGCGCCTGGGCACCCGTCGCCGCCCCGCCCGGGCCCGGACCGGAGGCGCGCTGGTCACCGACTCCCTCAAGGGGGCCCGGCAGATCCTCGCCGACCGGCGGGTACGGGCGCTGCTGCTGCTCTTCTGGGTGCCGCCGGCCTTCACGGTCGCCCCGGAGGCGCTGTCCGCGCCCTACGCCGACGACCTCGGCGTCGGTCCCGTCGGCCTGGGCCTGCTGATGTGCGCGCTGCCGGTCGGCACGGTCGCCGGCGAACTGTTCGCGGGGGCCCGGCTGCGCCCCGTCACCCGCGAGCGCGTCGCCCTGCCGCTCGTCTGTGTGACCCTGCTGCCCTACCTCGGCTACGCCCTGCACCCCGGTCTCGTCGTCTCGCTGCTCCTGCTGCTGGTCTCGGGCGCCGGTTCGGCGTACACCCTCGGCCTCGACCAGTGGATCGTCCGGGACGTGCCCGAGGAGCTGCGCGGACGGGCCATGACGCTGCTCACCGCCGGACTCATGACGTTCCAGGGCGTCGGCATGGCGCTGGCGGGGGCGGCCGCCGAGCTCGTGGGGGTGACGGCGGCCGTCACCGGGGCGGGCGCAATGGGGACGGTGTGCTGCGTCCTGACGGCCAGGGCGGTCCGGCGGACCGAAACGCGAGACGGGGCTGACCGCGATGTGACCGGCCGGTAAGGTCTGGAGGCGTGCCGAAACCGCTCAGTCTTCCCTTCGACCCCATCGCCCGCGCCGATGAGCTCTGGAAGCAGCGCTGGGGGAACGTGCCGTCCATGGCCGCGATCACCTCGATCATGCGCGCGCACCAGATCCTGCTCGCCGAGGTGGACGCCGTGGTCAAGCCGTACGGCCTGACGTTCGCACGCTACGAGGCGCTGGTGCTGCTCACGTTCTCCAAGGAGGGCGAGCTGACCATGTCGAAGATCGGCGAGCGGCTCCAGGTGCACCCCACCTCGGTGACGAACACCGTCGACCGGCTGGTGCGGTCGGGCCTGGTCGACAAGCGCCCCAACCCCAACGACGGCCGCGGCACCCTCGCCGTCATCACCGAGAAGGGCCGCGAGGTCGTCGAGGCGGCCACCCGCGACCTGATGGCGATGGACTTCGGGCTCGGGGTGTACGACGCGGAGGAGTGCGGGGAGATCTTCGCGATGCTGAGGCCCCTGCGGGTGGCGGCGCACGACTTCGAGGACTGATCCGCCGGACGGGGTCCAACCCCGCGCAAGATCGCCCGAAAACCGGTGGTTACGCTCGTCCTCATGAAAAAGAGCGTGCTGACCCGCTACCGCGTCCTGGCCTACGTCACCGGTGTGCTGCTGGTCCTGCTGTGCCTGAGCATGATCGCCAAGTACGGCCTGGACGTCGACGGCGCCGCGGACTTCACCCGCGTCGTCGCCATCGCGCACGGCTGGCTGTACGTCGTCTACCTGGTCTTCGCCTTCGACCTGGGCTCGAAGGCCAAGTGGCCGGTCGGAAAGCAGCTGTGGGTGCTGCTGGCCGGGACGATCCCGACGGCCGCCTTCTTCGTCGAGCGGCAGATCAGCCACGAGCTCGCCGACCGGGCCGCGGACGCGGCTCCGGCGCCCGTCAAGGCGTAACCCCACCGCCGTCCGCACCCGCGCGCGGCGGTTCGGTGTCGACGTTTACTAGGACGTCCTAGTAAATTTGGGGTATGGACGCTGACGCCATCGAGGAGGGCCGCCGTCGCTGGCAGGCCCGCTACGACGCCTCGCGTGAGCGCGAGGCCGCCGGGGGCCCGGGTGACCGGACACGCCGCACGCTCTCCGGGGATCCCGTGGAGCCGGTGTACGGGCCACGGCCCGGCGACGTGTACCAGGGCTTCGAGCGCATCGGCTGGCCCGGGGAGTACCCCTACACGCGCGGCCTGTACCCCACCGGCTACCGCGGGCGCACCTGGACCATCCGGCAGTTCGCCGGGTTCGGCAACGCCGAGCAGACCAACGAGCGCTACAAGAAGATCCTGGGCGCCGGAGGGGGCGGCCTGTCGGTCGCCTTCGACATGCCGACCCTCATGGGCCGCGACTCCGACGACCCCCGCTCGCTGGGCGAGGTCGGCCACTGCGGGGTCGCGGTCGACTCGGCCGCCGACATGGAGGTCCTCTTCCGGGACATCCCGCTGGGCGACGTCACGACGTCCATGACGATCAGCGGGCCGGCCGTCCCCGTCTTCTGCATGTACCTCGTCGCCGCCGAGCGGCAGGGCGTCGACCCGAGCGTCCTCAACGGCACGCTCCAGACGGACATCTTCAAGGAGTACATCGCCCAGAAGGAGTGGCTCTTCCGGCCCGAGCCGCATCTGCGGCTGATCGGCGACCTGATGGAGTACTGCGCCGCCGAGATCCCCGCCTACAAGCCGCTGTCCGTCTCCGGCTACCACATCCGCGAGGCCGGCGCGACGGCCGCGCAGGAGCTGGCCTACACGCTGGCGGACGGCTTCGGGTACGTGGAACTGGGGCTGAGTCGGGGGCTGGACGTGGACGTGTTCGCGCCCGGCCTGTCCTTCTTCTTCGACGCCCACGTCGACTTCTTCGAGGAGATCGCCAAGTTCCGTGCGGCACGCAGGATCTGGGCGCGCTGGATGCGGGACGTCTACGGGGCGAGGTCGCAGAAGGCGCAGTGGCTGCGCTTCCACACGCAGACCGCGGGCGTCTCGCTGACGGCCCAGCAGCCCTACAACAACGTGGTGCGCACGGCCGTGGAGGCGCTCGCGGCGGTGCTCGGCGGGACCAACTCGCTGCACACCAACGCCCTGGACGAGACCCTCGCGCTGCCGAGCGAGCAGGCGGCGGAGATCGCGCTGCGCACCCAGCAGGTGCTGATGGAGGAGACCGGGGTCGCCAACGTGGCGGATCCGCTGGGCGGTTCCTGGTACGTGGAACAGCTGACGGACCGGCTCGAGGCCGACGCAGAGAAGATCTTCGAGCAGATCCGGGAGCGGGGCGCGTCGGCCCACCCCGACGGGCGGCACCCGATCGGTCCGATCACGTCCGGGATCCTGCGCGGCATCGAGGACGGCTGGTTCACCGGGGAGATCGCGGAGTCGGCGTTCCGGTACCAGCAGGCGCTGGAGAAGGGGGAGAGGAAGGTCGTCGGCGTCAACGTGCACACCGCGTCGGTGACCGGGGAGCTGGAGATCCTGCGGGTCGGCCACGAGGTGGAGCGGGAGCAGGTGCGGGCGGTGGCCGCGCGGAAGGCGGCCCGGGACGACAGCGCCGTGCGGACCGCGCTCGACGCCATGCTGACGGCCGCCCGGGACGGGTCCGACATGATCGGGCCGATGCTCGACGCGGCGCGGGCGGAGGCGACGCTGGGGGAGATCTGCGACGCGCTGCGGGCGGAGTGGGGGGTGTACACGGAACCGGCGGGCTTCTGAGGCGGAACGCGGCTCCCCGGGGCGGGGGCGCAGCCGCGGGCGTCCCCTTCAGGAGCCGGACGGGCCCGACAGGCCGGACACGCCCAATGGGCCGGACGTGCCGGGCGTCGCGGACGCCGACGACAGGCCCTGCAGCAGCACCCGCGTGAAGCCGCGCACCCACTCCTCGTCCGCGGGTTCCGCGCTGACCAGGGTGCGGTGCACCACGGCGCCCGCCACCACGTCGAAGATGAGGTCGACCGTGCGGGCCGCCTCCACCGGGTCCGACTCCGGGGGGAGTTCGCCGCGGGCCTGGGCGCGGGCCCGGCCCTCCAGGACCAGCCCCTTCTGCGGATCGACGATGGAGGCGCGGATGCGCTCGCGCAGGGCGTCGTCCCGGGTGGACTCGGCGACGGCGGCCATCAGTCCGCTCTTGGCCTCCGGGCGGGCCAGGATCGCCGCGAACTGCAGGACCACGCCCTCGATGTCGGCGGCGAGGCTGCCGCGGTCGGGGAGTTCGAGTTCGCCGAAGAGCTCCGCGACCGCGTCGACGACCAGTTCGTTCTTGCCGGCCCAGCGGCGGTAGAGGGTCGTCTTGGCGACGCCGGCGCGTGTCGCCACGTCCCCCAGCGTCAGTTTCGACCAGCCCAGCTCGACCAGTGCCTCCCGCGTCGCGGCCAGGATCGCGGTGTCCGCGGCGGCGCTGCGCGGACGGCCGGGACGGCAAGCGGGAGTGCGGCTCTGCATGTTCCGACCATAACCGCAGGTTTTTTCCGCGCTTCCGTGAGGGAGATCACCGGAGCGGGGTGTTGCGGAGGCACCCGGTGCCATTACGCTACGACTCGTAGCGAAAGCTCGCGACGGACGTACGCGGGCCAGGCCTGACAGGGCGCGGGGTGGGGACCCGGGCGCTCCTGTTCGGGAAGTTCGGGAAGTATTCGGATCGCTTTTCACGCAGGCGCGCGGACGGGGGAGGATAGACGCATGCAGCCACGGAACATGTCCATGAGCGGAGTCGTCGACCTCGCCGCGGTGAAGGCGGCCCAGGAGGCCAAGGCGAAGGCGGAGCAGACGCGCGCCGAAGCGGCGCGGCAGGGCGGCACGGGAGCCGTCTCCCCGGCCGATCTCGTCATCGACGTCGATGAGGCGGGCTTCGAGCGGGAAGTCCTGCAGCGGTCCGCCGAGGTGCCCGTCGTCATCGACTTCTGGGCCGAGTGGTGCCAGCCCTGCAAGCAGCTGAGCCCGGTTCTGGAGCGGCTCGCCGTCGAGTACAACGGCCGCTTCCTGCTCGCCAAGATCGACGTCGACGCCAACCAGATGCTGATGCAGCAGTTCGGGGTGCAGGGCATCCCGGCGGTGTTCGCCGTCGTCGCCGGGCAGGCGCTGCCCCTCTTCCAGGGGGCCGCCGGCGAGGCGCAGATCCGCCAGACCCTCGACCAGCTGGTGCAGGTCGCCGAGCAGCGCTTCGGGCTCACCGGCCTGACCGTCGACGCCGACGCGGAGGCGGGCGCCGCCCAGACGGTCGCGGCCGAGCCCGTCGGGCCGTACGACGGCCTGCTCGAAGCCGCCGTACAGGCGCTGGATGCCGGTGACTTCGGCGGCGCCGTACAGGCCTACAAGAACGTGCTCGCCGACGACCCCGGCAACAGCGAGGCCAAACTCGGGCTCGCGCAGGCCGAGTTGCTCCATCGGGTGGGCGCCATGGACCCGCAGCAGGTGCGCAAGGACGCCGCCGACAGGCCGAAGGACGTCGAGGCGCAGATCGCCGCGGCCGACCTGGATCTGGTGGGCGGTCACGTCGAGGACGCGTTCGGCCGGCTCATCGACACCGTCGGCCGCACGGCCGGTGACGACCGGGACGCCGCGCGGCTGAGGCTGATCGAACTGTTCGAGGTGGTCGGCCCCGAGGACCCCCGGGTGGCGGCGGCCCGGCGCGCGCTGGCGCGCGCGCTGTTCTGATCCGGCAGGAGTCCGGGTTCTGACCAGTCGCTAAACGTCGGAGCCCGTGCTGCCGGAGTGAAAGTTCTGCTGATCTGGTTCCCCAGCGGCCGCGCTTTACCAAATCTTGGTAATCGCGGCCGCTGTTACTGCGAGTAGGACCAGGGCGTCGATCTGTCGGATTCCGTCCATCGATCAACAGTTTTGTCCTGGGCATGAAAGACACCCTGAGTTGCTGCCCGAGACCTGTGGGTCGTTGTTCGGTTATCCGGCCGTTACTAGCGAGTAACGAACCCCCTTGTGCGGGCGGCGAGAATGCACCACGATCGGCCACGCTCGGTCCAATCCCGTACCCCGACAGCCGGTTGGGTCAACGGACTTTCCTGGGTCCCCACCGAGCAGGGTCGACGGCGCTGCCGCCGGCCCTTGGGCAGGGGGGTCTTCGCTGCCGCGAAGCCTGTCCAGCAAGGTTGTGCGTGATGCGTGTCAGGCGCGACCAGTGGTTGTCGCTCGGGGGTGATCGCCGGTGATCGGTGCGCGGTTCGCGCCTCCGAGACGGGCGCTCCCCTTCCCGAGGACGTAGCACTTCTCCCATCCCTGCCCGGTTGAGTCGCCGTCTCGGGGGCGAGCCGGGAACAGGAGATGTACGTCCGAGAAGGAGGAAATATGGAGTCCCAGGTGCGTGGCGGGACCAGATGGAAGCGGTTCGCTGTGGTCATGGTGCCCAGCGTTGCCGCCACGGCATGTATAGGTGTCGCCCTCGCGCAGGGCGCACTGGCCGCGTCGTTCAGCGTGTCCGGTCAGTCGTTCAAGGTGACGGCGGACAAGCTCGAAGGCACCGGCTTCTCGCAGTACGGCGCGATCGACTCGGGTTACACCCTCGACGGCAAGAAGACGGCTCACCCCGTCGCCGTCTCGGCGTTCAAGAGCGCCTCGATCACGAACATGTGCCAGTCCGTGGTCACCCCGAACATCCCGCTGATCGGTTCCGTCAGCCTGATGCTGAAGGCGGGCGGCGGCGGTACGCCGGCCGAGGCCGAGAACCTCTACATCGACGTCGAGGACCTTGAGGCGAACGCGACCTTCAAGAACATCGACATCGGCGTCGCGGCCAAGGACGCCAGCAAGGGTCCCGGCATCAAGAGCGGTGACACGGCGAACCCGTTCGGTTTCGCTCAGCAGGCCGACTCGGCCACGCTGACCGACGTGAAGCAGACGGCGTGGGCCACCACCGCCGGAACCTTCAAGCTCAGCGGCCTGAAGATGTCGCTGTCGACGGGTGTCAAGGAGTGCTACTAAGCACTCTCTGACGGGCGGGGGAGCCGGTGGCGCCCCCGCCCGTCCAGTCTGAAGCCCGGGTCTTCACCGGCCGCACGACTCACCACCACAGAAACGCCGCACCAGGGAGCTGTTTTCCATGAGCGCCGAGACCCCTGCCGCCTCCGGCCAGTTCACTCGCCGGAGGGAGCAGTTCCGCGCCTGGCGGGGCACCAGGCCGTTCTGGGCGGGCTTGTTCGTCCTTCTCGCCGGCTTCCCCATCGCCTACTTCCCTTACGCGCACCTCCAGGTGGGCCATCTGACCTTGGCGATGGCGACCACCGCGGGCGCGGGGTCACTGATCATCGGCGTGCTCCTGGGCGTCCTCGGCATCAGTCTGTGGTTCCAGAAGCACGTACAGGTCTTCGCGGGAGTCGCGGCGATCCTGCTCGGGCTGGTCTCCATCCCTGTGTCCAACCTCGGCGGCTTCCTCATCGGCTTCCTGTTCGCGCTGATCGGCGGGGCGATGGCCGTGTCGTGGGCCCCGGGCGCGCCGCCCGCGCCGGCCCCGGCGCCGGAGGTCGGCGAGAACGCCGGAGACGCCCCCGAGGGCGCGTACCCCGGCCCCGCCCCGGCGGGCGACCTGAGCGAGAACCCGTACAGCACGGGCCCCGCGGTCACCGAGAAAACGTCCCTCACCAAGGACGACGAGAGCACGGGCGAGCCGCACGATCTGCACGACCTGTCAGGAACGAGCCCGGCCAACGGGGCGAACGGGAGGCACAGTGCCGGCTGACGAGGTTTCCACCGGGAGCGATGTGGACGCTGCCCGCGTGAGAACCAACGGGCCGCGCCACGCGGCACCCAAGAAGCCGCTGTTCACCAGGTTCCACATGCCGGCCGGCAAGGCGATAGCCCTGGCGGCCATGCCGACGGCGGTCCTCATGGGGATGGGCTTCACGCCCACCCTCGCCAACGCCGACGACCAGCCGGCGTCCAAGAGCCTCACGATCGACGAGTACAAGGACTGTGTGGCGGCCCTGGAGGGCGCGGACGCCTCCGCGTCGGCCTCGCCCACGCCGTCCGCCTCCGAGAGCGCGAGCGAGTCCGCAGAGGACTCCAAGGACGGCTCCAAGGACGACTCCTCGGACAGCGGCCAGAGCGACTCGGGCGGTTCGAAGGACACTTCGGGCGACTCGGACGGCAAGGACGGCTCCTCGTCGTCGGATTCAGGTTCCGACGACGCTGCCGAGCCCTCTCCGTCGGCGTCCTCCTCACCCGAGAAGTCGACGACGTCCGGTGACACCGCGACGGCGAGCCCGTCGGCCGCCGAGACGGACAAGAACGTCCTGGACACCATCGGCGACGCCATCACGGACCTGCTCGACGGCAAGGAGGGCGACGCGCCGGCCGATGCGAGCCCGTCGCCGTCGGCCTCCGCCTCGGCCGGCGACCCCACGTCGGACTCGGGTTCGGGCTCCTCGGGCTCCACCGGTTCCTCCGGTTCGTCGGACTCCTCCGACTCCTCGGGCTCCTCCGGTTCCTCGGGCAAGGACACCTCGGACACGTCCAAGGACACGGCCGACTCCGTCACCGACAAGGCCAAGGGCACCGCCGAGGACGCCGCCGACACGGCGAAGGACAAGGCGAAGGACACCGCCGACGCCACGGCCTCGCCGAGCCCCTCGGCGAGCGCCGCCACGGACGCCGACGACTGCCCCGCCGCCACGGACGAGGAGGGCGGCATCGACAACAAGACCAGGCTGCCCGACGACCCCTGGTTCCTGAACGCCAGTTCGCTGCTCCTCAAGGGCGCCGACTACCAGGGCATAGTCAAGGTGAAGACCGCCAACGGCACGGTCAAGGAGGTGCTGAAGTACGTCATCTCCGACGGCACCGACATCGGCGACCTGCACCAGACGGTGAACGACAAGCAGTCCGGCCGGACCTACCACGTCCAGGCGGGCAAGGGCACGACGTCCACCATCCGTGACGGCGACACGGTCATGTACACGGAGAGCATCTCGGGCAACCTGTTCGGCCTGATACCGGTGACGTTCAGCCCGAAGAGCCCGCCGCCGCTGAACATCCCGCTGATCTACTTCACCAACGTGAAGGTGCAGCAGGCGGGCCAGTTCGGCGGCACGCTCACCGTGCCCGGCCTGCACCAGTTCACGAGCGCCGGCTGACCGAAGCCCCCAGAACCGTCCGGGAGCCGCGAGAAAGCGCTGAGGGCGCCCCCTGTCACAGGGGGCGCCCTCAGCGCCGTGCGGGACCCTTCGCGGGGCCGGCCGCTCAGTCGCGGGAGCCGCCGCCGAGGTGGTGGACCCGGAGCATGTTGGTGGTGCCGGGCACGCCGGGGGGCGAGCCGGCGGTGATGATCACGATCTCGCCCGGGTTGAACCGGTTGATCTTCGCGATCTCCTGGTCGACCATGTCGACCATCTCGTCGGTGGTGTTCACGAACGGCACGATGTGCGACTCGACGCCCCAGCTGAGCGCCAGCTGGTTGCGGGTCCCCTCGTCGGTGGTGAAGGCGATGATCGGCTGGGACGCGCGGTAGCGCGAGAGCCGACGGGCCGTGTCGCCGGACTGCGTGAAGGCCACCAGGCCCCGGCCGCCGAGGAAGTCGGAGATCTCGCACGCGGCGCGGGCGATCGAACCGCCCTGCGTGCGCGGCTTCTTGCCCGGCACCAGCGGCTGCAGCCCCTTGCTGAGCAGCTCCTGCTCGGCCGCGGTGACGATCTTCGACATCGTCTTCACGGTCTCGATCGGGTACGCGCCCACGCTCGACTCGGCGGACAGCATGACCGCGTCCGCGCCGTCCAGGATCGCGTTGGCCACGTCGGAGGCCTCGGCGCGGGTCGGACGGGAGTTGGTGATCATCGACTCCATCATCTGGGTCGCCACGATCACCGGCTTGGCGTTGCGCCGGCACAGCTCGATGAGCCGCTTCTGCACCATGGGCACCCGCTCCAGCGGGTACTCGACGGCGAGGTCGCCACGCGCGACCATCACACCGTCGAACGCCATCACGACGTCCTCCATGTTCTCCACCGCCTGCGGCTTCTCCACCTTGGCGATGACGGGGACGCGACGGCCCTCCTCGTCCATGACCCGGTGGACGTCGGCGACGTCCTTGGCGTCCCGGACGAAGGACAGTGCGACCAGGTCGGCGCCCATGCGCAGCGCGAACCGCAGGTCCTCGATGTCCTTCTCGCTCAGCGCGGGCACGTTGACGGCCGTGCCGGGCAGGTTGATGCCCTTGTGGTCGGAGATGACACCGCCCTCGATGACGATGGTCCGCACCCGCGGCCCCTCGACGTCGAGGACCTTCAGCTCGACGTTGCCGTCGTTGATGAGGACCTGGTCGCCGCGCGAGACGTCGCCCGGCAGGCCCTTGTACGTCGTGCCGCAGATCGTCTTGTCGCCGGGGACGTCCTCGGTGGTGATGGTGAACTCGTCACCGCGCACCAGCTCGACGGGGCCCTCGGCGAAGGTTTCGAGACGGATCTTCGGGCCCTGGAGGTCGGCGAGGACACCGATGGCCCGGCCGGTCTCCTTGGCGGCGGCCCGGACCCGGTCGTAGCGACCCTGGTGCTCGGCGTGTGTGCCGTGGCTGAAGTTGAAGCGGGCCACGTTCATGCCGGCTTCGATCAGCGACACGAGCATTTCGTGGGAGTCGACCGCGGGGCCGAGAGTACAGACGATTTTCGAACGGCGCATGGGGCGATCCTATCGGTTTGTTTCGCTACGGAATATTCCGTCTGGCGGAAGATACAAATGAGAGTGGGGGTGCTCAGTTGCTTTCCATCTCAGTTTGTGTTTCCCACCAATGCGTAGGTCTGCGTGGCGATCTCCAGTTCCTCGTCCGTCGGCACCACCGCGACCGCCACCCGGGCGCCCGCCGGAGAGATCAGCCGCGGCCGTTCGCCGCGTACGGCGTTCAGCTCGTCGTCCACCGCCAGGCCCAGTGAGTCCAGGCCCGCGACGGCCGCGGCCCGCACCGGAGCCGCGTTCTCCCCGACCCCGGCGGTGAACGCGACCGCGTCCACCCGTCCGAGCACGGCGTAATAGGCGCCGATGTACTTCCTCAGCCGGTGAATGTAGATGTCGAACGCGAGCTTCGCCTGCTCGTCGCCCTCGTCGATCCGGCGTCGGATCTCCCGCATGTCGTTGTCGCCGCACAGTCCGACGAGTCCGCTCTTCTTGTTGAGAAGAGCATCGATTTCGTCGATGGACATTCCGCCAACACGCGCCAAATGGAAGATGACGGCCGGATCGGTGTCCCCGGAACGCGTACCCATCACGAGCCCCTCCAAGGGCGTCAGCCCCATCGAGGTGTCGACGCACCGGCCCTTCTCCACGGCCGACGCCGACGCCCCGTTGCCGAGGTGCAGCACGATGACGTTCACGTCCTCTGGGGCCTTGCCGAGCAGCTTCGCCGTCGCCCGGGACACATACGCGTGCGAGGTCCCGTGGAAGCCGTAGCGCCGCACGCGGTGCGTGTCGGCGGTCTCGACGTCGATCGCGTAGCGCGCGGCCGCCTCCGGCATGGTCGTGTGGAAGGCGGTGTCGAAGACGGCGACCTGCGGCAGGTCGGGGCGCAGGGCCGTCGCCGTGCGGATGCCGGTGAGGTTGGCCGGGTTGTGCAGGGGAGCGACCGGGATCAGCCGCTCGATCTCGGCGAGGACGGCGTCATCGATCACGGTCGGCCGGGTGAAGTGCTTGCCGCCGTGCACCACGCGGTGCCCGATGGCGGCGAGTTCGGGGGAGTCCAGGCCGAGCCCGTCCTTCGCCAGCTCCTCCGCCACGGCCTTCAGCGCGGCGCCGTGGTCGGCGATCGGCCCGGTCTGCTCGCGGGGCTCGCCGCCCGTGGCGAGCGGGGTGTGCTTCAGCCGGGAGGACCGCTCGCCGATGCGCTCGACGAGCCCGCTCGCCAGCCGGCTGCTGTCCCGCATGTCGAGCAGCTGGTACTTCACCGACGAGGAGCCGGAGTTGAGGACGAGGACGCGGGTCGCGCTCACAGATCGGTCGCCTTCTCGCTGGAGGTCCGGGACGGGCTCTGGGCCTGGATCGCCGTGATGGCGACGGTGTTGACGATGTCCTGGACCAGAGCGCCCCGGGACAGGTCGTTGACGGGCTTGCGCAGACCCTGCAGCACCGGCCCGACCGCGATCGCGCCGGCCGAACGCTGCACGGCCTTGTAGGTGTTGTTGCCCGTGTTGAGGTCCGGGAAGATCAACACGCTGGCCTGCCCGGCGACTTCGGAGCCCGGCAGCTTGGTCGCGGCGACGGTCGGCTCGACGGCGGCGTCGTACTGGATGGGCCCCTCGATCTTCAGATCGGGCCGCCTCTCGCGCACCAGCTCCGTCGCCTCGCGCACCTTGTCGACGTCCGCGCCCGAGCCGGACGTGCCGGTGGAGTACGACAGCATCGCGATCCGCGGCTCCACGCCGAACCGGGCGGCGGTGGTGGCCGACTGGATGGCGATGTCGGCCAGCTGCTCGGCGTTCGGGTCCGGGTTCACCGCGCAGTCGCCGTAGACGAGGACCTTGTCGGCCAGGCACATGAAGAAGACGGACGAGACGATGTCGGCGTCCGGCTTGGTCTTGATGATCTCGAAGGCGGGCCGGATGGTGGCCGCCGTGGAGTGCACGGACCCGGACACCATGCCGTCGGCGAGCCCCTCCTGGACCATGAGCGTCCCGAAGTAGTTCACGTCGGACACGACGTCGTACGCCAGCTCGACGCTGACGCCCTTGTGGGCGCGGAAGGCCGCGTACTTCTCCGCGAAGGCGTCGCGCAGGTCGCTGGTCGCCGGGTCGATCAGCGAGCAGTCACCGAGGTCGATGCCCAGGTCGGCGGCCTTCTTGCGGATCTGGTCGACGGGCCCGAGGAGGGTGAGGTCGCACACCCCCCGGCGCAGCAGCACCTCGGCCGCGTGCAGCACGCGCTCCTCGGTCCCCTCGGGCAGGACGACCCGGCGCCGGTCGGAGCGCGCCTGCTCGAGGAGCTTGTGCTCGAACATCATCGGCGTGACGCGGTCGCTGCTCGGCGCGGAGACGCGCTTGAGCAGCTCGCTCGTGTCGACGTGCCGCTCGAACAGACCCAGCGCGGTCTCGGCCTTGCGCGGGGTGGCCGCGTTCAGCTTGCCCTCCAGGGAGAACAGCTGCTCCGCGGTGGGGAAGCTGTTGCCTGGCACCGAGACGACCGGGGTGCCGGGGGCGAGACGGGCGGCGAGGGTGAGGATCTCGTCGGTCGGGACCTCGCCCAGGGTGAGCAGCACACCGGCGATCGGCGGGGTGCCGGCACTGTGCGCGGCCAGCGAGCCGATGACCAGGTCGGCCCGGTCGCCCGGGGTGACGACCAGACAGCCCGGCGTCAGGGCGTTGAGGAAGTTCGGCAGCATCGCCCCGCCGAAGACGAAGTCGAGGGCGTCGCGGGCCAGCCCGGAGTCGTCCCCGAGGAGCACCCGGGCGCCCAGGGCGTGGCTGATCTGCGCGACGGTCGGCGCGGACAGGGCGGGCTCGTCGGGCACGACGTAGCAGGGCACGGGCAGCCGGGTGGCGAGCCCGGCGGCGATGTCCTCCCGGTCCTCGCGGGCGACCCGGTTGGTCACCATGGCGAGGACGTCGCACCCGAGGCCGTCGTACGCCCGGTAGGCGTTGCGGGTCTCGGCGAGCACCGACTCCGCGGTCTGCTTGCGGCCGCCGACGACCGGGATCACGGACGCGCCGAACTCGTTGGCCAGGCGCGCGTTGAGCGCCAGCTCGTCCGGGAACTGCGTGTCGGCGTAGTCCGTCCCCAGCACGAGGACGACGTCGTAGTCGCGGGCGACGCGGTGGAATCGCTCGACGAGGGTGGAGACCAGTTCGTCCGCCCCCTGTTCGGCCTGGAGGGCGGACGCCTCGTGATAGTCCATGCCGTAGACGGTGGCCGGATCCTGCGCCAGCCGGTACCGGGCGCGCAACAGCTCGAAGAGCCGGTCGGGCCCGTCGTGGACGAGGGGCCGGAACACGCCCACCCGGTCGACCTGCCGGGTCAGGAGTTCCATGACCCCCAGCTCGACGACCTGGCGGCCGTCGCCGCGGTCGATACCGGTCACGTACACGCTGCGGGTCACGCGAGCTCTCCGTTTCGTTCCGGGGCAGTTTGTCCGGGTGCTCTCTCCGGCGCACAAAAATCGCCCACCTAGGTGAGCAGATCCCTCTTGACAATACCCCCGGCTGTGATTAAGGCGCCCGTCAAGCGACAGCCCGCTCGGCGGCGTGAAACAATCGGACCCGGCTCCCCGGTACCCACAGCGAGCAGGAGACACAGCACGATGCGCATCGGAGTTCTCACCGCCGGCGGCGACTGCCCCGGCCTGAACGCAGTGATCCGTTCGGTCGTGCACCGCGCCGTCGACAACTACGGCGACGAGGTCATCGGCTTCGAGGACGGCTACGCGGGTCTGCTGGACGGTCGCTACCGGACCCTCGACCTCAACGCGGTGAGCGGCATCCTGGCCCGCGGCGGCACCATCCTCGGCTCCTCCCGCCTGGAGCGCGACCGGCTGCGCGAGGCCTGCGAGAGCGCGTCCGACATGATCCACGACTTCGGCATCGACGCCCTGATCCCGATCGGCGGCGAGGGCACGCTGACGGCGGCGCGGATGCTGTCGGACGCCGGACTGCCGGTGGTCGGCGTCCCGAAGACGATCGACAACGACATCTCGTCGACCGACCGCACGTTCGGCTTCGACACGGCGGTCGGCGTCGCGACCGAGGCGATGGACCGCCTGAAGACGACCGCGGAGTCCCACCAGCGGGTGATGGTCGTCGAGGTCATGGGCCGCCACGCGGGCTGGATCGCGCTGGAGTCCGGGATGGCGGCGGGCGCGCACGGCATCTGTCTGCCGGAGCAGCCCTTCGACCCCGCCGACCTGGTGAAGATGGTCGAGGCGCGGTTCGCGCGCGGCAAGAAGTTCGCCGTGATCTGCGTCGCGGAGGGCGCACACCCGGCCGACGGCACCATGGACTACAGCAAGGGCGCCATCGACCAGTTCGGCCACGAGCGCTTCCAGGGCATCGGCACGGCACTGGCCTACGAACTGGAGAAGCGCCTCGGCAAGGAGGCCCGCCCGGTCATCCTCGGCCACGTCCAGCGCGGCGGCGTCCCGACGGCGTACGACCGTGTCCTCGCCACCCGCTTCGGCTGGCACGCGGTGGAGGCGGCGCACCGCGGCCAGTTCGGGCGGATGACGGCGCTGCGCGGGACGGACGTGGTGATGGTGCCGCTGGCGGAAGCGGTGACCGAGCTGAAGACCGTGCCGGCGGACCGGATCGTGGAGGCCGAGTCGGTCTTCTAGCCGGCCCGGCCTTCCGGGCGGGCCGCGGTCGTCAGGCGGTCCGCTTCTCCAGGCTCGTCCAGAAGCAGTCGAGGATCCGGTCGAGGAAGTCCCGGCCGGCGTCGCTCGCCTCACCGGCCGCGCTGCCCTCGCCCCAGCTCAGCGTGGCGACCATCTGCCCCTGGTAGTCCTGGTGCAGCTCCCGGAGGGTCTCCTCCAGGAGCGGCCGGTCCAGGGGCACGATCCTGCCCACCGGCTTGACGTAGGCCTGCCAGCGCGTGCGGACGGCGGAGCGCAGCAGGTCGGCGAGCTTGTCCTCCCGGCCGGTGACGGTGACCAGGTCGGGCGGCGAGAGGTCGAGCAGCCCGGCCAGGGCGGCGGACTGCCGTTCCGTGCCACGCCACTGGCCGCTCTCCTCCATGCGCGTGTACGCCAGGAACTCGTGCCCCACGGCCCGGGCGACGTCCTCGGGTGCCAAGCCGCGGGCGACGCGGTGTTCGCGCAGGGTGCGGGGGCGTCCGATGAGTTCGGCCGGGGAACACCACAGGACGCCCGCGAGAGCGGTGAGTTCGGCGTGGGCGGGGGTGACGGCCCCCCGCTCCCAGGCGTTCACGAGGTCGGGGGTGGCGTGCGGGAGGGCGTAGGAGGCGCGCAGCCCGTGGGCGACGTGACCGGGGGTCATGCCCAGGGCGACGCGGAGCCTGCGGGCGGCGGGGGCGTTGAAGGGGGGACCTGGCTGACGGGTGTGAGCTGGTGGTCTGGGCACGGGGGCCAAGGTAGGGGTCGAGGCGTGCGATGACTACGGGGTGTTCGGACATAGTCACCGGTTGTGGGAAGCGACGACGGTGCCGGACGGGTCACTCGGGTCTTCCGGTGATCTTCCCGATGACGGGTCCGTAGTAGGTGCCGCCCTGGAAGGTGATCCGGTCGCCGCCGGTCGCACGCCGGGGCCGCCCGTCGGCGGCGGACGCGTCCGTTGAGCGGGGGCCGTGCTTGCGCAGGATCGCCGCCGCGACCCTGGCCGCCTGTCCCGCCGCCAGCTCCTGGGAGCCCTCCGCGTCGGCCGTGCCCTTCTCCGCGTCGGCGAGGTCGCTGACGCCCCGGATGACGAGGGCGTCCAGGCGGCCGCACAGATGCGCCGCGTGGGACGCCCCCGAGCCCTCCATCTCGATGGCGTACGCGTCGTTGTACGTCCGCCGGATGTACGCGCGCAGCGCGGACCGCTCGTCCGCCAGCACGACGTCCCCGCAGGCGATCGGCTTGCGGTGGGCGCGCACCCCGTCCAGGTCGCGCAGCGCCGACCGGGCCGCCTGGATCAGGCGGTGCGAGCCGTGCCAGGCCTCGGGGCGGGCCAGGAAGCCCTCGGGAGTCCGCTTGCCGCCGTGGACGGCGTAGACCTTGGTGCCGACGACGACGTCCCCGAGCCGCAGGTGGTCCCTGAGCCCGCCGGCCACGCCCACGAACAGCAGGCACTCCGGGGCGAGTTCGGAGACGATGCGGGTGGTGAGCGCCGCGGTGGTCAGGGCTCCCTCGCCGAGCTCGGCGAGCGCCACGGTCCAGTTCGTACCGGAGAGCCGCCCCTCCTCGAGCCGGGTCCCGTCGTCGAGGACGACTTCGTGGAGGTTCTCGAGCAGCGCGCGCATCGCGTCGTACTCGACCGGAAGGGCGGTGAGGACCACGACAGTGGGATTTGTCTCCGACACCCCTTTAAGGTACTGCCTAGACCATGGGGGAGGGGGCGGTCGCGGTGGCCGAACAGGACGTGACGTCAGGGCAGTTGCTGCTCGCGGAGTACCAGAGCGTCAAGGACGAGCAGAAGGCCCGGATCGGGTTCCGGGACAACCTGCTGTACGTGACCCTGGCCGTGGTGGCCGCGGTCGTCGCCGCGGCGGCCCAGGCCGAGCAGTCGTCGATGCTGCTGGGCCTGCCGCCGGTGTGCGTGGTCCTGGGGTGGACCTACCTGGTCAACGACGAGAAGATCTCGGCCGTCGGACGTTACGTGCGGCAGGAGTTGGGGCCGCGTCTCGCCGAACTGGCGGGCGCCGACGTGGCGTTCCGGTGGGAGACGTTTCACCGGGGCGACGCCCGGCGGGTGTCCCGGAAGATCGTGCAGTGCGTGGTCGACCTGCTGGCCTTCTGCGTCGTCCCGCTCGCCGCGCTGGTCGTGTACTGGGGCGGCGGACAGGTCACGTCCGGCCTGCTCGTGCTGTCCCTGGTCGAGGCGGGCGCCGTCGCGGGGCTCGGGGTGTTCGTCGTGCGGTACGCGGTGCCCTTCGGGGGCGGCGGCTGACGATCCCGCCTGCCGGCCCGCGCCCCCGGCCTCGGGCCGTCGGCGTTCGGGTGTGCGCGTCGGCGCCGTCGCGTCGAGCCCCCGGGCCCGTGCCGAGGCGAGCCGCCTCACCGTCCCTTGGCCGGTCCCGGCACCCATCGGTAGACCAGCTCCGGCCTTCCCACCTGCCCGTACAACGGCTTGCGCTCCGCCCTTCCCGCCTCCACCAGGTGTTCCAGGTACCGGCGCGCCGTGATCCGTGAGATGCCCACCGCCTCGGCCACCCCGGCCGCCGTCAGCCCCTCCTCGGCCTGCCGGACGGTCTCCGTCACCCGTTCCAGGGTCGGTGCGCTCAACCCCTTGGGCAGTGCGGCGGGGCCGGGTGCGCGCAGTGTCGCCAGCGCCCGGTCCACCTCGTCCTGGCCGCTCGCCTCGCCCGCGGCCCCCCGGAACTCGGCGTAGCGCACGAGCCGGTCCCGCAGGGTGGCGAACGTGAAGGGCTTCAGCACGTACTGCACGACCCCCAGCGAGACGCCCTCGCGGACCACCGTCAGGTCCCGTGCCGAGGTCACCGCTATCACGTCCGCGTGATATCCGGCCGCCCGCAGCGAGCGAGCCAGCTGCAGGCCGTGGCCGTCCGGCAGGTGCAGGTCCAGCAGGAGGAGGTCCACCGGCGTGCGGTCCAGCAGGCGGCGCGCCTCCGCGCCCGTGTGCGCCTTGCCCACGGCCACGAACCCCGGGACCCGTCCGACGTACATGACATGGGCGTCCGCGGCGACCGGATCGTCCTCCACGACCAGTACTCTGATCGGCTCGTCACTGGTCATCCTCTGCCTCCCGACGCGGACGCCGGCTCCGACGCGGGCCCCGACGCGGACGACGCGGGCCCGGTCCCCGGCGCGGCCGCGACCGTCGTCCGCAACGGCAGGCGCACCACGAACTCGGCCCCGCCGCCCTCGGCCTCGGCCACCGACAACGTGCCCTCGTGCCGGTGCACGGCCTGCCGGACCAGGGCCAGCCCGAGACCCCGGCCGCCCGGCCCGGCCGGTTTCGTGGAGAAGCCGCGTTCGAAGACCAGGGAGGCGTGCGCGGGATCCACCCCGGCTCCCGTGTCCACGACCCGCAGCAGCAGCTCGGGACCCTCCGTGGACGCCGTCACCGACACCTGCGCCCGGACGCTGCCCTGGGCCGCGTCCACCGCGTTGTCGATGAGGTTGCCCAGGATCGTCACCAGATCCCTGGCGGGCAGGGACTCCGGCAGCAGGCCGTCGTCCAGCGTGCTCTCCTGCGACACCACCAGCTCCACGCCCCGCTCGTTCGCCTGCGCCGTCTTGCCCAGCAGCAGGGCCGCCAGGACCGGCTCGCTGACCGCCGCGACCACCTGGTCCGTCAGCGCCTGGGCCAGCTCCAGTTCCGCCGTCGCGAAGTCCACCGCCTCCTGCGCGCGTCCCAGCTCGATCAGCGAGACGACCGTGTGCAGCCGGTTCGCCGCCTCGTGGGCCTGGGAACGCAGCGCCTGGGTGAAGCCGCGCTCGGAGTCCAGCTCGCCCATCAGCGACTGGAGCTCGGTCACGTCGCGCAGGGTGACGACGGTGCCGCGGTGTTCGCCGCCCGACACCGGGGACGTGTTGACGACGAGCACCCGGTCCGCCGCCAGGTGCACCTCGTCCACCCGGGGCTCCGAGGCCAGCAGCGCGCCGGTCAGCGGGGCCGGCAGACCGATGGCCGCGACCGACCGGCCCACCACCTCCTCGGAGACCCCCAGCAGCTCGCGGCCCCCGTCGTTGATCAGCGCCACCTTGTACTGTCCGTCCAGCATCAGCAGCCCCTCGCGCACTGCGTGCAACGCGGCCTGGTGGTAGTCGTGCATCCGGCTCAGCTCCGTCGCGTTCATGCCGTGGGTGTGCCGGCGCAGAGACGCGTTGATGACGTACGTGCCGATCGCGCCGAGGGCCAGAGCCCCGGCGGCCACCGCGAACAGCGCCGTGACCTGGTCCTGCACCCGCTTGCTGATCGACTCGACCTTGATGCCCGCGCTGACCAGGCCGACGATCCGCTCGCCGTCCTCTATCGGGGTGACCGCGCGGACGGACGCGCCGAGAGTGCCGGTGTAGGTCTCGGTGAAGGTGTCGCCCTTCAGGGCCTTCGCCGTGTTGCCGCGGAAACGCTGGCCGATCTGGGCCCGGTCCGGGTGGGTCCAGCGGATGCCCTGCGGATTCATGATCGTGACGAAGTCGACGTCCGTGTCCCGCATGATCCGCAGAGCGTACGGCTGCAGCTCGGCGGTCGGGTCGGAGGTGCGGATCGCCGCCCGCACGGAGGGGGAGTCGGCGACGGAGCGGGCCACCGCGGTGGCCTGGCTGCGCGCCGCCTCCTCGGCCTGGTCGCGGTCGCTGACGTACGTGAACAGCGCATATCCCGCCACGAGGACCGCGATCAGCACGGCCTGCATGGCGAACAGCTGGCCGGCGAGGCTGCGGGGTCTGGGCAGGTCGGGGATGCGCATGCCGTCAGTGTGCCCCCGTGGTCGAGCGTGAACTAAATGAACGGAAGGGTGACCGCCCTCACAGGGCGCGAGAGAGTCACGGCATCCCCCACAACTTCCCGGACGTGAGCCGCACGCCGGTGAATGCCGACGAAGACGTCAAGGAGGGCAGCCGTGGCCGCCAGCAGCACCCCCGATACGGCACCAGCACCCGTGGTGAAGCGGGACCGCACCCACTACCTGTACATCGCGGTGATCGTCGCGGTCGCCCTCGGCATCGCCGTGGGCCTCGCCGCCCCCGACTTCGCCGTCGAGCTCAAGCCCATCGGCACCGGCTTCGTCAACCTGATCAAGATGATGATCTCGCCGATCATCTTCTGCACGATCGTGCTGGGCATCGGGTCCGTCCGCCAGGCCGCCAAGGTCGGCAAGGTCGGCGGCATCGCGCTCGGCTACTTCGTGGTCATGTCGATGGTCGCGCTCACCATCGGCCTGGTGGTCGGCAACATCCTGGAGCCGGGCAGCGGCCTGCACATCACCGACGCCGTGAAGGAGACCGGCCAGGCGCAGGTCTCGGCGGAGGCCAAGGACACCACCGAGTTCCTGCTCGGCATCATCCCCACCACCATCGTCTCCGCCTTCACCGTGCCGGACGTGCTGCAGACCCTGCTCATCGCGCTGCTGTGCGGCTTCGCCCTGCAGGGCATGGGCAAGGCGGGCCAGCCGATCCTGCGCGGCGTCGAGCACATCCAGCGGCTCGTCTTCCGCATCCTCGCGATGGTCATGTGGGCCGCTCCGGTCGGCGCCTTCGGCGCGATGGCCGCGGTCGTCGGCTCGGCGGGCGTGGACGCGCTCAAGAGCCTCGCCGTTCTGATGCTCGGCTTCTACACCACGTGCTTCCTGTTCGTCTTCGTCGTGCTCGGCGCCCTGCTGAAGATCTTCACGGGCCTGAACATCCTGACGTTCTTCAAGTACCTCGCCCGTGAGTTCCTGCTGATCCTCTCCACCTCCTCCTCCGAGTCCGCGCTGCCGCGGCTCATCGCGAAGATGGAGCACCTGGGCGTCAGCAAGCCCGTCGTCGGCATCACCGTCCCGACCGGCTACTCCTTCAACCTCGACGGCACCATGATCTACATGACCATGGCGTCCCTGTTCATCGCCGACGCGATGGGCACGCCGATGTCGATCGGCGAGCAGATCCCGCTGCTGCTGTTCCTGTTCGTCGCCTCCAAGGGCGCGGCCGGCGTCACCGGCGCGGGCATGGCGACCCTGGCCGGCGGCCTGCAGTCGCACAAGCCCGCCCTGGTGGACGGCATGGGCCTCATCGTCGGCATCGACCGCTTCATGAGCGAGGCGCGCGCCCTCACCAACTTCGCCGGCAACGCCGTCGCCACCGTCCTGGTCGGCACCTGGACCAAGGAGATCGACAAGGAGCGCGTCCAGCTGGTGCTCGCCGGCGGCCTGCCGTTCGACGAGAAGACCCTGCTCGACTCCGACCAGGACGAAGCCGTGCCGGCCGACCTGCCCGAGCAGCGCGGGGAGGGCGAGAAGGAACTCGCCAAGGCCTGAGGACCAGGTCCCGGGCCCCTCAGCTCCGGGTGTCCGGCCCCGCCTGAACCGGGGCCGGACACCCGGCCACCGCCCCCCTGCCCCCCGGCTCCGGGCGGCCGAGCACTCCCCCGTGGCTCGGTCGCCCGGTTTCTCTTTGTCTGCCTTCACAGCCGATGCGATGGCAAAGCAGGCGGGGACGCCCGCCGCGAGTCATGACCCGCGGCGGGCGTCCCCGCCTCACATCTTTTAGGCCCGTGCAGGGCCTCGTCTCAATTCACGTGGAGTTCACCGGATTCACCGGAAAACCTCAGCGCGAATCACGGCTCAAGGAAAGGTGGCGCCATCCGAAGTAGAGCGTGCCCAGCGCTCCTCCGGTTGCGCCGACGAAACACAGGATCGTCGCCCAGGAGGCCATGTCCTGTGTCATCCACAGCAGGCTCACCACGACCAGCGCCACGGAGAGCGCGCATCGCTCCCCATGGCCCGGGCCCCGGCGACCTGTCAGTCCCCGATAGCGCTGCACTTATAGGTGACGCCCTTCATCTTGATGTCCCGGAAGCCCACCCGCAGCGTCGTGTTGACGGGGGCGACATCGCCGCCGCCGCCACCGCCGCTGCTCGCCCTGCGGCAGTCGTATCCGAGGGCTTCGAGCTTCTTGAGGTCGCTCTTCGCCTGGTAGCTGTTGTACGAGGCGATCATGGCCGCTCGTTTCTGCGCGGGCGTGGCGTTCTTCGCCTGCGAGTACAGGTAGCAGCCGATGCTGGCGCCGATGCCCACCCATGACGCGCCCTTGGCAAGTGCGCGGGACAGGCCCGCCGCGCCGCTGCCGATCCCCAGGACCGTGCAGAGTTCGTCGGCTCCGGCGCGAAGCTGTGCTTCCGTCACCGCCTGTGCGGCGGTCCCCTCACCCTCGGCCGAAGCGGCGAATGCCGTCTGGGCGCCGACGCCGCACATCGCCCCGGTCATGGTGAAGGCGATCAGGGCAGAAATCCCCTTGCTTCGTACGTTCACGAAGTTCAATCCCCCATATGTTTTCGAAAATGCTTGGTCAGAGCGATGTGGACGCTACCAGCGGTGACATGTGGGGGCAATCAATAATTCACCAAGAGTGGGTTTCCGTAAGGGGTGGGATCTGTGGACACGGTGAATCCCGCGCAATCCAGCTCAATCCCGCAGAACGGGCGTTCTGGTCGTATGCAGACGTAAATACCCCACGGTGTCGCACCGTCGAAAGGGTGGGGTGCGGTGCGCCGGACGTCAGGGCGGGGGCGCCCAGGCCCGCGCCCGGGCAGGCGGCCGTGCCGGGCTCCCGCTCCCGGGGGGTTGCCTTGACGTCGGCGTCAAGGCTTACGTTCGTCGGCATGCGCATCGGCGAGCTGGCCGCGCGGGCCGGGACGACGACCCGGACCCTGCGGTACTACGAGGCGCGCGGGCTGCTGCCCGCGCGCCGCGGAGACAACGGGTACCGGACGTACGACGAGAGCGACCTGAAGCTGCTGCGGCAGATCAGGACGCTCCAGGACTTCGGGTTCGACCTGGAGGAGACCCGGCCCTTCGTGGAGTGTCTGCGGGCGGGTCACCCGGAGGGTGACTCGTGTCCGGCGTCGCTCGCGGTCTACCGGCGCAAGCTGGCGGAGCTGGACGAGCTGATCGGGGAGCTGCAGGCGGTGCGCGCCCAGGTCGGTGAGCAGTTGGACAGGGCCGAGCGGGCGCGCGACGAGCTGGCGGTCGAGGCGACGGTTCCGGGTGGTCCGGATCCGGTGTGCGAACTGGGAGGGCGGACGCGGTGATCAAGGCGGCGGGTGTGGCCGAAGTGACGGACGAGGACTTCGCGGCGGAGGTGATCGGGGCTGAGCTGCCGGTGCTGGTGGAGTTCACCGCCGACTGGTGCCCGCCGTGCCGGCAGATGGGTCCGGTGCTGACCGCCCTCGCGGCGGAGGAGGGCGAGCGGCTCAAGGTGGTCCAGCTGAACGTGGACGCCAACCCGGAGACCACCAACGCCTACAGGGTGCTGTCGATGCCGACCTTCATGGTGTTCCGGGACGGCGAGCCGGTGAAGGCGATGGTGGGGGCCAGGCCCAGGCGGCGGCTCCTGGAGGAGCTGGCCGACGTGCTCTGAGGCCCACTCGACACGAAGAAATCCCCCGGGCAATTGCGCCCGGGGGATTTCTCTGCGTATATTCGATGATTCGCGACTTCATGGAAATCGAGTCGCAAAGAAGCTCAGTGGACACAGTATATCCGGGCGGGAGTGGAATTGTCAAACACCGGTTTTCCACACAATGAAGACGCGGAATTGCGGCGCGAGCAGGAATTCATCGACGGCCTGTACGCGCGCGTGGACGCCCTGCGTGGGGACACCGAGGCCGGCGTCACGGACGCCCTCGCTCAGGGCGACAAGCCCATGCAGGCCCGGCTGGAGCGGGACATCCTCGTCGCCGAGCGCTCGGGGCTGCTGGCCGCGCTGAACGCGGTGGACGGCTCCCTGTGCTTCGGCCGCATCGACCTCGCCTCGGGAACGAACCACCACATCGGCCGCATCGGCCTGCGCACCGACGACGCCGAGCGCACGCCCGTCCTGATCGACTGGCGTGCCGACGTCGCCCGCCCCTTCTACCTGGCCACGGGCCACACCACGATGGGACTGCGCCGGCGCCGGCACCTCACCACCGAGGGTCGCCGGGTCACCGCCCTGCACGACGAGATCCTCGATCTCGGCGACGCCACCCGCACCGGCCACGAGGACCCCACCGGTGACGCGGTGCTGCTCGCCGCGCTCGACTCGGCGCGCACCGGCCGGATGAGCGACATCGTGCAGACCATCCAGGCCGAGCAGGACGAGATCATCCGCGCCCCCCACCGCGGGGTGCTGGTGGTGGAGGGCGGCCCGGGCACCGGCAAGACGGCCGTCGCCCTGCACCGGGCGGCCTATCTGCTCTACGAGCACCGGGAGCTGCTCGCCAAGCGGGCCGTCCTCATCGTCGGCCCCAACCCCGCGTTCCTCGGCTACATCGGCGAGGTGCTGCCCTCGCTCGGCGAGACGGGTGTGCTGCTCGCGACGGTCGGGGAGCTGTTCCCCGGCGTCCGGGCGACGGCGACCGACACCCGGGAGGCGGCGGCGGTCAAGGGCCGCGCCGACATGGCGGACGTGCTCGCCGAAGTCGTACGCGACTGGCAGGCGCTGCCCGACCCGGTGATCGCGATCGAGCACGACCGCGAGATCCTGATGCTCGACGACGGTCTCGTGAAGGTGGCACGCGAGCGCACCCGCGCCGCGAACCTCCCGCACAACGCGGCCCGTGAGCACTTCGAGGGCCACATCCTCAACACGCTCACGGACATGGTCGCCGAACGCATCGGCACGGACCCGTTCGACGGCACGAACCTGCTGGACCCGAGCGACATCACCCAGATCCGCGACGAACTCGCCGAGAACCCCGAGGTCTGGGCCGCCGTGGACCAGCTGTGGCCGCGACTGACCCCGCAGCGCCTGGTCGCGGACTTCCTCGCCGACCCCGTCGGCTACGTCTCCGACGACGACGCGGCCGTCATCCGCCGCCCCGTGACACGGGCGTGGACGGTGGCGGACGTGCCGCTGCTGGACGAGGCCGCCGAACTGCTCGGAGTGGACGAGCGGGTGGCGCGGGCCCGGGCGGAGCGGGAGCGGGAGACACAGGTCGCCTACGCGCAGGGCGTGCTGGACGTGTCCTACGCCTCGCGCACCTACGAGTTCGAGGACAAGGACGAGGAGGACTCCGAGGTCCTGTCCGCGCACGACATCATCGACGCCGAGCGGTTCGCCGAGCGGCACGAGGAGGACGACCACCGCAGCGCCGCCGAGCGCGCGGCGGCCGACCGGACCTGGGCGTTCGGGCACATCATCGTCGACGAGGCGCAGGAGCTGTCGCCCATGGCATGGCGGCTGCTGATGCGGCGCAGCCCGACCCGCTCGATGACGCTGGTCGGCGACCCGGCGCAGACCGCCGAGGCGGCGGGCGTCGGTTCCTGGGAGGGAATCCTCCAGCCCTACGTCCAGGACCGCTGGAAGCACACCCGCCTCGGCGTCAACTACCGCACCCCGGCGGAGATCATGGCGGTGGCGGCCGCGGTGGTGCGCGCCGAGCACCCGGACTTCGAACCGCCCGGCTCCGTCCGGTCGACGGGCGTGCGGCCGTGGGCGCGCGAGACCGGCGACCTGCCCGACGCGGTGGCCGAGGCGGTCGGGGAAATGACGCCCGCCGAGGGCCGGCTCGCGGTCATCGCCCCGCGCGACCTGCACCGCAAACTGGCGGCACGGCTGGACGGCGTGACGGCGGGCGCGGAGCCGGACCTGACGCAGCCGGTCGTCCTGCTCGACCCCCGGCAGTCGAAGGGGCTGGAGTTCGACTCCGTCCTGGTGGTGGAGCCGGCCCGGTACGGCACGAGCGACCTGTACGTGGCGCTCACCCGCGCGACGCAGCGGCTGGGCGTGCTGCACAGCCGGACGCTGCCGAAGGCCCTGGCCGACGCGTTCGCGTCACCGGGGATCACCGAGGCGTAACGTCCGCTCCCGCCTCACCGCACCCGCACGGCCGGTGCGGTACGCGTTCGGCAGGACAGCCGGCCGTACGCGTACCGCACCGACCGGCGACCCCGCGCCCGCCCGGACCGCAGCCCGTCCAGCCGTCGCCGCCGCGGCGGCTCGGGTGCGCCGGGACACGGGGGCGGGGGCGCGGGCGCGTGGGACGCCGGGCTCCCGGGCCGTCCGCGGCGAGTCGGAGGCCGGGGTGCCGACCGCGCCGGCCTCACGCCGGCCGCAGCCACACCGCCGCCAGCGGAGGCAGCGTCAGCCGGACGCTCGCCGGGCGGCCGTGCCGCCCCTGCGCCTCCGGCTTGACCGGATCGGGGCCGGTGACGCCGCTGCCGCCGTACGCGGCCGCGTCGGTGTTGAGCGCCTCGTGCCAGGCCGGGACGTCGTCGGGGACGCCGAGCCGGTAGTCGTGGCGCACCACGGGGGAGAAGTTGCACACGCACAGCAGCGGGGAACCCTCGGCGTCGTAGCGCAGGAAGGCGAAGACGTTGTCCTCGGCCGCGTCGCCGACCACCCACTGGAACCCGGCGGGGTCGGTGTCCAGCTCCCAGAGGGCCGGCGTCGCCCGGTAGACCGCGTTGAGGTCCCGGACCAGGTCCCTGACGCCCCGGTGATCGGCCTCGGCCCCGTACGCCGGATCCAGCAGCCACCAGTCGGGGCCGTGCGCCTCCGACCACTCCGCGCCCTGCGCGAACTCCTGCCCCATGAACAGGAGCTGCTTGCCGGGGTGGGCCCACATGAAGGCCAGATAGGCCCGCAGGTCGGCGCGCTGCCGCCACCAGTCGCCGGGCATCTTCGACACCAGCGAGCGCTTGCCGTGCACCACCTCGTCGTGCGAGATGGGCAGCACGTAGTTCTCGCTGTAGGCGTACACCATCGAGAAGGTCATCTCGTGGTGGTGATACCTGCGGTGCACCGGCTCGTGGCTCATGTACTGCAACGAGTCGTGCATCCAGCCCATGTTCCACTTCAGCCCGAACCCCAGGCCGCCGAAGCCGCTCGGCCCCGGATGGTGGGTGGCCCGCGTGACGCCGTCCCAGGCCGTGGACTCCTCCGCGATGGTGACGACCCCGGGGCTGCGGCGGTAGACCGTCGCGTTCATCTCCTGCAGGAAGGCCACCGCGTCCAGGTTCTCCCGGCCGCCGTGCTCGTTGGGCGTCCACTGTCCGGGCTCGCGCGAGTAGTCGAGGTAGAGCATCGAGGCGACGGCGTCCACGCGCAGTCCGTCGATGTGGAACTCCTCGCACCAGTACGAGGCGTTGGCCACCAGGAAGTTGCGCACCTCGCGGCGGCCGAAGTCGAACTCCAGCGTGCCCCAGTCCGGGTGCGCGGCCCGCAACGGGTCCTCGTGCTCGTACAGCGGACGACCGTCGAACTCGGCGAGGGCCCACTCGTCGCGCGGGAAGTGCGCGGGCACCCAGTCCATCAGGACGCCGATGCCGGCCCGGTGCAGCGCGTCCACCAGGTACTTGAAGTCGTCCGGAGTGCCGAGCCGGGCCGTGGGCGCGTAGAAGCCGGTGACCTGGTAGCCCCAGGAGCCGCCGAAGGGATGCTCGGCGACCGGCATCAGCTCGACATGCGTGAAGCCCAGGTCGCTGACGTACGCGGGCAGTTGATCAGCCAGCTGACGGTACGTCAGACCGGGTCGCCAGGACGGCAGATGGATCTCGTACACCGAGAACGGGGCCTCGTGCACGGGTATCTCGGCCCGCCGGGCCAGCCACTCCTCGTCGCCCCACTCGTACCGTGAGGAGTCCACGATCGACGAGGTCGCGGGCGGGACCTCGGTCCGCCTGGCCATCGGGTCGGCGCGCAGGGTGTGCGAGCCGTCGGGGCGGGTGATGTCGAACTTGTACAGCTCGCCCTCGCCGATCCCGGGCACGAACAGCTCCCAGACGCCCGACGAACCGAGGGAGCGCATCGGGAACCCCGTGCCGTCCCAGAAGTTGAAGGAGCCGGTCACCCGCACACCGCGCGCGTTCGGGGCCCACACGGAGAAGCTGGTGCCGCTGACCCCCTGGTGGGTCCTCGGGTGCGCGCCGAGCACCGTCCACAGCTGTTCGTGCCGGCCCTCGCCGATCAGGTGCAGGTCCAGTTCGCCCAGCGTGGGCAGGAAGCGGTAGGCGTCCTCGGTCTCCACGGTCGTGTCCTCGTACGCCACGATCAGCCGGTGGACCGGGACCTCCGCCAGGGGCAGCAGACCGGAGAAGAAGCCGTCGCCGTCGTCGTGGAGCTCGGCGCGCAGGTCGCCCGCGAGCACCGTGACGGACCGCGCGTACGGGCGCAGCGCCCGGAAGACGACCCCGCCGGGCACCTGGTGTGCGCCGAGCACGGAGTGCGGGTCGTGATGGGAGCCGTGCAGAAGGCGTTCGCGGTCGCCGGCGTCCGGGGCGGGGGAGAGGATCGGTGCCGGTGTCGGCGTCGATTCCGGTGTCGGTGCTGTGACTGGTGCCGGCGTCGGTTCGGCGGGGAGCTGCTCGTTCTTCGCGGCGGCTTTCTTGACCTTCTTCGGGGGAGTCACTGCGGAGCCTCCTCAAGGCAGGTCGGGTGCGGCGAGGCGATGTATCGCGGACAGGGGGACGGCGAGCCAGTCGGGGCGGTGCCGGGCCTCGTAGACGACCTCGTAGACCGCCTTGTCCGTCTCGTAGGCCCGCAGCAGCACGGGGTCGGTGCGTGGGTCGACACCGGCCGTCTCGGCGTATCCGGAGCAGTAGGCCGCCCGGCAGGCGTGCGCCCAGCCCGGGGCGGGCGGGTCGGCCGAGTGGGCCGCGTAGTCGAAGGAACGCAGCATGCCCGCCACGTCCCGGACGGTCGGCTGCGGCATGCGGCGCTCCGCCAGCGGCCGGGCCGGCTCTCCCTCGAAGTCGATCAGCGTCCACTCGCCGGCGGCCGTGCGCAGGCACTGCCCGAGGTGCAGGTCGCCGTGGACGCGCTGGGCGGTCCAGGTGCGGCCCTCGGCCGCCAGGTCGGCCAGAGCGGTGAAGGCGGTGCGCAGCGCCGGCGCGTAGGGGCGCAGCGCCGGCACCGCCTGCGCGGCCGCGTCGAGCCGCTCGGTCATGCCGTCCACCATCGGCCCTATCTGCGTCTGCCCCAGGGTCGCCGTGGGCAGCGCCCGGGCCAGCGCCCCGTGCACCTCGGCCGTGGCCCGCCCCAGCGCCCGGGCCTCGGCGACGAAGTCCTCGCCCTTGGCCAGTTCCCGCAGCGCGAGCTCCCAGCCGTCCGCCGCGCCCTGCAGATACGGCTGCAGGACGCCCAGGACGTAGGAGTCGTCCTCGCCCTCGTCCAGCTCCGCGTGCAGCCACGCGGTCGGCGCAGGCACCCGGGGGCAGCCTTCGCGGGCCAGCGCCAGCGGCAGCTCCAGGTCGGGGTTGACGCCCGGCACGACCCGGCGCAGCAGCTTCAGGATGAACGTATCTCCATAGACGACGGACGAATTCGACTGCTCGCCCGTCAGCCGGCGCGGGACCAGTCCCGACCGGATCTCCTGCCCCGGATCGCGCTCGCAGCGCAGCGGGCCGATCCGGGCCCGGGTGCGCAGGGCCTCCAGCAGCACCTCGGCCGGGCGGGTGTCGTACAGGGCGTCGAAGACGGTCCGCCCGGTCAGCGGCCCCTGCGTGACGTGTCCGATCATCGCGGGGGCCAGCCGGGGCGGCAGGGCCTCGCGGACGCCGATCAGGAGCTGGTAGCAGTCGCCGGGGCCCGCGCCCTGCCGGGCGCGCACCAGCAGGTGGTACAGGCCCAGCCTGGACCCGGCGGGCAGCAGCTCGGTGGCCGCCACCAGCGAGAACCCGGTGACCGGACGCCCTTTGCCGGCGAACCAGCGCTGCCGTGGCAGCCATTCACGCAGCAGGGGGTCCAGTGACGCGAGGAGGCCGGGGATTGTCTTGCCGGAGAGCGTGACCGTTTCCGCCATGGCGCCACATTCCTTTCCCCGCGGGTCGGGGTGTTACTGATGCGTGCCCCGGGCGGGGCAGGGGAAACCGCCCCGCCCCGGGGTTCTAGGCCGCGTCCTTGCGCAGCCTGAACCAGTAGAAACCGTGCCCGGCCAGGGTGAGCAGGTAGGGCAGTTCGCCGACCGCCGGGAAGCGCACCCCGCCGAACAGCTCCACGGGGTAGCGCCCGCGGAACCGGCTCAGATCGAGCTCGGTGGGCTGTGCGAAGCGTGAGAAGTTGTGCACGCACAGCACCAGGTCGTCCTCGTACTCGCGCAGGAAGGCGAGG